>NZ_JBLKCH010000002.1:599695-660608 GCF_047531125.1 Enterobacter sp. HK-058-C-ECC
TTTTTTCTACCAGCAGGGATTAAAACGGGTAGTCGTGATATCCCATCTGTTCAGAAATTTTCCGTGCCGCAGTGTGCAGAATAGCCACATACTCATGCAGACGCTCTTCGGAGAAGCGTAAGGTTGGGAAGGAGATACTCAAGCCCGCGATCACCACGCCAAAGCGGTCAAATACCGGAACGCCGATGCAGCGTAGCCCCTCTTCCTGCTCTTCGTTATCTTCGCCATATCCCTGCTCGCGCACGCGGTCAAGCACCGTCAGCAGCGCATCCGTGCTGGTAATGGTTCGTGAGGTACTTTGCTTGTATTCCACGCCTTCAAGGATCTGCTTCACTTCCTCGCGATCGCGCCACGCCAGCAGAACTTTACCAATGGCGGTACTGTAGAGCGGGTTGCGTCGACCAATGCGCGAATACATGCGCAGATTGTACATAGAGTCGATTTTATGGATGTAAACGATGCTGTCTTCATCCAGCGCACCGAGATGAATGGTCTCTTTGGTCAGGCGAGAGATTTCACGCATCTGAATGTCAGCGCTGCGGATCAGGTCAACATTTTGTAGCGCACGCGCACCCAATTCAAACAGCTTAAGCGTCAGAGAATACTTTTCAGATTCGCCTTCCTGCGCAACGTATCCCAGGGACTTCATGGTTTGCAAAAAGCGATAAACGGTGCTTTTTGACATCATCACGCGCTGCGACAGCTCTGTAATACCTATTTCACGCTCTTCTCCAAGCGCCTGTAAGATGCCAAACACCTTCAGCACGGAAGAAACAGAATCTGGCTGTTTATCCAAATCCGCAATAGCCATTTACCACCTCATAGCGAGTGTTTTATAAAAATCAGAACCGGTTTTTATTATAAGTTCCCGTCATGTCACCTGCAATCAATCCGCGTTTACTTCGTTACAAATCTGCGACATATCGCGGCTGTAACAATGCTAAAATAGTTACCCTGAGAATAATTTCACGCTGAGCTTTTTACTCCTGATGGAAAAAAATCTTTCTGATGGCCTGCCATTACCCCAACGGTATGGCGCAATAGCGACCATCATTATCGGTATCTCAATGGCCGTCCTTGACGGCGCGATTGCAAACGTTGCCCTGCCAACCATCGCCAGCGACCTGCATGCCTCACCCGCCAGTTCGATTTGGATTGTTAACGCCTACCAGATTGCGATTGTGGTGTCACTGCTCTCGTTCTCTTTCCTCGGCGATATGTTCGGCTACCGCCGGGTATATCAGTGCGGCCTGGTAGTTTTCACTTTTACCTCCCTGCTCTGTGCCCTTTCAGATTCACTGCATACCCTGACGCTTGCGCGTATTGCGCAGGGTTTTGGCGGCGCGGCGCTCATGAGCGTAAACACGGCGCTGATCCGCTTGATTTATCCGCAGCGTCATCTGGGGCGCGGAATGGGGATAAACTCGTTTATTGTCGCAGTCTCTTCTGCCGCCGGGCCAACGATTGCGGCGGCGATCCTCTCCGTTGCGTCATGGCAATGGCTGTTCGCCATTAACGTGCCGCTGGGTATCGTCGCCATCTTTTTTGCCCTGCGCTTTCTTCCCGCTAACGGTCCCAAAAGCAGCATGCCACGCTTCGACGTGGCAAGTGCGGTGATGAATGCCCTGACTTTCGGCCTGTTGATTACGGCGCTGAGCGGCTTTGCGCAGGGACAATCTCTGATGATTACCGCCGCGGAGCTCATCGCCCTGCTGGCGATCGGCTTCTTCTTTGTACGCCGCCAGCTCACCCTGCCAGTTCCTTTGCTGCCCGTTGACCTGCTGCGTATTCCCCTCTTTTCGCTCTCAATCTGCACGTCTGTCTGCTCGTTCTGCGCCCAGATGCTGGCTCTGGTCTCCCTGCCCTTCTTTCTGCAGAGCGTAGTTGGCCGCTCAGAAGTGGAAACCGGGCTGCTGCTCACCCCCTGGCCGCTGGCGACGATGGTGATGGCACCGCTGGCAGGTTATTTAATTGAACGTGTTCATGCCGGTTTATTGGGCGCTTTGGGGCTGGCGGTGATGGCGACAGGCCTTTTCGCGTTAGCATTGTTGCCCTCGTCGCCTTCGGATCTGGACATCATCTGGCGCATGATCCTCTGCGGCGCAGGGTTTGGCCTGTTCCAGTCCCCCAACAATCACACCATTATCACCTCAGCACCACGGCATCGCAGCGGTGGGGCAAGCGGTATGCTGGGAACCGCGCGTCTGCTGGGCCAAAGCAGCGGTGCGGCACTGGTCGCCCTGATGTTTAACCTTGCCGGACAAAACGGTAACCACCTTGCGCTCCTCACAGCAGGCGCCCTTGCCACCCTCGCGGCGGTCGTCAGTGGCCTGCGGGTGACCCAGCCCAGGGTTCAGGCATAAAAAAAGCCGGGCGGAGTGTTCTCCCGCCCGGCTTTTTATGTTTTGTTGCGTTACTTCAGGTATTCCCCACTGCGCAGCGCTTCAATACGTTTATCCAGCGGTGGGTGAGACATAAACAGCTCGCTCAGCGATTTGGATTTACCGTTAATGCAGAAGGCCATCATGCTGTTCGCTTCCTGCGGCTCGTAGGAGGTTTTCAGACGCTGCAGCGCGGCAATCATCTTCTCACGACCAACCAGCTTCGCAGAGCCGGCATCCGCGTGGAATTCACGGTGACGAGAGAACCACATGGTGATGATGCTCGCCAGAATACCGAATACCAGTTCCAGAACCATCGACACGGCAAAATAGATCAGCGGGTTGCCGTTGCTCTCTTCACCTTCGTCGCGGTTGCCGCCCATGAAGCCCGCGGCAATCTGCGCCAGAATACGGGAGATAAAGATCACGAAGGTGTTTACCACGCCCTGAATCAGGGTCATGGTCACCATGTCACCGTTGGCGATATGGCTGATTTCGTGGGCGATAACCGCTTCGGCTTCGTCACGGCTCATGTTCTGCAGCAGTCCGGTGCTGACAGCAACCAGTGACGCATCGCGACGGGCACCCGTGGCGAACGCGTTGATATCCGGAGCATGGTAAATGGCCACCTGCGGCATGGCGATCCCGGCCTGACGGGACTGCTGAGCCACCGTATTCATCAGCCACTGTTCCATATCGTTACGGGGTTGCTCAATGACCTCACCCCCTACCGATTTCAGTGCCATCCACTTCGACATCAGCAGGGAGATGAACGAGCCACCAAAACCAAACAGCAGCGCCATAATCAACAGACCCTGAACGCTGCTCGACTGAATTCCTGTCAGGCTTAGCACGAGCCCGAAAACCACCATCACCGCCAGGTTGGTGAGCAGGAAGAGCGCGATTCGCATCATAATTTTCTTTTTACCTCAGTTTAACAAAACGCACTATGCGATTACCCACATCGTATGGGTATTGCGGCTATTTTCAAGCATCCTGAGGGCGTAAGTCACCAGAAAGACACAACTTTACACAATTGAAAATCTGACTGACGGAAGGATAAAGTACAAAAAGAAACAGGCACAATGTTTGTGCCTGTTGGGAGGTTATTTTGCCGGAGCGGGCTGTACGGCAGGTTTCTCTTTTTCCTGATTCGCCAGGTCGAGAGCGATATGTACCGTCTCGTCGAGATACGGATCCGGCTCCTGGTAATCTTTTGGCAGATCGTCCAGTTTCTTGAGCAGAGGCTTGCCTTCACGCTTGAAGCGATCGTTGATACGCGCCAGGCGGGTTGCATCGTCTTCGTTGTTCTCTTTTTCACGCTGAGCGTAGTTCAGAGAAACAATATTCCGCTTATCCTTCAGAGCATTGAATCGCGCAATGTCCTTCATGATGTACTGGAACTCCGGATCTTTCGCGATGCGGTCGTTATGCGCCTTCAGCAACTCAGGGCCAAACTGCGTCATATCACCCGCTTTCACGTAGGTCGCGGCATTGATGCTGTCCCACGGCAACGCGTTATCTTCAAACTTCTCGCCGGTTTCCGTCTCCTGGGTGCCAGTCGGCATGATGATGTCCGGCGTGACGCCCTTACGCTGCGTACTGCCGCCATTTACGCGGTAGAATTTCTGAATGGTGTACTGAACCGAGCCCAGCGCAGGCCATTCCGGACGCAGCATCTGATCGTAAATACGATTCAGAGAACGGTACTGCTGAACAGTGCCTTTCCCGAAGGTTGGCTCACCGACGATCAGCGCGCGGCCGTAGTCCTGCATGGCTGCGGCAAAGATCTCAGACGCGGAAGCGCTGAAGCGGTCAACGAGCACAACCAGCGGACCTTTGTAGTAGACCACACCGTCATTGTCCGCATCTTCGCGCACTTTACCGTTGTTATCGCGCACCTGAACCACCGGGCCAGATGGGATGAACAGGCCAGAGAGAGAAACCGCTTCCGTCAGCGCCCCGCCGCCGTTACTGCGCAGGTCGATGATGATGCTGCTGACGTTCTGCTTTTCAAGCTTCTGCAGCTGAACTTTCACATCGTCAGTCAGGCCGACGTAGAAGCCAGGAATATCCAGGACGCCCACCTTCTCTTTACCCACGGTTTTCACCGACATTTTCACCGCGCGGTCTTCCAGACGGATACGCTCACGGGTCAGGGTAACGATACGGGTTTTGGTGCCTTTTCCGGCTGGCAGAATTTCCAGACGAACCTTGCTGCCTTTCGGACCTTTGATCAGCGCAACCACGTCATCAAGACGCCAGCCGATCACGTCGACCATGTTCTGGCCGGTTTGTCCCACACCCACAATACGATCGCCAACGCTAATCGCTTTGCTTTTAGATGCCGGGCCACCCGCGACCATCGAATTGATCACCGTGTAATCATCGTCCATCTGCAGCACCGCGCCGATACCTTCCAGAGACAGGCTCATTTCGGTATTGAACTGTTCGGTGTTGCGTGGTGAGAGGTAGTTGGTGTGCGGATCGATTTCGTGCGCAAAGGCCGTCATGGCCAGCGAGAAGACATCCTCACTGTTGGTCTGAGCCAGGCGACGAATGGCAAATTTGTAACGACGCGTCAGCGTGTCACGGATCTCTTTTTCGTCTTTGCCGGTGAGCTTAAGGCTCAGTTCGTCGTATTTAACTTTGCCGTCCCACAGCGCATTCAGCTCAGCTTCATCTTTTGGCCAGGGCGCTTTGCTGCGGTCCAGATTGAAGGTGTCGTTGCCGGTGAAGTCCATTGGACGTTCCAGCACTTTCAGCGCGTACTGATAGCGTTCGAAGCGGCGCTTTTGCGACAGGTTGTAGAGATCGTAGAACAGATCCAGCTTGCCTGAACGCAACTCGTCACCCACCTCGGATTTTCGCTTAGCGAACTGCTCGACATCGCTGGCGAGCAAAACGTTATGGCTGTAATCCAGCAAGTTCAGATAGCGGTCAAAGATTTTGGCCGAAAAGGCCTGATCGAGATCGAACTGACGATAGTGCGAACGGGTGAAACGTGAGGTCACGCGCTCGCTCACCGTCGCGTGCTGCGTCTCTTCCTTGAGTACCGGAATTTGATCAACACGCGTGATATCGTCCACTGCAAAAGCGTGACCTGTTATAGCAAACAGACCCGCCAGCGCGGTGAGCTTAAAAAAAGTGTTCATGCCAGGCTTGGCCTCCGTTTCAGAACAACAAGTGTTCTGCGCGTACAATCATTGACATACCAGAAGTCAGCTGTACACGAACGCCATCTTTGGTGATTTCCAGTACGGTGGCGTCCATAGCATTGTTGCCCGCTTTTACCTTCAGTGCCTGACCGACGCTCAGGGCGTTAATGTCAGAAACCGGAGTATGGCGCGGCTCTTCACGAGGCGCACGTGGGGCTTTTGCTGCTGGTTTGTCTGCACGCGGTTTGCGATCGTTATTATCGTGACGACGCGGCGCAGGGCGTGGTTTACGCTCACGACGAGGCGCTTCTTCCTGGCCGTTTGCCGCGGCGGCTTCGCGTTTTTTCGCTTGCTGTTCCGCACGTTGTGCCTGAACGCGTGCTTTGGCTTCTTCCAGCTGCTTGCGCGCATGCTCAACGTGCTGCTCGTCCAGCTCACCGCAAGGGTTGCCGTCGAGATCCACGCGAGTCGCGCCAGGTTTGATACCGTACAGGTAACGCCAGCTCGAAGTATAAAGACGTAAGGCGGAACGCAGCTGAGTTTTGCTGAGGTTCATTTCCCCTTCAACACGTGCCACCAGATCCTGAAAAATACCGACTTTCAGGGGACGAGCTTCGCCTTCCGCGCTGAAGCACTGCGGGAAACGCTCGGCCAGAAATGCGATAACTTCTTTACTGCTATTCAACTTAGGTTGATTTTCCATGAAATTTCCTGATTACAACGGACGTTGCCAACAAGCGCAGGCATGAACAGGCGTCATTATAATGACGCTATCAGTAAATGCTACGTTATCCGTTGATTATCCTGCGACGCTCGCAAAGAATTTTTGATAATCGGTTGCTGCGAGTACGTTTTCCAGATTCGCCACCAGCTCGCGCAGCCCCTGTTCGTCCTCGGTTGTAAAGCGACTGAAGACCGTACTGTCGATGTCCAGAACGCCAATAATCTGATTTTTGACCACCAGCGGCAGAACGATTTCAGAATTACTGGCAGCATCACAGGCAATGTGTCCGTCAAACGCATGAACGTCTTCCACACGCTGGACCTGATTCTCGGCCACCGCCGTGCCGCATACGCCACGCCCAACCGGGATACGCACGCACGCCAGCTTGCCCTGGAACGGACCAAGCACCAGCGTTTCACCTTCCAGAAGGTAAAAGCCCGCCCAGTTTACGTCAGAGAGACGTTCAAACAGCAATGCGCTAGTATTTGCCAGAGTGGCTAAGAAGCTGGTCTCACCCGCCATCAATGCCTTAAAATCGCGGTTCAGATCCGCGTAGAATTCTGTTTTGTTCATTATTCAATCACTTAGTTGTCTTACAAAATTACCGCATAGCCTATTAAAATAAGCATTAAATGCGCTCATGCTCAAGATGAATCCGTTCATGAGTTATTATAACTTTCAACAATACTTATTTGTGCGCAGCTGATGGCCTTAAAAACAACCAAAATTACGCCGACGAGAAAGATAACTGTCCATACGGTAAGCGAAGCTTTGCCTCGTGCACATTATCAGCGTTGCCCCCAGTGCGATACGCTTTTTATGTTGCCGAAGATGAAATCGCACCAAAGTGCCTTCTGTCCCCGCTGCGACGCTAAAATTCGCGATGGCCGCGACTGGTCGTTGACCCGCCTCGCCGCCATGGCCGTCACCATGCTGCTGCTGATGCCCTTCGCCTGGAGCGAACCGCTGCTGAAGCTCTACCTGCTTGGCGTGCGCATTGATGCCAACGTGCTGCAGGGTATCTGGCAGATGACCCGTCAGGGCGATCCAATTACCGCCGCCATGGTGCTGTTCTGCACCGTTGGCGCACCGCTGGTGCTGGTTGCCGCCATTGCCTATCTCTGGTTTGGCAATATTCTTGGCATGAACCTTCGCCCGGTGCTGCTGATGCTGGATAAGCTCAAAGAGTGGGTCATGCTGGATATTTATCTGGTCGGCGTGGGCGTTGCGTCCATAAAAGTCCAGGACTACGCCTTTTTGCAGCCCGGCATTGGACTCTTCGCTTTCATCTGTCTGGTGTTGCTGAGCATCCTGACGCTGATCCACCTGAACGTTGAGCAGCTCTGGGAGCGTTTTTACCCTCAGCGCCCCGCCACGCGCCCCGATGAAAATCTGCGCGTCTGTCTGGGATGCCACTATACCGGGTTGCCCGACCCGCGCGGACGCTGCCCGCGGTGCCACATTCCATTACGGCTGCGGCGCAACAACAGCCTGCAAAAATGCTGGGCCGCGCTGATCGCCTCCCTGGTGTTCCTGATCCCCGCCAATATGCTGCCGATTTCCATCATTTACGTGAATGGCGGACGTCAGGAGGATACTATCCTCTCCGGGATTATCTCCCTTGCGCACAGCAATGTCGGGGTGGCGGCGATCGTCTTTATTGCCAGTATCCTGGTTCCCTTTACCAAAGTGGTAGTGATGATTACCCTGCTCATCAGCATTCACTTAAAGTGTGAACAAGGTTTACGGACACGCATTCTGCTTCTGCGATTCGTCACCTGGATTGGCCGCTGGTCAATGTTAGATTTGTTCGTGATTTCGCTGATGATGTCGCTCATCAATCGCGATCAGTTACTTGCTTTTACAATGGGACCCGCGGCTTTTTATTTCGGCTCTGCGGTGATATTGACTATTCTTGCTGTGGAATGGCTGGATAGCCGCTTACTTTGGGATGCACATGAGTCAGGAAACCCCCGCTTCGCCGACTGAAGCGAGAATTAAAACAAAACGCCGCATTTCGCCATTCTGGTTGCTGCCCGTCATCGCCCTGATGATTGCAGGCTGGCTTATCTGGACAAGCTATGAAGATCGCGGGAGTACGGTCACCATTGATTTCCAGACCGCCGACGGCATCGTCGCCGGACGAACGCCCGTTCGCTTCCAGGGGGTTGAGGTCGGTACGGTTCAGGATATCTCCCTTGGAAAAGGGCTGAACAAGATTCAGGTGCGGGTCAGTATCAAATCTGACATGCAGGATGCCCTGCGCAGCGAAACGCAGTTCTGGCTGGTGACGCCCAAAGCCTCTCTGGCCGGTGTCTCCGGACTGGATGCGCTCGTGGGCGGTAACTATATCGGCATGATGCCGGGTAAAGGCGAGCCGCAGGATCACTTTGTTGCGCTGGATACGCAGCCCAAATATCGCCTCAATAACGGCGATTTGATGATTCATCTCCAGGCGCCGGACCTCGGTTCCCTGAACAGTGGCTCCCTGGTCTATTTCCGTAAGATCCCGGTGGGCCGGGTGTACGATTACTCGATTAACCCGAACAAACAGGGCGTCACTATTGATGTGCTGATCGAGCGTCGCTTCACCAATCTGGTGAAAAAGGGCAGCCGCTTCTGGAACGTCTCCGGCGTGGATGCCGACCTCAGCCTGAGCGGTGCGAAAGTGAAGCTGGAAAGTCTGGCCGCCCTGGTGAACGGCGCCATTGCCTTTGACTCCCCGGAAAACTCGAGCCCTGCCACCGCTGATGACACGTTCGGATTGTACGCCGACCTGGCGCACAGCCAGCGCGGCGTGATCGTCAAGCTTGCCCTGCCCGATGCTAAGGGGCTAAAAGCGGGTTCAACGCCGCTGATGTATCAGGGTCTGCAGGTCGGCCAGCTCACCAAAATGACGCTCAACCCGGGCGGGTCGGTCACCGGGGAAATGACGGTCGATCCGAGCGTGGTCGATCTCCTGCGCGAGAAGACGCGCATCGAAATGCGCAGTCCAAAGATCTCCCTGAACGATACCAGCCTCAGCACGCTGTTGACCGGCAATACCTTTGAGCTGATCCCGGGTGAAGGTCAGCCCAGCAACAGCTTCGTGATTGCCCCGGCGGATAAAGCTCTGTTGCAAAAACCGGGTGTGGTGACGATTACCCTGAATGCGCCTGAAAGCTACGGGATTGAAGCCGGTCAGCCGTTGATTTTACACGGCGTGCAGGTGGGACAGGTGCTGGAGCGCAAGCTCTCCGCAGAGGGGGTGCAATTCTCCGTCGCCATCGACCCGCAATACAGAGACCTGGTGCACGGTGACAGTAAATTCGTGGTGAACAGTCGCGTCGACGTGAAAGTGGGTCTGGACGGCGTGGAGTTTCTCGGTGCCAGCGCCAGCGAATGGGTCAACGGCGGTATCCGCATTTTACCTGGGGATAAAGGCCCCGTGCGCGACAGCTACCCGCTGTATGCTAACCTGGAGAAAGCGATTGAAAACAGCCTGAGCGATCTTCCTACCACCACGCTGACGTTAAGCGCCGAGACCCTGCCGGACGTTCAGGCGGGCTCCGTGGTGCTGTATCGCAAGTTTGAAGTCGGGGAAGTGATTACCGTACGCCCGCGTGCCGACGCCTTTGATATCGAACTGCACATCAAGCCGGAGTACCGCAAGCTGCTGACGCCAAACAGCGTCTTCTGGGCCGAAGGCGGCGCGAAAGTTCAGCTTAACGGTAACGGACTGACCGTGCAGGCCTCTCCGCTGTCACGCGCGCTGCGGGGGGCGATTAGCTTCGATAACCTCAGCGGTGCGGGCGCGAATCTGCGCAAGGGCGATAAACGTATTCTCTTCCCGTCCGAGACCGCCGCCCGCGCCGTGGGGGGGCAGATTACCCTCCACGCGTTTGACGCCGGTAAGCTGGCGGAAGGCATGCCCATCCGCTATCTGGGTATTGATATCGGGCAGATCCAGAAGCTGACGCTGATCACCTCGCGTAACGAGGTACAGGCCACCGCCGTACTTTACCCGGAATATGTGCAGACCTTTGCCCGTACGGGTACGCGCTTCTCGGTGGTCACGCCGCAGATCTCGGCCGCAGGCGTTGAGCATCTCGACACCATTTTGCAGCCGTACATCAACGTGGAGCCAGGCCAGGGCAATGCCCGTCGTGATTTCGAGCTGCAGGAAGCCACGATCACCGACTCGCGCTACCTTGGCGGCCTGAGCATCGTGGTGGAAGTGCCGGAAGCGGGCTCGCTGAGCATCGGCACCCCGGTACTGTTCCGCGGTATTGAAGTAGGTACGGTCACGGGCCTGACGCTCGGTACGCTCTCCGACCGCGTAATGGTGGCGTTGCGCATCAGCGAACGCTACCAGCACCTGGTGCGTAATAACTCGGTGTTCTGGCTGGCATCCGGCTACTCGCTGGACTTCGGCCTGACGGGAGGCGTGGTGAAAACCGGCACCTTCAACCAGTTCATTCGCGGTGGCATTGCCTTTGCCACGCCACCGGGAACGCCGCTGGCACCGAAAGCGCAGCCGGGTAAACACTTCCTGCTGCTCGAAAGCGAACCGAAAGAGTGGCGCGAATGGGGAACCGCCCTGCCGCGTTAAACTGCAAGGCTCCGGTGTCAACGCACCGGAGCCTTTATGCTACACTGCGCACCTGAACTTTTCCCTGTGGTGTGCCCGTGGCTCAAAACTCCGTATTTCTTCCTGAACAATTCCTGGCGCAGATGCGCGAGGCGCTTCCTTCTCACCTGTCGTTAGACGATTTTATCGCTGCCTGCCAGCGTCCGTTACGCCGCAGTATTCGCGTCAATACGCTGAAAATCAGCGTCGAAGATTTTCTGGCACTGGTCTCGCCGTACCGCTGGCAGCTTACGCCGGTACCGTGGTGCGCAGAGGGGTTCTGGATCGAGCGCGATGACGAAGACGCCGTGCCGCTGGGAAGCACCGCGGAACATCTGAGCGGTCTGTTCTATATCCAGGAAGCCAGCTCAATGCTGCCGGTGGCTGCCCTGTTCGCAGAGGGCAACTCGCCCGATCGAGTGATGGATGTGGCCGCGGCGCCTGGCTCAAAAACCACGCAAATTGCAGCCCGTATGGGTAATCGGGGCGCGATCCTCGCCAACGAGTTTTCCGCCAGCCGCGTGAAGGTATTGCATGCCAACATCAGCCGCTGCGGTATTCATAATGTTGCCCTGACGCACTTCGACGGGCGCGTGTTTGGCGCCGCCTTGCCGGAAGCCTTCGACGCCATCCTGCTGGACGCCCCCTGCTCCGGCGAAGGGGTGGTGCGTAAAGATCCCGATGCGTTAAAGAACTGGTCCGTGGAAAGCAACCTTGAGATCGCCGCCACGCAGCGGGAGCTGATCGAGAGCGCATTCCATGCCCTGCGCCCTGGCGGCACGCTGGTCTATTCAACGTGCACCTTAAACCGCGATGAAAACGAAGACGTCTGCTTGTGGCTGAAAGCGCAATACCCGGATGCGGTCGAGTTCCTGCCGCTCGACGATCTGTTTGCCTCAGCACAGGAGGCGGCCACCCCTGAGGGTTTCCTTCATGTGTTCCCACAGATTTACGACTGCGAAGGCTTCTTTGTGGCGCGTCTGCGTAAAACACAGGCGGTTGCTCCCCTGCCCGCACCTAAATTCAAGGTCGGCAACTTCCCGTTTGCCCCCCTCAAAGGGCGCGATGCAGCACAGCTTATCGCCGCCGCCGAAAAAGTTGGCCTGGCCTGGGATGAGAGCCTGCACCTCTGGATGCGTGATAAAGAGGTATGGCTGTTCCCGGCTGAGATCGAGCCGCTCATCGGAAAGGTCCGTTTTTCCCGAATCGGAGTCCGCCTGGCGGAAGTGCATAATAAAGGCTATCGCTGGCAGCATGAGGCCGTCATCGCCCTTGCCGGACGCGAGAATACCTTTGCCCTGACGCATCAGGAAGCCGAAGAGTGGTACCGTGGTCGCGATGTCTATCCTGACAGCACGCCATCAGGCGATGAAGTGATCGTGACGTATCAGGGATACCCGCTCGGGCTGGCAAAAAAAGTCGGTTCACGACTGAAAAACAGCTATCCGCGCGAGCTGGTTCGCGATGGACGGCTGTTTACCGGTAACGATCGCACGGCCTGAAAAAAAGCGCATTTTTTTACTGGCGATTTTGCTCTCCTTGTCTACGATCAAAAATGGGTGGCCGCACTGGTCATACCAGATTTTGACAACCGACCCGGAGAGCACTATGACGAAAACCAGCGTGCGTATTGGCGCTTTTGAAATCGACGACGCAGAGCTGCGCGGCGAAGCACAAGGCGATCGAACGTTAAGTATTCCCTGCAAATCCGACCCGGATTTGTGCATGCAGCTCGATGCATGGGATGCAGACACCAGCGTCCCTGCAATACTTGATGGCGAACACTCAGTCCTTTACCGTGAGCATTACGATAGTAAAACCGATGCCTGGGTCATGCGTCTTGCCTGACCTAAAGAGAACCCGCCCGAAGGCGGGTTATTTATTACTGCAGCTGCGCCAGCGTAAAGTAACCGTCAAATACGGCGCCCGTATCAATGTAGTGAAGATTGTCAAAATCATACCTTCTGTCGACGGGCGTATGTCCGAACCAGAAATGATCCGCACCGCTGATGCCCTGCCCTTTGCCCACCATAAACCCCATCAACCGATCGCGGTCCCATAAAACGCGATGGGCACTGACCGGTTTTTGCCAGCGGTATTCCGCTGCCGGATAATCCGCATGGGCAATCACGTTCAGACCGTTCGCACAGGTTATCTCAATGATATGCGGTAAATCGCGACAGGCCTCGAGCAACGACAGCGCAAGCTGTTGCTGGTCGCGTTCAAGCTGCGCAAACCACATTCCGCCATTCATCATCCAGAGAGAAAAATCGTTATTATCCAGACCGTCGAGCGCCATTTGCTCATGGTTGCCCCGGACGGCACGAAACCATTTTTCATGAATTAACTGCAGGCATTTCACGCTATCAGGCCCACGATCGATCATATCCCCAACGGAAATAAGCAAATCCTCATACGGGTTAAAATGACGGCGTTTAAGCTCCTCCATAAGCCACTGATAACAGCCATGTATATCGCTGACAACCCAGACGTGACGCCACATCCCACCTTCAATTCGCTGATACATAGCTCCTCCTGTTAACAGTATAGCCGCCGCAGAAAATGCAACAGGCGGGCGTGGTCCTCACGAAGTGAAACAAACGGTAAACCAAACAGAAATAAAGATCCTCGCGCTATTAATCCCTTTTTCCTGGCTCTTTAGAATAAAGGGAGAAAAAAAGAGGGGTCTTCACGTGTCTAATACGCACCTGCATAACGATGTTTTCTATCCGCATCGCACAAATATTATTTCCGAGCTGGTGAACGGCAAACGCGTCCCGGGACCGATCTGGCGCAAACGCGAATATCGCCTGAAGTTCCTGTTACGTTCGCTGGTGTTCTGGTCTTCTACCCATAGAATGCTGGAGGCGCTTTCTGGTCGCGACGATTTCGACAAACTGCTGGCCTCTCAAATTACATTGCCAAGCAAAACCCACCGGCAGTACCTGATGCGCGGTTTGACGGCTAACGATCGCGCCGACGCGATCGTTAGCCATTATTACTGGATTGATAGCCTGAAAGAGAGCTGCCTCGCCCAGGCCCTGACCAGCCCGCAGGAGCAACCCGTTGCGCAGTTCCATGCAAAAGACGGTGTTATCTATACGGTCAATGCGTCCTCTGCGGGGAAAGCCGAGCGTGAAGGTGAAAGCACGCTGTGGCTTCGCGACAACGAGGATACGCTGCTGGCCAGCCTGACCTTTAGCGTCGCGCGCAGCAATGGTCAGCAAGTCATGGTCATTGGCGGACTTCAGGGTCCCCGCCGCAGCGTAACGCGTGACGTGATTAAACAGGCCACCCGCGCCTGCCACGGCTTGTTCCCAAAGCGCGTGTTGATGGAAGTGCTTTTCCAGCTGGCTGCACAGTCCTCTGTCCGGGCGATTTTTGCCGTCAGCGATGAGGGCCACGTGTTCCGCGCGTTGCGCTATCGCCTCAGCAAAGGCCGCCATTTCCACGCCAGCTATGATGAATTCTGGGCATCTCTGGACGGTAAAAAACTCTCCGCTTTCTGCTGGCAGCTGCCGCTGCAGATGGCACGCAAATCCCTTGAAGAGATCGCCAGTAAAAAACGCGCAGAATACCGCCGTCGCTTTGAGCTGCTTGATGAAATTAAGGCGTCGGTTCGGTCTCACTTCTAAGTCATAAATAACGACTGACAACGTAACTGCCCTGAAAGGGCTGTTACGTTCTTCAAATCTGAACACGTTATTATCGTCAGGTTCGTTCTGGCAATAAAAAGGCACATTGTTCGATTTCCGTATCGAATATTAATGTCACAAGTTCGCGCCATGTCGAACCGGGTTCTTTTACCCTCTTCTCAACGACTGGCTTTTTCATCTGAAAATCGAGCGTTGACCTGCGGTTGAAAATGGCCTCTTTCGGGGCATGAATAATATGTCCGCGACTGGTGTTGGTCAGCGGATATTTTGATACCGCACCGCTGTGAGCATTAAACCCCGGAAGACTCATCAAAACGTCCACAGGAACCGTTTCA
The DNA here is from genome assembly GCF_047531125.1 of Enterobacter sp. HK-058-C-ECC. NCBI lineage: Bacteria > Pseudomonadati > Pseudomonadota > Gammaproteobacteria > Enterobacterales > Enterobacteriaceae > Enterobacter > Enterobacter sp. HK-058-C-ECC. The sequence goes on from NZ_JBLKCH010000002.1 coordinate 614,559, forward strand.
TTTGTTTGTGAATCGCCACGGCGGTAAAGCCGCCGCCACATTTACAGGCAAACTCTTTAAGGTTGAAATGCGGGGATACATGACCCATTTTTACTTATCTCCTGCAGGCCTAACCCTGCCTTGCGTTTAACGAAAAATTTAATGATTCCATTGACCATATGCGTACCCAGTAACGAAATGGCGATTGCAATCGTGCCACGCGGCACCTGCATACTAAAGATTGTCTGCATGACCGGAATGAACGGCTTGATACAGTAGAACATCAGCACTTCAGACAAAGTGTGTTTGTAGGGCATGGGATTTCGCCCATAAAAAAAATCCCACTTAGCGGCGGGCATCAGGTTGGTTTATTATTTAATTTATTCCCATAAATCATACCGATAGTGGTTAATCGCAAGTCACCATTCCTTACATAAATGCCTAACTTATTGGCGTAATGTTTTTTCCAGTTACTCATTCAATTGACAAGGAAAACATTATGTGGAATGCAAATAGCGCCGTTTCGTATGCTCGCCAGCATGCCGGCGCTCATAGTCAAAAAAGATGTGCCGAATTTGTCTCGAAGGCCATTCGCGCAGGTGGTGCGAATATTCACAACACGCATTACGCTAAGGATATGAAAAGCAATTTGATTGCTGCCGGTTTCCATCTCGTTTACGGGACACCCATTAAAGGTGACGTGGCAGTTATTCAGCCTATCCCCGGACACCCCTGGGGCCATGCGTGCATCTATAGCGGAAGCGGTGTCTGGTATTCTGATTTTGTTCAGTCTTCGATGTACCCAGGAAAGGGGTACAGAGACATACAACCCGCATACGAAATTTACAGGCATAACTAATATGAGAAAAATTATCCTGACAGCCTTGTTACTTCCCTTGATAGCGTCAGCTGTGGGGAAGTTACCACCAGAAGTGGATGCAGCGTTGCAGTTTAATAAATGGTACATCTCGCAGATTATGAGCGACAAGCAGCCAGAGGCCGATTATGCCGCACTGGGTAAGTACGTAACCCGCGACACCATCCACAAACTCGAAGCCATGGATAAGCTTGATCCCAATGAATACGACGTTCCCGATGTTGATATGTTCATTAAGTCTCAGGATTATTACGATGACTGGGGTGTTGTCAGCGCCGTGGGACTCGATTTCGATGCAGCATGCATGCAGGTTTATATTTCTTTCGGCAAAAAGAAAGATCACACCGTGATTGATTGCATGGTGAAAGAGGATGGAACCTGGAAAATACAGTCCGTTGCAGGCGCGGACGTACCAGACAATTTAAGCACTAAATGATAACGACCCTATGACAGGGGTACTAATGCAATGCATTTTCGCAAATTCCCCTGCCGTATCGCCGGAAAGCAGCACCGGGCCTGCGGCTATCTACAATGAGCGATTGCTGCCGCCTGGTTAGCCGGTGCGATTTTTTGATAAGCCCAGGGATCCGAAAAAACAGCCAGGACGGCAGTATAAATCTGGATAGTCTTACGAAAGGGTTTGTAAAGGCGAGGAATTATTCAGGGCTTGAGTTTATGGACAGGCCACCGTCATTTCATGAGATCCGAAGCCTGTCCGGGAGGATGTAAGAGATGGAGTTTGTTCAGCGGCTGTTCGATCACAAGTCAGAAAAAATGACCACAAAGTACCTGGACAGCAGGAAAAAAGAATTCATGATGATTTGATAAATTTGCGTGTAAATGAATTGTGAATGTTAAAAACGGTATGGTATAACGAGAAATGCCGGATATTGAAGTTCGGACAATTTTAGGACATTTTCGGACGGAGCGCCGTAAGTGACTGAAATAAAACGCAGATAAAAAGAGACCGAATACGATTCCTGTATTCGGTCCAGGGAAATGGCTCTTGGGAGAGAGCCGTGCGCTAAAAGTTGGCATTAATGCAGGCTAAGTCGCCTTGCCTTTTAAGAATAGATGACGACGCCAGGTTTTCCAGTCCACAGTTAAAGCGGTCGGAAAAAAAGCGCCAGAGCATCATAAAATGTGAAAAACCGCAGTGCTTTCGCAAGCATCTGCGGTTTTTTATTGGAAACCTGAACAGTTAGCAGAGCTTGTCGGCGCGCTCGATAAACGGGGCCAGACTCATTTTCTGGCCCGGATTCGCCGGGTCATCGTTCTGAATAATGCTAATCGGCTGGCCGCTGCTTTTTCCGCTGGCCACCTGCTGCTCGGCGGTTTCATTTAACGGGTATTGCACCAGCGTGCTCGGGTTGATGGCATACAGCGCATGGCCCGGACGGCAGGTCAGCATCACCTCTTCGCGGTTGAACGCCCATTTATCCTTACCCACTTCAAAACGGCTGACGGTGATAACCTGCGGTGCGGCAAACGCGCTCCCCGTGCAGGCCAGCAATATGAGAGAAAGTACTGTCTTTTTCATATGATATTTAACCTTGTCAGAAGGGTTCCCAGGTGGCGAACAGACTGACCGTTGCCAGTACCAGCCCCCCCAGCACCACTTCTGCCTGTGTCATCCTGATAAAAATCTGTTGTGCTCGCCCGCTCTCCGGACGAAACCGTGGCACCAGAAAATACCGATTTGCCAGCGCAATTACCACCATCAACGCCACCAGCGCACATTTGAACAACAAAAACTGCACGTAGTCAGCCTGCCAGGGAATATGGACGCCCAGTATCATGAGCGTATTGATCGCTCCGCTGAGCAGCACGCCCGCGACGGCATAATGGCCCACGCGCGAGAAGCGCATCATGGTATAGATGGCGGCATTCTGCCAGCGCCCTTTCGCCAGACGCATACAGAACAGCAGGGGCAGTAATCCGCCCAGCCAGGCTGCGGCACAGATCAGGTGAAACGCGTGATTAAGGCGCTGCAACGCCCCCATCGGACCGTCGTTCATCGCCGCGTGCCCTACCCCCGCCAACAGAATAAGCTGGCCCATGGCGAGCAGCAGCAGCCGCGAACCTTTCAGTGGCGCGAGCCATGCTGCAGCGACCGTCATCACAGCAAGAATTATTTGCCACAGCCAGACGCCGCCAAACTGTGTCCTCATCACGCCGAACCAGACCTGCGGGGCAAACACATCTCCCCAGCCGTTACCCATCAGTCCGCCCTGAAGCATAAACATCAAGAGTGCAGCCGTCAGGCTCACTAAGGCCGCCACTTTCTGCTGCAGCTGAAAACGCCGGGACATCAGCCGCTGGAGAGAGGAAGGCGCAAACCAGACGCTGTAAAGCGCGTTGCCAAAAACCAGCATCAGCGCCCCGAAATGGATAAAGCGCAACCCGATATAACACAGCGCCAGCATGCTATTTCACACTAAAGTGATAGCTGCCTTTGGTTTTATGACCGTCTACAGAGACGACATGCCAGTCCACCTGGTACGTCCCTGACGTCAGCGTTTGTTCCAGCGGAACGGTGAGTTGCGTCTTGTTCTTTTCGTCTCGCGTAGCGGTACCCGTTTTGATGACCTGCTTTTGTGCGTCCGTCACCACCACACCGCTAAATCCCGGTTCGATGCCTTCTGAAAAATGCAGTGTAAGTGCCTGCGGAGCGCTCACCACGCTGTCCGCTGCCGGGATCGGCTGCTTAAGATGCGCATGCGCCAGTGCGGAGGAGGTCATCATTGTAGAGGTCAGAAAAACCAGTGCGCATACCGCGCGGGAAGCGGAGAAACCCATCGCAATCATTCCTTTTTGTTATGTCTGTATGCTAAAGAATAACGCTGTATAATAAACGAGTCGAGGAACATCCTGCCTCCGCTTGTCATCGTCGTGCAATCGCGGTAACGTTGCCGCCGCAGAAAAAGGAGAAGGTAATGAAGATCAATCTGGCCGCCCTTCCACAGGACGAGATGGATAAAGTGAATGTCGATCTCGCTGCCGCTGGCGTCGCGTTCAAAGAGCGTTACAACATGCCTGTCGTGGCTGAAGTCGTTGAACGGGAACAGCCCGCCCATCTGCGCGACTGGTTTCGCGAAAGACTCATCGCCCACCGTCTCGCCTCGGTTAACCTCTCCCGTTTACCGTACGAACCTAAAGTTAAATAAGCTTAACGAGCCGTTACACTTCCTTACGCTGAATCTGGCAGGATAAGAAAACCCTGATAAATTTAGGTGCATTCTTAAATCTCTGCGACTCAGTGTATAAGGAAGTCACGATGTCACATTGGAATATAGCGGCAGCCCAGTATGGTGGGCAGCATCAGAGTGTCGATGACCATATCACGCACCACCTGCGCTTCATCGCCGAAGCAGCACGGCAGCGGTGCGATCTGCTGGTGTTCCCTGAACTCTCATTAACAGGCTCGGGTAACACTACGCTACCTCCCCCACCCGATGACGCGCAGCTGGAACCGCTGCTGGACGCGGCGCATTTTTACCGGATTACCGTGATTGCCGGGCTCCCCCTGGAACGGAACGGTCAGCGCCAGAAAGGCCTCGCGCTCTTCACGCCCGCCCGTCACCGCATCCTGCGCTACCCGCAAGGTAGCGGTGCCAGCCTGGTGCCGGGGGAGAAACAGCTCAGCATTATTGATGCGCATGCCGATTCCCCCAATCTCGATCCCAGAGCGTCGCTGTTTACCAGCAGCCAGTCCGTGGAGGATCACCGCTGGCGGCAGTCCATCAGTACCCTGCAGCGCTTCGCGCATAAATATGCCATTGCGGTGCTGATGGCGAACGCCTGCGGCGGTAGCGCGCTGTGGGATGAAAAAGGTCAGTTGATCGTCCGCGCCGATCGGGGCGAGCTGCTGTTGACCGGCACGCTCGGCGGAGAGGGTTGGCAAGGCGATATCATTCCTTTAGGCTAGGCGTTTTAAGCTCAGGAGTGTTCAATGCTGCGCGTCATCGATACCGAAACTTGCGATCTTCAGGGCGGAATTGTGGAAGTGGCCTCTGTCGACGTGGTTGATGGTAAAATCGTCAACCCAATGAGCCATCTGGTGCGTCCCGACCGCCCCATCAGCCCTCAGGCGATGGCTATCCATCGCATTACCGAATCGATGGTGGCGGACAAGCCGTGGATCGAAGAGATCATTCCCCACTATTACGGTAGCCCCTGGTACGTCGCGCATAACGCCAGTTTTGACCGCCGGGTGCTACCTGAGATGCCGGGGGAATGGATTTGTACCATGAAGCTGGCGCGTCGCCTCTGGCCGGGCATTAAATACAGCAATATGGCGCTGTACAAGTCCCGCAAGCTCAGCGTCCGCACGCCTGAAGGGCTTCACCATCACCGGGCCCTGTATGACTGCTATATCACCGCCGCGCTACTCATCGATATTATGAACACCTCGGGCTGGACGCCGGACGATATGGCAACGATTACCGGACGCCCCGCACTGCTGACCACGTTTACTTTTGGTAAATACCGGGGCAGAGCGGTGTCGGATATTGCGGATAAAGACCCGGGCTATTTGCGCTGGCTGTATAACAACCTCGACAAAATGAGCCCGGAACTGCGCCTGACGCTGAAACATTATCTGGGCGAAGCTTAACGCTCCGCACGGCCTGGCAGCGTCTCCTGCGCCAGGCCAATCAGGAAGGCATATTCCAGAGCAACCCCTTCGTAAGATTTAAATCGACCCGATTTCCCGCCGTGACCGGAGTCCATATCGGTACACAGCAGCAGCAGGTTGTCGTCGGTTTTCAGCTCCCGCAGTTTCGCCACCCATTTTGCCGGCTCCCAGTACTGCACCTGAGAATCATGCAGACCGGTGGTGACCAGAATGTGGGGATAGGCTTTCGCTTCCACGTTATCGTACGGGCTGTACGTTTTCATATAGCGGTAGTAAATCTCATCCTGCGGATTGCCCCACTCTTCAAACTCCCCTGTTGTAAGCGGGATGGATTCATCGAGCATAGTCGTCACCACATCGACAAACGGCACCTGCGCGACAATTCCCTTAAAGCGCTCGGGGCGCTGGTTGATCACCGCCCCCATCAGCATGCCTCCCGCGCTGCCGCCCATGCCAAAGCAGAGCTGCGGATCGCCATAGCCCTGCTCAATCAGCGCATCGCAGACGTCGAGGTAGTCATTGAAGGTGTTTTTCTTTTTCAGGAATTTCCCGTCCTCATACCAGTGCTGCCCCAGCTCACCGCCGCCGCGAATATGGGCGATGGCGAAAACAAAGCCGCGATCGAGCAGGCTTAATCGGCTGCTGCTAAAATCGGCATCCATGCTTGAGCCGTAGGAGCCGTAGCCGTACACCAGGATCGGGGTTTTGCCTTTCTGGAAGTGGGCTTTGTGATAGACGAGCGAGACGGGGACCTCGACGCCATCCCGGGCGGTGACCCACAGGTGCTCGCTGCGGTAGTTTTCAGACTCAAACCCTTTGACCTCGGTCTGTTTAATCACCTGGCGCTGCCCGGTATCCATGTCCAGCTCAAACAGGGTGTCCGGCGTGGTCATCGATGAGTAGCCGTAGCGCAGCCGCGAGGATTCAGGTTCCGGGTTGAAACCAATCCACGTCACATAGGCCGGGTCGTCGAACGCGATCCCCACCACTTCCCGCGTTTTACGGTTGATTTGCCGGATACTGGTCAGCCCCCGCTGACGCTCCTCCACCACCAGCCAGTCGGTGAACAGGGTGAACCCTTCCAGCATCACCTGATCCCGCGCGGGAATAAGCACCTCCCACTTGCGCTCATCGCGCACTTTGGTTTTATAGAGACCAAAGTTTTTACCCTCGCGATTCGAACGCAGATAAAAGCTGTGCTGGAAGTGATCCAGGCTGTACTCATGATCCTTCCGACGCGGCAGGAAACAGAGCGGCTGGGCATCGGGCAGTTCGGCATCCAGCAGCAGGATTTCCGACGTCGTGGCGCTGGCCAGGAAGATAATCACATAATGGCGCGAGGAGGTTTTATGCAGGCTGACATAGAACGTTTCGTCTTTCTCTTCATAGACCAGCTCGTCGTCTGCAGAGTCCGTTCCCACGGTATGCCGCCATACCTGATAAGGCAGCAGCGTAGAGGCATGCTTTTTGACGTAGTAAACCGTCTCGGAATCATTCGCCCAGACAAAATCCGGGGAGACGTTTTCCAGCATTTCAGGATACCAGTTGCCGGTGTCCAGATTGCGAAAACGCAGGCCGTACTGGCGACGCGAGAGATAATCCTCCGCCAGCGCCATTACCGCGTTATCCGGTGAAATGGACATGCCGCCCAGAGTATAAAACTCGCTGTGGGCGGCGCGCTGGTTGGCATCCAGCAGAATATCCCACGCATCCCATTCGGCGCTCAGCACCGACTGACGCTGGTAGATGGGATACTCGTTGCCGGGCTCGTAAATATGGCGGTAGCGATAGCCGTTTTTGGTCCAGGGCGCCGAGATATCGCGCTGAGGAATGCGCTGCACCATCTCATTCAGCAGCTGGTCCTGAAGCGTCTGCTGGCTGGACATGACCTTGCGGCCGTAGTCATTTTCCTCGTGCAGATAGTCGAGCACCTCTGGCCGGGAGCGCGAATCGTCCCGTAGCCAGTAATAGTTGTCTATACGCGTATCGCCATGCGTGGTGATCGCATAAGGTATACGTCGGGCTTTCGGTGGCATGTCATCATTCTTTTGAGTTTTACACCCTATAAGGTTGGCAAAACCCACGCATGATGCAAGCGAAACCGGATCGCAACGGCGAGCACTAGCCCTGTAACGCCTGTTTTTGTTCCCGGATATCCCGCTCAATGCCCTCACGCACGTCTTGGGGGATCTTCAGCGCGTCTCCAAGCGCATTCAGGTAGCTGCGTTCCATAAAGTGATCGATATCGATGGCGGCACAGCTGAGGAAATAGAGTTCAAGCGCCTCTTCCTCATTTTTCACGCTTTGCGCCAGACGCTGCGGCTCCAGAGGCTGTTCAATGGCCTGCGCCACCAGCGCTCTGCCCTTCTCTTCAACGCCAGCTTCACGCAACTGCTGTTCGATCGCCAGTCGTTCCTTATCGTCAATATGCCCGTCACTTTTCGCGGCAAAAACCAGCGCCAGGATCAACCGTTCAGTACGCAGATCCAGCGGCGAGGTATGCTCGCCATAATGCGGTTCGTCGCTGTGCGCGGTCCGGACCCTGTCCTTGTATTTATTCCACAGGACGGTGCCCGCAATGGCGCCCCCACCGGCCAGCAGCGCGCCTGTCCCGTACTTTGCCAGCAGCTTGCGCGAGGATTTATTCGCGACCAGCAGGCCAGCCAAGCCGCCGAGCGCCCCGGGTACCAGCAGTTTACTGAGGTCCCGCTCTCCGGAAGACGATGTTTTCTGCCCTAACAGTGATTGCAATTGATTTAGCCAGCCAGACATGGTTTCCCTCACTTAACGGTGAATATGTTCCACAGCGTAAGCGAGCAGGCGTCAGGAAATGTCTGGCCGGGCTAAAGAAGCGCAAATTTCTTCCTCCCGCGCCTAGCGGTGCACAAGACAGACGCAAACGTTTTCGTTTATACTGCCCGCAACTTTTTCAGGGGGATTGTTATGATTCGTTTAGGAACCGCGCTGCGACCTGCGGCGACGCGAGTGATGCTGTTGGGATCGGGCGAGCTGGGAAAAGAGGTCGCTATTGAGTGCCAGCGTTTAGGCGTAGAAGTCATTGCCGTAGACCGTTACGCCGATGCGCCCGCCATGCACGTCGCCCATCGTTCTTATGTGATTAACATGCTGGATGGCGATGCCCTTCGCGAGCTGATTACGCGCGAGAAACCCGATTTCGTGGTACCAGAAATTGAAGCCATCGCCACCGATACGCTGATTGCGCTTGAGCAGGAAGGCCAGCGCGTGGTGCCCTGCGCGAAAGCCGCAAAGCTGACCATGAACCGCGAGGGCATTCGTCGCCTGGCGGCGGAAGAGCTGGAATTGCCCACCTCGAGCTATCATTTTGCTGGCGATAAGGCCGCATTCCTGCAGGCCGTAGAGGAGATTGGTTACCCGTGCATCGTTAAGCCGGTGATGAGCTCCTCCGGTAAAGGACAGAGCTTCATTCGCGACGGCAGCACGCTCGATAAGGCGTGGGATTACGCCCAGCAGGGTGGCCGCGCCGGTGCCGGTCGCGTCATCGTCGAAGGCGTGGTGAAGTTTGATTTCGAGATCACCCTGCTGACCGTCAGCGCCGTTGACGGCGTCCATTTCTGCGACCCGATTGGTCACCGCCAGGAGGATGGCGATTACCGCGAATCCTGGCAGCCGCAGCAGATGAGCGCTCTGGCGCTGGAACGTGCGCAGGCGATCGCCCGTAAAACCGTCCTGGCGTTGGGCGGCTATGGCCTGTTCGGCGTGGAGCTGTTTGTGTGCGGTGATGAAGTGATTTTCAGCGAGGTCTCCCCGCGCCCGCATGACACCGGCATGGTCACGCTGATTTCGCAGGATCTTTCCGAGTTCGCTCTGCACGTGCGTGCCTTCCTCGGCCTGCCCGTCGGCGGTATCCGTCAGTACGGCCCGGCCGCCTCGGCGGTGATCCTGCCGCAGTTAACCAGCCAGAACGTTACGTTTGATAACGTCGACGCGGCGGTGGGTGCCGGGTTGCAGGTACGTTTGTTCGGTAAGCCGGAGATCGACGGTACCCGTCGTCTTGGCGTGGCATTAGCCACCGCGGATAACGTTGACGACGCCGTGGCAAGAGCGAAAGCGGCCGCAGCAAGCGTTAAGGTAGAGGGATAAAAAAACGGGCCGAAAGGCCCGTTTTTCATGCGACGAATGACTTACTGCTTCGCGCCTTCCACCGCTTCGCGAGCCAGTTTTGTGATGCGATCCCAGTCGCCCGCTTCCAGCGCATCCGCCGGAACCAGCCATGAGCCACCGATGCACAGCACGCTTTTCAGCGCCAGGTAGTCACGGTAGTTGGCAGGAGAGATACCGCCTGTCGGGCAGAAACGTACCTGGGAGAAAGGACCCGCAATCGCCTGCAGCGCTTTGGTGCCGCCGTTCGCTTCCGCCGGGAAGAATTTAAACTCTTTCAGACCGTAGTCCATGCCCAGCATCAGTTCAGAGACGGTGCTGATACCCGGGATCAGCGGAATAGTGCCTTCGGTCGCGGCCTTCAGCAGCGACTCGGTCAGGCCCGGGCTGATGGCAAACTGTGCGCCCGCTTCGGTCACTTCAGCCAGCTGTTTTGCGTTCGTCACGGTACCCGCACCGATGATGGCGTCCGGCACTTCTTTAGCAATGGCGCGAATGGCGTCCATCGCGCAGGCGGTACGCAGGGTCACTTCCAGAACGCGAACGCCGCCCGCAACCAGCGCTTTCGCCATCGGTACAGCGTGCTCCAGCTTGTTTACCACGATAACCGGCACGACAGGGCCCGTGGTCAGGATTGCTTCTGCACTTGTTTTCCAGTTTTTCATCAGAGTTTTCTCTCGCCAGATCGTTAAAATCAAGTCGTCTTAAAACGTAATACAGGTTGCGCCCTGCTCAGCACCGGAGAGTTTCTCACGCAGCGCGCCAAACATTTCGCGTCCTGTTCCCACGCGCGACGCGCTCAGGTCAGGAATATGGGGCTGACGTGCCGCCAGTTCGGCATCATCCACCAGCAGGGTTAACTCGCCTGTCTGACCGTTAACGCGGATCATGTCACCGTCACGCACTTTCGCCAGCAGGCCACCGTCGTACGCTTCCGGCGTCACGTGGATGGCTGAAGGCACTTTACCTGAGGCGCCAGAGAGGCGTCCATCGGTCACCAGTGCAATTTTGAAACGGCGGTCCAATAATACACCAAGTGGTGGCATAAGTTTATGTAATTCTGGCATTCCGTTGGCTTTTGGCCCCTGATGACGCACCACCACCACGCAGTCTTTATCGAGCAGACCGGCGTCAAAGGCAGGTAATACGTCGTGCTGGCTTTCAAATACCACCGCCGGCGCTTCGATAATCTGGTTCTCTTCCGGTACGGCAGAGGTCTTCATCACCGCGCGACCGAGGTTACCGCTGAGCACTTTGGTGCCACCGTGAGGAGAGAACGGTTTGTCGATGGTGGCGATAACCTGCGCATCAAGAGACGCGCTCGCCCCATCACGCCAGTCCAGCTCGCCGTTGTTCAGCCATGGCTCCTGGGTGTAGCGCTGCAGGCCAAAGCCCGCCACGGTGTTGACATCTTCATGCAGCAGACCACCTTTCAGCAGCTCGCGCATCAGCAGCGGTACGCCGCCCGCGGCCTGGAAGTGGTTGATGTCCGCCGGACCATTCGGGTACAGGCGCGCCATCAACGGCACCACGGAAGAGATCTCGGAGAAGTCATCCCAGTTAATCAGAATGCCCGCAGCACGCGCCATGGCCACCAGGTGCATGGTGTGGTTGGTTGACCCACCGGTTGCCAGCAGCGCGACAATCCCGTTGACGATGACCTTTTCGTCGACCATTTTGCCCATCGGCATCCATTCGTTGCCGTTTCCGGTCAGACGCGTGACCTGACGGGCCGCGGCCTCGGTCAGCGCTTTGCGCAGCGGCGCGTCCGGCTGGATAAAGGATGAGCCCGGAAGCTGCATCCCCATAAACTCCACCACCATCTGGTTCGTGTTCGCGGTACCGTAGAACGTACAGGTGCCCGGCGCATGGTAGGACGCGGCTTCCGCCTCCAGCAGCGCCTGACGGTCTGCTTTCCCTTCCGCGTACAGCTGGCGGATACGGACTTTTTCTTTATTCGGCAGTCCGCTTGCCATTGGGCCCGAGGGCACGAAGATCGCAGGCAGATGACCAAACGACAGCGCGGCCATCACCAGGCCCGGAACAATCTTGTCGCACACGCCGAGATAGAGCGCGCCATCAAACATGTTGTGTGACAGACCCACCGCCGCGGACATGGCAATCACTTCGCGGCTCAGCAGGGAGAGCTCCATACCGTCCTGACCCTGCGTTACGCCGTCGCACATGGCGGGTACCCCACCCGCCACCTGGCCGACCGCATTCACGCTGTGCAACGCTTTACGGATGATATCCGGGTAAACCTCATAGGGCTGGTGCGCGGAGAGCATATCGTTATAGGCGGTAATGATAGCGATATTGTTACGCAACATGCTTTTCAGCGACGCTTTATCGTCAGGCTGGCAGGCGGCGAAGCCGTGCGCCAGGTTACCGCAGGCCAGTTGAGATCGGTGGACGGTGTTGCTCTTTGCCTGCTCAATCCGGGCGAGGTAGGCCGAACGGGTCTCTTTCGAGCGCTCAATAATGCGCTGTGTTACGCGTAACAATGTCGGATTCATAAAAGCTCCTCTCATTTATCTGTCCGGGCTCGGGAGTTTACAAAGTCGCTGGCAGTTGTTAACAACGCTGAAACGCTTGCTGTCCGGAGCTCAGGGGCAAAATCACTTCCGGCAGTGTAATAAAAAAAGCTCCGCGGGTGAATCCACGCGGAGCTTAAAAGTTGAAAATTGTGCCACGAGCTGTGTTAGATCATGTTACCGGTAAAATAACACTTTCGGGCTAGCGGATTATATTACTCAAACTCATTCCAGGAGCGGCCATCGCGGGTGATCATCGCCACCGACGCGACAGGTCCCCAGGTACCCGCCTGATACGGTTTTGGCGCATCCTGATCGGCAGCCCAGGCTTCGGTGATGGAGTCGACCCATTTCCAGGCCTCTTCCACTTCATCGCGACGCACGAACAGCGCCTGAATACCGCGCATGGTTTCCAGCAGCAGACGCTCGTACGCATCGGCCAGGTGCGTCTGGTTGAAGGTTTCGGAGTAGCTCAGATCCAGCTTGGTGGTCTGCAGGTTGTGTTTATGATCCAGGCCCGGCACTTTGTTCAGGATCTGGATATCCACGCCCTCGTCCGGCTGCAGACGAATGGTCAGCTTGTTCTGCGGCAGCTCCTGCCAGGACTCTTTGAACAGGTTCAGTTCCGGGTTTTTAAAGTAGACTACTACCTCGGAGCACTTGGCAGGCAGACGCTTACCGGTGCGCAGGTAGAACGGAACACCCGCCCAGCGCCAGTCGTCGATGTCCACGCGGATCGCCACGAACGTCTCGGTGTTGCTGGACTTGTTCGCGCCCTCTTCTTCCAGGTAGCCCGGCACTTTTTTGCCCTGCGCAAACCCGGCGGTGTACTGGCCGCGAACGGTTTTCTCACGCACATTGGAGCGGTCGATGCGGCGCAGCGATTTCAGCACTTTCACTTTTGCGTCTCGGATGCTGTCTGCCGTCAGGTCAGACGGTGGAGACATGGCAATCATGCACAGAATCTGCAGCAGGTGGTTCTGGATCATGTCGCGCATCTGGCCGGCCTGGTCAAAGTAACCCCAGCGGCCTTCAATACCCACCTCTTCTGCCACGGTGATTTCCACGTGGTCGATAGTGCGGTTGTCCCAGTTATTCACAAACAGGGAGTTAGCAAAACGCAGGGCCAGCAGGTTCAGTACCGTTTCTTTACCGAGATAGTGGTCGATACGGTAGACCTGGCACTCTTCAAAGAACTCGCCCACCTGGTCGTTGATTTCACGCGAGGTTGCCAGCGACGTACCCAGCGGCTTCTCCATCACGACGCGCGCCGGTTTGGCGTTCAGTTTGGCTTCGCCCAGGCCTTTGCAGATGGCGCCGAAGGTGCTTGGCGGCATGGCGAAATAGTTAATCGTGACACGGTTTTTCTGATCCAGCATCGCGCCTAAGCGGGTAAACGCGCTGACGTCATTAACGTCCAGGTTGCAGAAATCGAGACGTCCACTCAGGGTATCCCACAAACTTTCATCAATTTTTTCCTTCATGAAAGTTTCGAGCGCCTCGCGGACGACTTTGGTATAAGCGTCCTTGTCCCAGTCGGCGCGCCCTACACCCAGGATACGGGTATCCGGATGAATTTGGCCCGCTTTCTCCAGTTGATACAGGGAAGGCAGCAATTTTCGGCGTGCAAGATCGCCTTTCGCGCCGAAAATGACCAGGTCACATGCCTGGGCTGTTTGCGTTACCGCCATGTCATTCTCCTCAGTTGGATCACCTGGTACTTCTGCCAGGTATCGTTGTAATTTTATTACAATGCACTGTACTGCTTTTACGTCATTCCCGAAACCATTAGCGCTTATCGTCGCGTGCGATACCGCGATTTTTCACCCTTCGGATGATTTCGACGGCTTAATGACGCAACAACCGTCGTTTCTTTGCGCAACAGGGTCATAGCAAAACCCGACACCGATCAAGTAATGAAAAAAAACAACAACATTATCTTGTCGATTGTTACCCTTAATGGAAGCCACAAGGGTAATATCGGCTAAATCGAATCACGATTTCATCAATTTATGAAATCGTTTACACCCATGAGCATCCTGTTAACATGAACATGCTGGAAAAAATCCAGTTTCAACTGGAACACCTTAGCAAATCCGAGCGAAAAGTGGCCGAGGTCATTCTCGCCTCTCCCGCTCAGGCGATTCATTCAAGCATCGCCGCTCTGGCACAGGAAGCGGGTGTTAGCGAACCCACGGTCAATCGCTTTTGCCGCAGCCTGGAAACACGCGGCTTTCCTGATTTTAAACTGCATCTGGCTCAAAGTCTGGCTAACGGCACCCCTTATGTTAATCGTAATGTGGATGAAGACGACAGCGTTGATGCCTATACCGCGAAAATTTTTGAGTCGGCCATGGCTTCGCTCGACCACGTCCGTCAGTCACTGGACATGAGCTCCGTGAATCGCGCGGTGGATTTACTCACCCAGGCCAAGCGAATTGCGTTCTTTGGGCTCGGGTCGTCGGCAGCCGTCGCGCATGACGCCATGAACAAATTTTTCCGCTTTAACGTCCCGGTGATTTATTCCGATGACATTGTCCTGCAACGCATGAGCTGTATGAATTGCAGTGAAGATGACGTCGTGGTACTGATTTCGCATACCGGCCGCACCAAGAGTCAGGTTGAGCTGGCGCAGCTGGCCCGTGAAAACGATGCCATGGTGATTGCCCTCACAACGGCAGGCACGCCGCTGGCGCGTGAGGCAACGCTGGCGATCACCCTCGACGTGCCGGAAGATACCGACATTTATATGCCGATGGTCTCCCGCCTGGCCCAGCTTACCGTGATTGACGTGCTCGCGACCGGTTTTACCTTACGTCGGGGGGCAAAATTCCGGGATAACTTGAAGCGGGTCAAGGAAGCGCTGAAGGAATCGCGTTTTGATAAAGAATTGCTTATAAAGAGCGATGTTCCCTGATAGTTGATAACGAATACGTCACGAATAATGACGATGTAACGATTTACGGCATTCGGTCCCCTCACCGCTGCCTTGCAGCAGATGAAGGCCGATTCAATGTTCACGCAACACCAAAGTTGTTTCAGTCAACGGAGTATTACATGTCCAGAAGGCTTCGCAGAACCAAGATCGTAACCACCTTAGGCCCGGCCACCGATCGCGATAATAATCTCGAAAAAATTATCGCCGCCGGTGCCAACGTGGTGCGTATGAACTTCTCTCACGGTACGCCAGAAGACCATAAATTACGTGCCGATAAAGTGCGTGAAATCGCAGCTAAACTGGGCCGCCACGTTGCTATCCTCGGCGATTTGCAGGGTCCAAAAATTCGTGTCTCCACCTTTAAAGAGGGGAAAGTTTTCCTCAATATCGGCGACAAATTTCTGCTGGATGCCAACCTGGGCAAAGGCGAAGGCGATAAAGAAAAAGTCGGTATCGACTATAAAGGCCTCCCGGCTGACGTCGTACCTGGCGATATCCTGCTGCTTGACGACGGTCGCGTACAGCTGAAAGTGCTGGAAGTTCAGGGCATGAAAGTGTTCACCGAAGTTACCGTCGGCGGCCCGCTCTCCAACAATAAAGGCATCAACAAACTGGGCGGCGGCCTCTCTGCAGAAGCGCTCACCGATAAAGACAAAGCGGACATCGTGACGGCTGCGCTGATCGGCGTTGATTACCTTGCTGTCTCCTTCCCGCGCTGCGGCGAAGATCTGAACTATGCGCGTCGCCTGGCACGCGATGCAGGCTGCGATGCCAAAATCGTCGCCAAAGTTGAGCGTGCAGAAGCCGTTTGCGATCAGGATGCCATGGACGACGTGATCCTCGCGTCTGACGTGGTGATGGTTGCGCGCGGCGACCTGGGTGTGGAAATCGGCGACCCTGAGCTGGTCGGTATTCAGAAAGCCCTGATTCGTCGCGCACGTCAGCTGAACCGCGCGGTGATCACCGCGACTCAGATGATGGAATCGATGATCACTAACCCGATGCCAACCCGTGCAGAAGTCATGGACGTGGCAAACGCCGTGCTGGACGGAACCGATGCGGTGATGCTCTCCGCAGAAACCGCAGCGGGCCAGTATCCGGCAGAAACCGTGGCCGCCATGGCGCGCGTCTGCCTGGGCGCTGAAAAGATCCCAAGCATCAACGTCTCTAAACACCGTCTGGACGTGCAGTTCGACAACGTGGAAGAAGCGATTGCGATGTCAGCAATGTATGCGGCAAACCATCTGAAGGGCGTTACCGCGATCATCACCATGACCGAATCTGGCCGCACCGCGCTGATGACCTCGCGTATCAGCTCGGGTCTGCCGATCTTCGCCATGTCCCGTCACGAACGTACGCTGAACCTGACGGCGCTGTACCGCGGCGTGACGCCGGTTCACTTCGACAGCACCAATGACGGCGTGGCCGCCGCGCACGATGCCGTAAACCTGCTGCGCGACAAAGGCTATCTGGTGTCAGGTGATATCGTTATTGTGACCCAGGGTGATGTGATGAGCACCATCGGCTCAACCAACACCACCCGCGTTATGACCGTCGAGTAATAACGTCTCTGTTAAAAAGCCCTCTCCAGATGGAGAGGGCTTTTTTTATTTCGTTGGATACAACTCTTTGCGTTTATACGGCTCTGTTTCGCCCGGTTTGCGCGTTTTAAGCAGCTTCAAAATCCAGGTGTACTGTTCGGCATGCGGTCCCACCAGAATCTCCACCTCTTCGTTCATCCGACGCGCAATGGTGTGGTCATCGGCGGTGAGCAGATCGTCCATCGGCGGACGAACCTCAATGCTCAGGCGATGCGTTTTGCCGTCATAGACCGGGAACAGCGGGATCACCCGGGCACGACAAACTTTCATCAGGCGACCAATCGCGGGGAGCGTCGCTTTATAAGTCGCAAAGAAATCGACAAACTCGCTGTGCTCGGGACCGTGGTCCTGATCCGGCAGATAGTAGCCCCAGTATCCCTGACGTACCGACTGAATGAAGGGCTTAATGCCATCGTTACGGGCATGCAGGCGTCCGCCAAAACGACGACGCACCGTATTCCAGACAAAATCGAAGATCTTATTGCCCTGATTGTGGAACATTGCCGCCATCTTCTGGCCCTGAGAGGCCATCAGCATCGCCGGAATATCAACGCCCCAGCCGTGTGGGACAAGGAAAATGACTTTCTCGTCATTGCGACGCATCTCCTCGATGATTTCCAGCCCTTTCCAGTCAACGCGATCGACAATTTTATCCGGCCCTTTCAGCGCCAGCTCCGCCATCATCGCCATGGCCTGCGGTGCGGTGGTATACATCTCATCAATGATTGCCTCGCGCTCGGCATCACTCTTTTCCGGAAAACAGTAATAGAGGTTGATCTGCGCGCGACGGCGAGCACTCTTGCCAAAACGCCCAGCCAGACGGCCAATTTTACCCAGGACAGGATCGCGGACGGAAGCCGGCAGCATCGCTATCCCTGCAAAGGCATAAACGCCAAGCCAGGCGCCCCAGTTGCGCGGATGACGAAAGGATTTTTCAAACTCAGGAATGTATTCAATATTGTTTTTTTGGGTTTCCATGCTGGATCCAGGGTCTGATGACGCAAAAAATTATTCAGATAGTGTAGCGAGGCAGTCGTCCGCGCACAAAAGAAAAAGCCGGCGTCAGTGTGCGCCGGCTTTTTTAACAAAAACAGAGGGCTTAGTCTAAGCTCAGCTGCGGCAACACCTCTTTCACCTGCGCCAGATAATCAGTACGATCTTTACCTGTCAGGCCTTCGGTGCGCGGCAGTTTCGCCGTCAGCGGGTTCACTGCCTGTTGGTTAATCCACACTTCATAATGCAGATGCGGGCCGGTAGAGCGTCCGGTATTACCGGAGATCGCAATACGATCGCCACGTTTCACCTTCTGGCCCGGTTTAACCAGCAGCTTACGCAGGTGCATGTAGCGGGTCGTATACGTACGGCCATGACGTACCGCGACGTAATACCCAGCTGCACCGCTACGTTTGGCCACCACCACTTCACCATCCCCTACCGCCAGAACCGGTGTGCCCTGCGGCATGGCAAAGTCAACGCCACGGTGCGGTGCGACACGCCCGGTTACCGGGTTCAGACGACGCGGGTTAAAGTTGGAGGAGACGCGGAACTGTTTAGCCGTCGGGAAGCGCAGGAAGCCTTTTGCAAGGCCCGTACCGCTGCGGTCGTAGAACTTACCGTCTTCGGCACGGATCGCGTAGTAATCTTTGCCCTCGGAGCGCAGACGCACGCCCAGCAGCTGGCTTTGCTCGCGCTTACCGTCCAGCATTTCGCGGGACATCAGAACGGAGAACTCATCGCCCTTCTTCAGTTTGCGGAAATCCATCTGCCACTGCATGGCTTTGATCACCGAACTGATTTCAGCGCTGGTCAACCCTGCATCACGCGCGCTGGAAACAAAGCTTGCCCCCACGGTGCCTTTCAGAACGCTGTTAACCCAGTCGCCCTTCTGCATTTCGCTGGTCATTTTAAAGCCCGTCGCCGTGCGATCGTAGGTGCGGGTTTCGCGGCGGGACATTTCCCAGGTCAGACGCTGCAGATCGCCATCGGCCGTTAACGTCCAGGAGAGCTGTTGCCCAATTTTCAGGTTGCGAAGATCTTTATCTGCCGCCGCCAGCTGGCTGATATTCCCCATGTCGATGCCGTACTGGTTCAGCACGCTGCTCAGCGTGTCCCCGGTAGAAACAACATATTCGTGAATACCCGCTTCGTTCTCGGTTTTATCGTCCAGTTCATCCTGTGGAATAGCTTCATCTTCCTGAGCCGACTGGTCGATAGGCTCGCTGGCTTCAGGCAGCAAAGAACGGATTTCGCTCTTTTCAAGCTCGATGGTTTTGATGATAGGGGCAGAACTCGGGTGGTAAACATAGGGCCGCCAGACGGCGACCGCTAAGGTGAGTACTGTAAGCGACCCCAGCATGACGCGGTGGGGTCGAGGCAGATTGTTAAATGCCAGGGCGACAGAGCGGGCTATCTGTTGCACGTATTCACTTCCTCGTTAATCTCCTTTCAGGCAGCTCGCATACTGGTTCGCCAGTTGGCTGAGGAACTGCGAATAGCTCGCTTTGCTCAACTGGATATTCGTTCCTAGCGGGTCAAGGGTCCCCATGCGCACGGATGTCCCCCTGGCCACGGCTTCTACGACCGCTGGCCTGAACTGTGGCTCAGCAAAAACGCATGTCGCTTTTTGCTCAACCAGCTGTGTTCTGATTTCATGTAAACGCTGCGCACCAGGTTGAATTTCAGGGTTGACGGTAAAATGACCCAGCGGGGTCAAACCGTAGTGTTTTTCGTAATAGCCGTAGGCGTCATGAAAAACGAAATACCCTTTTCCTTTCAACGGTGCGAGCTCATTACCAACCTGCTTATCGGTTGCGGCTAATTGTGCCTCAAAATCTTTCAGGTTGGCGTCTAGTTTGGCTCGACTTTGCGGCATAAGTTCCACTAATTTGTCATGGATTGCAACCGCTGAAAGCCGCGCTATCTCTGGGGATAACCAAAGATGCATGTTGTACTCGCCGTGATGGTGATCTCCATCACCTTTTTCACCGTCGGCAGCATGATGGTCATGTTCGTCGCCGTCGTCATCCGCCCCTTTCATGAGTAACGGTTTCACGCCGGGGAGGTCGGCAATCGCGACCTGTTTTTCACCCGCCACCTGTTTTGCTGACTTCTGCATAAACGCTTCCATCTCCGGACCGATCCAGACAACTAAGTCCGCGTTTTGTAAGCGTTTTACATCGGAAGGGCGCAGGGAATAATCATGCTCCGATGCACCATCCGGGAGCAGAACCTGGGTTTCTGTTACCCCGTCAGCAATGGCTGACGCGATGAACCCGAGTGGTTTAAGCGAAGCGACAACCGCAGCGTTAACATCTTGTGCGGTTGTACCCCAAAGGGCAGCGGATAATGCTGCGAAAAGAAGCGTATTTTTATGTAACATAATGCGACTAATCATCGTAGTGAATGCGTGGAATGTGATATTATAACATTCGTTGACTTCTTCAAGCTTAAAATGACATGACGACATTGGTTTCCCTTGAAAATATTTCGGTCTCATTTGGCCAGCGCCGCGTCCTCTCTGACGTGTCGCTCGATCTGAAGCCCGGCAAAATTCTGACGCTGCTCGGCCCCAATGGCGCAGGCAAATCCACTCTGGTACGTGTGGTGCTGGGTCTGGTCGCACCCGATGAAGGCGTGATCACGCGCGAGGAAAAATTGCGCATCGGCTATGTGCCGCAAAAACTGCACCTCGACGCCACACTGCCGCTGACGGTGAGCCGTTTCCTGCGCCTGCGCCCCGGCACGCGTAAAGCCGATATTCTCCCGGCGCTGAAGCGCGTGCAGGCGGGCCATCTAGTCGATGCGCCGCTGCAAAAACTGTCCGGCGGAGAAACGCAGCGCGTTTTACTTGCCCGCGCGTTGCTCAGCAGCCCGCAGCTGCTGGTACTGGATGAGCCGACGCAGGGTGTAGACGTCAACGGCCAGGTCGCGCTATACGACCTCATTGACCAGCTGCGCCGGGAACTGAACTGCGCGGTGCTGATGGTATCCCACGACCTGCATCTGGTGATGGCAAAGACTGACGAAGTGCTGTGTCTTAACCACCATATCTGCTGCTCCGGCACGCCTGAAGTGGTCTCCATGCATCCGGAATTTATTTCCATGTTCGGCCCTCGCGGCGCTGAACAGCTCGGCATCTATCGCCATCATCATAATCATCGCCATGATTTGCAGGGACGAATCGTTCTGCGTCGGGGAAATGGACACTCATGATTGAACTGTTACTGCCCGGCTGGCTGGCCGGGATTATGCTTGCCTGCGCCGCGGGCCCGCTCGGCTCGTTTGTGGTGTGGCGCAGAATGTCTTACTTCGGTGATACCCTGGCGCACGCGTCCCTGCTGGGCGTGGCTTTTGGCCTGCTGCTGAACGTCAACCCGTTCTACGCGGTGATTGTGGTTACGCTGCTGCTGGCGGCCGGTTTGGTCTGGCTGGAAAAGCGCCCTCACCTCGCCATCGATACCCTGCTTGGCATCATGGCGCACAGTGCCCTGTCGCTGGGCCTGGTGGTGGTCAGTCTGATGTCGAATATCCGCGTGGATCTGATGGCTTACCTGTTCGGTGACCTGCTGGCCGTCACGCCAGACGATCTCATCGCTATCGCGATTGGCGTTGTGGTGGTGCTCGGCATTCTACTCTGGCAGTGGCGTAACCTGCTGGCCATGACCGTCAGCCCGGACCTGGCGTTTGTCGACGGCGTGAAGCTGCAGCGCGTTAAGCTGCTGCTGATGCTGGTAACGGCGTTAACCATTGGCGTGGCGATGAAGTTTGTCGGGGCGCTGATTATTACGTCACTGCTGATCATCCCTGCGGCTACGGCGCGTCGTTTTGCCCGTACGCCGGAGCAGATGGCCGGTGTGGCCGTGATTGTCGGAATGATTGCGGTAACGGGTGGACTCACCTTCTCGGCGTTCTATGACACGCCTGCGGGGCCGTCCGTAGTGCTGAGTGCAGCGGTGCTGTTTATCTTCAGTATGATGAAGAAGACCGCGCAGTAGTGGACATGTCCCCGGTGGCGCTTCGCTTACCGGGGCTACAAATTATCGCTGCTTACGGCATTGCCGGTGGCGTAATGCCGAAATGATTCCACGCCCGCACCGTCGCCATACGTCCACGCGGTGTGCGCTGCAGGAACCCCTGCTGGATCAGATACGGTTCAAGCACGTCCTCAATGGTTTCACGCTCTTCCCCGATTGCCGCCGCCAGGTTATCCAGCCCGACCGGGCCACCAAAGAACTTGTCCAGCACCGCCAGCAGCAGCTTGCGGTCCATGTAGTCAAAACCTTCAGCATCGACGTTAAGCATATCCAGCGCCTGCGCGGCGATCTCAGCGGAGATCGAACCGTTGTGCTTCACCTCAGCAAAGTCACGCACGCGGCGCAGCAGGCGGTTGGCAATACGCGGCGTACCGCGGGAACGTTTCGCCACTTCAAACGCCCCCTCTTCGCTCATCTCCAGCCCCATATAGCGGGCGCTGCGGCCAACGATGTGCTGGAGGTCGGCCACCTGGTAAAACTCCAGACGCTGCACGATCCCGAAACGATCGCGCAGTGGAGAGGTCAACGACCCGGCTCGCGTCGTTGCGCCAATCAGGGTAAACGGCGGCAGATCGATTTTGATGGAACGCGCAGCCGGACCTTCACCAATCATGATATCCAGCTGATAATCTTCCATCGCCGGATAGAGCACCTCTTCCACCACCGGTGACAGACGGTGGATCTCATCGATAAACAGCACGTCATGCGGTTCGAGGTTGGTCAGCATGGCCGCCAAATCGCCCGCCTTCTCCAGCACCGGGCCGGAGGTGGTGCGCAGGTTTACGCCCATTTCATTAGCGACGATATTCGCCAGCGTGGTTTTGCCCAACCCCGGAGGGCCAAAAATCAGCAGGTGATCGAGCGCATCGCCGCGCAGTTTTGCCGCCTGGATAAAAATCTCCATCTGGGAACGAACCTGCGGCTGGCCAATGTACTCATCAAGCAGTTTTGGGCGAATCGCGCGATCCACCACATCTTCTGCCTGAACAGTGCCTGCCGAAACCAGGCGGTCTGCTTCAATCATCCTTTACCTCACAATGCAGCGCGCAGCGCTTCACGAATCAGGGTTTCACTGCTGGCATCCGGTTTGGCAATTTTACTTACCATGCGGCTGGCCTCCTGAGGTTTATAGCCCAGCGCCACCAGCGCGGCAACCGCTTCCTGCTCGGCGTCATCATCCGTCGCAGGCGCGCCTGGGGAGGTCAGCACCAGATCGGCCGCCGGCGTGAAGAGATCGCCATGCAGGCCTTTGAAGCGGTCTTTCATCTCGACAATCAGGCGCTCTGCCGTTTTCTTACCAATGCCAGGAAGCTTAATCAGCGCAGCAGGATCTTCACGCTCAACGGCATTCACAAACTGTGGCGCTGACATGCCGGATAAGATCGCCAGCGCCAGCTTTGGCCCGACGCCGTTGGTTTTAATCAGCTCGCGGAACAGTGTGCGTTCCTGTTTGTTGTTGAAGCCGTACAGCAGTTGAGCATCTTCACGCACCACAAACTGAGTAAAGACGATCGCCTCTTTGCCCGCGTCCGGCAGCTCGTAGAAGCAGGTCATCGGCATATGGACTTCATAGCCCACGCCACCCACTTCCAGCAGCACTAACGGGGGTTGTTTTTCAATGATGATGCCTCTGAGTCTGCCTATCACGTGACGCTCCTGCGTTCTGGAAGAAATTAACTGCCGACATAATAAAAAAAGGCTGGATAAACATCCAGCCTGATTTGTCATTATCGTAACCTGCCTCGCGCCAGATTGAGCCGCGACTCGCTCATTTGCATCGCGTTCTGGCTGACGTGACAGTGGGTAATTGCAATCGCCAGCGCATCCGCGGCGTCAGCCTGCGGGTTTGCAGGGAGCTTCAGCAGGGTACGCACCATGTGCTGCACCTGACTTTTCTCCGCGCTACCGATGCCCACCACCGTCTGCTTGACCTGACGTGCCGCGTATTCAAATACCGGCAAATCCTGGTTTACCGCAGCCACGATGGCCACTCCACGCGCCTGACCGAGCTTTAGCGCCGAATCGGCGTTTTTCGCCATAAAGACCTGCTCGATGGCAAAATAGTCCGGCTGAAACTGGGTGATGATCTCCGACACGCCCGCATAAATGAGCTTCAGGCGCGAAGGCAGATCGTCCACTTTGGTGCGAATACAGCCGCTGCCGAGGTAGGTTAACTGGCGTCCCACCTGACGGATAACGCCATACCCGGTGACGCGTGAGCCTGGGTCAATCCCGAGAATAATCGACATCACGCGTCTCCTGTAACGGATCTACACGCTCTCATTAGAGAGTCGCTGCAACCTCATCAGAGATTTCACCGTTGTGGTACACTTCCTGCACGTCGTCGCAGTCTTCGAGCATGTCGATCAGACGCAGCAGTTTTGGTGCAGTTTCCGCATCCATGTCCGCTTTGGTGGACGGGATCATGGAGACTTCAGCGTTGTCTGCTTTCAGGCCAGCCGCTTCCAGCGCATCGCGCACTGCACCCATCTCTTCCCACGCGGTGTAAACGTCGATAGCACCGTCGTCAAAGGTCACCACGTCTTCCGCACCGGCTTCCAGCGCCGCTTCCATGATCGCATCTTCGTCGCCTTTCTCGAAGGAGATGACGCCTTTTTTGCTGAACAGGTACGCAACGGAACCGTCAGTGCCCAGGTTGCCACCGGTTTTGGTGAACGCGTGGCGCACTTCCGCAACGGTACGGTTACGGTTGTCGGACAGGCACTCAACCATTACCGCCGTACCGCCAGGACCGTAACCTTCATAGATGATGGTTTCCATGTTCGCGTCTTCATCGCCGCCCACGCCACGTGCGATAGCACGGTTCAGGGTGTCACGCGTCATGTTGTTGGACAGGGCTTTATCCACCGCCGCGCGCAGACGCGGGTTAGAAGCCGGGTCACCGCCGCCCAGACGCGCTGCCGTCACCAGCTCGCGAATGATTTTGGTAAAGATCTTACCGCGCTTGGCATCCTGTGCCGCTTTGCGGTGTTTGGTGTTGGCCCACTTACTATGACCTGCCATAAAAAGTTCTCCAAAAATCGCGCCTTTTCAGGCTGCGTTAATTACAAATTCTTCAATCGCCTGCCGGTTGCTCCACGACTTGGTCAGTGCGGCGGCATCCGCCGCATTCACCCAGCGGTAGGTCAGGTGTTCGGTAAACACGATCTCCCGTTCATGGGGGAGCGCGAGACAGAACCAGGACTCCGTATTGCGCTCGGTACCCGGCGCGTAGCGATGACGTAAATGGCTAAAAATTTCAAACTCCACCGTGCGCTGACAGTCCTTCAGGGTCAGTTGCTCGCGGGCAACGTCAATGGCGACCTCTTCCTTTACTTCACGCGCGGCGGCCTGCGGCGCGGTTTCCCCCTCTTCCAGACTGCCGGTAACCGACTGCCAGAATTCAGGGTCATCGCGCCGCTGCAACATCAGCACCCGCTTCGTGTCTTCTGCATAAATGACCACCAGGACCGAAACGGGGAGCTTATATGTCATATCAGTTTTTCTCTTCCTTCTTCACCACCTCAATGCCCAGCTCAGCCAGTGCGGCCGGGTTGGCAAAGCTTGGCGCTTCGGTCATCAGACACGCGGCGGCAGTGGTTTTCGGGAAGGCGATCACATCACGGATGTTATCGGTGCCGGTCAGCAGCATGGTCAGACGGTCAAGACCGAAAGCCAGACCCGCGTGCGGAGGCGTACCGTATTTCAGCGCGTCCAGCAGGAAGCCGAATTTCTCACGCTGCTCCTGCTCGTTGATGCCCAGGATGCCGAACACGGTCTGCTGCATTTCACCGCTGTGAATACGCACGGAACCGCCGCCCACTTCGTAGCCGTTAATGACCATATCGTAGGCGTTCGCGACCGCCTCTTCCGGTGCCGCTTTCAGCTCTGCCGCCGTCATCTCTTTTGGCGAGGTGAACGGGTGGTGCATCGCGGTCAGGCCGCCTTCACCGTCGTCTTCAAACATTGGGAAGTCGATAACCCACAGCGGCGCCCATTTGCTCTCGTCGGTCAGGTTCAGGTCTTTGCCGAGCTTCAGACGCAGCGCGCCCATCGCATCCGCAACGACTTTCTTGTTGTCTGCACCGAAGAAGATCATGTCGCCGTCCTGCGCGCCGGTGCGCTCCAGGATCGCTTCCACGATGTCTGCGTTCAGGAATTTCGCGACCGGGCTGGTGATACCTTCCAGACCTTTCGCACGCTCGGTCACTTTAATATAGGCCAGACCTTTCGCGCCGTAGATCTTGATGAAGTTACCGTAGTCGTCGATCTGCTTACGGCTCAGAGCCGCGCCGCCCGGTACACGCAGCGCAGCTACGCGGCCTTTGGCATCGTTAGCCGGGCCCGCGAATACCGCGAACTCCACGTTTTTAACCAGATCAGCTACGTCTACCAGCTCCATTGGGTTACGCAGGTCTGGTTTGTCAGAGCCATAGCGACGCTCGGCTTCCGCGAAGGTCATGATTGGGAAATCGCCCAGCTCAACGCCTTTCACGTCATTCCACAGGCTACGCACCAGGGCTTCCATCACTTCACGCACCTGCTCGGCGGTCATGAAGGAGGTTTCCACATCGATCTGGGTAAATTCAGGCTGGCGGTCAGCACGCAGGTCTTCGTCGCGGAAGCATTTCACGATCTGATAGTAGCGATCGAATCCGGACATCATCAGCAGCTGTTTGAACAGCTGTGGAGACTGCGGCAGCGCGTAGAATTTGCCTTTATGAACGCGGGATGGCACCAGGTAATCGCGCGCGCCTTCCGGCGTGGCTTTGGTCAGCATCGGGGTTTCGATATCGAGGAAACCTTGGTCATCCATAAAGCGACGCACCAGGCTGGTGATTTTCGCGCGGGTTTTCAGGCGCTGAGCCATTTCCGGGCGACGCAGATCCAGGTAGCGGTATTTCAGACGCGCTTCTTCGGTGTTGACGTGGTTGGAGTCCAGCGGCAGCGCTTCAGCACGGTTGATGATCGTCAGATCGGACGCCAGCACTTCAATGGCACCCGTCGCCATGTCGGCGTTAACGTTTTTCTCGTCACGCGCACGTACGGTGCCGGTGACCTGAATGCAGAACTCATTACGCAGCTCAGAGGCCAGCTTCAACGCATCTGCGCGATCCGGATCGAAGAACACCTGAACGATACCTTCGCGGTCGCGCATATCGATGAAGATAAGGCTACCAAGATCACGACGACGATTGACCCAACCACACAGGGTGACCTGCTGTCCGACGTGGGACTGACGCAGCTGCCCGCAATATTCTGTACGCATGAGATATCCCTTAATTAGCCGCAGGCTAAATGTCGCCTGGTATGCAGGCTACTATGTCGCAGCTTTCTGTATGTCACAACTGGATGAAAAAAGGCGGCTATTATACTGGAAATTCCGCCGGACGATAAGAGCGAACCACGGCCAGGCGGTCGTTTGCTGCACTCTTATTGCGCATTCTCACAAAAATTAACAAAATTATGCGACCAATAACAGGCCATCACGTCGTATGGTGTCTGGAAGTGATTAATTTAACGGGAGTAACGATGTTAACCCTTGATGCCAGAAAAACCGCGCTTGTAGTCATTGATTTACAGGAAGGCATTTTGCCCTTCGCCGGTGGCCCGCATACCGCGGACGATGTAGTCAGCCGCGCCGCCCGCCTGGCGGAAAAATGCCGCGCCAGCGGTGCCCCGGTTGTCATGGTGCGCGTCGGCTGGTCTGCGGATTACGCCGAAGCGTTAAAACAGCCCGTTGATGCGCAGGCACCCGCGCGAGCCCTGCCGGAAAACTGGTGGACGTACCCGGTCTCGCTTGGCAAACGCGACAGCGACATCGAAGTCACCAAACGCCAGTGGGGCGCATTTTACGGCACCGATCTTGAGCTGCAGCTCCGCCGTCGCGGCATTGACACCATTATCCTGTGCGGTATTTCCACCAACATCGGCGTGGAGTCGACTGCCCGCAACGCGTGGGAGCTCGGCTTTAATCTGGTGATCGCCGAAGATGCCTGCAGCGCGGCCTCCGCGGAACAGCACCAGGGCAGCATGACCCACATCTTTCCGCGCATCGGCCGCGTGCGCAGCACGGATGAGATTGTCAGCGCGCTATGATGTATGTCGGTTTACCCCAGTGGTCGCACCCGAAATGGGTGCGCCTTGGCATCACCAGCCTTGAAGAGTATGCCCGACACTTCAACTGCGTCGAAGGTAACACTACCCTCTATGCGCTCCCGAAAGCCGAGATTGTTGCGCGCTGGCGGGAACAAACGACCGACGACTTCCGCTTCTGCTTCAAGTTTCCGGCCACCATTTCTCACCAGGCTGCGCTGCGAAACTGCGGTGAGTTGACCGACGAATTCTTTGCCCGGATGGCGCCTCTGGCAAACCGCATTGGCCAGTACTGGCTGCAGCTTCCGGCCGTCTTTGGCCCGCGCGACCTGCCCGCACTGTGGACGTTTCTGGACGCCCTGCCCCGGGAGTTTACCTACGGCGTGGAAGTTCGACACCAGGACTTCTTTGCGAAGGGAGAAGCAGAAAAAGCGCTCAACCGCGGCCTTCTCGAGCGTTCCGTTAACCGGGTGATCCTCGATAGCCGTCCGGTGCACAGCGCGATACCGCACAGTGAGGCCATCATTGAGGCGCAGCGTAAAAAGCCAAAAGTGCCCGTTCATGCCGTGGTGACCGCGCAGAACCCCATGGTCAGGTTTATCGGCAGCGATAACATGCCGCAAAACCAGGCGCTGTTCGCCGTCTGGCTGGAAAAACTGGCCTCGTGGGAACACACCACCACGCCGTATCTCTTTTTGCACACGCCGGATATTGCCCAGGCCCCCGAACTGGTCGATGCTCTGTGGCAGGCCTTGCAGACTGCGGTGCCGTCCGTGGGCAGCGCCCCTTCCATCCCACAACAATCTTCTCTTTTCTGATATCACCCCCTATCATAGTGAAGTGCCATCTGCCAAAAACAGGGAGTTTGTATGGTCAGCGCGCTGTATGCGGTGTTAGGTGCATTACTGCTGATTAAATTTTCATTTGATGTTGTGCGCCTCAGAACGCTCTACCGCGTCTCCTACGGTGACGGAGGATTTTCCGAGCTGCAAAGCGCAATCCGCATTCACGGCAATGCGGTCGAATACATCCCCGCGGCCTTAATCCTGCTGCTGTTTATGGAGATGAATGGCGCAGAAACCTGGATGGTGCACATCTGTGGCCTGCTGCTTATCGCTGGCCGCCTGATGCACTATTACGGTTTTCACCACCGCTTAATCCGCTGGCGTCGTTCCGGCATGAGTGCGACCTGGTGTTCACTTTTGCTGATGGTGCTGGCTAACCTGTGGTATATGCCGTGGGAGTTGGTTTTCTCCCTCCATTAGCGCACAATACGCCACTTTATTTTTCCCGGATTTTTACGTTATGTCAGATCGCGACACGCTTTTTTCCGCGCCTATCGCCAGCCTGGGCGACTGGACCTTCGATGAACGGGTAGCCGAAGTCTTCCCGGATATGATCCAGCGCTCTGTTCCCGGTTATTCCAATATTATCTCTATGATCGGCATGCTGGCTGAGCGCTTCGTTCAACCCGGCACGCAGGTCTATGACCTGGGCTGCTCGCTCGGCGCGGCAACGCTGTCGGTTCGTCGTAACGTTCACCACGAAGGCTGCCGAATCATAGCCGTCGATAACTCCCCGGCGATGGTTGAACGCTGCCGTCGTCATATTGACGCCTACAAAGCCCCTGTGCCAGTGGACGTGGTGGAAGGCGATATCCGCGAGATTGAGATCACTAACGCGTCCATGGTCGTGCTGAATTTCACGCTGCAGTTCCTGGTGCCGGAAGACCGCCAGTTGCTGCTGGACAAAATTTATCAGGGGCTGAATCCTGGCGGCGCGCTGGTGCTCTCAGAGAAATTCAGCTTTGAAGATGCCGAGGTTGGCGAGCTGCTGTTCAATATGCATCACGATTTCAAGCGTGCGAACGGCTACAGCGAGCTGGAGATCAGCCAGAAGCGCAGCATGCTCGAAAACGTGATGCTGACGGACTCCGTAGAAACACACAAGGCTCGCCTGCGTCAGGCCGGATTTGAGCATAGCGAACTGTGGTTCCAGTGCTTCAACTTTGGTTCTCTGGTGGCCCTGAAAGCGGGGAAACCGGCATGATCGAGTTCAGTAACTTCTATCAGCTGATTGCCAAAAATCAGCTCTCACACTGGCTGGAGACGCTGCCTGCGCAGATTGCCGCCTGGCAGCGCGATCAGCAGCACGGCCTGTTAAAGCAGTGGGCGAATGCGGTGGAGTTTCTGCCCGAGCTGACCCCGCATCGTCTGGATCTCCTGCACAGCGTCACCGCAGAGAGTGAAGAACCGCTTCCGCCAGGACAGATCAACCGCATCGAAACGCTGATGCGCAACCTGATGCCGTGGCGCAAAGGGCCGTTCTCGCTGTACGGCGTGAACATCAATACCGAATGGCGCTCAGACTGGAAATGGGATCGCGTTCTGCCCCACCTTTCCGACCTGACCGGGCGCACCATTCTGGACGTGGGCTGCGGCAGCGGTTACCACATGTGGCGCATGATTGGCGCGGGTGCGCATCTGGCGGTGGGTATTGACCCGATGCAGCTGTTCCTGTGCCAGTTTGAAGCGGTACGTAAGCTGCTGGGTAACGACCAGCGCGCACACCTGCTGCCGCTGGGTATTGAGCAACTGCCCGCTCTGAAAGCGTTTGATACCGTGTTCTCCATGGGCGTGCTGTACCACCGTCGTTCCCCGCTGGAGCACCTGTGGCAACTGAAAGATCAGCTGGTCAGCGGCGGCGAGTTGGTGCTGGAAACGCTGGTCATCGAAGGCGATGAACATGCCGTTCTGGTGCCGGGCGATCGCTACGCGCAGATGCGCAACGTTTACTTCATCCCTTCCGCGCTGGCGCTGAAGAACTGGCTGGAGAAATGCGGGTTTGTGGACGTGCGGATTGCCGATGTCAGCGTGACCTCAATCGAAGAGCAGCGCCGCACCGACTGGATGATCACCGAATCGCTGGAGCAGTTCCTCGACCCGACCGATCACAGCAAAACCATTGAAGGCTATCCGGCGCCGATGCGTGCGGTGCTGATAGCGACAAAGCCGTAACCTGTTAGCCGGGTGGCGGCTGCGCCTTACCCGGCCTACTCCCTACCTTGTAGGCCGGGTAAGCGAAGCGCCACCGGGCGCAGGAGAAAAAAAGGCCCCTGTGTAATTTGCAGGGGCCTGGTACAAGCAAGCATCATATTGGGCGACATGATGCGCGGTAAAAATCGGTACGTTGCTACACGTGATGGCGCTCAATCAGCGACTTCATTTCCGCAACCGACTCTCCCTCGACACCGTAGCGTGAATACTCATCCGCTTCAGCATCCGTCGACATAGACAATCCTGTATTGCGATAACGCATGGGTGACGGCATCCATTTGCCTGCCGAGCTGTGCAGCTCTTTTACCCCGGCGTTTAAAAACAGTTCCAGATTGCTGGCACGGACTCCCGCACCCGCCATTATTATTGGAACGCGGGAATGTGCGTTTAGTTCCGTAATTAATTGCATTCCTTTTTCTGCGGACGCCTGTTGACCCGAGGTCAGAACGCGCGCCACACCAAGTTCTCCAAGCGTTTCAAAGGCCTGAAGCGGATCTTTACACATATCAAATGCGCGATGAAACGTGACGGCCAGCCCCTTCGCGGCGCTCATGACCTGACGCATGCGCGGGAGGTCGATATTACCGTCTTCATCCAGCAGGCCGGTGACCAGCCCCGGGAACCCCAGGTCGCGAACGAGGGCGATGTCTTCAAGCATGGCACCGAACTCGCCCGCCGTGTAACAAAAATCACCGCCGCGCGGACGAATAATCGGGTGAACGGGAATGGTGACGGCCTGACGGGCGGCCCTCAGCACGCCGTAAGAAGGCGTCAGCCCGCCCTCTTTGGGTGCCGTACACAGTTCAATGCGGTCAGCCCCGTGTTTTTGCGCGGTGACGGCGCACTCCACGCTGTAACAGCAAATCTCCAGCAGCGCCATTTAATCCTCCTTTACTCCCACCAAACGCGCCATCATGACATGCCTTCCGCTTTCAGTCCCGGCGGGAACTCACATCTCTTGCGCTTCACTGGCAACGATCTGCTCAATGGTCCAGGGATGAAACTTCACCGTGACGTTCCCGTCCGTGACGGCCAGCGTCGGATTCGGTAATCGCTCGTGCTCACCTTTGGGTGAACTGGTTTTCACAAAAATCCCTGGCTGGCTTAAGCCTTCGTCAGCTAACAGGGCCAGCGCACGCGCGTTCAATGTCTCCGGCTCGCCCGGCAGGACAATCTCAATATGCTCCCACCCTTCGTGCGGATAGCGCTTCTCGCCCGGCCACGGCAGTTCAACCACGCTGAATTGCCAGTGGGCCACGTTCACCGGCTCACGCAGCCTGAACAGGCAAATAGGCCGACCGTTAATGATGTTCTCGGACAGTAACTCGCCGCACTGTTCGAACCCACGACGCCAGCGCTCTGCGGTGGCATTCTGATGGCAGCGCAAAGAGATGTGATCGGCCTCAAGCGGCGCAATATCCAGACCCAGACGGGTGGCAAGTTCTGTGAACGCCTGGGTGAAGCGCGGTAAATCTGCGGAAATATCATGCAGTTCGTCAATGGATTGCCAGTTCGCCATAAGTCACTCTCTTTTCGTGTCGCAAAGCCGCTAATTTACTCTGTTGCCCTGTTTTGACCAACCGCAGAATCCGGCTTTTTATGACTGCATGTTTATGCACACCTTCTTAGCCTGGATTCTGAGCAATCTTCAGGCCCCGCGATGCTGACGGCAGAAGGCATTTGCAGTATACTCCCGCCCTAAATTCTCTAACTGGCGCGGGTGGTTGTGAGCCCGCATCAAAAAAGTAAGGTATCCAGGTGAATATTCAGGCTCTTCTCTCCGAAAAAGTCAGTCAGGCACTGATTGCCGCAGGTGCGCCTGCGGATTGCGAACCGCAGGTTCGTCAGTCAGCAAAAGTACAGTTTGGCGACTATCAGGCTAATGGCGTGATGGCAGTGGCTAAAAAACTGGGCATGCCGCCGCGACAGCTCGCTGAGCAGGTACTGACGCATCTGGATCTCGCCGGCATTGCCAGCAAAACCGAAATCGCCGGCCCGGGCTTTATCAACATCTTCCTTGAGCCTGCCTTCCTGGCAAGCCACGTTGACGCGGCGCTGAAATCTGACCGTCTGGGTGTTTCCCAGCCGGAAGCGCAGACCGTCGTGATCGACTACTCTGCCCCGAACGTGGCGAAAGAGATGCACGTTGGCCACCTGCGCTCCACCATCATCGGTGATGCCGCGGTGCGTACGCTCGAGTTCCTCGGTCACAAGGTGATCCGCGCGAACCACGTGGGCGACTGGGGTACCCAGTTCGGGATGCTGATTGCTTACCTGGAAAAACAGCAGCAGGAAAACGCGGGCGAAATGGCGCTGGCGGACCTGGAAGGGTTCTATCGTGAAGCCAAAAAACACTACGACGAAGACGAAGCCTTTGCCGAGCGCGCGCGCAGCTACGTGGTAAAACTGCAGGGCGGCGATCAATACTTCCTCGAGATGTGGCGCAAGCTGGTTGACATCACCATGTCTCAGAACCAGCTGACCTATAACCGTCTGAACGTCACCCTGACCCGTGACGACGTGATGGGTGAAAGCCTGTATAACCCAATGCTGCCCGGCATTGTGGCTGACCTGAAAGCGAAAAACCTGGCGGTTGAGAGCGAAGGCGCAACGGTTGTGTTCCTTGATGAGTACAAAAACAAGGAAGGCGAACCGATGGGCGTGATCATCCAGAAAAAGGATGGCGGCTATCTCTACACCACGACCGACATCGCCTGTGCGAAATACCGTTACGAAACGCTGCATGCCGACCGCGTGCTGTACTACATCGACTCCCGTCAGCACCAGCACCTGATGCAAGCGTGGACGATCGTGCGTAAAGCCGGTTACGTGCCGGACAGCGTTCCGCTGGAACACCACATGTTCGGCATGATGCTGGGTAAAGACGGCAAGCCGTTCAAAACCCGTGCGGGCGGGACCGTGAAGCTGTCCGACCTGCTGGACGAAGCGCTGGAACGCGCCCGTCGTCTGGTGGCCGAGAAGAATCCGGACATGCCGGCCGACGAGCTGGAAAAACTGGCCAACGCTGTGGGTATCGGTGCGGTGAAATATGCTGACCTGTCCAAAAACCGTACCACCGACTATATCTTCGACTGGGATAACATGCTGGCGTTTGAAGGCAACACGGCGCCATACATGCAGTACGCCTATACCCGCGTGCTGTCGGTCTTCCGTAAAGCCAATATCGACGAAAGCGTGCTGGCGAATGCCACCGTGACCATCACGGAAGATCGTGAAGCACAGCTGGCAGCGCGCCTGCTGCAGTTCGAAGAGACGCTGACCGTGGTCGCACGTGACGGCACGCCGCACGTGATGTGCGCATACCTGTACGATCTGGCGGGTCTGTTCTCCGGCTTCTACGAGCACTGCCCTATTCTCTCCGCGGAGAATGAATCGGTCCGCAACAGCCGCCTGAAGCTGGCGCAGCTGACGGCGAAGACCCTGAAGCTGGGTCTGGATACCCTGGGTATCGAAACCGTAGAACGTATGTAATGCAAAAAACCCGGCGCAAGCCGGGTTTTGTTTTGTAGCCCCGGTAAACGCAGCGCCACCGGGGATATCCACAGGTTCAGAAGTATTTACGCAAATACTCCGTCAGACACAGTATCGCCATCGCCTGCCCATACGGCATTGAGGTCAGCGGGATTTGACGATAAAACTCAAGATCGCTCCCCATGCCCGTGCCGAACGACGTTTGCAGCAGCTCGCCTTCCGGCGAGATATTCCTGACGATACCGCGAATTGCTTTTTCTGCCACTTCGGCATACTCCGCGCCAACATAGCGCTTGCGCACGGCTTTCAGAATGCCGTAGGCAAACCCTGCCGTGGCGGACGCCTCAAGATAAGAATGTGGATCGTCAAGCAGCGTGTGCCACAAACCACTCCCGTCCTGACACTTCGCCAGCGCGGCAATCTGCGCGTTCAATACCTGCACCAGGTAGCGGCGCACGGCGTTGTTTTCCGGCAGATCCACCAGTTCGAGGAAGTCCGGGATCACGATGGTGAGCCAGCTGTTACCGCGCGCCCAGCGGGCACGGGCAAAGTTATGATTACCGTCATAGCTCCAGCCGTGGAACCACAGTCCGGTCTCCCGGTCCATCAGATTCTGCACGTGCAGCAGGAACTGATACACCGCCTCTTCAACGTACTCCGGTTTGTTGAGCAGCTTACCGATTTTCGCTAGCGGCAGCACCGTCATCATTAGCGTGTCGTCCCACATCTGCTGATGGTTCTCTTCCGCCAGGGTGATGTGCTGCATCCCGCCGTGTTCAGTGCGCGGCATCTCCGCCATCGCCCATTCCGCCCAGCTTTCCAGCCACGGCAGCCAGGCCTGATTTTGGGTCTCTTCGTAACGATAAGCGAGCGTCAGGAACGGCGACATGGTATTCACGTTTTTGGTGGTTGCGCCTTCCGCAAAGCGGTCGGCAAACCAGCTGTCGATGATGTCGCGCATACCTTCCTCGCCGGTCTGGCAGTAATACTGCCAGATACCATACAGGCCGACGCCGTGCGTCCACTCCCATCCGGCCCAGCCTTTGGTGTCGATCACGCGCCCGTCGTCCAGCCGCAGCAAAAATTCACCCGTTTTGTCGCGGATATTGACCAGATTATGCGTCACCTTTTGAATCAGCGATTTCAGCTCGTCCCGGGCGATAAAGCGCTCTGGCTGACGTAATAACGGGCTATGTTTGACAGGCCAAACTTTCATCATCTTAACCTCTGTTGTATGTCGAATTCAGTACCGCGCGATCCTTGAGAGAAGGTGCCGCTGGCTTATTGCGATTCAGATAACCGATGTTGTTATTGCCCCACAGTGACTCATAAGGCATACCGGCCAGCATCTCGACGGTGGCGCGGGCGTGTGGCGTCGCTGACTCAGGCATCGCATGACCACTCTCACGCATTTTCGCGGTCTCCTCGCGCAGCGTGCTGTGGGTTTGCAAATTGAGTTTGAAGCGCAGGGAAACAAGGAAGCCGCAGAACAGCACCAGGATGGTGCCCACGCTCAGGATCATCAAAATGGTGTGGCTCACTTCCGCAGGCTGCATTTTCTGACCACTGACAAAGCCAGACATCTGCATCACGATGCCCACCAGCATCACCGCACCGGCCTGCGACGCCTTACGGGTCAGGGTCATGATGCCCGCGAAAATCCCTTCGCGGCGCTGGCCGGTGATCACTTCATCCACGTCAGCAATGTAGGTGTAGGTATTCCATGGCACGTAGTTGATACCGCCACGACCCAGCCCTGCGACCGCAGAGATCAGCAACAGCAGAGCGTAGACGTCGCTCAGGCCAGCATAATAGAGTACGGCGTATGAGAGAGACGCCAGGCCAAACAGCACCACAACCATGCGGTAGGACGGTGCAGGCCCGAAGCGGATACACAGCGGGATCATGGCGATAACCGCAATGAACTGGAAGATAGCCATCGTGCCCAGCAGACTGGACGCCATTGACGCTTCCTGCATCAGCACGAACACCACGTAGTAGGTGAATACCGCGTTAAACACGTCCTGCGCGATATAGCCGCCGAGGTACATGCCCAGATGCTGACGGAAAATTTTGATGCGCAGCGTGGAGCTTAACTCAACGATCAGCCGGTTGAGGCTCTGCCCCAGCGTCAGTTTCTTCTTCTCTTCTTCAGCACGCAGCGCCGCTTCAGACCACTCTTCGCGCGGGCGCTCCCAGGTGAAGCACCAGACGAAGGTCAGCATCAGCGCGCAGAGCACAGAAAAGACCAGGCTTGCGTAGAAGAAGGAAACCGCGTTGTCTTTCCCGAAGTGGGTCAACAGGATCCCCGGCAGGAAGGAGGCCAGAATGGCGGACATCTGCGCCATAGAGATGCGCGCCCCGGAGAACTTCGTTTTCTGTTTAAAGTCGTCAGTCATTTCCGGCACCAGCGTTTCGTACGGCACCAGAATCATGGTGTAGACAATATCAAACACCAGATAAGTCAGCAGGTAATACCAGAAGCTCATGTCCCCAACCCACATCAGCGAGTAGCTGAACACGCACGGAATACCCAGCAGGATAAAGAACTTACGACGGCCAAAGCGCTTACCGAGCCAGGTCGTACCAAAGTTATCGGTTAAAAAGCCCATTAACGGGCTAACCACGGCATCCAGCACCCTTGCCGCGGCAAAGATAAACGTTGCTTCGATCGGTGAGAGCCCGCAGAAGGTGGTATAAAAATATAAAAGCCAGGCCGCCGTCAGGGCGGTGGTACCCGCCCCAAGGAAATCGCCTGATCCGTACGCAAGATAATTCGCGAGTCCAATTTTACGTGTTTTCATTGCCGTCAACCCTAATCAGTTTTGGGAGACTCCCTGCAAGCAAGCCTCGTCCGGGAGCTTTAATACGGCTACAGTAATTGCATCGGCTTGTTGATACCTTTCTGTTTCTGCCATTGCAAAGAGGGGGAATGGCAAAAATACAAAGAGTATGGTTACGCGCGTCACTGATTTATAAAACAGTGTTTCTTTTTGATCAAAAGGCGAGGTCAGTTTTGAGAGCCAGCCATCAAAATTGCCTGATGGCTGGTGAAAAGGCAGGGTGTTAGCGGTAGTTCACGATGACAGAATTGCTCTGCACCTTCAGCGCCGGGATCAAACGTCCTCCGCCCGGCACTTCCCAGATGAAACGCAACGGCTCAATAGCTGGCACGCCGTTGAACGCCTGCGTTGTTCCATTTTCGCCGTCGATTTCGGTACAGCGCGTCTGAGAGCAGAGGCGCACCCGCAAGCCCGCAGGCGTAGGGCCAATCAGCCGGTAGTTCCAGACCACAAGGCCCATCTGACCGGAAACCTCTTCCGAAGGCGACAGCGGGTTAGACGACATGGCAACACCGCGGTTGCTGAGGGTCACCCCAATGCTGCTCGCCTGCCAGGTACCTCCCCCGGCAGCCTGCGCTGCCAGCGGGAAGAGCACTATCCAAAGCCACTTACGCATTATTTTCCTCCAATCGTCGCGGTCATGCGGATATGACGGTTATCCGACAGCTCCAGATTCGACAGCACGACCAGCTGGTTCAGGCTGCGACGCAGGAAGCGCGACAGCAGCGGACGCAGCGCGTGGTTCACCAGCAGCACCGGCGGCGCCCCCAGCATCTCCTGACGCGCCAGCGCCTCCTGGGTTTGCGCCAGCAGACGGTCCGCCAGGCCCGGCTCCAGGCCGCCCCCACCCTGCAGAGCCTGCAGCAGCAGACGCTCAAGCGGCGTATCGAGGCCGATCACCTGCACTTCCCCGGTTCCCGGGAACCACTGCTGGGTGATTGCCCGTCCCAGCGCCACGCGCACCACCGCCGTCAGCTCGTGCGGATCGCTTTGTATCGGCGCGTGCTCGGCAAGGGTTTCCAGAATGGTGCGCATATCGCGGATCGGCACCTTCTCGTCGAGCAGGTTTTGCAGCACCTTATGCAGCGTGGTTAAGGTCAGCACGCCGGGGACCAGATCTTCCGTCAGCTTCGGCATTTCCTGCGTGACGCGGTCCAGCAGCTGCTGCGCTTCCTGACGGCCAAACAGCTCCGCCGAGAATTGCCCAATCAGGTGATTAAGATGGGTTGCCACCACGGTACTGGCTTCCACAACCGTATAACCCTGGATCTGCGCCTGCTCTTTCAGCGCGCTTTCAATCCAGATCGCGGCCAGACCAAAGGCCGGGTCGATAGTTTGCTCACCCGGCAGCGTGCCTGCGGCAGTGCCGGGGTTAATCGCCAGCCAGCGGCCCGGATAGGCATCGCCGCTGCCGATTTCAACGCCTTTCATCAGAATGCGATAGCGCGCGGGCGGCAGGTCCATATTGTCGCGGATGTGTACCACCGGCGGCAGGAAGCCCATGTCCTGGGCGAATTTTTTACGAATACTGCGGATACGACCGAGCAGCTCGCCGTCCTGCTGGAAATCGACCATCGGGATCAGGCGATACCCGACTTCCATTCCCAGGGAATCTTCGAGCTGAACGTCGTTCCAGGTCGCTTCAACGGCCTGGTTATTCTCCGGCATTTTGACCGGAACAGGTTCCGCTGCCGGTTTGGTTTCACGGCCACGCATCCACCAGGCAAGACCCAGCAGCGCCGCCGTAAACAGCAGGAAAACGAGGTTTGGCATACCCGGCACCAGGCCGAGCAACCCGAGAACCGCCGCGGCCAGCAGCATCACGCGCGGGTTACTGAACAGCTGGCCAACCATCTGCTCGCCAACGTCCTGATCGGTGCTCACGCGGGTCACGATGACACCCGCCGCAGTGGAAATCACCAGCGCCGGGATCTGCGCGACCAGACCGTCACCGA
Source organism: Enterobacter sp. HK-058-C-ECC (assembly GCF_047531125.1). Taxonomy (NCBI): domain Bacteria; kingdom Pseudomonadati; phylum Pseudomonadota; class Gammaproteobacteria; order Enterobacterales; family Enterobacteriaceae; genus Enterobacter; species Enterobacter sp. HK-058-C-ECC. Next base: position 653,739 of record NZ_JBLKCH010000002.1, read on the forward strand.
TGGTCAGCAGCGTATAGCTTTCCGCCGCGTGGCCCATGTCCATCCCGTGCTGCAACACGCCCACCAGCAGGCCGCCGACCACGTTAATCACCATGATCAGAATGCCCGCGATGGCGTCACCGCGGACAAACTTACTCGCACCGTCCATGGAGCCGTAGAAGTCCGCCTCCTGCGTCACTTCCGCACGGCGCTTTTTAGCTTCATCTTCAGCGATAAGACCGGCGTTCAGATCGGCGTCGATCGCCATCTGCTTGCCGGGCATCCCGTCGAGCACAAAGCGCGCGCCCACTTCCGCAATACGCCCTGCACCTTTGGTGATGACCATAAAGTTGATGATCACGAGGATGACGAACACCACGATACCGATAGCGAAATTACCGCCCACCAGGAAGTGGCCGAACGCTTCCACCACTTTACCTGCCGCTGCCGCCCCGGTGTGACCTTCCATCAGGATGATACGCGTGGACGCCACGTTCAGCGCCAGTCGCAGCAAGGTGGTAAACAGCAGGATGGTCGGGAACGCGGCGAACTCCAGGGTACGCTGGGTAAACATCGCCACCAGCAGCACCATAATGGACAGCGCGATATTGAAAGTGAAAAGCAGGTCGAGGATGAACGCCGGGAGCGGCAGTACCATCATCGACAGAATTAGCAGGATCAGAATCGGCCCGGCCAGGATCTGCCATTGGGTCGATTTCAGGTTGCCGGGCAGGCGCAACATTGCCACCAGATTAGCCATCAGTGTCCTTCTCGTTCATAAAATCCAGCGCGGCAGGCACCGGAAGGTTCTCAGGTTTCACAGGCCGTTGACCGCCGGCCAGACGCCAGCGCTTCAATTGCCACACCCAGGCCAGCACTTCCGCCACGGCGGCGTAGAGTTGTCCCGGGATCTGTTGTCCAATATCCGCATGGCGGTACAGGGCACGCGCCAGCGGAGGCGCTTCCAGGATCGGCACGCGGTGTTCCGTGCCAATTTCCCGGATACGCAAAGCGATCAGCCCCGCCCCTTTTGCCACCACTTTCGGCGCGCTCATTTTGTTTTCGTCATAGCGAAGCGCAACGGAGTAGTGTGTCGGGTTGGTGACGATGACGTCGGCCTTCGGCACATCGTCCATCATGCGGCGACGGGCGGCGGCACGTTGCATCTGGCGGATACGCCCCTTCACGTGCGGGTCACCTTCCATCTGCTTATATTCGTCACGGATATCCTGACGTGACATCCGCAGTTTCTTGAAGTGGGTATAGAGCTGGAAGATCACGTCAAAACCCACCATCGGGATAATGCTGAGCACCACCAGCAGCGCGCAGAGTCCGACCAGATTCAGGGCATTGCTCATCGCGGTGAGAGGCGATTCGCTGATGAGACGCATCATTTCCGGCCAGTGGTACCAGAGGTAAAACCCCGCGGAGCTGCCCATCAGCACCGATTTGAGAATGGCTTTGAGCAGCTCGGCCCCGGTCTGCGCAGAGAACATTTTCGCAATGCCCGGCAGCGGGTTCAGTTTGGAAAATTTCGGCTGCAGCGATTTGGCGCTGAAGACCAGACCGCCAAGCATCACCGGCGAGACCAGCGCGACCAGCACAACCCCGGTGATCAGGGGCAGCAGCGCAACCATGGCCCCTTTAATCAGCTGAATAATCTGGCTGAGGATCAGATTCGGATCGTTGACCATACTGTGGTCAAAACGTAAGCCGGTTGACAGCATGCCCGCCAGCTTGCGGGCGAGCGACTCCCCGCCCCACCAGATAATGCACACGCCTACGATAAGGATCAGCAGGGAGGTCAATTCTCGGGATCGGGGGATTTGCCCTTCCTCACGCGCCTTTTCTAGTCGGTGGGGTGTGGGGGCTTCCGTTTTGTCGTCGTTCTCTTCTGCCACTGTGCACGCTCAGCCCATTACGTCACGGGTATCATGCCAGCGCAGCGGAAATCCAATGGCGGGAAAAGCCCGTTTATTCGGGCTCTTTTCGGTGATTTTGTCGCAAACCGCCTCAGGGGGCATCCCTCCCCTGAGGCGGAATGGACCATCAGAAGCCGAGGCTGTCCAGCAGGTCGTCCACCTGATCCTGGCTTGCCACCACGCCCGCCTTGCTGGCGTCGAGCTGTGGACCATTGAGCAGGCTTTCGTTCTCGCGTTTTGGACGGGCTGCCGGTTCCGGGATGTTCTCCAGCAGCACCATCAGCAGTTGGCGCTCAATCTCCTGGATCACATCCATCATGCGCTTGATAACCTGACCGGTCAGGTCCTGGAAATCCTGCGCCATCATGATGTCCAGCAGTTGGGCATTGGTGAAGCTGGTGTGACCCGGCACATCCCCCAGGAACTGACGGGTATCGGTCACCAGCTCGCGGGCATCCGCCAGCTCGATAGGGTTCTCAAACCACTCGTCCCAGCGTTTGGTCAGCGCTTTCGCCCCCTTTTCCATCGCATCCTGGTGCGGCTGTGACGCTTCAACGCTGTTCAGCGCACGTTCAGCGGCCTGAGCGGTCATCTGCACGACGTAGTCCAGACGATCGCGGGCATCAGGAATCGCTTCCGCCGCTTCGGCAATCGCCTGATCCAGACCCAGCTCACGCAGGCTGTCACGCAGCATGCGCGTCAGGCTGCCGATGCGGACGATGATGTCGCTCGGCGAGTGTTCTTCAACGGGTTTCATAGCAGGTTGCATCATAACCAACACCTCACATGCCGAGTTTCTCGAAGATCTTACCGAGCTTCTCTTCCAGGGTCGCCGCGGTGAATGGCTTCACCACATAGCCGCTTGCGCCCGCCTGTGCAGCGGCAATGATGTTCTCTTTCTTCGCTTCTGCCGTGACCATCAGAACCGGCATGGACGCCATTCCCGCATCAGCACGAATGGTTTTCAACAGTTCCAGACCGTCCATGTTTGGCATGTTCCAGTCGGAGATCACAAAACCAAACCCGCCAGCCTGCAGTTTGTTCAGCGCATCAACGCCGTCTTCTGCTTCTTCAACGTTGTTGAAGCCCAGCTCTTTCAGCAGGTTGCGCACAATGCGACGCATGGTGGAAAAGTCATCCACAACCAAAAACTTAAGCTCTTTATCCGCCATAAAATAATACTCCTGAGTCAAATACGTATTGCCTGTCCGGCACTGATTTTCGCCAGCATCTGCTGGCTTACCTGGCTAAGATCGACCACTTCGCTCACGCCACCCATATTGATGGCCTCGCGCGGCATGCCGAACACCACACAACTTGCTTCATTCTGCGCAATCGTCCAGGCGCCAGCCTGGTGCATTGCAAGCATTCCGGCGGCACCGTCGTTGCCCATCCCCGTCAGGATCACACCCACGGCGTTGCGCCCCGCATGTTTCGCCACCGAATGAAACAGCACATCCACCGACGGACGGTGCCGGTTGACCGGCGGTCCGTCATGAATTTTGATTTGATAGTTAGCGCCGCTGCGCGCCAGCTCCATATGCTTGTCGCCCGGCGCGATATAGGCATGCCCCGGGAGCACGCGCTCGCCGTCTTCCGCCTCTTTCACGCTGATCTGGCACAGCTTGTTCAGGCGTTCTGCGAACGAACGGGTAAAGCCTGGCGGCATATGCTGAGTAATCAGAATACCCGGACTTGAGAGCGGCAATGGCTGGAGTACATGACGAATTGCCTCTGTTCCTCCGGTTGACGCCCCAATGACCAGCAGTTTTTCCGAGCTGAGTAAGGGACCGGCCTTCAGGGTCGCCGGCGCGGCCATCGGCGTGTGGGCGGCAAGCTTCGCCCGCGACGCGGTGCGGATCTTCTCGGCGATCATCTCGCTGTACGCCAGCATCCCTTCACGGATGCCGAGCTGCGGCTTGGTGACAAAATCCACCGCCCCCAGCTCCAGCGCACGCAGGGTGATTTCCGATCCTTTCCCGGTCAGGGAGGAGACCATCACCACTGGCATGGGCCGCAGCCGCATTAATTTTTCGAGGAAATCTATGCCATCCATGCGCGGCATCTCGACATCCAGCGTTAGCACGTCGGGGTTATATTTTTTAATTAAATCCCGCGCTACCAGCGGATCAGGCGCGGTTGCCACCATCTCCATGTCGCTGTGGCTATTGATAATTTCAGTCATGATCTGACGCATCAGCGCTGAATCATCGACAGACAATACCCTGATTTTACTCATGCTTTTTCCTTACTCAGCGCATATACCGTTTGCCCACGCAGGCTAAACTCACGCACGAGGTTGCTGAAGTTTTCCGAGTGCCCGGCAAACAGTAAACCGTCAGGCTTGAGCAACGGAACAAACCGACGCAAAATGTCCTGTTGCGTCGTTTTATCAAAATAGATCATGACGTTACGGCAAAAAATGGCGTCGAAAGGCCCCGGCACGTTGTACTGCTTATCCAGCAGGTTAACGGGCGCGAATTCGACGCAGTTCGCCAGCTCCTGGCGTACGCGTACCAGGCCTTCATGCGGGCCCGTCCCGCGCATGAAATAACGCTGCAGCTGCTGCGGCGACAGCGTTTTCAGTTCATCCTGGCGATAAACGCCGTTACGCGCCTTCTCCAGCACTTCGGTATCGATATCGCTGGCGTAGACCTTCCAGCGCCCGGGCGCCATCCCCAGCGTATCGGCAAGGGTGATCGCCAGCGAGTACGGCTCTTCACCCGTCGAGGCGGCCGCACTCCAGACGCGATACTCCCCGGTGCGACGGCGCGCATGCTCGGCCAGAACCGGGAAGTGGTGAGCCTCGCGGAAAAACGCCGTCAGGTTGGTGGTTAACGAGTTAATAAAAGCCTGCCACTCTGCGCTGTTCTGGTTCGCCTCGAGCATGCTCAGATAGCGGCCAAAATCATCCAGCCCCAGCGTACGCAAGCGCCGCACCAGACGGTTGTAGACCATGTCCCGCTTATGATCCGCAAGCACGATCCCCGCACGCTGGTAGATTAACTGACATATCCGACGAAAATGCGCGTCGGACAGCGCGAGGCGCTGTGTCATCTGCAACAATAATGACGTTTGCCCAGGGGGCATTGGTGATGTCATAGCGCCTTCTTAATTACATTCAGGATACAACTGGCACGGCCTGCGACCGCCCGACTTCTGTTACTGCTTCAACGTGCTCTTTCACATTAAATACCGCGACCAGCCCGGTCAGACGATCCGCCTGGCTGGCCAGCTGATCGGTTGCCGCTGCCGCTTCCTCAACTAACGAGGCGTTCTGTTGCGTCACCTGATCCATCTGGCTCACCGCCTGGGCAACCTGCTCAATGCCGCGACGCTGTTCATCCGACGCCGAGGCAATCTCGCCCATGATGTCGTTCACCCGCGTCACGGAGGTGACGATTTCGTGCATGGTTTTCGCCGCGGTATCCACAAGCGTTGAGCCCTGCTGAACGCGTGAGACCGACTCTTCGATCAGCACCTTAATTTCTTTCGCCGCGTTGGCGCTGCGGCTCGCCAGGTTACGCACTTCACCCGCCACCACCGCAAACCCGCGCCCCTGCTCCCCGGCACGCGCGGCTTCTACTGCGGCATTCAGCGCCAGAATGTTGGTCTGGAACGCGATACCGTCAATCACGCTGATGATGTCACCAATTTTCTGTGAACTGGTGGCGATCTCCTGCATGGTGCTGGCGACGTGGGACGCCTGGTCGCCGCCCTTCTTCGCCGTCATCGCCGCCTGTTTTGACAGGTCAGACGCCTGACGCGCGTTATCGGCGTTCTGGCTTACCGTCGCGGTCAGCTGCTCCATACTGGCTGCCGTCTGCGCCAGCGAGGCCGCCTGCTGCTCGGTGCGGGACGAGAGATCGTTGTTACCCGCCGCAATCTCTGAGATCCCGGTGTGCATGGCATAACTGCCCTGACGCACGTCGGATACCGTTTCCCGCAGCGATCCCTGCATCGCCTTCAGGCTGGCAAAAATTGCCGAAATTTCGTTCTTGCCGAACACCGCCACCGGACGCGCCAGGTCGCCTTTCGCAATACTGTCGAAGTGGCTGCTGATAATGGCCAGCGGCTGCACAATCATTCTGCGCGACCAGAGCAGCGCGGCACCGGTCAGCAACCCTGCCAGAATCACCACCACGGCAAAGATGACGCCCGACATGTGATAGCTTTGGCGGCTCTGTTCACCGGCACGCTGGACAGACTGGTTAATATCCTGCTGCCACGCGTTAAAGCTGCCGTCAAACGCGGCCTGCGAGGCCTGAACCGGCGCGGTCATAAAGTCCGACAGCTGGTTGTTCTCAAGCCACGTTGCCTGATGGTCCAGATCGCTGTACCACTGTTCAAAATGGGTCTTCATGGCGGCCTTCAGCGCTTTCTCTTTCTCGCTACCGGTGGCCTGTGCCGTAAAGGCCTTAAACTGTGCGTCAGCCTGTTTCAGGCTGTCGCGCGCGGTGGCCATCAGCGCCTTAATGTCATCCGGCGGATAACTTAGCGCGGTTAAGGTTCCCGCCTTGTTCAGCGCAGTGCTTGCCTGCAACAGCACGGCACGGGTTTGTGCCAGTGCGGAGCGCTGCTGATTACTCGCCTCAACGTCCTGCAAATTCTGATAGCCATCGCGAAACGCCCAAAAAGACAACCCGTTACTGCCAACCTGCAACACACCGCAAAGGATCAGAATCAAAAACAGTGTGGTCGAGATACGAATACGATTTAACATCCACGCTCCCATCAAGCGGCAAGCAGCCGCGGTTTAATTGTCAGTCAAAATGTTTCCCAGTTTTCATCTTGTCCGGTCGTCGCGGTACGCGTACGGTTTGCAGCCGGTTCAGCGGCTGGCGCGCGGTACGTCGCCTGCGGGGTGACCGTGTTTCCAGCGAGTGAAGCGAGACGAAACGCCGAGACGGCCATCTTCAAACGGCTTGCCTGGTCTTCCAGCGCAGCGGCCGCCGCAGCGGACTCCTGC
>NZ_JBLKCH010000002.1:660618-678355 GCF_047531125.1 Enterobacter sp. HK-058-C-ECC
GGCGTTTTGCTGTGTCACGCGATCCATTTCCGATACCGCCAGAGCAACCTGGTCGATACCACGACTCTGCTCATCAGACGCAGAGGCGATTTCACCCATGATGTCCGTCACGCGGGTGACAGCATTCACGATGTCATTCATGGTCTCCCCGGCGCTTTCCACCAGCACGGAGCCGGTGTCCACGCGGGAGACGGAATCTTCAATCAGCGACTTGATCTCTTTTGCCGCGTTGGCGCTGCGGCTGGCCAGATTGCGCACTTCCCCGGCCACCACGGCAAACCCGCGTCCCTGCTCGCCCGCACGCGCCGCTTCCACGGCGGCGTTCAGCGCCAGAATGTTGGTCTGGAAGGCAATGCCGTCGATGACGCTGATGATGTCGGCGATTTTCTTCGAGCTCTCGGCAATGTCGTGCATGGTTTTCACCACGCCATCCACCACGCGGCCGCCACGCTGTGCCGTCTCGGAGGCGCTTTCCGCCAGCTGAGACGCCTGGCGGGCGTTATCGGCGTTCTGCTTCACGGTCGCGGTGAGCTGCTCCATGCTGGCCGCCGTCTCTTCCAGGGCGGACGCCTGCTGTTCGGTGCGCGAAGAGAGGTCGTTATTGCCCATCGCAATTTCGCTGGTGCCGGTATAGATGGCATCCGTGCCGCTACGCACGTTGGCGACGGTATCGATAAGCGAACGCTGCATATGGTCAACACTGTTTGCCAGCTCGGTGATCTCATTGCGCCCGGACACGGTCAGCGTTTTGGTCAGGTCACCGCCGGCAATGTCACGAATGTGGGCAATGACGCGACCGAGAGGGTTCAGCAGGATATGGCGAATGCCGTACCAGACCGCGATCAGCACAATGACCAGCGCCAGCGCCAACACCGCCATCTGCCATTTCGCAAAGCGGTAGTCATTCTGGCTTTCAGCAAACGCGGAGTGATAAAGATCGCCACTGACCTTCGCGTACTCCCCCAGCGCCGCGCCGAGGGCGTTTTGCATCCCCTGCGTCGGCTGCGCGAAATAGGCGTCCATGTTGCCGCTCTCAAGGAACTGAATCAGCTCTGCCAGACCGGCATGGTAGGCGTTGTATTTTTCGTCAATGTTCTGACTCACCTGCTCCATCGCAGGCTGCGGGGTAATCTTTTTGAAGGCGTCGTAATGTTTTGCGGCGTCAGCGAGGGTGGCACGGGCATTTTTCAACAGATCGGTTTTCGCGCTGCTCTGCTGATTGTTGGGATCCATCATCATGCGCGCGGACGAACGGCTCAGGTTGATACGCGTTTGCAGCATCAGATCCCACGTTGAGGTGAGCTCACTCTGCTGCAGGCGGAGATCGTTCGAGGCCGCAAAGCTGTCCTGGTTCTGTTTTAATGACGAGAAAAAAAGCCCGCCGGAGATAAGCTGAAGTAGTGCGAAAATAACCAGCACCATCATGAGCATTGTGACAACGCGGATACGGTTCAACATACAACACCTTCTCATAGATTTATTAACGGTGTTATCGGCACAGCCAACAGGAACTTTACATTTGCGAAAGGGAAAAGCGCGGGGTTAGAAAGCCACGTCGACAATCAGCGTATCGGTGTAGGTTCCGGCGGGTGGCGTGGCCTGATTGGTCAGAACTTTCGCGGTGTAGTTGTAGGTACGCAGGAGACCGTCGGTACTGACCTGCGACGACGTCGCGCTGGTCCAGCGTTCGCTGCCGCTGCCGCCCCAGCGGTTACCCGTGGCTTCTTTATAGATGTCATAACTCAGGTAGTTACTGCCGCTTACCATCCGGCGCACGTTATTCAGCGCGTTAGCACCGTTGTTAATACCGATGGTATACGTACTGCCTTTGGTACAGGTGACGGCAATCGCCTGCGAGACGGTAGGGAAACTTTGCACCAGCGGCGCGCTGTTGAAGTTGACGTCCGGCGTGGTCATGGCGCTGCAGTCGTTGGTCACGGTCAGGTTAAGGAGAATGGTGGTCGTCGCCGTGCCCGTCTGATTGATTGTGCAAATACCGAGCGCGCCCACGGAGCAGACGCTGTAGTTAACGCTGAAGGTTAACTGCACCTGATACGGCCCGGCAGAAACGTTCTGTCCGGCGACGGTACGGAAATAGAGCGGGATGTTGTACTGCTTTGACCCCAGCAACCCCAGCAGGGTATTCCCGCTCCAGGTATACGATTTACTTATCTGTACCTCGCTGCTGCTCGCGCAGCCCGCGAGTCCGCACAGCCGGGTGGGGATCACGTCCGTGATGGCCGCATTGTCCGTGCGTTTCATGGTGGCCCGACTGCTGCCCGAGACCGATGCCGCGGTATAGGTCAGCGTCACCGAGTCGCTGGTCAACAGATTCAGTATGGCATCGCACGCCACCACCAGCGTGCCGGTGGTTTCCACCTCCCCGGTTCCGCTGAGCGCAAACGACGTGACGCTGCCAAACGAGGCGTTGACCGTACTGACGGTACACGCCGCCCAGCCGCCGCCGGAAAACAGCAGCAGTATCAACAGCAGCAGGCGCTTCATGGCGCCTCCCGGCACACCAGCGGACCGTAGGTTTGCAGCTTGTGCTCCGGGTTGGCTCCCACGGTCAGGGTAGCCCTGCAGCGTTTTCCATCAGGCGCGATCACCTCCAGCGGGTTCACATCGCTAAGATTCTCCAGCCAGGCGATGCCGTCATACCCCACCACCGCATTGCTGCGCGAAGCGCGTCGGACCTGGCTTCCCACCGGCAGCGCCTGGCCGCGCACATCGTGCAGAATGACGCTTGCCACCCGCTCTTGCTCCATCGGGAAATCAACCAGATAGCCGCTGTGACGCCGGATCGCGATCCGCCGCTCGGTCTCTTTCAGACGGGTATCCGCCGGCAGGTTCAGGGTATCAATGCGGTAGCTAGCCGGATAATACGCCGACACACCGCTGACCAGCAGGTAACCGTTGTTATTCGTTTTACCGACGGGCTGATTCTCATAGCTGACGGGCACGTCCGGATGACCGTCGGTACTGATGACGACAAACGCATCGTTGATCTTATTCGCGGCAAACAGTTCGCCGTCCATCAGAACAATCGCGCCCATCGCCTCGCCCCACCAGGTCATCATGTCCCTTTCACCGTAGCCGCCGCCCTGCAGTTCAATATTGTTATTACGCCAGCCCAGCGTGCCCTGCTGATAGTCACTGGATTTTGACTGGTTGGCCCAGGCCATGTTCCAGCTAAAGCCGCCGTCAGACGGCATGGCGTGGTTATAGTTGATGCGCTGGGTACTGCCGGCATCCGGGGTGTTTTCAACGGTGAACGCGGCGCTGTCGCGTGCCCCCAGCGGCACCTGCAGCGACAGCGCGACCGTCCAGTCTCCCCGCTGCTGGTCCCGGCTCCCGGCGAGGTAAATACTGCTCGCGCCCCACAAATTGCGGCTCCATGAGAGATTAAGCAGCTCGGTTTTTTGACTGTCAAAACTTTCCACGCCGATCCAGGCCGCGCCGATGTTGCCGTACTGTCCCAGGTTGAAGGTCAGAGAATACTGGTCCGTATTACGGCTGAAGCTGGCGATGGGTTTATTGTTCTCGTCATACACCGTCGGCTGGTCGTAAAGGGCCAGATTGCCAAAACCGCGGTCACGGCGCGTATGCTGAGTGGCGACGCTGAACTCGCTGGTGCTGTACTGGTAACCCCAGTTGATTTGCCCGCCCGCATCCCCGCGCATGCGGCTCTGCGAGTAAGCGGTATTCACCACGCCAAACTGGCCGAGTTTTATCACCGTCCCTGCCCCGCCCAGCGCCAGCTCCTGCGCCCCTTCCGCATGCCCTTCCAGGGTCAGCCAGTCCGTCACCCCGTAGCGATACGAGCCGCTGCCTGCCGCCGAGCCGTAATCAAAATTCCTGATACCGTAATTACGCCGCAGGCTGCCCAGCGTCACGGCGCCGTCGCTCAGCCCTTTTTTAAGCAAGTCGCTGGTGACGTAAAACGGCAGCGTGGTGCTGACCTGGCGCCCCAGCGCATCCGTCGTGACCAGCACCGCATCCCCGGCGCCGTTGATATAGGGCAGATTGGTCAGGGTGAAGGGACCCGGCTGAAGCTGGGTTGAGCCGGAGCGATACCCGTTGATAAAAAGATCGACCGAGGTGGGTACCGCCGCTTCCCCGGCGAACTCGGGCAGTGGCCACGTCACCAGGTCAGGGCGCAGGGAGAAATCCCGCCCGACGCTGATCCCCCCCATCCGCACGCTGGAACTCCAGCTCAGGGCATCGCTGATCACGTCCCCGACGCTCCAGCTCATCGCGTCATCCTCATTGGTGAACAGCAGGGTCGTGTCATAGCGGACATACCCCTCCTGCTGACCCTCGTTGCCGGTGAAATTTTCCCGGGCATAGCCGGTGGAGGAAAACGAACCGTTCTCGTTAAAGTAGCGGAACTCATGCCAGAGGGACGCCTGTCCGCCGATATGCTCCGTGTGGTTGGTGTAAAGATCGTAATTGAGCAGCGCGCCGCGCCCGAAGTGCGGTTTAGCCTGCGTCGCTTGCGCGCTGAACGGCGTCACGCGGGACGCGACCCAGTCGCGGGGAACAGTCAGCAGCAGGCGCTGCGCGGCGCTGTCGTACTCGACCCGAACCTGAGAAAGCGAAGAGAGATTTACCTCTCCGGCAGGAACATGCTCCGGTGGCAACCCCGCACGCAGCAGGTCGGCGCTGGAGATAAAGAAAGCGCCTTTACGCTGCGTCACGGGCACGACCAGACCGGTGTCGTAGTGGTTAAGCACGAGGGCAAGCTGGAAGACCGCTTCATCATGTATCGCCTGTGCCTGGGGCGGCGGCGGCAGGCTGTCATCGCCGGGCTCAGCCCAGGTCGCGGAACTGACGCAAAGCAGTATCATCATCGCCGGCTTCAGTTGACGGGCGTCGACTGCCATTGTGCGTCCCTGGCATTAATCTGCGCGCTCATCCGCTCCGGCTGACGAACGCCCGCGGGTACCGGCCAGCTACGGGTGCTGCCGGGAAGTACGTAACCCAGCAATCCCTCCGCAACCGTGCGTTTCTGTCCTCCCTGCTCCAGCGCCACCTGGCTCAGCCTGACATGGACATCCCCCCGATTCCGGACCTCCAGTGCCGGCTGCCCATCCGTTCGCGTCACCCGCCAGCTCAGGTTCCGGGTCTCCACCAGCGCGTGATGCGCCCCCTCTTTTATGGTCGGGATCCCCTGACCATACACAAACAGCGGAATGGAGTAACGCATCTGCAATTTGAGGCCGATGGTGGGTTCTGCTTTGGCATCAGGCTGAGGAATTTCATCCACGATAATGCGGTAGGCTTGTTCGATGCCTGCGGGAACGGGAGCTTGCTTAATAAGGCGGATAAGCTGCTTGCTGCCTGTGCCAATCGTGACGATGGGCGGGCTGGCGACCACATCCTGCTGTGCGGTGTAGCGCTCGTGTCCGTCCTCCTGTTTCCAGCGCACAATGCGCACCTGCATCGTTGTGGCGCTGTTTCCCTGGTTCTGGATCCACAGTTCCGTGGCGTTGGCGTCTGCCGCAAGCCACGGGTCGATCGGCCAGAGCAGAATGGTGGCTGCCGCCTGCGCCTGACCGGTTGCCACAGCCATTCCCAACGCGCCCGCCAGACAAACAGGTCTGAAAATTGGCTTCATCAACACTCTCCCTTTATTACCATGACAAGGTCACGGTGAGCTGATCGGAATACGTTCCTGCCGGGCTAAATCCGGTCAGTAGCGCCACGCCAAAAAGCGGCAGCGCGATGTTATTGCTGTTGCTATAGGTCACCGGTATCGCCTGGTTGACGCCAATCTCGCTGTTCGCGGCCAGCGAGCTGCTGCTGTAAAGCCGATATCCCACCACGTCGGCGCCGTTCGAGCGTTTCATGCGGCGAACGGTTGAATAATTCTGGCCGCCATTAATGCTCATGCTCAGCGCCACGCCTGGCGTGCAGGCGATAGACAAGGCCCCGTTTGGCACAAAACTGGTGCTGACCGGTGCGCTCTCGACGCCGTTATGGGTGCCAAAATCCAGCGTCCCGAGAAGCCCTCCGCTGCCGGTGGTCACCACACATCCCGGGACGATGGTCGCGCTGACTTTAAAGGACTGTGATGTCACCGCATTCGCCGCGTGCGTCATCAGCAATCCGACGATCAGCGCGAAAAAAGGCTGCACGTGTCCCTCTGCGCATATGCGCAGACCTGTGAGAGTTGCCTTCATGGCGGTGCAGGACTAATAGGTGACGCTGACGTTAATCGTGTCGGTGTAGGTTCCGGGTACGACCGTCACGCTGTTACCGCCGCCGGTAATACGTCCGTAGAGGGTGTAACTGTCCACCCCTCCTGCCGTAGAGGCGATCGGCAACGCGGTGTTATTGGCAATCACGCTGTTAAACCCGCTATCGCTGTACAGGCTGTACGCCACGCCCTGTGCCGCGTTGGCGGTGTTAACCAGATAGCGGGCAGGTGTTCCCGGGGTGCCAACAACGGTACCGGGAGCGGTGGAGTTGGTGTTGCCGGTGATCGCCACCGTATAGCTGGCGGTCGTACATTGAATGGTGAAGGTGTTTCCGCCGCTGGCGCCGGTGAGCTGGGTGGTCAGAGTGGAAAACGTTGCGGGATGGGTGCCGAAATCCAGTGTCCCGAAGTTAATGCCGTTTTGCGTGGGCGATCCGTTTATCAGACAGCCGTTCGTGAGTGTCAGCGTCGCGCCGATGGTGCCGCTACTGGTGACGGCCAGTGCCTGATGGACCGTTGTCGCAGTCAGTAAGGTGCCTGCGCAGATCAAAAGGAGTTTTCTTTTCATTTACCACCCTCCAGAAGACGTCTCCGTTCCCTTGCCACATTTTATTTATTTCGTTCAAGATGTTAGCCCCGCTTAATGTTCCTCTGAGGGGGGTTATTGAGAATTTAGTTTACGGATATCGCTTCGACCACCTGCCCCTTAACGCATAAGCACTTTGTCTTATTGACTTCATATTTCCTCAAATAACATGTAGTTAAAATCATTTTTTCCGCTTTTTTAATTTATTTTCTGAGAATATATCCATTAAAGTGTGATGCAGATCACAATATATCGTCATGACAATAACAACAAAATTAATAAAACTTAAAAAGGAGTTGTATCCCCCTACGCTTTGCGTCAATTTATGTGCCGAATAATTTCCCGCGTCGTAATAAAAAATTTATATGTATCGCCGCGGGCTACATCTGAAGCGCATAGAGGGTCTTTTTTCGTGGCAAGTGCAAACAAACTCACACTCTTCATCGTGATATTCATGCTGGCGGGTATTCTTTCAGGGGCAGCAATTCATGAATATGCATCTGCGGATGCCATCAAAGCCTGGTCGGATAATATTACCCTTCTGACCGATATTTTCCTCCGACTGATCAAAATGGTCATTGCCCCCCTGGTGTTCAGTACGCTCACCGTCGGCATTATGAAGCTGGGCGAAACCTCTACCATTGGCCGCGTGGGCGGCAAAGCGATGGTATGGTTTATCAGCTCATCCGTGCTCTCTATTCTGGTCGGCCTGTTTATCGTCACGCTGGAGCATCCGGGAAGCGGGCTGAACCTGACCGTCCCGACCGAGGCGGTGGATACCGGTCTGGCCGTTGGGGGCATGACGCTGAAAGCGTTCCTGTCACACACCATTCCAACCAGCATCGCGGGGGCGATGTCGAACAATGAGATCCTGCAGATTGTGGTGTTCTCCATGTTCTTCGGCATTGGCGGCGCGTCGCTGGGGCAGAAATTCAATGCCCCACTGGTGGCTGCGCTGGACGTGGTTTCCCATATCATGCTGAAGGTCACGGGTTATGTGATGTACGTTGCGCCGCTGGCCATTTTCGCGGCAATCTCATCCGTTATCGCCACGCAGGGTCTGGGCATTCTGTTGAACTATGCCTCCTTTATTGGCGGCTACTATGTTGCCATTCTTCTCACCTGCATGGTGCTGCTGGCCGTGGGTTACATGGTGCTGAAAAAAGAGGTGTTCCGCCTGGTCAGCATGCTGAAAGATCCGGTTCTGGTGGCGTTTACCACCAGCAGTTCTGAAGCGGCCTACCCTAAAACGCTGGAGCAACTGGAGCGTTTTGGCTGCTCGCGCAACATCGCCTCTTTCGTTCTGCCGATTGGCTATTCCTTCAACCTGGTGGGGTCGATGGTGTACTGCTCTTTCGCCTCAATGTTTATCGCTCAGGCGTACAACATTCACCTGAGCTTCTCTGAAGTGACGGTGCTGATGCTGACCCTGATGCTGGCCTCAAAAGGGATTGCGGGCGTACCGCGCTCCTCGCTGGTGGTGCTGGCCGCGACGATCCCAAGCTTCAACATCCCGGTCGCCGGTATTTTGCTGCTGATGGGGATCGACCACTTCCTGGACATGGGCCGTTCCGCGATTAACGTGTTGGGTAATGGGATTGCGACCGCGATGCTGTCGCAGAATGAAGGTGCGCGGGAAGCGGACGCTGAAGCTGAGCTGGTAAAGCAGGAAGCGTAATGGCATGAAAAAGCCGGGTGGCGGCTTCGCCTTACCCGGCCTACAAATAGCTCGAACACGTAGGCCGGGTAAGCGTCAGCGCCACCCGGCTTTGTTTTAGGCTACGTGACTCGCCGCGATATCCTGCAGTGAAGACGACCCCGAGCATTAACGTATGGGTGGCCACGAAAGCTGAGCTGATGGAGCAGGATGTAAAAAAGCCGGGTGACGGCTTCGCCTTACCCGGCCTACAAATGGCTCGAACGCGTAGGCCGGGTAAGCGTCAGCGCCACCCGGCTTTGTTTTAGGCTACGTGACTCGCCGCGATATCCAGCAGCGCCATCTCATCGCTGTTCAGCAGCTTCTCAATGTTCACCAGAATCAGCATACGCTCGCCGAGCGCGCCCAGACCGGTCAGGTATTCGGTCGACAGCGTGACCGCAAACTCCGGCGCAGGACGAATCTGGTCAGAGGTCAGGGAAAGCACGTCAGACACGCCATCCACCACGATACCTACCACGCGCTGCCCCAGGTTCAGGACGATCACTACGGTGTTGTCGTTGTAATCAACGTCGCCCTGGCTGAACTTCACGCGCAGGTCCACGATGGGCACAATGACGCCACGCAGGTTGGTGACACCTTTAATAAACGCAGGCGTGTTAGCGATGCGGGTAACCTGGTCGTAACCACGGATTTCCTGCACTTTCAGGATATCGATGCCGTACTCTTCATCGCCTAAAGTGAATACCAGAAATTCCTGTCCTGATGGCTCGCCCGCCAGTTTCGTTACATTACTCATACCGGTCATGTTATTACCTTCTACTTAATCAGGCGGCTGTGTACGCCACACGTTGTTCACGATTTAATCCCTGAAGCGCCGACACGTCGACGATCAGCGCCACGCTACCATCACCCAGAATGGTGGCGGCAGAAATACCCGGCACTTTGCGGTAGTTGCTTTCGAGGTTCTTCACCACCACCTGGTGCTGGCCAATCAGCTGATCGACCAGCAGCGCATAGCGGCGGCCCGCGCTTTGCAGGATCACCACGATACCCTGCGTGGCCTCGGTCTTCGCCCCGTCCACTTCGAACACTTTCCACAGTTCCACCAGCGGCAGGTACTCACCGCGAACCTCGAGCACGCGCTCGCCGCCCGCCAGCGGATGCAGATCTTCCTCACGCGGCTGCAGGGATTCCATCACCGCGTTCAGCGGCAGGATAAAGACTTCGTCCGCCACCTTGACGGACATGCCGTCGAGGATCGCCAGCGTCAGCGGCAGCAGGATGCGAATGGTGGTGCCGGAACCCTGTTTAGACTGGATTTCAACGTGGCCGCCCATCTCCTGGATGTTACGTTTCACCACGTCCATGCCCACGCCGCGCCCGGAGACGTCGGTCACCTGCTCTGCGGTAGAGAAGCCCGGCGCGAAGATCAGCATGCCCACTTCTTCGTCGGTCATGTTTTCATTGACCGCCATCCCCTGCGAAATCGCTTTTGCCAGGATGCGCTCGCGGTTCAGACCTGCGCCGTCATCGGTCACTTCGATACAAATGTTCCCGCCCTGGTGCTCCGCAGAGAGAATCAGGTTGCCGACCGGCGATTTCCCGGCGGCAATGCGGTTTTCCGGCAGTTCGATACCGTGGTCGAGGCTGTTACGCACCAGGTGCGTTAACGGGTCAATGATGCGCTCGATCAGGCTCTTATCCAGTTCGGTTGAGCTGCCCATCAGGGTCAGTTCAATCTGCTTGTTCAGCTTGCTGGC
This sequence comes from Enterobacter sp. HK-058-C-ECC, assembly GCF_047531125.1. Lineage (NCBI taxonomy): Bacteria > Pseudomonadati > Pseudomonadota > Gammaproteobacteria > Enterobacterales > Enterobacteriaceae > Enterobacter > Enterobacter sp. HK-058-C-ECC. Next base: position 670,827 of record NZ_JBLKCH010000002.1, read on the forward strand.
GAGATCGCGGACCAGACGCGGGAAGCGGCTGAAGACATATTCCATCGGCATCATACGGATGGACATGACCGATTCCTGCAGGTCGCGGGCGTTACGCTGCAGCTGGCCCATGCTGGTAATCAAATCCCCGTGGGTGACCGGGTCGAGTTCGTTTGAACGTTGCGCCAGCATCGACTGGGTGATCACCAGTTCGCCCACCAGGTTAATCAGCTGGTCAACCTTCTCAACGGCAACACGGATGCTGGTCGACTCGCTGGAGCGCGCGGCAGGTTTTTCACCACGGCCCGGTGCAGCAGCTTCTTTTGGCACCGCCTTCAGCGCCGGGGCCGCAGGGGCCACAGCCGGTGCGGCGGCCTGGGCGACAACAGCCACCTCTTCCGCAGCCGCTGGGGCGTCAACTGCGACAGTTTCGGTTTCGAAGGCGATTTGATCGGCTTCAATCACAAAGCACAGCACCGCCACGATATCGTCCTGGCCAATACCGTCATCAAGCGTCGCGGCCAGGCTGTCTTTGCCTTTTACCACGTTGCTTAATTTCGCCAGGTTACCCAGCTCTTCTTCCAGCAGGTTAACTTCATTCTCTTTCAGGCGAGACAGCACAACGCGCAGTTTGCCTGCCGGTGCGTCGGCAGGGGCAGACGCCTGCGCGGCAACCGTGTCCACAACGCTCAGTTTTGCGGCAGGAACCACGGCTGCGGCAACCTCACCTTTTGCTTCCAGCGCGAGCTGACGCAGCGCATTGCAGATGTATTCAAAGCTGGCGGCATCAGGCTCTGCCGAACTTTTATAGGCGTCGAGCTGTTCCTGCATAATATCTTTGGTTTCCAAAAACAGGTTGATAATGTCGGTATTGAGCTGCATCTCACCGCGTCGTGCTTCATCAAGCAGGTTTTCCATTAAATGGGTCGTTTCCTGCAGGATGGTAAATCCAAACGTTCCGGCTCCGCCTTTAATGGAATGCGCCGCACGGAAGATGGCATTGAGCTGCTCGGAATCCGGTGCTTCGGGCACCAAATCGAGCAAGTGTTGCTCCATATCGGCCAACAATTCGTCGGCTTCATCAAAGAATGTCTGGTAAAAATCGCTAATATCCATGCTCACGCTATCACCTCGGATTGGCTGGTGGCGATGTTGGAACGGCAGCCGAAGGAACGGCCCCAGGCTGTTTTAAATCGTCCAGTGACTCATTCTGACTTTCGGCGTTTTCATGCAGGATGGCCTGCTCCGCCTGCTGGTTCAGCACTAAAAGACTGATACGACGGTTGATGGCATCATCCGGCCCGCGGTCGGAAACGCGCATGGTTGCGGCCATGCCGACTACGCGCAGTACCTTGCCATCATCAAGCCCACCTACCACCAGCTCGCGACGCGAGGCGTTGGCACGATCGGCAGAAAGTTCCCAGTTGCTGTATCCCTTCTCCCCACTGGCGTACGGGAAATCGTCCGTGTGTCCTGACAGGCTGATTCGGTTAGGAATGCCGTTCAGCACCGGTGCAATGGCGCGCAGAATATCGCGCATGTACGGTTCAACTTCCGCACTCCCGGTTTTAAACATCGGGCGGTTCTGACTGTCGATAATCTGGATACGCAGCCCTTCCTGCACCAGATCAATCTTCAGATGCGGTCGCAGCGCGCGCAGCTTCGGATCCGCTTCAATCAGCTGGTCGAGATCGCCACGCAGTTTCTTCAGGCGCGCCTGTTCCATCTTTCTCTTCAGCTCGTCGATGTTCGGCTCTTTTTTCACCTCACCCTTCTGCTGGGTGTAATCATCGCCGCCGCCCGGGATCGGGCTTTCGCTGTTAGAGATACGCGGTCCGCCAGCCACCGCCGTTGCCAGCGGCGTGCGGAAATACTCGGCAATCTGGATCAGTTCTTTTGGGCTGGAGATGGAGATCAGCCACATCACCAGAAAGAACGCCATCATTGCGGTCATAAAATCGGCGTACGCGATTTTCCACGAGCCGTGCGCGCCATGCCCACCGCCCTTGTGCTTGCGTTTTTTTACGATGACGATCGGATGGGACTGGTTTTTCATGCGTCCTCAGTTGTCGTCTGTTGGTTTGGGTTTTTCACCGCACGCACGTGTTCTTCAAGCTCGATAAACGACGGACGCTCGCTGGAGTAAAGCGTTTTACGGCCAAACTCAACCGCGATCGGTGGCGCATAACCGTTGAGGTTAGAGAGCAGCGTAATCTTCACGCACTGCATCATTTTGGTGGTTTCCGCGCTCTTCTGGCGCAGTACGCTGGCCAGCGGAGAGATAAAGCCATACGCCAGCAAAATACCGAGGAAGGTTCCCACCATCGCATGGGCAATCAGCGCACCGAGCTCCGCTGCCGGACGGTCTGCTGAGGCCAGCGCGTGAACCACCCCCATGACCGCGGCAACGATACCGAATGCCGGAAGCGAGTCGCCGACCAGCGCCAGGCTGTTGGCCGGTACTTCAGATTCGCTTTCATGGGTTTCAATTTCTTCATCCATCAGCGCTTCGATTTCGAAGGTATTCATGTTGCCGCTGATGATCAGTCGCAGATAGTCGACGATGAAATCCAGCATCATGGCATCAGCAAGAATGCGCGGATAGCTGGCAAAAATTTCGCTCTCTTTCGGGTTTTCAATATCCCGCTCGAGCGAGAACATGCCCTGCTGACGCGACTTCGCCATCAGGCGATAGAGCAGTGCCAGCAGATCCATATACATGCTTTTGGTGTATTTCGAGCGACGGAACAGCAATGGAATTGCTTTCAGCGTGCCCTTGATCGATTTACCGTTGTTACCAACGATAAAAGCCCCTACCCCTGCGCCGCCGATGATAATAAGTTCAGCCGGTTGATAGAGTGCTCCAAGGTGCCCGCCGGTCATCATGTAACCGCCGAAAACTGTACCGAGAACTACCAGGTAACCTAATAAGATAAGCACGACATCATCCTTCCGCTAGTGACTATGGCAAGGACGTCCAGCTCGCAGCGTTGACCGTTTACGGGGTAAAAAAAAGCAGCGGTAATCGCTTACCGCTGCTGGAATCTTTCCCACACGTTCGGGTTAAACAGCTTGTTCGATCTGTTCATCCAGCAGTTGTGGAATAATATCGGCAGCATCCCGGGAAAGTTTACGTCTTTTTACTGCGCGGGATGGAGGCTGACATAAACTACAGGCGAAGCTGCCTGCAGGCTGATGAGCATGGGTAATAAAATTGCCGTTGCAGCAGTTGCAGCGCGACAGCTCAAGCATTCCGCTCTCAACAAAACGCACCAGCGTCCATGCGCGGGTCAGCGCCAGCAGAGGACCTTCTTCCTGCTGTGGGCATTGTTCAAGGTAAAGTTTGTAGGCTTTGATCACGGCGTCAACGCCGCTACACAAACCGGTTTTGAGAAGATACTGCCAGGCATTACAGAACATGGAAGCGTGAATATTCTGCTCCCACGTCATAAACCAGTCGGTAGAAAACGGCAGCATGCCTTTCGGCGGGGGACTACCACGTAACTCTTTGTACAGTTTGATCAGACGGCCACGGCTCAACTGCGTCTCGCTTTCCAGCATTTGTAAACGAGCACCCAGTGTAATCAGCTCCATGGCTAACTGTATGTCACGCGCTTCCTGAACAATGCTTTTCTCGCTCATTGCTAGGCCCTTTTCTTACGGGCTACGTCATCAGGCTGGCTGATTTCGTTAAGCAAGCGAGTGGAAAGAAGAATACCGGTATGGATCTGTTGAAGATCGTCTACACGGGACTCCTGCGTCAGACGCGTTATTGTCTGTGAATCATCGAAACGGAACTGGCAAACCAGTTGATTCGTTTCAGCCAGTTTAACCATCTGCGGGAGGGTTAAGCCGCCCAGCATGGTTGCCATTTCTTCGTTAATACCCAGACGAAACATCGCGGACGCCTTGTCCTGACTAATCAAACGCTGCGCGAGCAGTAAATACGACAAATTGATGTCATAGATATGTTTTAGCAACTCGGATGTATGCATTGTTCCCATCCCGAATAACCAACTATTATTTTTATGCGGAAAGACCGCACCCCGTGATGTCGCCGGGAAATCACCCGGTATAAAAAAGAAAAGGCTAAATGCATAGTTGAATTTAGGTTTGTATTCATCGAAACGCGTAAGAGAGAAAACGCGAATGCGTCTCTTACATGTTTTATCATTTCTTACAAATAACTAAGATTTTTCCTAATTCGACGCAAACTCTACTCGTCAGTTTTGACACATACAATCCAGCCATCCTCAAATTTAAAAAAAATGTGATCCACATCACACAATTTAAGTGAATATGACCCATAAATCCATCAGTATGACTTGTAATTTGTTCACTTATTGACCAATCAGCACTGTTTTGTATTCTTAATTGACGAATACTCATGCAGAAGGGGGATCAGAACTGGCATGCAATGTGCTTTTCCATCGGGGAGCGTGGCGCGGAAACATTTACATCAAACACCCCTTCGGGAAACATTTTTCTTACTGTGAAAAAACATAGAGTTATGCAGGGAGCCTAAAAAAGATGTTTCAGTCCGTGATCATTCGAAATGATTTTGTAACGCGTAAAAACGATTCAACAGTCAAGGCATAAATTTGTGTGATTTACGTTAAGTTGTTAATTTTTTTCATTTAGGTCCATTTTTCAGTTATTCTTCTTATAAGAATAATTAATGAATAATTATGATAAGCTTCACACTAATGTCGTAATCAGCCCTTGCAGAACCCCGAAATTCGCGGTAAAGGTGATCAAACGCTGTCAGTCAGACACCCAAGGAGTGCGCCATGAGTTACTCCCATCTACTTGTTTCTGTTGCTGTTTCCCCAGAAAGCCATCAACTCGTCGCCCGGGCGGTGTCCATTGCCAGACCCCACAATGCCCGCATCAGCCTCATCACGCTTGCGGCCGAACCGGAGATGTATAATCAGCTGGCTGCCCCTATGCTGGAGGATATTCGTGAGGTACTTCAGGAGGAAACGCAGCAATTCCTGCGCGAGCTGGTAGAAAAGGCAGATTATCCCGTCTTTGAGACCGTTATTGCGACAGGAGAACTTAATGCCCATATTCTCGATATGTGTCGTAAACAGAATATTGATTTAGTGATATGCGGGAATCATAACCACAGCTTTTTATCGCGCGCAGCCTGCGCGGCGAAATCTATTGTCGCGTCAAGCCAGGTTGATGTGCTGTTAGTACCGCTTGGGGGGCGTTAACCCCCCAGGGAAATATCAGGCAAGTTTAGGGAAGGTTGCGATCTTTTTTTGTAAATCGCCTTCATGGCTTTGTGGGGCGATATCGCGGAGATCCTGAATAAAACGCGCCTGCCAGTGGTTAATATCGTTTTTCCGGATCGTCTCCATCATTTCAGCATGGCGGGAAATACGCTCCGTGAGCGGCATGGTCAGCGCGCGGTTCAGGGCGTTAGCCACGTCATCGCGATCGTAAGGGTTCACAATCAGCGCCGAGGTGAGCTCATTTGCGGCCCCGGCAAACTGGGAGAGCACCAGCACACCCGGATCGGCAGGGTCCTGCGCCGCCACGTATTCTTTCGCGACCAGGTTCATCCCGTCGCGCAGCGGCGTCACCAGGCCGACATCCGCGTAGCGGAAGACCTTCATCAGGATCTTACGGTCAAAGTGCTGGTTCAGATAAAACAGCGGCGTCCAGCCCAGTTGCCCGTAGCGGCCATTAATCCGCCCTGCTTCTGTCTCCAGCTGATGGCGAATGTCCTGATAGGCCTGAACCTCACCGCGCGACGTCGGCGCAATCTGGGTATAACGGATTTTACCGTGATGCTTCGGATATTTATCCAGCAGCGTTTCATATGCCAGGAAGCGCTCCGGCAGCCCTTTGGAATAATCAAGACGCTCGACTGAGAAGATATTTTTCACGTGCTTGAGTTCATTCTTAAGCTGCGCCAATTTTGGCGGCAGCGGGCCAGAGGCCTGCTCCGCGATTTCGTCAGGTTCAATCCCTATTGGATACACTTCGGTGTGGAACGTTTTTCCCCACGCCGTATGGGTTTTCCCGCCTTTGGTCACCAGACGCGCTTTCCCTGACACGGAGTCAAGGAATGCCAGTCGGTCATTTTCCGTCTGGAAGCCCAGCAAATCGTAGTCACACAACGCCTCCAGCAGCTCTTCATGCGGTGGTAGCGCGGTAAAAATTTCCGGCGTCGGGAACGGGATGTGCAGGAAGAAGCCAATCCGGTTATTCACTCCCCTCTTTCGCAGCTCTCTGGCGAACGGCAGCAGGTGATAATCGTGGATCCATAAAATATCGTCTTCTTCTATTAAAGGCAGCAGTTTATCCGCCAGCAGCGCATTCACGCGCGCGTAGCCTTCGAAGGATTCACGCTGGAATTTGACCAGGTCAAGACGATAGTGAAACGCCGGCCACAGGACGGCATTCGAGAACTGCGAGTAATACTCGTCGTAGTCTTTCTCTTTCAGTGCAAACGACGCCCACGTGATGTTCCCGCGCGTCACTTTTTTGAGCGGTTTCTCTTCTTCACTGATTTCTCCGCTCCAGCCAAACCACAGCCCGCCAGCGGCTTTCAAGGCACCTAACACCCCTACCGCCAGGCCACCCGCACTGGCTTTTTTATCATCAGGTGGTGCGATTCGGTTAGAGACGACGACTAAGCGACCCATAATGGTTTCCCCCTTTGTTTTGCGCTATTTGTTGTTGTTGCTGGTTAGCGATATCAGATACCCACTGCCAGACGCTGGCGACATCCGCCAGCCGCCATTCGGCGACAGTGTCACCAGGCCCAACCTTAACGGCGATCCCTCCGGCCTGATTAACCACACGGAACCCGGCCTCGTCGGTCAGGTCATCCCCAAAGAAAACAGGCGTCCGGCCCTTAAAAGGTGCCTCCGCCATAAATGCGGCGATGGCTGCGCCTTTATTAATCCCCTTCGGCTTTACCTCCACCACGCATTTGCCCGGCTGCAGCGCCAGCTGTGGATGTTCATCCGCAACCGTCTGTGCAAGCGCAAGCACGGCAGCTTCATGCTGCGGCGCCTGGCGATAATGCAGGGCAAAGGCCATGCCTTTGGCTTCCAACTCGGTGCCAGGCAGGTCTGCCAGCGCAGCAGAGAGCCGCTTCTGGAGCGTTTGCGTGAGTGCGTCGGGGAGTGAAACGATATGCGTTTGATCATGGATGTCGCGGCGCTCCGCTCCGTGTACACCGGCCAGCGGAAAGTGGTATGGACTGGCGAGCAGATCCAGCTCGGCCATTGAGCGCCCTGATATCAATGCCAGTGCTCCCTCATTCATGAGCGAGAGCTGATGCAAATCCTGTAACACCGCCTCCGGAATAGACACCTGATCGGGGTGCGGTTTTATCCCGGCGAGCGTGCCGTCGAGATCAAAAAAGAAAGCATAGTGTCCGGGCAGTACAGGCGGTGCGGTTAACAAGTCAGCCACCCTTTTCCTCCTTACGGTTGACGAGAGGCAAACGCCTTTACCTCTTTCATAGCCATGTAAGTATAGACAGTGTGACGTCGCTCGCCATTTGACAACCGCCCCGCCAGTAAAAC
>NZ_JBLKCH010000002.1:678365-813865 GCF_047531125.1 Enterobacter sp. HK-058-C-ECC
GGGGGGGCGGTTAAGGGGTCAACTATGGTTATAAGTTGAGCAATAAAAGAGGTGCAAAACGGTTACACGGTACGCTTCGCTTTTTGCTTGTAACGGTCGAAAATCACCGCTGCCAGCAGGATCAGACCACGCACCACGTACTGCGAGAACGGCGAAATATTCAGCAGGTTCATGGCGTTCTCTACCGTCCCTAAAATCAGGATACCGGCCACCACATATGAGATTTTTCCGATGCCGCCCTTGAGGGAAACGCCCCCTAACACGCAGGCCGAAATAACGATCAGCTCATAACCGATAGAGGTCATTGGCTGGCCGCTGGTCATACGCGACGCCAGAATAATCCCCGCCGCGGCAGAAACCAGTCCTGAAAGCACAAAGATAATAATCTTGGTGCGCACCACCGGCACCCCGGCCAGACGGGCGGCCTCTTCATTACCGCCAATCGCCAGCGTATTACGGCCAAAGGTGGTCCGGTTAAGCAGGAAGCCGAACAGGATCAGGCAGGCCACCGTCAGCCAGATAGGCGCAGGCAGACCCAGCCAGTTGGCGTACCCCAGCGTGAAGAAACGTTCGTCTTCAATCCCCACCGCTTTACCGTCAGAGATGATATAGGCCAGCCCGCGGACAATTTGCATTGTCGCAAGCGTCGTGATCAGGGCGTTAATCTTCAGGCGCGCGATGACAAAACCGTTCACCAGACCGCTGATGACGCCGAGTAACAGACCGGCAAGGACGCCAATCCACAGGCTCTCCGTCATGTTGATCACCACGGCCGTCGTGACGCCTGCGCAGGCAATCACCGACGCCACCGACAGGTCAAAATCGCCGGAGGCCAGGCAGAACAACATCCCGCAGGCCACCATCCCGGACATGGAGATGGCGAGACCCAGCCCCTTCATATTAATGAAGGTGGCAAAATTGGGAACAAAGATCGCGCAGGCGACGAACAGTGCGGCAAAGACCACCAGCATGCCGTACTGATCCCAGATACGCCCAACGCTCAACGCCGACTTCGACTTCGGCACTCCGGATGTAGTAACAGAGGACATCATTAACTCCTTACTCAGGCGACGGCCTGGCTAACTTTAGGCATGGCGAGGTTCAACGCCTGTTGTTCATTCGCCTGTTCATGAAGTAATTCGCCGGCAATTTCGCCTTCACGCATCACCACAATGCGGTCGGCCACGCCAAGCACCTCCGGCAGATCGCTGGAGGCGAAAAGCACCGCCACGCCGCGTTTTGCCAGCTCATAGATCACGTTATAAATCTCGTGTTTTGCCCCCACGTCGATACCGCGCGTCGGCTCATCCAGTAAGATGACCTTCATATCCTCTGACAGCCAACGGCCCAGAATAGCCTTTTGCTGGTTTCCGCCTGACAGATTCATGATCAGCTGTTCCGGACCCGGCGTTTTGATATTCAGTGAACGAATATGGTGGTCGGCGTTACTCGACTCCCAGCTATCGTTTATCAGGCAACCGGCGCGAATAAACTTACGCCGGGCGGAAATATTGATGTTGTCGCGCACCGAGTGCACCGGAATAATGCCCTCCGCTTTCCGGTCTTCCGGACAGAGCATCATCCCCGCCCTGATCGCGTGGGCCGGTTTCTGAATATCTATCCGCTCGCCGTCAATGGAGACCTGCCCATCGGTAATACGGGTACCGCCGAACAGACCTTTCATCAACTCGCTACGCCCCGCGCCCACCAGACCAAACAGGCCGACGATTTCACCGCTGCGTACGGATAACGAAATCGGCGTTCTGACGCCCGGCGCTTTTACGCTATCCAGGCGCAGGCGTTCCGGGCCGTACTGGCGTGGCTGCCAGTGATAGATATCACCCAGATCGCGTCCGACCATCGCCTGGACCAGCTGGTCATGGTTCACCTGCGCCATGTCGGTAAAGGTGCGCACATAGCGTCCATCTTTAAACACGGTGATGGCATCGCTCAGGGCAAATATTTCTTCCATGCGGTGCGACACGTACAGAATCGTCCGGCCTTCCTGACGCAATTCGCGGATCACGCGGAACAGATTTTCGATTTCCCGCTTTGAGAGCGAACTGGTGGGTTCATCGAAGGCAATAATTCTGGCGTTACGCGCCAGCGCCTTGGCAATTTCAACCATCTGCCACTGGCCGATGGAGAGATATTTCAGCGGCGTCTGGGGATCGACGTCCAGACCCAGGTGTTTAAGCTGCAGCCCCGCTTCATAATTAAGTAGCGAACGATTCACCACGCCGCCTTTGTGCGGGAGCTGTCCTAGATAGATGTTTTCCGCCACGGTCATCTCAGGGATGAGGTGCAGCTCCTGATAGATAATGGCTACCCCGGCATTGAGCGCCGCCGTGGTATCGGCAAAAGCGACCTCTTCGCCGCGGATCGCCAGCGTGCCGGTCGTGGGCGAGTAGTTGCCGCTGAGGATTTTCAACAGCGTCGATTTTCCCGCACCGTTTTCCCCCATCAGGGCATGAACCTGGCCGGCATAGCAGTCGAAGCTGATATCGGTCAGCGCGTTAACACCGGGGAAGGTTTTCCCGATGCCGCGAAAAGAGAGATACGGATCAGACTGTCGCATAACGTCTCCGTGATTCCTGTAGTGTGTACGTCAGGCCCCTCATGAAGGATGAGGGGCACAATCACCGCGTATTACTTCCCGCCCAGTCCTTTTTTCGCCAGCTCCTCTTTGAAGTTGTCGCGGGTGATCAGCACCACGTCGGTCACTTCGGTAAATTTCGGCGGTTCAGCCCCTTTGGTGACCCAGTTGTAGAGCATCTCGCTGGATTTGTAGCCGTGAACGTCCGGGCTTGGCAGCAGTGAACCGTAGAAGCCGGTTGCCTGCGCTTTGGACAGCTCGCTGACGGCGTCAACGCCGTTGATGCCAATCCCGATCACGTCAGGCGCTTTGAAGCCCTGACCTTCCGTCGCGCGCACCCCGCCCAGCACGGTGTTGTCGTTCATGCCGACCACCAGCCAGTGTTTGACTTCTGGATGCTGCACCAGCATGGAGTTCGCGGCGTCGAATGCGCCCGGGATATCGTTGGATTTGGTTGGGACTTTATAGATCTGTTTTTCCGGGAAGCCGGCTGCTTTCAGCGCGTCCATTGACCCGGTCGTACGACGACGTGCCGTGTCCAGCTCATCCGCAGTAATGGCCATCACCGCGGTCTCTTTGACATCCCAGCCGCGTTTTTGCATCTCTTTATAGAGTTCCTGGCCCTGACGCTCACCGATTTTGGTCGCCGCCATCATCACCAGCGGGACGCTGTCCATCGGTTTGCCTTTGGCGTTAACGAACTGATCGTCAACGGCAATGACCTTCATGTCATAGCCCCGGGCCTTGGCCGCGATGGCCGAGCCCAGCTTGGGATCCGGCGTGCAGATCACAAAACCTTTCGCGCCGCTGGCCGCCAGGCTGTCGATGGCGTTCAGGGTTTTCTCACCGTCAGGCACGGCGATTTTAATCACCTCAAAACCTAAGTCTTTCCCGGCCTTATCGGCGAATTTCCACTCCGTCTGGAACCAGGGCTCTTCAGGCTGTTTTACCAAAAAACCGAGTTTTAAATTCTCAGCAATAGCGGATTGTGACATAACGGCAGCCAGACCGATGGCCGCCAGCGCTTTAGTAAATTTGTGCATGGTAAACTCCAGCTTTAGCTTTCTTTTCTGTAGGGAATATTTGCGTACTTCTTTATTTAATCGGACTTAAAACAAGGCATTAGCGCTTACCTCGTCATAAGCGTTATTGCTGGTGATAGTTTTAGCGGGAAATTAATCATCCATAAGAGAGCCCCATCACACCGCAGAATTACAGTAATTGCGTACATAAATTCAGCGAAAAATGACATAAAAAAGGCAGTATTTGTCAGACAAATGAAACGAGGGTAAGCAGGATTATCCATAAGATTAGCTAAGATATCCCTGATCCCTTTTAACAGGCGTGAGGACCCCAGACGTCAGAACGCTGCAGCATGTTTTTCATCAAAAACGCAGCACGTCCGGAGCGTTATTTATTTCGTAGAATTTGATTTAGCGCAATTTTATTAATGCATCATATATTCGAAATAATTAATCCGTAATTAATTCTTTTACGGAGCATTATTCCGGCTTAATATCCCCAAAAGAGTAACAGTATATCTCTTCGATAAAAATCATTAATTATCAATGGATTAATGAGAGGGAAATTGATGGCGAGCTAATTGTATTTCTGTACTATATTAAAGTTTGTAATGTATGGTAAACACAGCCTATTTAAGAGTTTTCTTAGACCACAGACAAGGGTATGCTTATTTATATCGAACACAGGAAGTGAATTTCGGTCGACTTCGTTTACTGCAGAAAACGTATTTCTGCTCTTTTTCTTCGTATTTGCCTGACGCTCAGGTTAAGCAACGGACATCACGTCCCACCGTCAATAAGGATATGAGTATGGCTACCCAAACGATGATGCAAAAACTTAACGCGCAGATGAACCTTGAGTTCTATGCCTCCAATCTGCACCTGCACTTAAGTGCGTGGTGCGCTGAGAACAGTCTCACGGGGTCTGCCACCTTCTTTCGCTCTCAGGCGCAAAGTAACGTCACCCATATGATGCGGGTCTTTAACTTCCTGAAGGCCTCAGGGGCAAATCCCGTCGTTAAAGCCCTTGATGGGATCAACGAGAGCTATTCTTGCCTGGAAGAACTGTTTCAGAAGACGCTTGAAGAGTATGAACAACGCTGTAGCACCCTCAACAAACTGGCTGATGAAGCCAAAGCGCAGCAGGATATTACGACGCTCAGATTCTTACGCGATATGGACAAAGAGCAGCAGCAGGATGGCCTGCTGCTGAAGACGCTGGCGGATGAGATCCATAATGCGCAGCAGGCAGGTTTATGTCCTGAGCAGACCGACCGTCACCTGCTCGACATTGTGGCGGTGCAGCACCACTGAGTTTTTGGCCTGCTTCCGTCCCGGGGAGCAGGTCCCCTTCCCCTCTCCAACCTTCTGCTTTTGCTGAAATTTAACAAATCAGATCTGGCTCCCAATGATTAACCACACAACGTGTGATGATTTATTTAATTACATAATCATTGACGAGGGAGCATCATGATCACCATTGAGTTTGTTGTCATTCTCCTCTGCCTGCTGACGGGTACGCGTTTCGGCGGGATGGGGCTTGGGTTAATCAGCGGTATTGGTCTTTTTATTTTATGTTTCGTCTTTGGTCTGCAGCCGGGTAAACCCCCGGTTGACGTCATGCTGACCATTCTCGCGGTGATTGGTTGTGCCGCTACCCTGCAAACGGCGGGGGGCCTCAACGTCATGATGCAGTTTGCGGAACGCCTGCTGCGCAAACATCCGCAGCACATCACCCTGCTCGCTCCGTTTACCACCTGGATGCTGACCTTTCTGTGCGGCACCGGCCATGTGGTCTACACCATGTTCCCCATCATTGCGGATATTGCGTTGAAAAAAGGGATCCGCCCGGAGCGCCCCATGGCCGTGGCATCGGTGGCATCGCAGATGGCGATTACGGCCTCCCCCGTTTCGGTTGCCGTCGTGTCGCTGGTCTCCATCCTGGCGGCCCAGCATGGGATCGGTCACGGGTGGGGGATCCTGGAAATACTTGCCGTATCGGTTCCCGCGTCACTTTTCGGGATGGCCATTGCGGCCCTGTGGAGTTTACGCCGTGGGAAAGATTTGGCCGACGACACGGAGTTCCAGGAAAAGCTGAACGATCCTAAACAACGTGAATTTATCTATGGCGGAACGGAGACGTTAATGAATCAGCGTTTCCCAAAACAGGCCTACTGGTCCACGTGGATTTTCTTTGCCGGTATTGCCGTGGTCGTTCTGCTGGGGGCCTTCCCTGAGCTGCGCCCGGCCTTTGAACTGAAAGGCAAAATGACGGCCCTGTCGATGAACCTTGTCATCCAGATGATGATGTTAATTGCGGGTGCCGTGATGCTGATGGTCTGTAAGGTCAATGCCTCCGCGATTTCTAACGGCGCGGTCTTCAAGGCCGGGATGGTCGCGATCTTCTCGGTCTTTGGCGTGGCGTGGATGAGCGATACTTTTTTCCAGGCGCATCTCGACGAGTTAAAGCTGGCGCTGGAGGGCGTGGTGAAAAGCCACCCGTGGACGTATGCCATTGTTCTGTTTCTGGTGTCAAAACTGGTGAACAGCCAGGCGGCGGCGCTGACGGCGGTTGCGCCGATGGGGCTGATGCTGGGCATCGATCCGAAAATGCTGATCGCCTTTTTCCCGGCATCATACGGTTATTTTGTCCTGCCGACCTATCCCAGCGATTTGGCCTGCATCGGCTTTGATCGGTCAGGCACGACCCGCATCGGGAAATTTATCATCAACCACAGCTTCATTTTGCCAGGGCTGATTGGGGTGAGCTGCGCCTGTGCGGCGAGCTACCTGCTGGTTCAGACGTTCTTCTGACAACATCAAAGGGCGACACATGCCGTCGCCCATTTCCCTGCTTTAGTGAGATTCACCCTGCGGCGTGAATCGCAGCTCGATCAGCGCGATGGCTTTCTGGATCGCGCGCAGTGTAACCGGGTCAGCGGCAGCAGGATGGCTGGCGAAATCGATGTTTTTCAGCTGCGTAGACATCTTCTCGCGCACTTCAACCGGCGCAATCACGTCCAGGACATCGAGGATTTGTTTGATAACCAGCTGGCAGGCGACAACGTCAGAGACCAGTTCCTGATCGGCGCTCAGGTTTTGTGACATGGGGGTTTTCTCCTTATTTAAAGGCCGCCATAGTACCAAAACACGCCCCCTGACATCTTCCCTTCATCGCCTGCAGGTACAAAAAAACCCGCCGAAGCAGGTTTTTTTATCAGAACATGGCGCCCGGCGGCACGTCTTTGAAGGTGCGGCAGTAATTGGCCCACATACTTTTCAGGATTTTGCGCAGTTTCACGATGATGCTCCATTAACTTGTTATACAACTTTATCGTCAACGTGCTTATAATATGACCACCATCACAAAAATCAATACTTTTGTGACAAACATCACAATTTAATCTGCCAGTGGCCTGATAGCGATCACCTCTGACCCGTTGCGAAGAGTGAGGGCAGATTGTCCGGCTATTCCAGCCATTGCAGCGGGCATCTGCGGGTACGATAACGTATTTCCATCCACTCAGAGCGAACCATGAAAAGAGTCATTGTAGCCGGCACACTCCTGCTGCTCGCGGGGTGCAGTGTTAACCGCCAGGCTGAAGTCAGCAGCCTCGACGCGCCGAACGGCATCGTCCGCCTCGATTACGGCCAGGCAGCGCTGCAAAATGCGTATTCCGATGAGTATGTGAACAACGGCACGGCGGTAAAAGCCTGTCAAAACATGGGGTATGCCACAGCCTCGGCCTATGGCCAGCCCATCAAAACCTGCACCCTCATTAGCGGTTCGTTGTGTCTGAACGAGAGCGTGACTATCCAGTATAAATGCCTGGGTTACGCCGTTAACCCTAAGTCAAATAATCCGTGGTATTAATCCAGACTGCCAGCCTGTGCTGGCAGTTTATTTCATTACGAACAAAAACAATTCTCATTAATAAATGATAAATCGCCAATGCGTTTTATTCCCATTCGTATTTTTAATAAATAAAATAAAGTTTTTACGTTTTGCAAATAATTAAATAACAAATTATAGTGTCGCTCATTGTGAACCAGAAATAATAACCCGGAGCGTCACCATGCTGAAAACTGAAATGATCGACAAGCTCAACGCGCAAATGAACCTTGAGCTGTTTTCGTCCCTGCTCTACCAGCAGATGAGCGCCTGGTGCAGCTACCACAGTTTCGAAGGCGCGGCCGCGTTTCTGCGTCGTCACGCGCAGGAAGAGATGACCCATATGCAGCGTCTGTTTGATTATCTGACGGATACCGGCAGCCTGCCGCGCATTGAAACCGTGGCTTCCCCTTTTGCTGAATATAATTCTCTCGATGAACTGTTCCGCGCCACCTACGAGCACGAGCAGCTGATCACGCAGAAAATTAACGAACTGGTTCATGCCGCGATGACCAGCCAGGATTATCCAACCTTTAATTTCCTGCAGTGGTATGTAGCCGAACAGCATGAAGAAGAGAAGCTGTTTAAATCCGTGCTGGATAAATTATCGCTGGTGGGTAAATCCGGTGAAGGTCTTTACTTTATTGATAAAGAACTTTCCACGCTTGATACGCAGAATTAATTTCAGCGCGGTGCCGGTTTCCGGTACCGCGTTAATTTACATACACCCGGCACAGCTGGTGCAGCGCCAGTCGTGGGGATTCACGGCCTGGTAAAAATAGCGGTAGCTGGACGTCTCCAGCGGAATGCCCCTCTCGTAGAACATATCCGTCAACCAGTCGACATTCTCGATAATCCACTCATCTTCCTGTAAGCCTTGTGCAAAGGTCTCATCTTCAGGATCAATAACCGAATAGATCCCCCAGGTGCCCATATCCTTTTCGCAACGGGACTCGGGAAGATTCAGGGGCTGGTTCTGCCAGCTGATTATCCAGTGGCCATGGCACAACAGGTTGCCTCCCCGGCTCCATGCCGCGGTAAAAGGATTCTCCCCCGCCATAACACCCTCACTTTATTTGATAATTTATATTTATTGTTTACGTTACGCCGGAATGTCGTGCATCAGTATTGCCCTTATGAGGTAGGCATAGGCCAAAAAAGGATCGGAGGGTCATCAATACGTAAACCATTTTTTACACCACTTGTAACGGTGATTTGACGAGTTACGGCTTTTCCCTTACTCTGCGCCGCAGATTTTGTCGCGGTTAAGAAGCGTTGTAGAGGAAAGCGTGAAAAACAGAACTCTGGGAAGTATTTTTATCGTCGCCGGAACGACAATTGGCGCAGGAATGCTGGCAATGCCTCTGGCAGCCGCGGGCGTGGGATTTGGCATGACCCTGCTGCTGCTGGGCACGCTCTGGGCGCTGATGTGTTACACCGCCCTGCTGCTGCTTGAGGTTTACCAGCACGTACCCGCCGATACCGGTCTGGGTTCGCTTGCGGCGCGCTATCTGGGACGCTATGGCCAATGGATAACCGGCTTTAGCATGATGTTCCTGATGTACGCCCTGACCGCCGCCTATATCAGCGGCGCCGGGGAATTGATCGCCTCCAGCGTCAACGACTGGTTTGGCTCTGACATTACCCCTGCGACGGGCGCCATCTTCTTTGCGCTCATCGGCGGCGGCGTGGTCTGCGTCGGGACGTCGCTGGTCGATCTGTTTAACCGTTTTCTGTTCAGCGCCAAAATTCTTTTCCTGATTGTCATGCTGGTCCTGCTGGCGCCGCACGTGCATAAGGTCAACCTGCTGACGTTGCCGCTGGAAAAAGGTCTGGCGCTTTCCGCGATCCCAGTCATTTTCACCTCGTTTGGCTTCCACGGCAGCGTGCCGAGTATCGTCAGCTATATGAACGGCGATATTCGCAAGCTGCGCCGCGTCTTTGTGATCGGCAGCGCGATCCCGCTGATCGCCTATATTTTCTGGCAGCTGGTGACCCTGGGCAGCATCGACTCTTCAACCTTTATTGGGTTGATGGCGCAACACGCTGGACTGAACGGTTTTCTGCTGGCACTGCGCGAGGTTGTCACCTCGCCGCACGTGGAGC
This sequence comes from Enterobacter sp. HK-058-C-ECC, assembly GCF_047531125.1. Lineage (NCBI taxonomy): Bacteria > Pseudomonadati > Pseudomonadota > Gammaproteobacteria > Enterobacterales > Enterobacteriaceae > Enterobacter > Enterobacter sp. HK-058-C-ECC. The sequence goes on from NZ_JBLKCH010000002.1 coordinate 687,982, forward strand.
TGGCGGTACACCTGTTTGCCGACCTGGCGCTGGCAACCTCGTTCCTGGGCGTGGCGCTTGGCCTGTTTGATTATCTGGCCGACCTGTTCCAGCGTCGCAATACTGCCGCAGGACGGTTACAGACGGGGGCGATCACCTTCCTGCCGCCGCTGGCGTTCGCGCTGTTTTATCCGCGTGGGTTTGTGATGGCGCTGGGCTACGCGGGAGTGGCGCTCTCGATCCTTGCTCTGCTCCTCCCCTCCCTGCTGGCCTGGAAGAGCCGCCAGCAGCATCCGCAGCAGGGTTACCGCGTGGCGGGGGGAAAACCGCTGCTGTGCGTTGTGTTTGGCTGCGGGGTAGTGATTATTCTGGTGCAGGTGTTGATTGCAGCCGGGATGCTGCCGGAAGTGGGTTGAAATGACTATCTCAATGGCAAGCCCATTTTCTTTGTAATCGCAGGGGATAATTCCGTTCACTAATACTCTTCTGCTACCTGTTTTGTCCGCTGCGGTGAACGTGTTAAGGGGGCTATCGCCGCCCCCTTAACAATCCCGGCTCCCGGCAAAAAAATCGCCGCTTCGCGGTGCCCTCATCTTATTCCTTACGGCTTTTCGGGGACGGGCGGATGCAACGTCCCTGTAAAGCCGCCCTCGCCGCGCATCCATGCGCGTCGCCCCGGCCTCCAGGAAACGATTCGGCGATTTTAGCCGGACTCCCGCTCCCTCCACCTTCTTCATCGTCTGCATGGGGCACGGGTGTTGCATCCCCGCTAAAATCGGCGAACCGGAGACCGGGGGACAAGGGCTGGACGCCATGGATGGCGGCCAGAGGCGAAGCGAGACAGGATGTCGAGTTGAGCCGACCGCAGGCAGACGGTCGTGAGGTGAGCGCAGTGCGAAGCACCGATTTTCCGCGGGGCCGCGGGGATCGATAAGGGGGCCGCGGTGGCCCCCTTATCTCGTTCACAGGTAAAGATCGTATTATTTTCTACTGAATGGAGGTGAACGAAACAAATCCACCTAAGTTAATAAAAAATTGATCAGTGCAAACAGCAGCTCTTAAACTTCTTCCCGCTGCCACAAGGACACGGATCGTTACGCCCGACCTTCGTGCCGTTCACAATCGGCTTCTTCGCTTCCGGCTGCTGCGGGTTGTTCGCCCAGTAGTTATACAGGCGCAGCGCCGCAGGCTGGATGCTCTCGATGCTGGCGATGTACTCCTCTTCGGACAGTTCATCCAGCTTGTCGCTGTTCTCTTCTGTACCGTGCAGTGCAATCGTATCAAGATCGGCCTTCAGGGCTTCCGGCAAGGCTGACCAGTCCGTCAGCGCCACGCCGCGCATATAGCCGTAGCACCACTCTTCCACCACGGTATAACTCTCACCGTCCACGTCGTTATAGCCAAACATCGGTTCGAACTGATCCGGGTATTCGCTCAGGCGCTCGGCAATATCGTTCATGTGCTTAAAGCAGAGATCGATAAAACGGTTCATCTCACGATCGTTTTTCCAGCGCGGGATATATTTCTCGCCGCCCCACACCGCCACCAGCCAGGCATCTGGCTCAACGACAACAGGACCGGAAAGCACTGCGGTAAGCATGCCGTCCAGTTCGGACACGTCAATCACGGACGCGTCATCATGACCGTAAGACATTAACGTCTCTTCAAGCCACGCCATCTCGCTTTCATTCAATGGGCCTTCAGTCATCGCTGACACTCCTGCAAAAAGGAAACGATCCTAACACATATCTCACGCCTCTCCGGGCTGAAGTTTAGGTCTTTATTGCTGCAAAAACGTGCAAACCGTGACCTTTGCACAACTTATGGGCTTTATTGTTAACGATATGTGATCTCCGCTGTAATTTCTTCTCCTCCCGCAAGGCGGCATAACGCGGCGCTCTATACTCAAACATGTCACAAGCCCGTCAATGGGTTAACCATTCTGGCAACGTTTTTGCTTAATGTTCTTCGCGCGATGCTGCGCAGGGATACCTCGCCGTATATGCAGGATGCCGTCTGTATCTTGTTCGTTTAGTGCATTTTGTTCTTGCTCGTGTTTCGGATTGGCTGCGCCGTCGGGCGTTCGGGTTTACGCCGTGGTGCAAAAACCTCTTTGCTAAGGAACATAATAATGTCGCTGAAATTTATCAGAACTCCTCTTTCTCTTGTGCTGGCCGGTTGTCTGGTGACGGCGTTTTCCGCCCGGGCAGATATTGTGATTGGCGTGGCCGGGCCGTTCACGGGACCGAACGCCACCTATGGCGATCAATACTGGCACGGCGCAACGCAGGCTGCTGAAGACATTAATGCCGCCGGCGGCATTAATGGTGAGAAGATCAAACTGGTTCAGGGAGATGACGCCTGCGAGCCTAAACAGGCCGTCGCCGTTGCCAACCGTTTAGTTGACCAGGATAAAGTCAACGCCGTGGTCGGCCATTTCTGCTCCTCTTCAACTATGCCCGCCTCCGAGGTGTATAGCGATGCGGGGATCATCGCCATTACCCCCGGTTCAACCAACCCGCTGATTACCGAACGCGGCATGAGCGATATGTTCCGCATGTGCGGCCGCGACGACCAGCAGGGTCAGGTTGCCAGCGACTTCATCATCGACAAATTGAAAGCTAAACGCGTGGTGATCATTCACGACAAAGACACCTATGGTCAGGGTCTGGCTGACGCCACCAAAGCGGCGCTGGCGAAACGCGGGGTTCAGGATGTGATGTACGAGGGGTTATCCCGCGGTGAAAAAGACTTTAACGCGCTGGTCACCAAAATCGGCGCGCAAAAACCGGACGTCGTGTTCTTCGGTGGCTGTCACCCGGAAGCCGGTCCGCTGGTTCGCCAGATGCGTGAGCAGGGCGTACAGGCAAAATTCTTCTCCGGGGACTGCATCGTCAACGAGGAGATGGTGACCGCCGCGGGTGGCCCGCAATATACCAATGGCATTTACATGACCTTCGGTAAAGACCCGCGCCTGATCCCGGACGGCAAAGCGGTTATCGAGAAATTCCGCGCCGGTAAATTCGAGCCGGAAGGTTACACGCTTTACTCCTATGCCTCCGTACAGGCGATTGCCGCGGCCTTCAAGGCCACCGGCGGCAAGGATTCTGCCAAAGCCAGCGAGTGGCTGAAGGCCAATTCCGTCGACACGGTGATGGGCAAAAAAGCCTGGGACAGCAAAGGCGATCTGAAGGTCTCTGACTACGTGGTTTACCAGTGGGACGACAAAGGAAAGTATAAGGAAGTGCAGTAACGGGACGGAGTCACGCTCAACGCCGACGGGCTCTCCCGTCGGCGCGTAATAAACATCAGGCTGCGCGGCTCGCGCAGCCTATAAAACGAGCGCGCTAAGATGAGTACATTCTTCCTGCAACAGTTAATCAATGGTTTAACGCTGGGTTCCGTCTACGGCCTGATCGCCATCGGTTACACCATGGTGTACGGCATTATCGGCATGATTAATTTCGCCCACGGCGAAGTGTATATGATTTCCGCCTATCTCTGCGCTATTGGCCTGGCGCTGCTCTCGTTCTTCGGCCTGCAGTCGTTCCCGCTGCTGATCCTCGGCACGCTGGTGTTCACCATTGTGGTTACCGGGGTGTACGGCTGGACAATCGAGCGTATCGCCTACAAACCGCTACGCAACTCCACGCGCCTGGCACCGCTGATCTCCGCCATCGGGATGTCGCTTATCCTGCAAAACTACGCGCAGCTGAGCCAGGGCCCGCGCCAGCAAGGGGTACCGACCATGCTGGACGGCGTCATTCGCCTGCATCTGGGCGAAGGGTTCGTGCAGATAACCTACACCAAAGTGTTTATCCTGGTTGCCTCGTTTGCCGGCATGCTGGTGCTCACCTGGATAATCAACCGTACCCGGCTGGGACGGATGTGCCGCGCGGTCCAGCAGGATCGCAAAATGGCCTCCATTCTGGGCATTAACACCGACCGAATTATTTCGCTGGTCTTTGTCATCGGCGCGGCGATGGCGGGCCTGGCGGGGGTGCTGATCACCATGAACTACGGCACCTTTGATTTCTACGTCGGGTTTGTGATCGGTATTAAAGCCTTCACGGCGGCGGTACTTGGCGGCATCGGCTCCCTTCCCGGCGCCATGCTCGGTGGCCTTATCCTGGGTGTGGCGGAGGCGCAGTTCTCGGGCATGGTCAACTCGGACTATAAAGATGTCTTCTCGTTCGGCCTGCTGGTCATGATCCTTATTTTCCGTCCCCAGGGACTGCTCGGGCGCCCAATAGTGGCCAAAGTGTGAGGGAGAGAATGATGACATCACACGGTTTCTCACTTAAACGCTGCATTCTGGACGCGATTTTTTCCGGGCTGATTGCGCTGATTATCTTCGGCCCCATCGCGGGCGTGGTGCTGGACGGGTATAGCTTTACCTTCGCCGGGCAGCGCCTGGCCTGGATGGTGGGCATCGTCATGTTCGGGCGTTTTCTGTTGAGCGCTTTTTTAGGTACCGCTGCCGGGGCCCGTTTCCAGGCGCGCTTCGAGGCCGACAGCGCGGGCGTTTATGTCCGACCTCCGGATTACAAAAGCCGCATGCGCTGGATCATTCCCCTGGTGATTGCTCTTGCAGTTTGCTTCCCGTTTGTCGCCACCAAGTATGTGCTGACCGTCGCCATCCTCGGGCTGATCTATGTGCTTCTCGGTCTGGGACTGAACATCGTCGTGGGCCTGGCCGGTCTGCTGGATCTGGGGTATGTCGCGTTCTATGCGATTGGTGCGTACGGCCTGGCGCTGGGATACCAGTATCTCGGCTTAGGGTTCTGGAGCATGCTGCCGCTCGCGGCAATCATGGCCGCCGCCGCAGGCGCCCTGCTCGGCTTCCCGGTGCTGCGCATGCACGGTGACTATCTGGCCATCGTCACCCTCGGATTCGGGGAGATCATTCGCCTGATACTGAACAACTGGCTGACCTTCACCGGCGGACCCAACGGCGTGTCTGCCCCTCCCCCGACCTTTTTCGGTCTGGAATTTGGACGACGCGCGAAAGAAGGCGGCGTGCCCTTCCACGAGTTTTTCCACCTGACCTACAACCCGAACATGAAGTTTATCTTTATCTATGCGGTGCTCTTTCTGGTGGTGATGCTGGTGCTCCACATCAAGCACCGCCTGACGCGCATGCCGATTGGCCGGGCGTGGGAAGCTCTGCGTGAAGACGAAATTGCCTGTCGCTCAATGGGGTTGAACCATGTTCTGGTGAAGCTTTCCGCCTTTACGCTGGGTGCGTCGACCGCGGGCATTGCCGGGGTGTTCTTCGCCACCTATCAGGGGTTCGTGAATCCAACCTCCTTTACCTTCTTTGAATCGGCACTGATCCTCGCCATTGTGGTGCTGGGCGGTATGGGCTCGACGCTGGGCGTGGTGCTGGCCGCCTTTGTGCTCACGGTCACGCCGGAACTGCTGCGCAGTTTTGCCGAGTACCGCGTCCTGCTGTTTGGCATGCTGATGGTGGTCATGATGATCTGGCGTCCACGCGGTTTGATCCGCATTAACCGCAGCGGGTTTGCCGTGCGTAAGGGCGTCGCGCCATGAACGAAACAATATTACGCGTTGAGCATCTGATGATGCATTTTGGCGGGATTAAGGCACTGAATGACGTCAACCTGGACGTGCAGCGCGGCTCCATTACCGCCCTGATTGGGCCAAACGGGGCGGGAAAAACCACCGTCTTTAACTGCCTGACGGGCTTCTACAGAGCCTCCGGCGGCAGCATTTTATTTAATACCCGCCATAAAACGACCAACGTTATTCAGGTACTCGGACAAAAATTCCAGCCCGGCGACTGGATTAACCCCGCGCAGCTCGGGCAGCGTCTGTTCTACAAAATGTTCGGCGGAACCCATCTGGTCAACCGAGCCGGGCTGGCGCGCACGTTTCAAAATATCCGTCTTTTTCGCGAGATGTCGGTCGTGGAAAATCTGCTGGTGGCGCAGCATATGCGGGTGAACCGCAATCTGCTCGCCGGGATCCTGAATACGCCGTCCTACCGGCGGGCGGAAAGCGACGCCCTGGACAGAGCCTTTTACTGGCTTGAAGTGGTGGATCTGGTGGAGTGCGCCAATCGACTGGCGGGAGAAATGTCCTACGGCCAGCAGCGGCGACTGGAAATCGCCCGGGCAATGTGTACCGGGCCGGAAATGATCTGTCTGGATGAACCCGCCGCAGGGCTGAACCCGGTTGAAACGCACAAGCTGAGCGGGATTATTCGCTTTCTGCGGGATCATCATGACATCACGGTATTGCTGATTGAGCATGATATGGGGATGGTGATGGAAATTTCGGACGACATTATCGTGCTCGACCACGGCGATGTAATTGCCAGGGGGAAACCCGAGCAGATCCAGCATGATGAAAAGGTCATTGCCGCCTACCTGGGCACGGATGAAAGCGAGGTCTCCCTATGAGCGAACCGCTGCTGGCTTTTCGCGAAGTGGATGTGTTTTACGGCGTCATTCAGGCGCTGAAGCAGGTCTCTCTGGAGGTGAATAAGGGGGAAACCGTGGCGCTGATTGGCGCAAACGGCGCGGGTAAATCGACATTGCTGATGTCCATCTTTGGTCAACCCCGTATCCGCAGCGGGCAGATCCTGTTCTGTGGTGAAGACATCAGCCATCAATCCACCCACTACGTCGCGTCCGGCGGCATTGCGCAGGCACCGGAAGGCAGACGTATCTTCCCGGATATGACCGTTGAAGAGAATCTGCTGATGGGGACCATTCCCATCGGCAATCAGTTTGCAGCTGAAGATATGCAAACCATGTTTGACCTTTTCCCTCGCCTTAAAGAGCGACGTAAACAGCGCGCGATGACCATGTCCGGCGGGGAGCAGCAGATGCTGGCGATCGCCCGGGCGCTGATGAGCCGTCCGAAGCTGCTGCTGCTGGATGAGCCCAGCCTGGGCTTAGCCCCGATTGTGGTGAAGCAGATCTTCCAGACGCTGCGAGAGCTGGCCCGCAGCGGTATGACCATTTTTCTGGTGGAGCAGAATGCGCACCATGCGTTGAAGCTGTCTGACCGCGGGTATGTGATGGTGAACGGACAGATCCGGCTGAGCGGCAGCGGTGAGGAATTGCTAGGCAATCAGGACGTGAGGAAGGCGTATTTGGGCGGGGTGTAACTACACAATGTTCATGCACCAACAAACCACATATAGTCCGAAGCTACCCTTTCGTGATATCCCAATAATGCTTCCCTTGAAAAGGGATAAAATAATTTACTCGTGTAAATCCTTTTTATATGCAATAAGCGTCCTTATGCGATAAAGTAATAAAGTGATATCTTCACATTCTCACACAGTAAAACTATTAGCTAACAGGTAATTACATGAAGAAATTTATTAAATGGATTTTCTATATCTTTATTGCTTTGATGGTTCTGGGATACATCGTCGGTAAAGACGACAAATCGCAAGCAGGCGCGACTTCGTCTTCTGCATCCGTTACGGATACGCAGAAGTCAGTACCGCAAAAAGAAGTGTATACGACCTCCGCGAAAGAGCTTTTTAAAGCTTATGAAGAGAATGAAGTCGCAACCGATGAAAACATGAAGGGTAAGCTCATCGCAGTCAAGGGTGTTGTACAGTCCATTGATAAAGATTTTACAGACTCCATTATCATCGGCTTACAAACAGACAACCAGTTCATGCCTGCACGAATGGAGATGGAAAACTCAGAAAAGTCCACCGCCGTAGCATTGAAAAAAGGTCAGCAGGTCACTGTGATTTGTAAAAAAATGATCCGAGTAATGGGTGCACCAGCTGGACGAGATTGTTTATTTGCAAAATAACGAATCGGGAGGGTTGCCCTCCCATTCCATTCTCCCGCTCATGATGTCTTCAACATCATAATCCTAATCGATTCCAGATATGCCTACATAAACCCCATCACCCCACGCACCAGTTGAGTTGCATTATCGGGGCAAGAAATCCATATGAAGACGTAAATATGTAGCCGGCCAGGATACTATTGAATAGCTGGAATGACGGAAGAGTGAAATTCAGAAAATAAAAAACCACCTTTCGGTGGTTTATACGACACTGCTTATTGCTTTGATTATTCTTTGTTTCCCATGGTAGCCGGAGTGGGACTTGAACCCACACAGCGCGAACGCCGAGGGATTTTAAATCACGCGTGTTATCTAATATAATCAGATACATACGTTTATTTTTCGCCATTAATTCATAATTTTAAGATCAAAATAATCAACAGCTTAGCGTTATAAAAAAGTCACAATGGCGAAAGTTTTCGTACCGAGAACCGGCATTTGGTGAAGAGAGAATGGTGGTTAAACCAATCCTTAAATTGCCGGACAATCATCGTTGCCTACCCGGTTAAGACTATGCGTCAGCACGCCAAAAACCTCTACGTCATCCAGCGCGTCGCCTTCTATAGCTTCACCATCTTCAGTTATCAATGCCGCCCCGTATAGCTTTGCAAACTCGTTCCTGTTATCCATTCTTACCAGTAGCGTATCCCCCTGCTCTGGCCTAATGGAAACGTTAATGACAGCCCAACCACATGACGTTTCTATTACCCTGCAGTTCCCGTCTATTCCGCATAGCAGATCTATGGTTAACCGCTGTTCCTGGTAATCCATTGCCGGTGAAGGAAAGCCCATCAGAAAATCCTCCCCATGTTACGCAAGATCCAGTAACGGTTATCGCTTCCGTCCGTCGTCTTGTCAGCAAAATCTGGCTGGTATCTCTCAATCCATGCGTTCGCGTCTGCCTGGCTGAAATGCCAATTCCTCTCACGCAAGTTATTGATGAATTTGTTTGTTTTTAGGCAAAGGTAGCCCTTTGGATTCTGTTCTATAGAGGCTAAAAAAGCTGCGTGAATATCATATTGACGAGGCATAGCAGCACCCTCACTTTCCATTGACTGTATACATATACAGTAGTATTTTTAAATCTTCAGATCAAGTCAGCAAGGATGGAGAGTGATGTTAGTTGAGCTGGTTTATGACAAACGTAATGTTGAGGGGCTCGAAGGGGCCAGAGAGATCATTCTGGCCGAGCTGACGAAGCGGGTGCACCAGATTTTCCCTGATGCCGAAGTGAAGGTGAAGCCGATGCAGGCAAACGGCCTGAATAGCGATGCCAGCAAAAGTGATCGGGAAAAACTGAACCGGATGCTAGAGGAAATGTTTGAAGAATCCGATATGTGGCTAGTTAGTGAATAAATCGAAGCAGCCTCTTTTTTGATGCTCTACAGAGGCTGCACCGTCTTTAACTACCAGTCTGGAATCTTTCAATTGTCGCTGTGAGATCCTCGATTTTCTCCATTAATGCAAGGATCGCTTCATGGTGTAGAGCTGCAGCAATCTCACCAGTTGATAGTGCTAACGAATTTTCTATCTCTTCGCCATCCACAGTCACCGAGCCCTCTCGGGAGCAACAAACGGCCTCTGGGATAATTTCCTGAATTTCCTGTGCCACAAAACCAATACCAAATGATCCTTTCATCTGATCATCTTTACGCACCCAGGTATAGCCACGCACTCTCTTCATTTTACCAAGCGGGTCATCAATCGGGGTAATTTTGTCTTTAATACGTCGATCTGAATTGTTTACCCATGATGCAGGCGCATAAGCATTTCCGCTGTTGTAGTCCATGTACCAGTCTTTATAAGCAGAGTCCTGGTAAAGACGTAAAAAACCGTATCTCTGACCAGAAGAAGCAATTTGACAAAACATCTGCAACTGAGCCGGTGTTGCACCACTGGTTGTTTGCGTTGTCGATGCTACCGTTGCTCCCAGCGCTGGCAGTGTATTCTGAACAATTTTAAAGAAGGTGTGGCCAGTAACCCCCCCTCCGGTCTTTCCATCAAGAGTATCAAGACGAGAATCATTACCGGCTGCAACCGTGCCCGCAGCGGTTCCGACGTTCCTCGTGGCACTGTCTCCCAAACCGAGGTTTGTGCGAGAGCCTGATGCGGTTGTCGAACCGGTACCACCCTGAGCTACAGACAGCGCTGTAGTAAGCCCGCTGAGCGAGGTGATGTCATTGTTTGCACCTTTTGCCGCCTTGCCTGCGAGAGAAGTGGTGATGCTATTCCAGGCTGGGCCCGTCCATGTTGTTCCATCCGGCAGCGTTACCGTTACATTGCCGCTTCCAGAAAAAATTCGTTGCCAGTTCTGTTTGTCGTAATTCAGTCCACGCAGCGCTTCAGCACTTTGCGCCACCAGCGCGGCAGTGACCATGTTCAGCGCCACACGTGGAACAGCTGACCAGGCTGCACCGGCCTGAGTAGGCCCGGTAAAGTTACTAACCAGAGTCACCTGGGTATTACCGTCAACCGTTTTTACTGGCAGCGTATAATCAACGCCGCCCACAGTGGAGACAATAAAATCACCTGCGGCGAGTTCGGTTGCGAATGAGGTTCCGGAACCGCCAACAATAGCGGACCCGTTTGTCAGGGTGATAGTTCCTGCAGACATATACGCTCCTTTCGGGCAATAAAAAACCCCGCCGGTGCGAGGTTTATTCAAAAATGCTTGAGTTACTGGCAGGTGGTACTACTGAATGTGTTTGCGCTAACCCATGACCAGTTAAACGGATAACCGGCGCGGTACTGGGTCTGGTTACTTTGCTTACGTACTCCGTAAATCTGGACGATGTTTTCCTGTCCGCCGATCAGGGCCGTCCCGGTACATATAGGTTGCTGCTTCTGAAGAACGCCAGCGCAACCGGAGAGCAATACAGCCACCGCCAGGCAAAGAATCATGTTTTTCATAGTGGTTATATCCCAGGGTATTCACTAAGCTAAACAATATCAAGATGATTCAAAGTGATATAATTGATTTTGTAGATCAATTTTATAAGATTGATCGCTGAAAACGATCAATCGTAGTTGGCGCAGTTGATGGCCATAATCACGTTTCTCAGATTTGAATACGCGACGTTCTGAAGGTTTCCGCTGGGGGTTGTTTGCGGTCTGGCGAATATTCGCGTATTGCCTCCCTCAAGTTTTGCCATGCTCTTGTAAATCGCCGAGTAGGGCTGCGGCTGGCCGCCAGCCGATATAACCCCAGTAATCAGACCCAGCATGGCAGGCATACAGGCCCATTTCCCCGCCAGCGTGGTATTGATGTTATAACCTGAACTTGCATCTACCCCGGCAGTACCGAGGGTTACCACATCACTGAGTGTGCGTGTTTCGTTTGTCAAAATAAGCGTCCCTGACGCATCCCAGACGGCAAGCCCGTAATCAGGCTTTGTCTGTGGGAAAATAGAGAAAAAATAAACGTACGCTGTGCCGGTTGCATTCGGCCTGAGAAAATCAACCGTGATGGTGTTCCCGCTTATCGTCTGGGTAATTTCCACCTCAACCGTGCAATGAACGAAGGCGACAACGGGTTGACCTGAGGGAAATGTGTGCGTCACTTTGGTGTTGAAACCCGATGTTCCCTGAAGTGCCGCTGTCTTTCGAGCCTGTAGAGCAATTGGCGAACTGTTCGCGGTCACCCATACTTCTCCTGCCGTCGTTGTCAGTAAAACGCCATACTGCGCCATTTATGCCCTCTCGATCTGGAAAATGAGATACGCCGCTGCCGCAGGCTCAGTCCCTGCGGAGTAGTCGGTATCGCCTACTGCCGATACCGTTGCGGTGCCACCTGAAATAGTGATCTTCCTCCGGCTCGTTCCCCACTGATCACCGTTCATGATCTGAAAGTAAGTAAGCTTACACCCCGGTGGAAGCACTACGGAGTAAGAGCCTGTTTTTTCATTCTGGGCCAACTGTAGGTAGCCGCTTACACTGACAGGCTTAATTCCATAATTATTTACAACGCCTGATGCGTCCCAGGTTTCTACACCGTACTGAGCCATAGCTGTTCATCCAATAAAAAGGGCCCCACATGAGGCCCATTAGTTACCATATCCCTGTAATTCTCCCGATCTGCACCCTCAACACATTGTTGGCGTCACGAACACTGATTGTCTGGTTTGTCTGTTTCATGGCTCCCTCTCCGGCTGTCGAACCGTAGTTCTCGAATGTTCCTGATTTATCCAGCCTCCATCCGACAGACCCAGCAACGTAGTTATTGGACTGGATGAAGTCGCCGATTTTGGCATTGGTGATCGTGCCATCCTGAATAAATCCGGAGCTGATAAATACCTGGCCATTAACCACAGCGAACGGCGAATACTGGGTATCGCCACTGCCACTCATCAGCACGAACTGGTTAGCGTTGAAACCTACTCGGGTAACAATCGGCTGCCCTGCCTGCGCCAGAACGGCAATCGACATCCCGGCGTTATACATGATGCCGTTTATCCTCACGCCTGTTTTGAGGGTGTAGATAGCCGAAGCGCCAGAGGCATCAACGACGGCGGTAAGTTTGTCCTCCAGTGCAGCAGTAACGTCCTCTATCTGCGCCTGCACCTGCGTTGACAGTTCGGCCATTGCATTATCAACTTCAGCAATCGTCGTTTTAACCACCAGAATATCGGCACGCACTTCTCCGTATTGTGCCCACTGGTGCTCAACAGTTCCGTGGTTCGCCAGGGCGTTCTGCAGTATTCCCTCAATGTTGGTATCGATGTCACCAGTTAGGCGTTCTCCGTCTGCAGAGGTTAGGAAATCATCTGCGATATCGCCCAAATAATCATCGGCGTTATCGTTAGACATCCCCCTGATCCAGTCGGTATACCCGGATTCGTTACCCGTTCTGTCGACCAGCTGCGCGCGGTACCAGAATTCCTGCCCTGCTTTAAGGCCGAGTTGGGTGTATTCCGCCGATGGATAAGGCACGTCTGAGAGCAAGAGTGGATCTGAAAAGTCACTGTTGGCAGTGTACTGAATTTCCGTTTTTAGCGTATCGCCGGTGTTTGCCGGGAAACCCCAGTTAAGACGAATCCCCCAGTTAATGCCCGTGGCTGTGAATCCTACTGGCTTAGGCGGATTACCTACTTTGCCGGTCAGTGTCTTCTCTTCTGAATATCCCCACCCGGAAGAAATTTCAGCGGCATTAATTGCCCGCACGCGCACCAGGTAGCGCCCGGCATAAATCCCCGGGACGTCAAATGACGTGGTGGAGCTGCGAGGCATGTTCACCCAGTTTCCATCGTTACGGCGCCACTGCCCCTCATAGGCGATAGCATTCTGCGCCTGGTCCCAGCTGACGCGCATGGTCTCGACGCTGATATTCTGCTGAACAACAGAAAACGAGCTGATCACGATGTTAGCTGGCGGGGACTGATTACCGGGAGGTATTACACTTATTGGCCGCTGGTCGATAATTGCGCCAGTATCGATACGGGCATATTTATCCGGATCGTGCCATGCGGCCGTGATCGAGAAGGTGCCATTATCATTATCGCTTACGCTGACAACGCGGTACTGCTGCGCGTAAAGCTCGTCAGATTCAACCACCCAAACAGCTTCGGTCTGTGGCGTCTCACTGTATGCCGTGGTGACTGTGACTGATTCACCGTTCACGGCCTGAATGGTCCTGCTCTGCGACGCTCCGGAAGGGAGGTTGAGAATAAGGCGATCGCCTGCTGCCGCATCCGCCACTCGGTCAAGTTTGATAACGCGACCGCTAACGGCGCTGATGCGGCCGCCCATAACCTTTCCGGAAAGCAGCTCGTCTGCCACGGCGATGATGTAGCCAGGCTGCGGAATGTTGCCGTCCAGCCCGACATCAAACGAAACAACGCGATCCTTGTTATTGGTGAGAATACCCCAGCGCCCCTTACGGTTTGCTTCAGACTGTCTGGTACAGCCGATGGCTGTCATTTCCAGTTGATTGAAACCGTACCGCGCCACCAGCGCCTGCTCAAATACCGGCTCCATCGCGTCGGCGTAAGCATTACCGGGATCAGACCATGATACCAGCGCTGTGGTGTAGCGGCTTTTCGTGGTGCTGCTCGAATAGGTGAAGCGACCGCCAACAACGTTAGCGCGCGTGTAGCTGTAATCAACATCGCGCGGCATGTCAGCCAGGGCAACAATCTGATCCCCGCCCCAGTAGGTCATACCACGGAAGATAGCAGCAAAATCACGCAGGACTGTGTAGGCGTCATTCCGGTCCTGAATGTACACGTTACAGGTATAACGTGGTTCGGTACCGTTGCCTCCCTTGCCGTCTGGTACCATCTGATCGCAATACTGGGCAACCTGATACAGCGTCCATTTATCGATATTCGCAGCAGTCAACCGGTGACCGAGGCCGAACCGGTCAGAAACAACCAGATCGTAAAAAATCCACGCCGGATTATCCGTCCATGCCCACTTAAACGCACCGGTCCATGTCCCGCTGTACGTTCTTGTTTCGGGGTCATAGTTATCTGGCACACGAATAACACGCCCGCGAGGCTCGCAGGAGATCTGCGGGATAGAGCCGTTAAACTGGCTGGAATCGAATTCGATATAGAGTAGCGCTGTGTTGGGATAGCGTAACTTGGCGTCAATCACCTCAGTGAAGCTCTGCAGCGTCATCGTATCGCCGATCTTCGCGCTGTTGGCGTCAGAGGTAATCTTACGCAGGCGGATTGTCCAGGTGCTGCCAGCCTGCGGTAAATCGATACGGTGGCTGCGCTCATAACCAGACGTCGTTTTGCCGGTCACGCTGGTATTGATTACCGTCTGCCATGTGCCGCCGTCCGTCTGAAGGTCAATCGCATAATTGACCGAGTAACCCACCAGATCGCCGTCGTCCTCCTGTTTGAAAAGCGAGGGCCATTTCAGACGCAGACGAACTGCTGAAAGCTGCGTATTGGTAAACGTGCGCGTCCAGGCTGTAGCGCTTGATACCTCAGTTCCCACGCTGATTTCGTTTTCGGTACCGGGAATGCCCTGAATATATTTTTGTGCCTGCGTTCCTGCGCGAAACTCCCATGTTACGCCGCTGAAGTTTTGGGAGCCGTCAGCGTTCTCAAGCGCCGTTCCGTCCAGGTAGATATCTTTTCCGGTTAGCTGCCCTGCAAACTCCCCTTCACCAAGCGCAACGAGAATTTTTGCCTTCGCTACAGATTGCAGATCATCAGGCTGTTCGGTTGGGGTTCGGGAACTTGAGCTGCCGCCCTTGCGGCCCTTTAACACTTTTTCTGTAGCCATATTGCGCCCATAAAAAAAGCCACCCGAAGGTGGCCAGAAAAAAGTTAGTTATCTACTGCTGATCTTCGACATAAATTCCGGCAGAAATAATCGCTCCGCCTATCCGCCGACGGCCATAAAGGAGCGGTACCGGGTAGCCTTGCGCTGCGGTGTTTGTTACACCACCGAATGCGTAGGATGCACGGTTATCTGCGCTTTGTTTGCTGGCTAATCCGGTTGGTTGGGGTGATAGCATTTGGACGACGCCACCAAGGATCAGAGCGCCACCAGCCTGATAGAAAAATGGTGAAGCTCCAGCAAATGGCGTGAAATTTAATACCACCCCAACGGCCACCAATACAGCACCTAAAATAGTTTGTAATACACCGGCTTTTTTACTTCCAATCGGCACTGGAACGATCCTTATAACCTCACCCCTGACAGGAAATCCTAATTCATCAACACCAATATTTTTCGTCCCGCGAAAAACCGCATAAGAAAGCCCTCTTTGCTTACTTGTATTCATGAATTTTTCGAAACCATTAATCGTAGCAGATAAGGCTTTGCAAGCTTCTTTGGTTGTGCTTATTGAGCGATGATGTGTTTTACCAAAAGTCTTTCCAAGAACGCCACCAAGTTCAATGCGAGTCATTACATCTGACATGAATCACCCCAATAAAAAAGCCACCCGAAGGTGGCCTTTTCCTGTTAAATTTCAACTCTAATTTATCGACATCGGAAGTATATCTACATTCCCACTTTGATCGATAAATATCCTTAAAACTCGAGGAGTATTTTCTTTTATTGAAAACTCCCGTTCTTTTTTAGGTGCACCATTACATAGGCCTTTCCCGGCAAACCCAGCCCCAATCAATACATCGCCAGGGTTTAAGTAAGCAGTGACTTTTTCCCCTGTATCAAGTTCAGCCAAATATTTACCATTGATATAGGTTGTTATAGCGCATCCACCAGCAACGAAACCTTTATCGCGAATGATAGTTACGGCAGTTGTGTTTGTTGACTGCTGAAATTCTTTCGGTGCTGACACTTCTTTTGCATACTGCGGGAGAACTGGCTCAGTCGAACAACCAGCCAAAATTAACAACGAAAATGCCAATAATGTTTTTTTCATATCCCTATCCCCTTTGGTTTTGCAAAAGGTTAGCACAGAGATTTGTAACGTAAAATCTTCATCGTCCTTTCTTGCCAGTAGCCACCATACGGCACGCGCTTACTTAGGTGTCCGTACAGGTGGTGCAGCAGCATATTTCCCTCCAGTAGAATCCCCGCATGATTCCACTTATCAGCCTGGACCTGCATGATCACCATATCGCCGGGTTTCGGAGGCCCGTCGAATTCACGGAATCCGCACTCATACCAGCAATCCTGATAGAAGTTGTCCGGATAGTCGTTTTCCCACCAGGGATAATCCACCCGGTAATCGTGGAGCTCGATACCGTGCGTTTGCCGGAAATAGCTCATGACCAGCCCCCAGCAATCGAAGTGTCCAAGCACAAACGGACGCTCCAGCAGCGGCAGTTCTCCGCGCGGCTGGATGGTGCGTAAATCCCCCTCAGGCCAGCTCACGATGTGCCAGGGTAAAAGCGTTGCATCGCATTGCGCTTTATCCAGTTCGCTCGGTTGGGTTGTGGCGTCAGGGTGACTGTGAACGATGGCGATCACCGTACCCCAGTCCTCAGCAACTGCGTAATCTTCCGGGCAGAGGACAAAATTGTCCTCCGGCGCCTCGGCAAGATTTCGGCAGGGGAAGTACCGCTCAACGCGGCTTTTCTGCGCCACCACGCCGCAACACTCGCGAGGATACTCAGCTGCAGCATGAGCCATAATCGCATCTATGGTTTTCTGACGCATATCAGCTCCTGATCAAAGACGTGCCAGGGAACCCACCGAACGGCAGTTCGTTGCCGTCTCCATGCCGAAGCTTACAGGCCGTAAGCGTGCCGGGGCATTCATCTAGCGACGGATCGCTTACCGGGTTGTTGTTTTTATCGAAATAGCGGGTACCGGCATAGTCGCAGCCGTCGCCAGTGCGATATTTATTCCGGATGCACCAGGTACACAGGGAATGAAGCTGTCGCGTCGGGATCATTTGCCCCTGCAGGTCCATCGGGCTGGATAGCGTGAACTCAACCACTTCGTTGGTTTCACTACTCTTTGCATCGATGTAGAAAACCTTCAGCTTTTCCTGGGTCGGGTCAGCTGTTGGATTGCCGTCGGCAAAGTTAATCGCGTCAAGATATTTGCCCAGCGTGTCATGGATGGTCACTTTCGCCTGCAGCATATCGTCATAAGCCAAACAAAGAGCCGTAATGGAGCTATCAAGGTTAGCCACCGATAATTTTGGCTGGGCACTACTTCCACTGGTAGATGCCTCGATCCCCTCAATCTGACAGGGCCAGGCTTTATACTCCTCACCCTGCCACCAGATTGATTTAGCCGGGAGATTATTTTCGTCTCCCCCTGCTGCGACAATTTCCGCCTCAGTATGAGCCAGGTTGTAGCTGTGAAATCTCAGCACCTCGCCTGTACCAAAGGCCGTTCCATCGACCTCATAAAGCCTGACCGCATCGCCGGGCTCAAGCTTCTGATAATCTGCGTTTAAGCTCATGGTTTAAATGCCTGGATGAATGTTGCTTCAAGGTTGAATTTCCCCGCACCGAGCCCGGTGGGTTTATACGTTTCGCAACGATACAAACCCAAAGGCTCGAGCGGTGGCTTCCACTGAAAGGCTTTCGTTCCTTCATGCCTGTCGAGAAAAGATTTAATCGCTGAAATGTAGGTTTCGTTGCCAGTAAAATTGAGCGTCCATTGCTGGCTTTTAGGGTTTAATCCATCACCTGAAACCTGCTCATATCCATCGCCAAACTTGGCTTTCCTGACGCGGAAATTTGTATCAGCCTCAGCGTTAATCCGTGGGCACCATGTGAAAGTTTCGATGGCCATACTTATCGGTTTCCTTTCATTGCGTTCCAGATGTCACCGCCGGGGCGGATATCACGCATTACATTCTGCTTATATCGCTGATCGACAAATTTCCCGACCTCTGCACCAAATTGCTCAAGGCCTGGAGAGGTTTGCGTTGAGGTGTTGCCGTTACCATCGATAGTGATATAAACCTGTGGCGCCGACGATACGGACTGACCTCCGCTACCTCCGACAGCACGAACACCGAGAGAACCATCCGGTGCGCGGGTCAGCGGCATGATTGCCTCCGGACCAGCCTCGCCCATGATTCCGGCTCCGCCTTTTGCGAAAGCAAACATGGTGGGGTTCCTGACGATCCCATTACTGAAAGCGCTCAGGGATGGAGAGTCATAAACGCCGCCTTTGGCGTTAAACTGGAAGTTTGAGCCATAACTGGAAACCGCCGTACCGGTGCTGGCTGATGCTCCCGCCCCGCCTCCGAAGAAGCTGCCTACACTGCCGATGAGTGAGCCAAAGATGCCAGAACCGGAAGAGGCACCACCCATCGCGCTGACCACCGCCATCTGCAGAGCCACTTTTTCGATAATCTGCAGGACAGAAATTCCCCACGATTTCCAGCTAACCTTATTGCCTTCGAGCATTGAGGTGACATTACCAAACGCGCTGTCGAGGGTGGTTTTCACCCCGTCAGAAACCGTGCCGGATACGTTACTGATTTCATCAAACCAGTTGGCATAGCCGCGGGATACTCCGGACATCCAATCCGCTTCAGCTGCTGCAATAGCCTTGTATTTCTTATCCAGAGCATCAAGGGCTGCGGCGCGCTGCGCGATGGCCTCGGTACCGCCGTCCGTTTTAGCAAAAACACGGTCGATCTGTTGCGTCTCATCGAACCGGCTGCGCTGGCGATCGCTCATGCCTGCGGTTTCGGTTGTCAGCGTCGCCTCATCCCTGAACTTTCGGGCCGCTTCGGTTAAATCCTTCAGGGCATCCGCTTGTTCGCGCTGCTTGCGTACGTTCTCGTCGGCTTTTTGCGTCCATTTTGCCAGCTCTGCTGAAGATGCCTGGATTGCCCTGCGCTGCTCGTCGGTCCATTTAGTGCCTGCCTGGTGCGATGCCGCGTAAAGCTCGGAGGCTTTTTCGCCTTCCGTCGCCCTGACGCGTTGCACGTCGATAGCCACGCTCAGGTCGGCCATTTTCCGGGAATACTGTTCGGCGGTGCTGGCCGCTTCGCGCTCGGCTTTACTCTGTGCTTTCGAGGCGGCGGTAGAGGTTTTTTTTGCCTCCGCAGCCGCAGCATCCTTTTTGGCTGCCTGATCCTTGTTGTAGATGTACTGGGTGTAAAGCGCTCCAGTCAGCTGCAGGTCTTCTGCTTCATAGACGTGCTGCTGATGGAGTTTTTCTAATCCGCTGAGGCTGGCCAGCTCGTTATCGCGGCGTGAGCGCTCCAGTGCGGTTTGCTGTTGAGGCGTTGCGTTCGACAGAGAGACAACTGGCCCGGCATACTGCGGCGGCTTCGCGCCAGCGGTCGCTGACATTGAGCGGTTAAGCAGGTCATACGCACCTTTCAGGATTGAGACGGCGCCAGCCTGTTCGATAGCCTTTTGCGTGGCCAGATCACTGGCATTGTTTACCAGCTTCTGCGTTTGCTCGACTTTTGAGGCTGCCTGTTCGCGCTGGTACTCCAGCTGGTTCAGCTTGTCGGTCAGCTCAATGTTTTTGGCCGTGATGTCGGCCTGGTCCATGAAAGTGTTGATCAGGGTCAGCGTCGGATGGCGGTTGTAGTCCTGCTGGATTTGATCAACCGCCTTAAGGCTGTCTTTCACCTTCGCGATCTGAGAGTCGAGGTCGGCCAGGTCCTGTTTTTGCGCCTGTAAAGATGTACGGGCATCAGCCGCGGTCGAGCGCAGGCCAAGCACCGACATCTGCTGGAGCTTGGAGTTAATCTCGTCAAGGTTGTTGGCAAAACCTACCGCCTCACGGTGCACCTGCTGGGTATGCTGATAAAGGCCATACATCGCAGCGCCGGCACCGATAATCACTCCAGGCCAGCCACCGAGAATGCCAAGAACGCCACTACCCAGGCGGGACATCACCGAGGCTGTATTGGTGAGGTTATTAACGGCCGAAGCTCTGCCAGCAAGCGCCGTATTCAGTGATGCCTGAGCAGCAGCAAGATTACGCTCAGCGACAATCTGAGCCTCAATACTCGTCGCCGCTGCACGCGCCTGTTGAGCGCGGTAAACAGCCTGGCGACCAGCAGCAACGCTAACCTGAGCTCCACGGACCTGAGCCTGCGCCAGCGCGACCTCGGCGGCCGTATTAGCGAGGACTGCCCGGGTTGACTGAGCAACGCTGCCGACCATGTTGCCAAAATAACGAGCGAGGCCAACACCAACCAGAATACCGGCTGTATTTGCCACATCATCGATGTTATTCGCCAGACCATCCAGCACGCCGGATAGAGTTGATGATGCGCCGACGGCATCGTTCGCCCCGCCAACCCATGCTAGAAAGGCGTTTTGCACTTTCTGTGCAGATCCGCTGATTGATGCGGGAAGGGTGTCGAACTCTTTACGGAGGATCTCGACGTTGGTCAGCAGCGGGACGATCTTGTTGGTCGTCAGCTCGCCGTTGTTGGCCATATTTCGCAGGCCACCAACAGTGGTACCCAGCCCATCAGCCAGCAGTTTCGCCAGGCGGCCGCCGTTCTCCATGATGGAGTTAAATTCTTCGCCTCGCAAAACGCCTGAGCCAAGCGCCTGACTAAGCTGGGTAATAACCGAGCTTGCCTCTTCGGTACTGGCACCAGATAGCTTCAGTGAGGTTGCAACGGTTTCCGTAACTTTTGCTACGTCGGCAGAAGCATAACCAGCCTCACGCAAGGACTGAGCGATACGACTGTAAAGGTTGCTGTTTGCTTCGAGTGATGTTCCGGTGCGCTGGCTTATCTCCATCAGTACGCGCTGGGCTTGCACGTAATCTTCACTGGAAGAGGACGCCAGGCGAAGACGGCCATTAAGTTGATTCCATGTGTCGGCAAACGCGATCAGCTGATGCGTGGCAAATGCACTAGCCCATGCACCGGCAAGCCCGGCAGCAGAAGACCGAACTGTTGCAAGCTGAGCATTCAGCTCAGCCAAAGAACGCTGAGTTTCACGCGTGGCCGCTGCAGCTTTTTTCCCGCCCTGTTCCATAGTGCGGTAGTAATCGGTTCCCATGCGGGACGCTCTGGCGATCTCCGACTGGAAAGAAGAAGAGTTCGCCGAAATTTTGATGATTAGCTCGCGCAGCGTTGCCATATTTCACCCATAAAAAAGCCCGCAGCCGCGGGCATCAAAGACTGGACATCCATTCTTCAAGTTCAGAGACTTCTGCGCCTTCTTCCTGCTCACCCCATTTCAGCATCACGTCAGGAATGGTGAATTTCCCGCCCTGAGAGTTCAGCATTGCAACGGAGATCTGCGCCGCCTGAGCATCGGCGCGCCAGTCACCAATCGGACTGATGCGGTCGAACTCGATCCACATTTTGAGCTCGCTGGCGGTCATGGTCTGGCGCAGTTCGTGGAGAGTACGCCCCAACCGGAGCGCCAGCGACATCAGGAAGAAGGTCAGCGGCTGCTTTACTGCTTTCCCGCTTCTTCCTGGCTCATTCCGAGGTTGAGGGCCTGAGCCAACAGGCGGGAGTGCACAGGACCATAAATTTTGGATACCTGCTCCTGATCCTCATCGCTGAATACTCGCTCGCCGTTTTCATCCAGCAGAACGTCAATAAACAGAACCACATCAGCCTCTTTGTTACGCAGAAACTTTTCCGCCTCCGTCAGCGTCGGTGCCTCTTCGCCCTCGGCGAACTGGGGATTAACGATCTCCCGGAATTTCACCCAGGCATCGCCAGAGGGTTCACGCAACGTTACCTTTGCGCCATCCCATTCAGGGACCGTGATACCTTCTTTGGTGCGATAGGCTTTCGATGCTGTAAGCGCCACGTTGCGTAATGAATTCTGTGATGTTTTTTGCGGCATTTCATTTTTCTCTTGTTACATGATCGGAGGGATAAAAAAAGCGGCCGAAGCCGCTCAGGAACCAGACGCGTAGATGCGTTTAGGTTTGCCGCGTACACGCAGAGAATAGGTAGCGCCAACAACGGAAGAGGTTGCAGCAGACCATGAGCTCTGGCGCACCTCAACCAGCACGTAGAAACCGTTGCCAGACGGGAATACCACGCGCAGCGCGCGCAGTTCGTCATTTTCGTAAGCGGTCTGTAGTGCCTCCTGTGCTGCTTCATCGCCAACCCAGTTACGGGTAATGCTCATTTCAGCAGGCGCGGCGAGGCCGTTGGTTTGCTCCTGTTCAGTTGAGCACAGCGTGGTTACGTCGATATCCCCTTTCTGCCCGCCGGTGAAGGTGATCTCCTTTGTTGCACAGGCTGCTTCCAGCCAGGTAACACCAGCACCCGGGAAACCTGAGGCGTTAAAATCCTCGGCGGTTACGGGTGCGTCGGAGACGGCAAAGGTCATCCCCTTTGTGACTTCATACTTACTGGTCATGGTTTCTCCAGTTAAAAAAAAGACCGCCGGAGCGGTCTGTTATGGTGGGTAAAGTTAAACGGTTACCTGTAATTCGAGCGTTGCCCGGTGATAGCGCAGATCTGGCTCATAGCCCGGCGTTTTCACAATGCTTACCGGCTTCAGCACCTGCAGAGCATCAAGCGCCATATTCCTGATCGTGCGCGCTTCAGCGATGGTGCTGGAATAGACATCAACCTGCACAGAAACGGCAGATTCAGCCTGACCGCAAAGAACGTCTGCGGCCACGTCGGTAATAATCGAGAAAATTACCCAGGGCGGAGAGACTGAAGGCTTCCCGTCACTGCCGAGCGGCGCAACGTAGGGATAAACCTGCCCTCCGGCCAGCGGCGCCAGCAGAGGATAGAGATCGTCTTCCGTCATTTGCTTAATGCCTCGTCAATGGCCTGGTTCATGCGCCTGATTGCGACCTCCGTCGCCTGCTCCTGGCGTACATCGAACGCGGTACGAATGAACGGGTGCGGCGGCATGTTAACGGTACCCATTTCGACGAATCGCCAGTAAAAGGCATTTCTCGGGTTATTCGCCTTCATCGTGTTATCGCTGTTCCCGGTACGCGGGTTGACACCACGAATGTGGACACCGGAAGAAATGTCCCCGCGGCGGCGGCTTTTTTGGGTCACCACCACCACGTTTTTTTTCAGTTTCCCGGTACGCACGGGAGCGCGGGCGATCACTTCTTGCTTAAGCACTTCGGCTCCGGCGCGCGTGGCATCACGCAGAACCTTGTTGTTTTCAGCGCGGCTAAGCGCCTCAAGATCCTTTGCGATGTCATTCAGCCCGGAAAAATCGAGGCTCGTTTCAATCATTTTTCGGCCCCCTGCTTGCATAAAATTTCGAGCTGAACACCGCGAGAGTCAGGGATTGGTGGGCCAATGATATTCAAAATAGCGCCTTTGAACGGTCCGGTTTCAACCCTGAGTCTGGAAGCTGCAGAGATATCGCTACGAAATCGTGTCCATACCCTGATGGTGGCGACAGCGGTTTCAGCACCAGCGGCTACCAGCTCTCGCCCACTGATACCTTTTACTTCTGCCCAGGTTTCTGCGCCGTCGTGCCACGCTTCAACAGGCTGACCTGAAGGATCACGCGATGTTGTGATGTTCTGAATTACCACCCTGTCTCTCAGTCTTCCGGCCTGCATAAAATCCTCCTATACCCCGTAAATTCGGTATGGCTGCAGCAAGGCTTCAACTGCAAGCGGGACCTCTGCAACGGTCTGACCGACGGACACTGATTCTCTGTTGGCATACCAGTGTCCGATCAGCAGTAACATGGCTGCCTTAACATCATCATTCAGTAGAATCGGGTCCGGGTCGTCTGAATAGCCAGGGCTGCTTTCATTCTCATACAGCGTTCGCCTTGTCCATGTCTGGACGTATCGCTCCGCCGCTCCCGTGTATATCTTCAGCAGAGCATCATCGCCGGTAAAATCGGTATCAATGCGGCAGTGCTGTTTCACCACATTTTGATCAAGCATTTGCTTACCCCGAAAAAAGCGGCCCGAAGGCCGCAATATTTATCAGCTACCCGCGCCTGTGCGGAATGAACCGTACACGAATGCTTCAGGGCGTTTGACAGCCAGCGCCAGACGTTCCTCGCAACGAATGGTGATCATGTTTTTCTCGAAGTCGTCGGCGTTCTCCGTGGAGATCACCACGTTCGCATCTTCACGGTCGAAGATTTGCGCGCCAGCGTTGAATGCACCGGTCAGGAATTTGCCCTGGAAGGCTGCCGCTTCCGTTGCAACAACCGGCAGACCCCACAGAGTCGGGCCAGTCAGTGCCGCCGGGTTAGCCAGGATGTAACGGCCCAGGCTGTCTTTTGTCAGCTCGATCCGTGCCCAGTCAATGAAGTGAAGAACATGACCGGATGCCGGGAAACGCGCCAGCTGCGCCTGCAGCATTGCCAGACGCAGATCGTCAATCCCGCTCTGCTGTTCGACAGTGAACGCTGGATCAAACGCGGATGCCTGGGGAACGATGCCGTGCAGATGCACGCCGGTACCATCACCAAAGAGAATTTCCTGCTCTTCTGCATACTTCAGCCCGTAGCGCATTTCGGCATCTACGGTTGACTGCAACTGGGCGAAGTCATCCAGGATCTGCTTAGAGGCTTTGAACAGGTGGGCGACGGTGCTGACACCAGTGATTTTCGGGGTAAACTCAATTTCGCTGTATGGTTTCTGCGTATTTTCAGGAACCACTTTCGCGTTGTTGGTAAAGCCAGTCTGTTGCACCCAGAAAATAGCCGGGGAGGAAGTGCGACCTGGTGCAATCAGATCGCGGATGAACAGGCGCTGCTTCGGCGCCGTATCAATACCCGGCAGGCGCTGAGGCTCCACAACACCATCAGGAACATCCGCAGAAGTCAAAGCAGCCTTCACAGGGATGCTGATACGTTTGCCACCTTCAACACTGGCAGCAAAGGTTTTCAGCGCCTCAGCAGAGATCACCTGCTGGCCGATCGACTCCACAACCTGCTTCGCATTTGCCAGCGGCATCTGAGCTACATGCTGTTCGAGTTCACCCATTGCGGCCTTCAACGTTTTTTCTGCTTCACGCAGGGCGTTGAACTCAGTAGCCATTTTATCAACGGCCGCCTTTGTTTCTTCTGACAGTTTGCCAGACTTCTGCGCTTCTTTGACGGCTTCTTCTGCTTTCGCGTTGAACTTGCTGGTTGCTTCTTCAATGCTGGCAGTGACTTTTTTAAGAATATCGTTTACTTCAGACATAAAGGGTCCTTATTTGACTAACGCCGCCAGGGCGCTTTCAAGTGAATTGATGGTTTCAGGTTTGATGTCTTCGGCAGCGCCCGGCGTACCGTCGTTGGTGGTGACAGCGCCAGGCATGCCACCGGATAAGGCTTTAATGAGTTTTCTTCGCTCAGAGCGCGGTGTGTTGGTCTTGGCCAGCAATGCATCAAGTTTGCGAAGCGCAGCAGCAGGCGATTCGTCGCCGTCGCTGACCGCATCAGCAGAAAGCAGGCTGTCTGCCAGTCCCTTCGCCACAGCATCACTGCCACCGATATAGCTTTCCGCGTCCATCAGCTTCTGCACAGCGGCCATATCAAGGCCGGAGCGCGCCGCGTAGATGTCAGCCATAGCGGTATCGAAGGGTTCCAGTGACTGTGCCAGTTCTGCAAAATCATGGCGGTTTCCCATCGCATATACCCAGCAGTTATGGATCATCAGGAAGGCACCGCGGCCAATCTGAATATCATCCCCGGCCATCGCAATTATCGAGGCGGCGCTGGCGGCAATGCCCAGCACCTTCACCGTTACACGGCCTTCGTATTCGCGGAGCAGGTTATAAATAGCCAGACCTTCGAACATGTCGCCGCCCGGTGAGTTGATATTCACCGTGACGTCAGCGCCGTTCATAGCCCGAAGCGCACCGGCAATACGTTTAGCTGTTACCCCTTCGCCCCAGTAGTCCTGCCCGATAACATCAAAAACAGAAATGCTGTTATCGTCGGTGGCCGCCGCTTTGATCCCGCCGTCCCAGCGGTCCAGTGCGGACGGTAATGTTTCACAGGTAACGCGCGCGCAGGGGCGACCCGCCGGTGCTACCGGAAGTTGTTTTTTGCTCATCAGGAAAGTGCTCCTAAGCGGCCTGTTTCAGCGGAGATTGTTCAAAGGAAATATCGGGGAATACGTGGTTATGCAGCTCTCGCAGGGCCAGTGCCTGAACAGCAGGGTTGCTGCTTTCGAGATTTTTCAGTTGCGTCAGGTTGAGCTGAACGGTGTAAATATCGCCCCCTTCAATTGGCGGCATGTTCTCAAGACGACGAACGTCATTACGGGACATCCAACCGTTCTGCAATGCACTGGTGTAATAAGCAGCTCGCCCTGCGCTGTCAGCACGTAGCAGCCCCTCTACGGAAAATTCGGCAAAAAGATCCTCGTCTCCATTGAGCAGGCATCTCGCAATTTCCTGCTCAATATTAACCAGAAGCGGGCGCAAAGTGTGCGTCAGAAAAAGCAGGTTCATCCCTTCAAGGCTGGATGCCCAACTGCTCTGCTTGGTTGTATGTCCAACCATATATGGCGGGACACGAAACCAGCGGCAAATCTCCTCGATGCTGAAGGATCTGCTTTCAAGAAGCTGGGCCGCCTCAGGATTCATAGTGACGTTCTGGTACGTCAGTTTATTTTCCAGCACCATCAGCTTTCCGGCATTTTTAGAGCCGATAAAGGACTGAAGATTTTTACGCAGTCGATCTCGCTGTTCTTTCGTCAGCGCATTTTCAGATGAAAGAAAACCGGTACTCTGTAGCCCGTTTTCAAAGATTTTCGCAGCAGCCTCATCCACCGACATTGCCGCGCCGAAAACGTCAACTCCCGCCATGGTTGGCATCATTCCGCAGACACCATCAAGACCAAACCCCCTGATGTGCATCATTCGGTCTGGAGCTATGTTGCGCGGGATGCCATTTTCAGTGTACGTGTACTGCAGGCGACCGTTATCAAGGCGTTTAACAACCATGTTTTGCGGGAGCAGCGGCACCAGGGAGACCAGTTTCTGTCCGATAAACAGTTTTTCAACAAACGCATTTCCCCGCAAACAGATGCTGGCGACGATCATCAGCATGAAACGTGAAGGTGTCATTTCAGGGTTCGGCCTGCGGCACAATACCTGGTATACGACGTTGTTTTGCGCCAGCTTACGTGACCCATCAGCCTGCCGCTCATAGACACGCAGAGGTAGTGTTGATATAGACTCACTAAGAAGCCGCACACACGCCCAGACGGCAGACAACTTTATCGCTTTATCAGCGGTAACCACTTTTCCGCTGCTGCTGGTTCCGTACCACTCTCGCCAGAATTCACCTGTCGTAAGACCGATTGGCACGCCCAGCCAGTTTAATAGGGCGCTTTTTACTCGCCCTGGTTGCTTGTTCTTAGCCATCAGATACCCACTATGATCGGTTCATCAAAAAATCCATCAACATCGCCCTCTTCTTCCATATCCCCTTCAGATGCACCGATCGCCATGGCAGATGCCACCACGCCATCGATGCGGCCGGTGCTTTTTTTCTTGGCAAAGATACGGTTTTCTTTCTGATCAGCTTCTGTAACAGCAGATGCTGCGTTCCAGCGCAGGCAGGGATTGGTTTTGATGATGATGTCGCCGTCGTCCAGCCGCTGTTCGAATAGTTCGATAGAGTGCGGCATCCATAATCCTGACTCCTGGGCTTTGTAATACCCCTGACCATGAGGGATTAAAGGGACCGATACACTGGCCTCTTCCAGTTCTGGTTCAAGGTATTTAATTCGGTACTGGTCAAATGCGATCGCTTTGATAAAAAACATCTGGGATAGATCGGCTATTCGTTCAGCAACGAATCCGTACTTAACCGCTTTTCCTGGGGTGGTGTGAATGTATCCGTCCCGTTCCCAGGCGTCATAAGGCACCCGATCCGTTTTTGAGCGGTCTAAAAGAGTTTCTTTCGGGGTCCAGAATTCCACCAGCAGCTTTCTTTTTTTCGGGAAAAACAGCGCCAGAGCGGTAAGGTCCCTACTTCCTGAAAGATCGAGGCCGCCGTAGCATTCTTCACCCTGCAGTTCATGGAGATCGAAATCCTCTTCGCACCCCATCCACACATCGCTGCTCATCCATGGGTTATCAGCATCAACCCACTGGCAGAAGTTGAGACGGCGGACAATGCTCTCTTTCGACGGCATACCCCGCGCTTGCGTAACCTGCTCTCGCAGATACCTGTCTGTAAAAGTATGACCGAGAGACGGGTTAGCTTTCTTCCAGCACGATTCGTCCTTAAACGGGTCCTCACCTTCATCAAGCGAGCAGATGAATGAAAAGAAACTGTCATCCTCGATAGAGCCCTCAGCAACTTTTCGCCCATATTCGTGATAGTCGTAACAGACGCTGGTTTTGTCGTGGCCGCTGTTGGTGATCATGAAAATCAACGCCTGCCGACGGCCTTTCGTGCCAGCACGCATCATTTCAACAACCTGGTTATTTTTGTGCTCGTGGATCTCGTCAATCAGTGCACAATGCGGGCGCGGTCCGGACTGCCCGTCATCAGAGCTAATGGGCCTGAAAAAAGATCCGGTCTGCAGAAAAGCCAAATTCCACTCTTTACCGGCACCACCAGATTTATTGATTCGCTGCGCCAGCGCCGGTGACTGGTCCACCATCGCCACCGCATCACGAAACAGGATCATGGCCTGGTCTTTTTTCGTGGCCGCAGCATACACTTCAGCGCGTGGCTCTTTGTCTGCCACCAGGCAGTAAAGCGCTATTCCTGCTGCCAGCGGTGACTTTCCGGAGCCTTTCCCGGATTCGACGTACACCATTCGAAATCGGCGATGGTCATCCGAGTTTTTCCAGCCAAATATCGAACCCACGATAAAGCACTGCCACGGCAACAGAATGAAGGGCTTTCCTTCATGCTCACCGCCGTTGAGCTTCAGCACTTTAGCGAAAAAATCGATAGCGCGCTGTGCAGCTGCAGGATCCCATACCAGGCCGCGAGCATGGCATGACTCCAAATCTTTGAGGTGGCGTTTACAGGAATTCCGTATATCTGGTCCGGCAATTTCCTTACCGGAATCAACTTCCATCGCGTAACGCGTTGCGGGATCAACCGAAGAACTGGTTGAGCGGGTCTTCTTCTTTTTCTCCACCATCAACTTTTACCTTCGTTCTGGCGGCCGGGGTGAGACCGAATTCAACCAGGTAGCTTTTAAAACGGCGATCGGCATCTGCCAGCATGGCGACCGCCGGGTTCGCCTTAATCAAAAATCCGCCTTCTGTCTGCACGGTATAGGTTCGCCCCTCATCGGCGATTGTCAGGCGCAACTGCAGAATATCGGCGTAGATATCACATAGACGTTCGAGCGCCAGCGTATCGGCGATTGTCAAAATCCCCATACCGTCCAGCAGCACGGTGAGTTTTCCCCATGCAACCTTCCCCCAGTCTGTGAGGTGCTCAGGAGGGCTTGGTATTTCTCGCGCCGGAGTGGGCTCTTTATCGTTGAGTTTTCGTTTGCCCGGGTTGCCGGTTACCACTTTCAGGTGGGTCGGTTTCGGGCGTCGTCCTGCCATCGGAACCTCCCGGAAAAAAACTTTTCATTTCGCGGTTATGCACAAAAAGGATTGGCGGCGGTCATTCAGGGGCAAGACTATGAACTTTTGACCCGCCCCTCCCCTCCGCTCACGCAGATGGGAATTATTATCATTTGAACCAATGAGACGCTGGGTCGAGGGGGATGCCGCTCTCGTCACAGCCGATGATGGAGCCTCTCTTCTCCATTCTCTGCTTCGTTGAGTCATGATGCTGCTTGCACAGTCCCTGCCAGTTACTGCGGCTCCAGAAGAGCTTCTGGGCTTTGCTTATGGCAGCCGCATCACCAGAACGAAGCGCCTCTTTCAGTTTGTGAGGGGTGATGTGGTCAACTACCGTTGCAGCTGCCACCTTCCCCTGCTCCTGACACATCACACAGAGTGGATGGGCGCGAAGGAAAACAAGACGCTCTCTGTCCCATTTACTGCCGTAGATACGCGGTTCTTTATTCACGCCAACCTCCACGCCCGGCGGCGTTCTGTGCGTGGCGCTGAGTCAGGGTGACGCTCAACCGGTTTGCCGTCAGCATGGTCCACCAGCGAGTAACACGGATAAACCACTGCGCCGCCATAGGCATCACCTACGGCATAATCAGCTGGCTTGCTGTTGTCCCATCGAGAAAGGACTCGTTCAATATGCTGAGGGGGTACGCTATAGCAAACGCCGTGTATCAGCCTCTGTAGCGTGATGTAATCAGCCTGAGTCTTATCAGCAACAATCAGCCGCTCAGCTATCTGCATTTGATATTGAGGTGGTCGGCCAGTACCCAGGTAGAAACTCACCAGCGATTCCGGGAAGCGGTTAAGCCATTCACTAACCTGCTCAATAAAATCTGGAACAGGCAATGCGTCATCTTCGATTATTACTACCCGGCAATCCTGCCATGATGCCCATTCAAGCGCGCGGCGATGATTCCAGTTTGCGCCATGGTCTCCACTATCAATCAGCAGTACATCCCCTAGAATCCCAGCAAGACGCGATGCCTGCTTATATCTGGAATGGTGGCCGATAACCGCAAACTTCACTTGTGTTTCCACCATGCCGCCTCCTTACCGATCCCATCAGTTTTGAAAACGGTGTGCACATGAGGTCCGGTAATCACCTTTCCTGCGAATGAATGAGCGACAATACCGAACGCCAGCATGTCACCCACCGCGGCGCCAGCATGTTCTTTCTTCCAGAAACGATAACTCTCGATCCGGTAGTAAAGACGAATGATGCCGTGCGCGAACGCCATTACATCATCGCGAGTGCCACCCAGCAGACCAGCGTTAAGCATCACATCGTTGCGGTGCGCTTCAATGAATTCCTGATAGATACGCTCAGGATGATTCTGCTTTGCCCAGGCGTCAGCGTATGTCTTCGGCTCTGAACCGACATACACATTCCCGGGCTGCATTTCTTCCCATGGTGCGCGAAGCATTTCGACATCAGTTCCATCGGTACACCAGACGAACCGGTATTCATGGTGATCGCGCAGGTGCTGCCAGATATGCAGCCAGCGCCGGAAGTAGACATTCATCTTCACGTCAGGAACGAGATACAGCTCAACATCTTCCGGGGCCGTCAGTAATTCATCCACCAGCGCAATACGTCCACAATTCCGAAGCGAGGCCGCCCACTTGCTCAGCATGTCAGGTGAGGCCGTCATTTTCGTGCCGCGCTGAGGGTCAGGCTGGCTGGTCAGTAACGTAGTGATAACCACGTCGCGCTGACGCCGATATTCAACGTAACCGGTAAACCCGGTATCACGCCGTTGGTTGTGGATTTTTACGTTACGTTCCACCAGCGCCTGGCGGTCGGGCCTCGGTACTGAACGCTCTACGGCCTCATGCTCATCGAGAGAATGGATCAGCTTTTCTGAACCGACGATATCAGCGTAAGCCCACGTCGTGAGGCCAGCGTTATGAATCCGCAGGGCGAGGTCGCTATGTTCGTACATGCCGCGACCATAAACCGGATCGAATCCGCCAACCTTCTCGATGGCGCTGCGGTGGTAATAAAGCATCACGCCGCGCTGCCCGGTGTATGCAATATGCTTATCGTCCCGGTAAAGGACCGAAAGGTCATTCAGCTTGTTCGTGCCAGCAAGATCGAGAAACTGGTAAGCCAGGTGTGGCTCGGGTGATTCGATGTAAGGGAGGTGCCAGTTATCAGCGATAGGCCAGGCGTCATCATCCCATAAAAACAGATGCTCACACCCGGCATCCATCAGGGCTGACAGGCTGGCATTCTTCGAAGCAACAATGCCGAGTGATGTTTCATGGCGAAGCAGCTGCACGCCGTGGGGAACTACCGGTGCAGGTTTTGAACCATCATCGACTACCACCACCAGCGCGCCTGCTGGCAGGTGCTTCATATGCTTTTCGAGTGCACGTTTGAGAATGTCCGCGCGTTGGTGTGTGGAAATGGCAATTCCGATCCGAGATGAAAGCGACCCGGTAGGAATATACTGGATACCGTCTATAGTGACATTCATCTCAACTCCGTGAATTTAACAATATTTTAAAAACTCCGGAAAGGATCTCCAGGTGTGGACAGGGTAAAATTCAAATAGGTGAGAAAGGATTTTTCCTCACTTAGGCTTATGCACAGCTCAATCACAGAGGTTAATGCTTATGACGAAAGGAACATTTACAGGCTGTCAGTTCATCAATAATGGAATAGGTATTGTTGCTTCTGGTGATGTACAACTTGAGGCGCACGACACTTTGTTTCAGGGAAACGGTAAGGCGGTGCTAATCGACTCAGGTATACCAGAAGAACTAGCGCCCCTGTTTAAAGAAGGCGTAGATATCAATAAAGTTCGCCAACTAATAGAAGAGACCCGACATACTCCAGACCCACATCCAGACAAAATTGCCAAAAAACTTTGTAAATCCGGCTTAAGTTCTTGGATAGCTAATGGCGCCAACACGGTAACAGTAGCCACCGCTATCATTGAGTTTGTTAAGTTTCTTGCACGATAATTAACGCTCCCCCCCTCGGTATGATTTGAATTTTATTACCTTTCCGTGGGGGGTGTTTTTAATGAGTATTACAATTTTTCTGCCACGCTTTGTTATGCGCCAGGATGTCTTTCTTCGTCTGGCGGTCCATAACGTCGATGTCGTGATCAGTCAGGTAGATTGGCTTTACCCAGTCGCAGGCGGTATCAACCACCACCGGGACGCTTCCACGTGTTACGCAGCTCGCTATCAACATAGTCATCAGGCATGCGGTTAACAGTCTGCTGTACATTGCTGGCCTCTTTGGTTGTTTCTACCCGGCGTTCGGCTACTGCTTGAGTGGCTGCGGCCTTTTCTTCGGTACGCTGCTGGTCTGCTTTGGCTTCCGCTTTGCTGGTGCCGCGTGAATGACCCAGGCCAAACGCGGCGGCAATAGCAGCAAACACCGCGACAACGAGTCCGGTAATCATCTCAAGCGTCATATAACCACCCGCTCCTTTACCCAGCCATAAACAAACGTCTCGTTCGCGCTGCGCTGTTCTGCCAGTTCGAGATAACGCTGACCCTGGCTGCAATTCAGGGCACGGAGCATAACCAGCTCGCCCTCTTTTCCTCGCCGGGAAAGATAGCTTTTTAGCGCGCTGATAGTACGCGGACCGATAAAACCATCTGCAATCAGATCGGGATAGAGCGTGCCCTGAATGTTGAATACGTTCAGCCATCGCTGGAACCATTTGGTCTGAACCGATGGGCCCATGTTAACGCCGGTATCGCACAGTTCTGCCGCGATGGCTGGTGATACCTCAGAAACAAGATCAAAGCGTGGCCCTGTCCAGTAGTCAGCCGTCAGGATATCCAGCGCCTGTTGGCGGGTCAGCTTCCGCATATCCCCGTTGAATCCATGGGCGCGAGCTACCGCTTGTGTAATCCCCCAGTTAGTTGGGCCGCCCTTGTCGTCAGGGTGATTAACGTAGCCGCCCTCTTTACCGAGGATGGAATTAAAAATTTCGTCTTTGGTCATGCGAAAGCCTCAGCACATCAACCAGGCGCGCTACGTTTCCCCGAGCCCAGAGAACGGCGGCGCATATAAGGACGTTCACCAGCACCACAAACCAGTGGGATTCATGGTACAGGCCGAACAGGTAACGGAAAGGGACGCTGGCGTATACCAGCACCGTGAAATAAGCCATCAGCGATATCAGAGGGCGATGTCTCGCCCCGCCGCGCTGGTAGAACATCAGGGCAACGACAATGACTCCACAGATAAGAGCGTTTGCCATTGCACTCGGATCACTTGTTACCATTGCTGGCCCCTCCTCCACGTAAGCGAGAGAGAATTCCAAACAGGCTGCCCAAATCCTGACTGTTAACGAACGTCAGCAGCTTGATCGCCACCGCAGCAACGATTACCGCACCCAGCGCATCAAGCGGCCTGTCGCTGTAGCCCGTCCACTTTGAGAAGTACGAACCAAGCAGAGGCGCACCGATAACACCGAAGATGAATGATGTGATGAAGTAGCCCACCAGCTTAAGGCGACTGATGTTTACCGCCGTAGCGACGTAGAACACCGCACCAGCGAATGCGCCGAACACCACACCGTAGTCTATGCCGGTTGCCAGGCCAAACATGCTGGCCCCCATCAGACCACCAGCCGCTACCGTAGTGCCAGAAACAGGATCGGACATTTATCCCCCTCTTATTGCCGTGACTCCTCTCAGAACGAGGGGAATAAAAAAGGCTGCCAATAGGCAGCCTCGATAAAGTATTGTTGATTAAATATTTTGTTTGGCTTTTTCCCAGTCCTCTTTTAAGAGTAACTGCATTGCTAAAACGAATTTATTCAGATTTTCATTTACTTTTACTGAATCCATTTCCGTTGACGTTTTAATCATATGTTCAGAATGAGTCTTAAGTTCTGACATTATTTCAACTATCTTGTCGTGGTCCTTTCTACTCGGGTTCAACATCATTCTTATCCGAGTTGACTGAAGTACTAGTTTAATAAATGAATCATTTAAAGCGTTTTTCGTTGAAGTTAACTGTTGCCCTGAAATTTTCGCGTGCACTTCGTAAACAAGTCGCTGACTCAGAACAATATTTTCATAAACTGTAGAGACGAATTCGGCAGAAGCCTCTCGCAGATCTTTTATCCAAACTAATCTATTAGCTGAAATTACTTGAGCTTTACGCCCTTCCTCAGCAATTGTGATTTGTGTCTTTCGACTTTCTTCAAAATCTTTAAACTGTTTATCCCTGTCTTCGCGCATGGTTCTATTATTGTTTTTAATTGACCACCAAGCAATTGCCGCAGGTATAGCTGAAGCGATGATAGCACCTACCACACTCGCTGTAATAGTATCCCAGCCAAAACCAGAATTAGTTGTCACATTAAGATGGGGTATTTTTTCAATTAATAACCCTAAAGAACCATTGAGCGGGAACGGAATACCTTGCCAAGCCATAACGCCTCCTTTTTGAGGCATCATAACAAAAAACCCGCACTGTTGGCGGGTTTCATTTATTTGTTGCTCAGTTCGTTTTAACGTCCCGAGCCTACCACAATTTAAGCACTTTCTTGCTCACTCTGCAACTTAAATCTGTCGCCATTTGTGCCAAACGCATCACAAAGTGGGGCGTACAGGATCGATTCTGCCAAACTTACCCATGTGTCGATTCGGCGTCGGCATTTGATAAGTGTCCAGTCAGAGTGTTTTTCATTAAGCTCCTTGGCCATCTGCAGCTTGCTCTTACGCAGACGGTGGCGGTCAACGATTACGCCATACAACCCACGGTATTCTTCGTTCATGAGTACAGCGGCGATCACGCCATCAATCTTCAGCCCTTCTTCGTCAGAACAGAACGCCAAGCCGCTTTTGTTTTTGCTGTCGAGGATTTCGCGCAGGTATGCTTCCAGCTCAGGTTTAGTGATGCCGGATTTCTTCATGCGGCGCAGTGCATCGTTGATTGCGGTCTTGGTGATTTTCCCGGATGCCAGCAGCTGGTTAAACATGTTTCCGCCAGAGCCGCCACCGATATATGACCAGCGGCCCCACATGCGGAGCTTGCCCTGTACCCATATGCTTTCGAGAGTGCGAAGGCGAACCATCTCGCCGGATTTGCCAACTTCAGAAGGATTGATCATGTTGCGTCTCCACTTACGCCAGTACGCCGATTTCAAGCGCACGATCTAAAAACCGAAACAACAGCACCAACTGGTCGCCGTGCTTCGCTTCAAATGCCACAGGATCAGCGTGCAACTCGTCGTGATGTGCTCTGCACAGCGGTATCACAAACAGGTCATGCGCTTTGGTACCCATACCACCCTGCCCGTGGCCAATCAGGTGGTGGGGGTCGTCTGCCGGGTTATTGCAGCAACTGCACTTCTGCGACTTAACCCAGCGGGTGTACTTATCGTTCTCCCAGCGGCGGCGCTTTGGCCTCAGCATGAAAGATTCAGGTGATTCAGGGTCTACCTTCACCGAGACTATCTTCTTAACTTTCTCCTGGAGGATTTCAGTTGCCGGTAATGACGGAACAATCTCACTTTCCCGCATCACTGAGCTATGCGATTCAGGTTTAATCCTGAGGGCTTTATTGGCCACTGATTCAGGAATAAGGTCAGCCAGATCGTTACGTACCATCCACCAGCAAAACTCCGGCAGCGTCAGGGTGTGGTCAGCGCTGAAACCCAGCATGATATTCACCCTTTCGAGCAGCCATTTTACCAGGTTCTGCATGGCAATTCCTGCCAGTCTTTCAGTAGTTTGTTCACGCAGTTGGTTATCGCATCCCCAGCACAGGCGAATGCTGCCGGGGGCGTGGCGTAGCAGAGTGAAGTCCTTTGAGTGCCATTCATTGTGGGGCCACTGACATTCGAATTTTCTTTCCAGCCAGGCATCAAGACTGCTAAGCCCACCAGCACGCTGAATAACTCTCTCATTCAGGAAAAGCTCCTGCACACTGACATCATCCGCCAGTGGCTGGTGCGCTTCAGGAATCAGTCCAGATGGCAGGTGCTTGATTGCTTCGGAAGGCGTTTCAATCACCACCCGGCCACGACGAAACAGCCACAACAATTCGTTACCAGGACGAAACAGCACCACCCCGGACAATGGCGCGACTTCAGGTGTCAATATGGCTCTCACGCAATTTGCCCCTTAGCAATATGTTCAGCCCACAGGCCGCCAATCCAGCGCACGCCCTTTGCAGTAAAGCGGGACTGATTGAATGCATAGTTAGTCTGGTTGGTGGTCCCTGTCTTAACTTCGAATCGCCCTGCTTCGATGTGCTTGCTCTTTGGTGTAAGAACACGGTTTAACCGGTACATGATGCCGTTCTCTATGAGGAACATCGCAAACTCAGGTTCTTTGGCGTTAAGGAGCTTGGCAACCTGCCGGAACGTCATTGAGCCAGTGGCTTTGACATAACGATCAACAAATTCAGCCTTAGGCGCTGCTATGGCCAATTC
This sequence comes from Enterobacter sp. HK-058-C-ECC, assembly GCF_047531125.1. Classification (NCBI taxonomy): domain Bacteria; kingdom Pseudomonadati; phylum Pseudomonadota; class Gammaproteobacteria; order Enterobacterales; family Enterobacteriaceae; genus Enterobacter; species Enterobacter sp. HK-058-C-ECC. The sequence goes on from NZ_JBLKCH010000002.1 coordinate 725,062, forward strand.
TTCACTCAGGCGTTGCTTCTGTTCGGCAAGGTCAGCAGCGAGGCGAAGTGCTTCAGGTAGTGTTTGCGGTACCACCATCCCGGCCCCGCTCTCCAGTTCCTGCCAGCGGTCAACCAGACGGGCGGTAAACTCCGGGCACAGCTGCGCAACGATCACATAGCTGTCTCGCTTGTTAACTTCGTAGTAATGGTAAACCTGCTGGTTCTGAGGGTGGGTATACTGCAATGCAGCATACCCCCCAATCACACCAGAATTCATGAGGCGCTCGATGGTTACACAGACATTGCTGTGTCGTGAGTCGACCAGCTTAGCAATTTCACGGCCGGACATCGTTATTTGCTGTCCCATCGCGGCGGCGTGATGAGTCGGACACATTACGGTGATATTCATCTGATTCATGCTCTTCTCCACTTATCAGGCGGCTGCACCCGCCAGAGGTTCATGTTTCTTGATCGATATCTCTACTCGTCCACCGGGTACTTTCGGCCCCCACTCCACCAGCATTCTCTGTACCTGACTGTCATCCTCCCAGATGCCAGCGTGCGTAAGCGCGTCAAACAGAGCCTTGTTGTAGTTGTCGATGTCGCGGCGGCGAGCATCTGGCGGAAAGAGAAGGATCTCCACAGCAGCTGGTGACGATGATGGTTTAGGAAGGCAACGCAACTGCTCAATAATCGCTGCGCATGCCGCACTCTGATATGCCCTGCCTTTCTCACTGATAAGATGGCGGCCTTTTAACGGCCCCTTGTTCGGGGCTCGCCAGTAAGTGTTTACGCTAGGCGGGAACGGGAGCACCAGTTTCATAAATTCACTCCCTGTTTTTTCAGCCATTCCACCGCGTTCTCTCTGGCCATTTCTCCACCGGATAGCAGGCCTTTAATGATCGCTACCGGATCAGCATCCAATTCTGTTTTGACGACGGTAATGCCCCTGGCTGCCCCAGGAGCAATGGAGAGGTAACCCTTTTTCTTAAGTGCCTTCACGTGCTCAGCAGCAGCGTTCGGTGATGCACAGCCGATTAACCCGGCAAGCTCCAGCAGGGTTGGAGGAAATCCCGTTCTGTCCTTGTAAAGCACTATGGCATCAAGAACCTCACTCTGACGCGGCGTTAATTTGCTCATGACTCGACTCCATAACGCCCGTTCAGGCGCCCGATTACGCTGTTGAACATCACCAGGCTTACACCCATCGGCTTAACCTTCTCGTGGTACTCCTTCAGGATCGGAGGGACAACGACATTCCAGCTTGGCTTCGGCCTTTTCTTCAGGGCTTTCTTAATGGCATCGGAGCATTGGCGGGCAACGTCACGAACCGCGTTCATCTCCTCGATTGAAAGCTTCTTCATGCGGCTCTCCACCCGTCTTTAAAGATCGGCTGAACGTTGCCAGGGAAAAACTCTACATCCGGTGATTCGGCCTGATTTCCCCAGTGGTCCCAGCCAGGCGCGCCGCAGCGGCTAAACAGTTCGATGCGCGGAACGTCACCGTACAGTTTTTCGAGACGGTGACGCGCTTCCCATGGCTTTTGGCTGTGCTCCCCGAGTGGGCTGTAGATTACCTGCTTGATGCTTGCGCACTGGCGCTCAAGTCCATTTCCCCTGGTGGCTATCAGCAGGTCTTCAGTATTTGCTCGGGTGTAGTTGCCACCGTTCATGCGGGTCTGCGTATTCAGCAGGTCGAGGAAGTCGTAAAAGTCCTCAACTCCGCCAGCCTGAAGCACTTTGTTGATGTGCTGCTCTGCCAGCGGGTTGAACTTCACCCAGGTAAAGCCCTTCATCGTGCGGACCTTAAAACCCCAAGCTTCAGCCAGTTCGATAGCCTCGCGGGTGTGCGTGCCGGTGAACCACATAGCCAGAACAGCATCATCGGCAGCAAGGTCCCAGACAGGCAGACGTTTCATGTCGATCAGCTTCATCGTGCCGTAGTGATTGGTTGCAGCGCCGTTGCTGACGGTGTTCCCGTATTCCCAGGCTGGGTCTGCGTAAATCAGAGAGTATTTCATCAGATATTCCTCCCCTGACCTGCCAGACACCATGCGTCAGAAGGTGTTTTGACTTTCGGTACCATGCTCAGGCAACGCTGGCGCTCAATCAGTATCTTCATGCGCTGCTCTTCGTCTTTTGAGCGGTTGAAAGCTTCCATCAGAACCGTAGCCGCACGTTGGAAGAGCCCCTTCTCAAACAGGCCTTGAGCTTTTTCCATCATCGCGGTTACTGCCGGGTTCGGTGCGGCTTCCTGTTCTGATGCAACTGGTGCGTCAGCTCGGTTAATTTTCAGTGCAGAACGCCCTTCGCTCACATCCCCACCCGGCGCTTTAGCAAAATACTGGTAGCACTTGCCGTTGTGCTGGCGGGTAGCGCGATTCAGTTTGACCAGGTGGCATACCCCGCGCTGAACAGCATGAACGTCGTACTGTGGCATTGATGCCGCAATCTCTTTGTTCGTTAAGCCTGGGTTGGTGGCGATGAAAATCTGAATGTCTTTCAAAAGGCTCATGTATTTACCCCCTGAAACCGTCAGGAATTTTGCTGTAGTCGGTATTCTTAAAGCTGGATTTGAATACGCCATCTTCACGGAGCCACTCACCGTTAACTCGCGGTGGACGGCCAGCTTTGGCCCAACTGTTCGCTGACTTCAGGTAGCCAGGGAACTTGGACGGCTGGAAAAGCGTCTGTGGTCGAAGGTAGGCCGCCATCGTCAGGTCTTCGCTCCACTTGGCGTTGCAGTAGTCCACCACCAGCGACAATTCTTCAACGGTGTAGCCCTCCCCGATTCGGGCACGAATATTTTGCAGCGAGGTTGTTGAAACCTGATAACGCGAACTGGTCACCTGGTTGAGATGGGTTAAAACCTGTTTAGCCTGATCGGTGATCAACACATCACCGTCTGGTTGCGGCGCAACCGGACAAATAGGGTTTTTAATATCTGTAGTATTCTCTGTTGTATTCTCTGTAAGAACATCAGTGCAATTTGACCTGATGAGAGCGGTTCGTTTTGACCCGATGGAGTGTTTCACTTTGACCTCTTCCATCGGTTCATTTTGACCTGATGGAAGAGTGCATTTTGAACTCTTCGATTTGGTCACTTTGACCTCATTTAAAAGCTCGCTTTCGTAGTTAATCGTGTAGTAGTTCGTCATGTCGCGCTGAGACTTGTTCAGCTGCTCAACTTTGAGCACGCCGAGCTGCTTCAGGCGGGTGAATGTGCGCTTCAGCGTAGACTCAGACCAGAACGGGAACTGCTCCAGCCACTGCTCGTTGGTGTTGTAAATCCAGCGCACGCCGTCACGCTCCAGTCCGGAGGTGGTTTCTTTAAGCCAGTAGTTAACCTGCTGCAACGCAATGGCCTCGTTCAGGCCAATGCTGTATGCAAGGTCAGGGTTTATCACTATCGGCCGGGATGGCATCAACAGGCTCATGGTCGTCCTTTAACTCTGTAAATTTACGCTGGAATTGCTCAAGAGGGCTGAAGCACTCATGATCGTACCCTTCGCGAAGGTATATAACGCGTCGAGTCTGTGGCTCCCACCTGATGACACGGACCGGGACGCCGTAGTGGTCTTTGAATCGCCGGTTAACTTCAGCCATTCCTCACGCCCCTTCTCGTTCATCTGAGCAAAAGCCTCTACCATCGCGTTCTCAGGCTGGTAGTTGTTCGGGTCAGCCTGGTCGTTTAATCTCTCCACATAGCCGAACGGGGAATCTTTTCCCACCAGCGGAAGGCATCTGAATTGCTTCGCTGGTCTCAATCGGTTTAAACTGTTCATGCGTTAGTTTCTCCACTGAATACGACACGCCACGACGCCCGGAGCTGCACACTCGCGGGCGTCACTTCTTTTGGCTTTTCTTACGGCTAAACAGCGCGACAATCGCGCGGATTTCTTCTTCACGCGCAGCCAGGTGACGGCGGTGATGTTCGTGAATCTCTTCAGCTTCATGTGGTTCTATCACTCCATCTTCCAAGGCCTTCTGGATAATCTGATCAACCTGACCACGTGCTGCTGCAGTTCTCATGGCACGGGTAAACAGATCGACGCGGTCCAGGTCTTCAAGATGCGGAACGTCCACCAGCAAAGCGCCGCGGCGTTGAGCGAAGTAATCAGCCAGGAGAGACGTATTTGAAATGTCTTCCATCGCCTCCAGTTCGTTCACTTCGAAGAAACGGCAGCCATTCTTCTCGTACAGGTTGTTGTTGAACTGCGTTACTGACATGCCAAGAGCACCGGCCATAGCCTCACGGCCACCGGGGTACGCTTTACACATCGCTTTCACTACTTCTTTCAGGCTTGGCTCTACCATATTGTTTTTCCTTTTGTAGTTACTTTAAAGCAGCTGAATCTGTAGCCTTTTGGGGACGACTAATCGCTTTGATTAATTCCTTTGAGAACTTTCCATCGGATGCTAATGCGATTTTTTCCGCGTAATTGGTCTCGCCAGTAAAATCTGTACGAGGCAGGCAGCCTTTTTTCATCCATTTGTAGATGGACCGAGCGCTACATCCGCAAGCAGAAGAGATCGTAATGACACCAATCTCCTTGATGGCTTCAGTAAGAGTTGGGAGTTTTGCCTCTTGCATATGAACCTCACTTTATGAACTTAAAGTACATATTATGACGGAACTGATAGTTCACGCAAGTACACCTATTATTGAACTCATGGTTCATGAGGAAAGAGCGCGACAAGACTTCTCCAAACGGCTAGCGCTGGCCTGTGATAAAGCTGGTTTTCAGGTTCATGGTCGACAGGCAGAAATTGCTAAGAAAATGAAGCTAACGCCTAAAGCTGTGAGCAAATGGTTTAATGGGGAAGCAATACCGAGACGTGGAAAGTTGCAGGATTTGGCAGCTCTTCTTGGCACGTCTGCAACTTACCTGCTAGGTGATTCTTCTGAGGACGGAATTATCAAAAGACAAGCCAACATGAGCAGCGATGTTTACCGAGTTGAAGTTCTGGATCTTACTGTCAGTGCTGGTCCAGGAAACTACATGCTTTCGGACTATGTTGAAGTTCTGTATGCAATCGAGTTCACCTCTGAACATGCCCGTTCTCTCTTCGGTAATCGTCCTCAGCAAGACGTCAAAGTAATGACAGTAAGCGGGGACAGCATGGCCCCAACGTTAGTGTCAGGGGATAGGTTGTTCGTGGATATTTCAGTGCGACATTTCCAGACTGACGGCGTCTACTCCTTTGTTTTCGGCAAGACCTTCCACGTAAAACGCCTTCAGATGCAGGGAGACAAGTTGGCTGTATTGTCCGATAACCCCGCTTATGAGAAGTGGTACATAAAAGAAGATAGCCAAGATCAACTTTACGTAATGGGTAAAGCCTTGATTCATGAGTCAATTAAATACAATAAACTTTAGCAATCAGGTTAGATCAGGGGTAAATGTCTTGAAATCAAATATTAAGGAAAGAATTTCCTACGTTATCCCAATAAGTTATGCGGACGACGAATCGGGGGTCCCTGTTCTTGTTTATGAGTTCGATGATTGGTCAGGTGAAGCTAATATCGCATTCGGGGTCTATTTTATAGGGCTCAGGTCTAACAAAACTTACATAACGGGCATCACTGTCTATAACGATGAAAGTGAAATAATTACTTTAGAATCAACAGAATTTAATAACCACCGCGCATTCAAAGTGTCAGAAGCACCGGACGGGGAAAACATTGTTTCAGCATCAATAAAAGTCAACTTTAACAATGTTAAAGTTCCTAATCCTGGTATCTATGAAGTTGAAGCAATACTTATAGACAGTGAGACACGACAAATAATTAGCAGAAATAGTTCTTTCTTCGACATTAAACCTTTTGGGATGATTAGAGATGAGTTCAGAGAAAGTCGTTGAGTTGAGGCCTAATCAGGACGTTTCTCGGCATGATGGACACCAGGCGCTCCAAGATACATACTATGGTAATGGTGGAGGCGGTGGAGGAGATGACATGCTTCAGCGAGTTAAAGATCTTGAAAAAGATGTCCAACAAATGAAAACTGATATAGCAGTTATGCGCTCCAACTACGCAACAAAAACTGATGTCAGTGACGCTAAAAACTCGATCATTATCTGGGTCGTTGGTGCAGTGGTATTCTCTCAACTTATACCAGCGATACCAAACATACTGAAAGTTTTTACGCATCAATAGAACCCGATTTAGTATCGGGTTTTATTGCTTTTCTTCACAAAATCCGCAGCATCCCTGTTAAATCCCTTGCCGATCACATTGCCCTTCTCTCTGCGATAGTGTTCCAACTTCTCAATGATAGCTTCCTGCGTCACTGGTTGATCTGACAGCGATAAGCCCCCAACTTCCCTGCCTATAGCATGGGCCATCATACACACCCTTCCTTCGTCTAATCTCATAACCTCCCACTTCTTTGGTGATCTTTTAATCACATCATCGGTAATTAAAAATAAAAACGTTAATTTACAATAATTTATAAAACAAACCCCTCTTAATTGTACTTTTGGTACTTTACTTAATTGAACTATTAGTACATATTAAGTTCATCGGCATATGGCACATGTGCCGCAGCGGTCCGGGGATTCCTTGCAAGACAATATCCAGATCCAGCGGGTAGCCGGAATGTGCAAGCCAGTTGTGTACGACAGCCAGAGACGTTTCACCAGCGTGGCGATCAGGTGACAGCCCAGACGATATCTGAGTGGCTTAAAAAACAGATGGGAGCCGGTGGAATCCCGGCACACAACATGAAAGCGCACTCCATCAACTATCGGTTGTGGATGACAGGTAAGTAAACGAACGGAGTGCGCTTCCAGTTGTGTAAACCGTAGTCGCTGTACCAGATGCTGTGTGTAGTCTTGGCGGTCGGCAGTTTGAAATCCCTTAATGTCGACCGCCCCTTTTACACAACTGAAAGCGCGTTCAGCCGGTTCCTTGAGAGGCCTCAGTCGTTAAATCAACCTCAGGAGAACGCGCTCCCAATTGTGGAGAAGCTAACAGGCGGTGGCAGCCGCCCGTTTCACTAAGTGCCTTGGTTGGGTGCTTACTAAAACGAAACCCCTTTATGTTTTGTCGCCAAATGGCGAGGGATTCGTGCAACCAAAATTCAGCGGATGTTTCCACTGGAGGAACGATGAACCACCTCGAATTTATAGAGAAAAACGTGAGGGAACAGCTGATAAAGCAAGGCTTTTCCTCTTCGGTGGCTCAGGGGGGGGCGTGGCAAGCGATTGATTTATATAAGCGCATGTCACAGGCCAGTAAGAAGGGTGCGATTTTCGACGATGTAATGAGGCACGCAAAAGCCTGGGCAGACAAACAGGTTTCAAAGGCTGAAGTTACCAGGCGGAAACGAACCTCCCCTAAAGACCAAGGTGGCCTCTTCTAAGTTGTAAGGCCAAGAATTCCGCGCTGTGCAGAGCGCTTATAACACGGAGAAACTAATCATGACGAACACACAGAATGTCACCGAGTTACAACCACGCATGACCAGGGAGCAGCTTATTGACGCAGCTCGCAAGGCCGCCCCTCTCCTTCCTGCCGCTTATGGTTGGATGGTTAACGAACTGGCTAACCGCCTGGACTATACCAGCGTCGCACTGTGTGAAGCGCTGGCGCAGCGGAAGGAACTGGCTGACCAGAACGCCACCCTTCGCCAGGATGTAGCGAGTTGGGCCAAAGAGTGCGACCGCATTGTGGAACGCCACACTAAGACCCGAACCAATATGCACCTGCTGCAAGCTCAGCGAGAACTCCGTGAGCTGCCTCGTGTCGTCATTTCCATGAATAACGAGGTTGTTCTCTAATGGCTAACTCATTCAAGCAAATGACCAAGGCCGGTGTAATTAAGCGCACCGATACCGGGATGTTTATCGCTCTTTCAGATATCCACGTTCGTGAAGGATTCAACAAGCGTGAAGACGATGAACGCACCCGCCAGGCTGATGATGACCTGTTCAATTACCTGATGAACGGCGGTTCAGTTCCACCGCTGGAGGTTATCGCTCGTGATGAGGGTGGCGTGTGGGTTGTTGAAGGTCACCGCCGTCGTCGCTGCTATGCGCGCTGTGCTGAAGCTGGTAAGCCAGTAGACCGCATCCACATCATGCCGTTCAACGGTAACGATGTTCAGCGTCTGGCGCGGATCATGACCAGTAACAACCAGCTGCCGCTCTCCGATATGGAACAGGCTGCAGTCATTCAGGAGCTGCACAACGCCTTCAACCAGACCACCAGCGAGATCGCAAAACTGGTCAATAAGTCTGTACCTACTGTCGAAAAGCTCCTGCTACTTAGCACAGCTAACCAGGACGTTCAGAAAGAAGTTAAATCCGGAAACGTGTCCGTAGATGTGGCTGTTGATCGAGTAAAAGAGTTCGGCGAAAAGGCCGGTGAGGTTCTCCAGAAGGATAAAGCTTCCGCTGCCGCAAAGGGTAAGAAGAAAGTTACCCGCAGCGTTATAGCGCCGGAAGTTAGCGTGAAGAAAGCGCGTCGCCTTGTTGATCTTATTAGCAAAGCAGGCATCAGCGAAACAGGTGTTATCTGTCTTGAAGGTTTAGCACATGCCGAAGCAGTGCAAATTATTGATGAGCACAACTCGTTAGTTACATCACGTCAGGGAGAAGCCTAATGAGTAAGGTTGGAGATTATTTCTTTGAGTTCCCGGCGTCTCGAGGCACTCAGGGCAGCACAGTGACTTATATGATCACCGCACCTGCCCGCGCACTTACCCGTATTCTTGCGTCTGATAATCATGGCAGCACGCTCGAACGCTCTCAACGTGAAATCAATCAGGCTCGGGTTAAGAAGTTTTACCAATACCTCGTCAATGCATACCAAAACAAAGAGCCCTTCATCATCCCGCCGCTGGTCGGCAACTGCGACGCGGTTATTGAGTTTGAAGAGTTCGGCAATACGAATGTGGGCGTCGCACGCTTCCCTATGGATGCGGTTATCAAGCTGTTCGACGGCCAGCACCGCGCCGCCGGGTTAGCGGAGTTCTGCCGGACATACGGAGAGCCGATCAGCATCCCGCTGATGTTGACGCACAATCTTCCGCTGAAAGCCCGTCAGCAATTCTTCTCCGATATCAATAACAACGTGTCGAAACCATCGGCTGCGATAAACATGGCTTATGACGGGCGTAATGATGTTGCCCAGGGGATGGTGACGTTCTTGTCTCAGCACGACACCTTCGCAGAGGTGACAGACTTCGAACACAATGTCGTTCCAGCGAAAAGTAAGTTGTGGGTGAGTTTCAAGGCCCTTAGCGACGCGACTGCAAAGTTTGCAAGCGCGGGCAGTAAGCCGCTGGAAATGGGCGACATAGAATCAATCTGGGAGGCCTGGTTGTCTCTTACACAGATCGAAGCTATTCGCCACGGAACCTGCCAGGCAGACTACAAGCGTGACTACATTCAGTTCCACGCTGTGATGATCAACGCCTTCGGTTATGCGGTTCAGAGACTAATGGCAGAGAACTCAATAGTAGATATTGTCCAGATGATTAAGACTCTTGCCAGCGATGTTGGCTCATCTGCTATGGAAGATTTTTTCCTGATCTCGAAATGGGGTGGTATATGCGCAAATACAGCGAAAGAGAAACCTTCGGTCATTGCTAACGTGCCAGCGCAGAAAGCTGCAGCTGAGATGCTTGTAAAGGTAATTAGGAATTGTTCCATCAATGCAGCCTCGGAGACAGAACAATGACTGACGAACAAATGGATGAACTGATGATTGTTGCAGTCAACATGCAGCGCGATGCTGAGACCGATTGTAACCGCCCTTCCGCTATGTTCGCTTATGCAGTTCAGGTTGCTGTTCTGGAACTGCGTAAGGTTCGCAATGATGCTTCTGCGCTGGCTGCGGAGAATGAGCTTATGAAAAAATCGGAGCCAGCACCATTCAGTAAGCTGATGATGGAGGCGCTTGATGTTTATCAGGCCGGCGCTGATGAAGTGCCGGAGCTGGCAATGCTGAGTGCGTATAAAAAGCTGCGAGATGGCCTAAAAACCCCGGCGACGGACGCTTTCCTGGCTGAGATTCGGGCGCAGGCGAAAGCCGATGGCGTACAGGAATACGCCGATAGCTTCCGCCACTCTGCATCAAAGATCCGTGAATGTCATGGCGACACTATCCGTGTCCGCGCTCTTCTTCATGAAGCCAATAATGCCGATGAGTTCGCCGCCCAGCTTCGCAAAGGATTACAGTCATGAGCAAATCACTTAATTCTCGTTGCATTCGTCGCTGGGAAGTTGAGTTTAAGGGCGTCTGCGATTCAAAGTTAAGTCCATGGTGGCGCAAGCGTGACCTGCGCGGTTATATCCGCGATGCTGCGCTGACAACCGCTGACTGCATGGTTCAGAGCATGGCCGAAAGAAATGCCAGGGTTGATTTTTGTGGTGTCGATAACGGATGGTCTCCGGAGTTCTCTGCCTGGTATGGCGAACGTCGCGAACAATACCTTAAAGAGGCGCGAGACTACCTCAACGAAGAAGCCAGCAACGATGAAATCGACGAAGAGATTCAGAACGAGCTGGAGGCCTGGAATGACTAACCTGCAGTTAGCTGTTAACGGTGAATACTTCGACCAGATGAAGTCTGGTGAGAAAACCGAAGAGTATCGCCTGGTAAATCCATACTGGTGCCGAAGGCTCTCACATGGCCATAACCAGCAATTACCTCGTCGCTTCGACCGCCTGATTATCACCCGAGGCTATCCTAAGCGCGACGACGAGAACAAACGCATCGACGTTCCGTATGCTGGTTACGAAGTGAAGATGATAACACATCCGCACTTCGGGCCCGACCCGGTTAAGGTCTTTGCTATCAAGATCAATATCGATGGCCAGTAAACTCAAACATCGGCGCATGCGCCGCCTTAAAGCTGACGCAGCATGGTGGCGCGAGGAGGCAGAGGATTGCCGCTCCCGCCTGCTGGAACTGGCCGGAGAAATCGACAGGCTCAAAAAGCTGGTTATCCGCGTGCCGATGCCGGTTCTCATGCCGAAGGAGATGGTCCACCAGCTCTATTACACCGAAACAAAAAGATGTCGTACCTGCAATGATGGGCTCCGTGGCGGTTGCTCATCTTGCATTTTCTATAAGAGATAGCCGGGTGCAGCCGGTTAAGTGGAGAGCTATACGATGAGCGGACAAAGCCAACGTTTTCTTACCCCTGATGACCTCTATCAGCTTACTGGTTATCGTCGCCCTTCCCTTCAGTGCCGAGCGCTGAAAGAAAGCGGTGTATTTTTCGTGCCCCGAAAAGACGGCAGGCCAGGAACTACATGGGATCATGTAACTAATCCTGCAGGCCTAAAGCTGGTAGTGAACAATCCAGAGGAAGAAGAACCAAACTTTAAGGACATGTAATGCCCAGAATCCGCAAAAACCCAGATGATAACTGGATGCCGCCCCGCGTTCGCCGGGGCAAATCAGCATATGAGTTCAGAACCCCTGACGGAAGAACAGTCAGATTGTGCAACCACGATCTAACCAAGTCTCAGGTCTGGACAGCCTATGAAAACTTCATCAACGATATCAAGGCTGGTTCCAATTTCCATGCCCTATGCGAAGAGTTTTTTAACTCTGGTGACTTCCATGAGCTGGCAACAGAAACCAGAAAGGATTACCGGAAATATGGTTCAAAGGTAAATGTCGTTTTCGGAAAAATGAAACCAGAAAATATCAAGCCAGAGCACATCAGAAAGTATATGGATAAGAGGGGGGTTAAGAGCAGAGTTCAGGCGAACCGGGAGAAAGCCTTTATGTCTAGGGTATTCAGGTGGGCATATGAGCGCGGCAAAGTTAAAATGAATCCATGCCAGGGTGTGAAGCAGTTTAAAGAGCAGGCGCGCACCCGGTACGTGACGGACAAAGAATATGATGCACTATTCAGCGTTTCGTCGGTACCGGTGAAGATTGCCATGGAGTTGGCCTATTTATGCTGCGCACGCCAGGGAGACATTCTGGATCTTAAAAAGAGTCAGATACTGGATGAAGGGATTTTAATTCAGCAAAGCAAGACGGCAGTGAGTCAGATAAAGGCGTGGACAGTACGCCTGTCAAATGCGGTCACCCTGGCTGATTCTCTGCCTTTAAATAGTGGTATGGTGAGCCTTTACGTAATCCACCAGCAGTCTGGTTCTCGTTATACACGTGATGCTTTTAATGCTCAGTGGATGAAGGCGAAAAAGTTAGCCGCAGAAAAATTTCCTGAGCTCGAATTTAACTTCACGTTCCATGATCTGAAAGCTAAAGGGATATCTGATCTGGAAGGAACGCTGCATGAAAAACAGGAAATATCAGGCCACAAAAATGCTTCGCAGACTGCACGATATAACCGCAAAATATCTGTAGTCCCGGTGGTTGGGGGGCAGTAATGCCCTCTTTCTATGGCGAAGTTGAATGGCGAAACAATGGCGAATGGCGAAAAATAAGCAATAAAAAACCACCTTTCGGTGGTTTATACGACACTGCTTATCATTGATTTTATTCTAGTTTTCCCATGGTAGCCGGAGTGGGACTTGAACCCACACAGCGCGAACGCCGAGGGATTTTAAATCCCTTGTGTCTACCGATTCCACCATCCGGCCAGGGAAGAAAGTGGAGGCGCGTTCCGGAGTCGAACCGGACTAGACGGATTTGCAATCCGCTACATAACCGCTTTGCTAACGCGCCGTAAAACTTTTCAAACTGACACCCGCTAATGCGCATGTCTTTAATCTGGAGCGGGAAACGAGACTCGAACTCGCGACCCCGACCTTGGCAAGGTCGTGCTCTACCAACTGAGCTATTCCCGCATGTTATCAAGTAAATGTCTAACCACTTGATTTCATTATCGTCCGGCTGACTGTGCCGCCGTTCGATGCGTTGCATTCTACTGATATGACGTTATGAGTCAACGTTATTTTTTACATCCCCGGATCGTTTGCTGAAAATTACGGCGAAACGATCACTGATCAAGCAAATCCCCGCGCGCAGCGTTCAAATATTGCAGCATTGACCACAGCGTCAGCACTGCCGCCACCCACAGAAGGCCAATCCCCGCCCACTCAACCCAGGCGTTCGGACGCCACAGCATCCAGACCAGCGCCGCCATCTGCGCCGTCGTTTTCACTTTACCAATCCAGGAGACCGCCACGCTGCTGCGTTTTCCCAGCTCCGCCATCCACTCGCGCAGCGCAGAGATAATAATCTCACGGCCGATCATGGTTGCCGCAGGCAGCGTCACCCACCAGGTATGATAGTGCTCGGCCACCAGCACCATCGCAATCGCGACCATCACCTTATCCGCCACCGGATCGAGGAAGGCGCCGAAACGGGTGCTTTGATTCCAGCGGCGCGCCAGGTAGCCATCAAACCAGTCTGTGACCGCTGCAATAAGGAAGATCAATGCACAGGCAAAGGGTGCCCAGACAACCGGCAGGTAAAACGCCAGCACGAAGAACGGAATGAGTACGACACGAAAAAGAGTGAGCAACGTAGGGATATTATATTGCATAGTGACGGTAACTATTTGTTGTCAGTAAAATTTAGCTCTATGTTGCTACAGAGCCCTCAATGTTTCAACGAGTAGTAGATCTTTTCTGCCAGCCCTTGCGAAATACCCGGCACTTTTGCAATTTCCTCCATGCTGGCGTTGAGTAATCCTTGCAATCCGCCCATATACTTCAGCAGCATCTGGCGACGTTTTGGCCCCACGCCTTCTATAGTCTCGAGTGAACTGGTGTTTTTCACCTTCGCCCGTTTTTTGCGGTGACCGCTGATGGCGTGATCGTGCGATTCATCGCGAATATGCTGAATGACGTGCAGCGCCGGAGAGTCCGGCGGCAGGCTGAAGCCCTCACCTTCCGGCTCGAAGAACAGTGTCTCCAGACCGGCCTTACGATCGGCCCCTTTTGCAACGCCCAGCAGCAGCGGATGGTTTTTATCCCAGCTGACATCAAGCGATTCAAATACCGCTTTCGCCTGGCCGAGCTGCCCTTTCCCGCCGTCAATCAGGATCACATCCGGGATCTTGCTCTCTTCTATGGCTTTACCATAGCGACGACGCAGCACCTGATTCATCGCCGCATAGTCATCGCCCGGCGTGATGCCGGTGATGTTATAGCGGCGATACTCGGCGCGCAGCGGGCCGTTAGCATCAAACACCACGCAGGACGCGACCGTCTGTTCCCCCATCGTATGACTGATGTCGAAACACTCCATCCGTTTTACTTCCGGAAGCTTCAGCAGCGCCGCCAGGGCCGTTAAACGCTGGTGCACCGTCGACTGCTGCGACAGCTTCGTGCTCAGCGCCGTTGCCGCGTTGGTCCGCGCCAGCTTCAGATAGCGCGCACGATCGCCGCGCGGTTTGGTTTGTACATTGACCCGGCGTCCCGCCAGTTCAGAGAGTGAATCGGCCAGCAGGGTTTTATCGTCAAGATTAAAATCGAGCAGGATCTCAGAAGGCAGCGTGCGCATCTGGCTCCCCTGCAGATAGAACTGGCCGACAAAGGTTTCCACCACTTCGCCCAGTTCGGTACCGCCAGGCACTTTCGGGAAATAGCTGCGGCTGCCGAGCACTTTGCCCTGGCGTATGAACAGCACATGCACGCAGGCCATCCCGGCGTCAAAGGCCACGCCGATCACGTCGAGATCGTCACCGGTATTCGAGACAAACTGTTTCTCCGTGACTCTGCGCACCGCCTGGATTTGATCGCGGATACGCGCGGCCTCTTCGAACTCGAGTGCGGCGCTGGCTTTTTCCATCCGCGCAATCAGCTGCGTTAACACCTGATCGTCTTTACCGGCCAGGAACAGGCGCACGTACTCCACCTGCTGGGCATACTCTTCTTCACTCACCAGTCCGGCCACGCACGGCCCCAGGCAGCGTCCAATCTGGTACTGCAGGCACGGGCGCGAGCGGTTACGGTAAACGCTGTTTTCACACTGGCGGATCGGGAAGATTTTTTGCAGCAGCGCCAGCGTTTCACGCACAGCATAGCCGTTGGGGAACGGTCCGAAATATTCACCCTTCGCATGTTTTGCACCACGGTGCATGGCGAGGCGCGGATGGGTGTCACCGCTCAGAAAGATAAACGGATAGGATTTATCATCGCGCAACAGGACGTTATAGCGCGGCTGGTACAGCTTAATATAGTTGTGCTCAAGCAGCAGCGCTTCTGTCTCCGTGTGCGTGACGGTGACATCAATATTCTGGATGAGTGAGACCAGCGCTTCGGTTTTACGGGAGGCCAGGTTGCTGCGAAAATAGCTGGAAAGGCGTTTTTTAAGATCTTTTGCCTTCCCCACATAGATAACCGTACCGCCAGCGTCATACATGCGATAGACGCCAGGCTGGCTGGTTACGGTTTTCAGGAATGCTTTTGAATCGAACACATCACTCACTGACTTAACAACGTCTCCGCATTACACAAACCATGTCGGATGGCCAGATGCGTCAGTTCGACGTCACCATGAATGTTCAGTTTACTGAACATCCGATAACGATAGCTGTTTACCGTTTTCGGGCTGAGATTCAGCTGTTCCGAGATCTCATTCACCTTCTGACCTTTGGTGATCATCAGCATAATCTGCAATTCACGCTCGGACAAACTGGCAAACGGTGATTCGGTTTTCTCGGGCTCGATCTGACTCAGCGCCATCTGCTGAGCGATGTCGGACGCAATATAACGCTGTCCGGCAAACACGGAACGGATAGCATTGACGACTTCCTGCGGTGCAGCACCTTTACTCAGGTAACCCGCGGCCCCCGCCTGCATCACTTTCGCGGGCAGTGGATTTTCGGTATGCACGGTCAGCATGATGACTTTGGTGTCTACAAAGGTACGCGCGATTTTGCGTGTTGCCTCAAGACCACCGATACCGGGCATGTTCATATCCATCAGCACCACATCGGCGGAGTGAGTACGGCACCATTTTACCGCATCTTCACCACAGCATGCCTCACCGGCAACTTTAATACCTTTAATATCTTCAAGAATGCGTCGTATCCCTGCGCGCACCAGTTCGTGGTCATCAACAAGAAGGACGTTGATCAAAGGAAATGTCTCCAGAATAGGGATAACGCTACTGAGTGATAATTTGGTTTATATTAACGGTTTTCATGACAAGATTAAAACGTTAAAAAACCGGCTATTCGATTTTGCTCTCGTTTTTGGAAATTAGCCTGTACAGGCGGTGGAAAGAAAGCCCGTGTTTTTAGGGCTCTTGCGGCTTTTTTTAATCATCTGTATTCAAAAAGTTACAAAAAGCGTGCTGCCTTAACCTGCACAAAAACAGGGATCAACTTTTTGTAACAATAATTAACGGCAAGCGGACCCGGCCTAAACAATTAATAGTCATTAACCCAGTTGAGTTTACCGGTACGATCTGTTTACGCAATTAAACACCCGCGTAAAAGTACGAAAAACAACCGCTGCATTTTTTGCGTTAGCTTGTGGTATACTCCGCCGCCTTGACTTTCGTCGTCGCGCTCTAGCGCCGTTTAATAATGAGGAAAATAAATGAGCACACCTGAATTTGCCACTGCGGAGAATAACCAGGAACTGGCACAGGAAGTAAACTGCCTGAAGGCACTGCTGACGCTGATGCTGCAGGCGATGGGCCAGGCTGATGCCGGCCGTGTGATCATTAAAATGGAAAAACAAATCGCGGAGATGGAAGACCAGGCTGAATCAGCGGTATTTGCTAACACCGTTAAGCAAATCAAGCAAGCCTACCGCCAGTAACAAAAAACGGCTGGATGCAGTGCATTCAGCCGTTCGCTCGTCTGTCACGCAGAACGTTTTACGGAGTCAGATCAGTCCCGTTGCCGCCGCGTAACACGCGATCTGAGTCTTATTGGGCGCGTTAAATTTCTTCTGCATATTCTTCTGATGGAAGTTAACGGTATTCTCTGAGATCGAGAGAATGATCGCTATTTCCGCTGACGTCTTCCCTTCCGCAGTCCATTTCAGAATTTCACGCTCGCGCTTGCTGAATTTCATTTCGGGCGGCATGACCATCTCATGGTCAAAACGCATCAGGGAGGTTAAAGCCATTTGCACCAGCATTTGCAACCGCAGTTCTATTTCCTCATGGGCTAATGGCCCTTCCTGTACGCGACTACGGGAAACAGACAGGAAGCCGAGCGCATGATTCGGCAGCATCAGGCACTGCGTTATTCCGGCGCGTAAACCGTGGTCCTGGGCGCTATGCCATAATTCCTGCGCCTCAGCGAATAATGCGTCTGTCCAGGGGAGATGCCCCTGAATGAAATTCTCCGGTTTTAAAACCGGATCGATCGCGAAATAGTTCGCGGATTGATATTGCGCCATCCACAGTTTTGGGTAAGTGGTATGCAGGGAGATCTTAGGGCGCGTAAATGGCACGGGATGGCGCACACAGAGCGCATAATAATCGAATTCCAGCGCCTGAGTTTGACGCTCCAGCTCCTGATATACCTCGGCGGCACAGGTCAATTCCTGAAACCGGAGGGAGCATTCCCGTCGCCAGGTGAAAAAGTCTAAATCCTTCATACTTACTAAATGAAGCCTCTGAACAGATAATCATTATTATGGTGAATATAAGCTAACACAGAAAACTTTTTTCTAACCACAAAATATCGGCAATAGCACAATTAACTTTACTATCGATAAGGTTTATCCGATCCGGATGGAATAAAAAAACAGGGGACCTCGTCCAGAGGGAGAATAATTTGCTCCAGAGTAAATTTCTGGAGCAAATGCGTGCAAAAATGCTACTGCATAAGGAATTTTTCAAGGAATTGACGGGTTCGCGGCTGTTGAGGGTTAGCGAACAGGCTTTTCGCTGGCCCCTGCTCCACAATCCGCCCCTGATCCATGAAGATGGCTCTGTCAGCGACATCGCGCGCAAAGCTCATTTCATGGGTCACGATCACCATCGTACGTTTCTCCTGTGCCAGCTGGCGAATGGTGTTCAGCACCTCACCCACCAGTTCCGGATCGAGCGCAGAGGTCGGTTCATCAAACAGGATCACGTCAGGGCGCATCGCCAGCGCACGCGCTATCGCCACGCGCTGCTGTTGGCCGCCAGACAGGCGACGCGGATAGCTGGTCTCTTTTCCCGCCAGCCCAACTTTGGCGAGCAGTTCGCGAGCCCGCGCCGTCGCTTCCTCTTTGGGCTCACCTTTAACGATAACCGGCCCCTCAATGATGTTCTCCAGTACCGTACGATGTGGGAAAAGATTGAAGTTCTGGAAAACAAAGCCGACATGCTGGCGCAAGCGGCGAATCAACCCTTTCTGCTGGCTGATGGATTTCCCGGTATCAATCGTTATCTCCCCGACCCGGATGGTGCCGCCTTCCGGCTGTTCAAGCAGGTTAATGCTGCGCAGCAGCGTCGTCTTTCCCGAACCGCTCGGTCCGATAATCGCCACCACTTCGCCCTGCTCGACCTCCAGATCGATTCCATGAAGCACCGTTTGACCGTGGAATTTCTTCACCAGGTTTTTGACGTCAATTGCACTCATTTTGGATCACGCTCCTGGCGGTTAAGCTGGTTTTCGAAATAGTTTTGCAGAGCAGAGAGCACTGTCGCCATCACCCAGTAAATCAGCGAGGCGGCCAGATACATGGTAAAGACCTCGAGCGTACGGGAGGTGATGAGCTGTGCCTGACGGAAAAGCTCCGGAACCTGAATCGTTGCCGCCAGAGAGGTATCTTTCACCAGGCTGATAAAGCTGTTGCTGAGCGGCGGAAGCGCCACGCGCGCCGCCTGCGGCAGAATGGCGCGGCGCAGCGTCTGCCAGGGCGTCATCCCGATACTGGCCGCCGCTTCCCACTGCCCTTTGTCAATGGAGGAGATGGCCGCTCGCAGGGTTTCGGAGGTGTACGCCGCGGTGTTGAGCGACAGGCCAATCATTGCTGCCGGGATCGGATCCAGCTCAATACCAAACTGTGGTAAGCCGTAGTAAATCATAAAGAGCTGGGCGATAAGCGGCGTACCGCGAAACACGGAGATGTAAAAGCGCGCCAGCCAGCGCACCGGCAGGATAGGCGACATGCGCATCAAGGCCAGCACAAATCCCAGAACCAGCCCAAAGAACATCCCGCCGATACTAAGCTGTAACGTAAATACCGCACCTTTCAGCAGATACGGCAGAGAATCAATAACCAGTTGAATACTTTCTTGCATTATTATTTTTCGACCTGATTTTTAGACATGAGGATGGTAGGCAAACAGCGCAGGCGCTCCGCCGGTATGGACAAATAAAATCGGCCCTTCATCCTTAAAGCGTTTTTGCGCAATGCCGTCGATCAGTCCGGCCATCGCTTTGCCGGTATAGACCGGATCGAGCAGTATGCCCTCGAGGCGCGCCAGCAGTTTCACCGCTTCCATTCCCTCTTCGTTCGGCGTGCCGTAACCCGGCGCAAAATAGTCATCCCAGAGCAGAATATCGGCCTTTGCCTTCAGCTCCAGCTGCTCTGCGACCGCCTGCTGTAACGTAACCACTTTTGGCTTCTGATCCGCGATGCTGCGGGACACCGTCACGCCAATCAGTTCGACGTCCGGCAGCAGTTGCTCCAGCCCCACCGCCAGCCCGGCATGGGTACCCGCACTGCCGGACGCGACCACCACGGAGGAAAGACTCACCGCGCCCTCGCACTGCTGCGCGATCTCCAGCGCGCTTTCCACATACCCCAGCGCACCCAGCGCATTCGACCCGCCGACGGGGATAACGTAGGGGCGGAACCCCTGCGCTTCCAGACGCGTCGCCAGCTCATCGAGCTGGGCGGTCGGGTCGGTCAGCGCGTCAACCATCTCAACCTGCACGTTAAACAGATCCAGCAGCAGGCGGTTACCGTTGGTGAGATAGTTTTCAGCCCGCGTGCCAATCGGGTTTTCCAGCAACGCCACGCAGTGGAGCCCAAGTTTCGCCGCTACGGCCGCCGTCTGGCGAACGTGGTTGGACTGGATGGCCCCGGCAGTGATGAGCGTATCCGCGCCTTCACGCAGGGCGTCCGCCGCCAGAAACTCCAGCTTGCGCAGCTTGTTGCCACCCATCGCCATGGGCGTCACGTCATCACGCTTAATAAAAATATCGCGCCCTAAATAATCAGAAAATCGCGGCAGATACTCCAGCGGCGTCGGCGCGCCGATAAACTCCAGGCGAGGAAAGCGCGTTAAATTCTGTAGTGACATGGATGCTCCGGTAACTCTGACAAAATGTAATATTTTTCATTATGCACGCAGACGCGTAAGAAATAAAAAAGGCGCTTTTAAAAGCGCCTTTTTTTTACGTCCGAAACTTATTTCGTGACGTCTGCCCCGAACCACTTCTCGGAAAGCGCTTTCAGGCTGCCGTCTTTTTGCATATCCGCAATCGCCGCATCAATCGCTTTCACCAGGTCTTCGTTACCTTTACGAACAGCCACACCGGATTCCTGACGAGAGAACGCATCACCCGCGACCGCCAGGGTGTTGTTGGTTTTCTTCACCAGATCCAACGCCGCCAGGCGGTCAACCAGAATGGCGTCGATACGGCCCACGCGCAGATCCTGGTACTTCGTCGGGTCATCATCATAGGTACGGATATCTACGCCCTGCACGTTCTGGCGCAACCACTCTTCGTAGTTGGTTCCCAGACCGACACCGACTTTCTTCCCTTTCAGGTCCGCGGCGGTTTTAATCCCACCTTCATTGCCTTTCTTCACCAGCGCCTGAATACCGGATACGGTATACGGGGTGGAGAAGTCATACTTCTTCTTACGCTCGTCAGAAATGGTGACCTGGTTGATGACCACATCAATACGTTTCGAATCCAGCGACGCCAGCATACCGTCCCATTTGGTCGGTTTCAGGGATGCTTTCACGCCGAGGTGTTTCGCCAGCTCTTCAGCAAACTCCACTTCAAAACCGGTCAGCTTACCGTCATCGCCCTGGAAGCTGAACGGAGGATAGGTTCCTTCCAGCCCGACCAGCAGCGTACCGCGCTCTTTCACTTTATTCAGCAGGTTTTCTGCGGCGAACGTTTTCACGCTCATGCCTGCAACCAGCGCAACGGCCATAACACCCATCAGCGCCTGACGACCCAGAAGTGCAAATTTCATAAATACCCCGATATAGTGGAATTTTTACGTAGTGTAGAGAAATCGCCTGCAACGTCAAAGGCGACTGCGCTACATCTTATTCTTTTTTAATATATATCAGAAGTTGTTCCGGCGTGGGCTTTCTGCTTTATCGCACCCGGCATTTGTACCTTATATTGTGCATACTTGCGCAGCGCAATTCGGTAGTTGTTGGTGCTGGTCGCAGGCAGCCACGGCTCCAGGTTCTCGTCCAGATAACCGGTTTTCAGCAGATCGCGCGAAATGTTGTTCACGGTCAGATGTTGTCCGAGGCGACGCAGGCGAACCACATATTCGCGAACGGTGCCGTGGCTCATCTCCGTTTGTTCAAACAGGAATTGCTTGAAGCCGATAATGTCGAAGAAGTCGCTTTGCTCTTTGCAGTGGAGATCGCCACAGAAACGGCAAAGCGCCACCCACTCTTTTTGCTCTTCGAGCCATGCTGCTTCGTCCATCAACGTGTCGAGGCGAGAAATCGCGATCTTATTGACGATTTCGCCACGGCGAACCAGCGTGATACGATCGAGTAACTTGTTACAGTGGGCGCAATGCGTCTGGCTGTGTTTAAAGTCTTTCAGGTAGCGGCTTAAAGGCCGTCTTTTAGATTGCTGCACCGTCATGATAACTCCTGGTTGTCAATACGTTGTGCGGCATTTTTAAGGTGAATCAATCACCTATAACTTACCCAGCTTGGTTCGTAAGCGTTTAATGGCCTGGCTGTGCAGCTGGCTCACCCGCGACTCTCCCACCTCCAGAACAGCGCCAATCTCTTTGAGGTTAAGCTCTTCCTGGTAATAAAGGGTCAATACCAGCTGTTCGCGTTCAGGCAGAGCTTCAATAGCTTCCATGACGCGCTGGCGTAAATTCCCTTCCATTAAATGGTGTAACGGGTTTTCTTGCTGGTGCTCATCCGTCACCAGCTCGATGCTATCGCCATGCTCTTCTCGCCACTCGTCATAAGAGAAGAGTTGGCTATTATTGGTATCGAGCAACATCTGACGATACTCTTCAACAGCAATGCCAAGACGATCCGCCACTTCGGTTTCCGTTGCGTTGCGTCCCAGTTCCTGTTCCAGCTGCCCCATCGCATGCGCCACTTCGCGTGCGTTGCGGCGAACACTGCGCGGTACCCAGTCACGGCTGCGCAGCTCGTCCAGCATCGCACCACGAATACGCTGAACTGCGTAAGTCGTAAATGCCGTTCCTTGCAGAGCGTCGTATCGGTCAACTGCATTCAATAACCCGATACCGCCCGCCTGTAGCAGATCGTCGAGTTCCACGCTCGCCGGCAAGCGCACCTGGAGGCGCAATGCTTCGTGACGCACCAACGGGACATAACGCTGCCACAGCGAGTGTTTATCCATTACACCTTCAGCGGTATAGAGTGAATTCACGATAAACAGCCCTGCGTTAGTTGAGTTATCGGCATGATTATCCGATTCTGCAGGGCGTTCAATTGGATGAAAAAGGGGGATAAAGTGAGGTTATTCTGAGGTTGCCCTCAACCGGGGCAACTTTTCTGCCTAAATTAACAGTTGCAACAATGAAAGATCGTCGCCCAGTTTGACGCTATCTATATGTTGATGAAAGAGCTTTCCCGCTTCCTGATTATGCTGGCTAAGGGAGTGGAAGCTGTAAATAACATCAATGATATTATCTTGTTCAATTTTCCCCGCCACGATAGCCTGACCAGCAAGTAACGTTTTAAGGAAATAGTACTCCGCAACGATTAAATAAAGATTATTCAACATGCTGCGGCCGTTGTTCTGCGGAAAGGCCTGCTCCCACAGTTTGTATTTAAAAAAGTTCTTAAATAAATGGTCGTTGGTCGCCAGGTAACTGCCCGCCACATCGCCCCAGACGGACTCGATGTTCTCCATGACCTTCTCTGCCGGTACGGCATCACCGACAGATTCGAACTGTTGATAAAGCTGGGCAAAATAGTGATTTAACACCGCACCACCGCGGGCCGTCGCTTTCTTCGTAAAGTAACTCTGGATGAGCGAAATTAACGCGAATTTCAGACTGTAGTTCTGATTAAATCCGCCCAGCTCCGTCTTGATTTTACCGCTCACCAGTTCGTTAACCAGCGAGAAATAAACCGTTTCGAGCGTGCCGATATTTTCTTCCAGGTTTTCGAGTTTTTCAGCCACCATGAGGAACTTCACCACGGCGTAAACCTGTTCTTCAACGCTAACGTCCTCAACGCTGAATATATTCTGGCAGAAGAGATTGATGACTTTTGCCTTTAAATCAATCATCGGCGCAGTATTGACGTCCTGCTGGACAATGACCGATTCCATCATCGACATAGACTCCCGATCGTTCAACAGAAGTCGGGTGACTTCCGGACACGAGAGATTCAATGATTTTTCGATTTCATTTTTATAGACCCGGTTTGTCCGTGGAAACGACGAACAGGTTGGGCTTAAGGCCTGCGCGCCCATGGCGCTGTGAATAGAACAGAGTTTTTCCGTATCCATAAACGGACAGTTTTTACTTTCCGTATGGAAAATCACTTCGCCCCAGTGGCCATACTGTTTTTTGGTAACTTTTATCGCCGTTTTCGCCGTGTGACGAATGGCAGCATTTTTACTGTTCAGATAGCGATTAACGGAGGATTTATCAAATGCGATGGTCCAGCCCTGACAACAATGTTCACGGCATTCCCCACCGACACATGAAAAATCTGCGACCAGCTTTGGTTGAGTGACACTGATTTGTTTCACAGGCGGATTCTCAAATAGCAGAGATAAAAAAACCCCGCCGAAGCGGGGTTTCGTGCGTAAAATTAACGCAGCAGAGACAGAACGGTCTGTGGAACCTGGTTTGCCTGAGACAGAACAGAAGTACCAGCCTGCTGCAGGATCTGCGCGCGAGACATGTTGGAAACTTCAGTTGCGTAGTCAGCGTCCTGGATACGGGACTGAGCAGCAGACAGGTTGTTAGAGGTGTTGTTCAGGTTGTTGATTGCAGAAGTGAAGCGGTTCTGCACAGCACCCAGGCCTGAACGTGCTTTATCAACGGTAGCGATAGCTTTGTCGATGGTGTCCAGATCGGTAGCACCCATAGCTTTCAGGTCGATTGCGTTCACGCCCAGAGTCGTGGTGTCAGCTTTAGCGCCGCTCAGGTCCAGATCGATGGTGTCGCCGTCGTTCACGCCAACCTGAATTTTAACAACGCCCGCAGTACCTGCAGTGCCGTCCAGCAGTTTGATGCCGTTGAAGTCAGTTTTGCCCGCAACACGGTTGATTTCAGCCAGACGAGCGGTAACTTCATCCTGCAGAGAAGCCAGGTCAGATGCGCTGTTGGTGCCGTTGCTTGCCTGAACAGCCAGTTCACGTACACGCTGCAGGTTGTTGTTGATTTCGTTCAGAGAACCTTCAGCAGTCTGCGCCATGGAGATACCGTCGTTGGCGTTACGTGCTGCCTGGGTCATCCCTTTGATCTGAGCGGTCATGCGGTTTGCAATCGCCTGGCCAGCAGCATCGTCTTTCGCGCTGTTAATACGCAGACCGGAAGACAGACGCTCGATAGCAGTGCCCAGAGAAGACTGAGATTTGTTCAGGTTGTTCTGAGTGGTCAGGGACAACAGGTTAGTATTGATAACTGCCATAATTTTCTTTCCTTCAAAAATTGGGTTTTAGGTCCGGTGCCTAACACTCACAGCGTCTCTCACCGTCAACAAGGTTATCGACGGGTCCCCAAAAGACTTTAGAATCAATTTTGAAAAAATTACAAGCAACTGATTATTAACGTATTTATTTTTAAAAAATCAATTAAGGTCCGTCAACGTGTTATTATTTACGCTTTTTTAACGCGCAAAAAGATGACAAAAAAGGCACACACTTATTCGTGTTTTCAATGCGCGGATAATGATCCTAAAGTGCAATCCTTTCATTTACCCCGCCAGGACGTGCCTATTCTTTGGATTATTTTTTTCTCACCATCGTAAACTTTTACGTTAAGAGGCCGATAAGAGTCCTGAACTACTTTCGTATTTTAAGGAAAATATGCATGGCTACTATCAGTAACCTCGGGATAGGTTCTGCAGGACTCGGGGATTTATATAATCAGTTGGAAGCGGCAGAGAAAACCAAGCTGACGACGATTACTTCCCAGCAATCAACGTATAACGCACAGTTAAGCGCTTACGGCAAGCTGCAGAGCGCCATGACATCGCTGCAGACTGCCACCGCTGCACTGGGTAAAGCCACCACCTGGAACTCAACGTCCGTGAGCAGCACCAACACGGCCTTTACCGCCACGACGACAGCTGATGCGTCCGTGGGTTCCTTTGTGGTTAACGTCAACCAGGTTGCAAAAGCACAGGCGCTCACTACCGGCTCCTATGCAAACAACACGGATCTGCTCGGCGATACGACAGGGACGACGCGTAAAATCACCATCACCCAGCCGGGCACGAAAACGCCTTTAGAGGTCACGCTGGCCGATGGCGATACGTCTCTGGCCGGGATCGCGAGCGCCATTAATAAAGCGAACGGCAATGTCACCGCCAGCGTCATTAAAGCGAAAGACGGTGATTACCGCCTGATGCTGTCATCAAAAACCACCGGTACCGATGGTGCGATGACCGTCAGCGTCACTGGCGACGCCAAGCTGCAAAGCGCCATTGGCTACGACTCAACCACTAAAACGGGCGCGCTGACGGTGAACACCGACGCGCAGAACGCCATCGTGGTGGTGAACAACATCTCTATCGAGCGCCAGTCGAATACCATTACCGATGCGCTGCCTGGCGTCACCTTCTCGGTGAAGGCCGAAAGCAAAGCTGATGAAACCCTTGAGGTTTCACGCGCAACGGATGCAAACCAGAAGGCGATTACGGACTGGGTCACGGCGTACAACTCGCTGCAGTCCACCATTAACAGCCTGACGAAATATGTGCCAGTCGATGCAGGCTCCGGCAGCCAGTCTACCAGCAACGGCGCGCTGGTCGGTGATGCGAACGTGCGCGGAGTTCAGTCTCAGCTGCGCGGTCTGCTGACCGAAGTGCAGGCCGGCTCGGTTCAGATCATGGCCCAACTGGGGATTACCCAGGACCCGGTTAAAGGCTCAGACGGCACCGTCGGTAACCTGAAGGTCGATACCGACAAGCTGAAAAAAGCGCTGACCGACAACCCGAACGCCGTACAGCAGTACTTTGTCGGTGACGGAAAGAAAACCGGTATGGCCACGCAGATGAACAACACGCTGACCGCCATGCTCAGCACCAGTACCGGTAGCGCCGGGGTGATCCAGAACGCGAAAGACGGGATCAACAAAACGCTGAAAACCCTGGGCGAACGCTACGATGCCATGGATGCCCAAATTGAAGCCACCATGGCGCGTTACAAAACCCAGTTCACCAGCCTGGACGTATTAGTCACCAAAATGACCAGTACAGCCAACTACCTGACCCAACAGTTCTCACAAAAATAGTCGTCGCATTGAGGAGTGGAAATGTATAAGACCTCTGGTGTTCAATCCTATCAGCAGATAGGAGTCGAAAGTGCAGTGATGAATGCCAGTCCACACCAGCTGATTGTCATGTTGTTCGACGGGGCGCATAGCGCCCTTGTTCGCGCGCGTTTGTTCATGGAAGCCGGACAAATTCGTGAGAAAGGCGAAGCGTTATCGAAAGCCATCAACATCATCGACAACGGTTTAAAAGCAGGACTGAACATGGAGGTTGAGAGCGAGTTGTCCGGTAACCTTGCCTCCTTGTACGAATATATGGTTCGACGTTTGTTACTGGCGAATGTCAGTAATGACGTAGACGCAATTGTTGAAGTCGAGGGTTTATTAAACAACATTGCGGATGCGTGGAAGCAAATCGGCCCCAATGCGTCCTCTATTTCAGGATAATTTTGATGAATAATCCCAGCGCAGCGCTTAGCCACTGGCAGGCGTTACATGCTCAGAGCATTGCTATGCTAAATCTCGCACATTCTGGTCAATGGGATGCGCTTATCGAGCAGGAAATGCATTACGTACAACTGGTGGAAAGGATTTCTCAAACGCCCATCATGTCATGCCCTCCGGCTCAGGTTGAGCAAGCGCGTGCGCTGCTGGAAATGATCCTTGAAAATGAAAATGCGCTTAAGGCGCTGCTGAAAGTCCGCATGGACGAACTGCGCAGTCTGATCGATCAAACCGGCAAACAGCAATCCATCACGTCTACCTATGGAAAGCTGTCAGGGAATATTCTTTATCCAGAAAGTTTTACCCGCGACACACAACTATGATTTCTTCATCCATACTCCAGAAGTCTGCCAATGGCTTCTGGAGCAAGGATGATGAAAAACCCCACCCTGTTACAATGTTTTCACTGGTACTACCCTGCTGGCGGTGAATTGTGGCGAGAGGTCACGGCGTTAGCACCCAATCTTAACGAAATCGGTATCAACATGATCTGGCTACCGCCCGCCTATAAAGGCGCGTCAGGCGGCTATTCTGTCGGCTATGACTCCTATGACCTGTTCGATCTGGGCGAGTTTGACCAGAAAGGCAGTATCGCCACCAAATACGGTGACAAAGCGCAACTGCTGGAGGCCATCGACGCCCTCAAGCGCAACGACATTGCCGTGCTGCTGGACGTGGTGGTCAACCACAAAATGGGCGCCGATGAAAAAGAGCCTGTGCGCGTTCAGCGCGTGAACGAGCAGGATCGCACGCAAATCGATGATGAGGTCATCGAGTGTGAAGCCTGGACCCGCTATACCTTCCCTGCCCGCGCCGGGCAATATTCCCAGTTCATCTGGGACTACAAATGCTTCAGCGGCGTCGACCACATTGAAAACCCCGATGAAGACGGCATCTTTAAAATCGTCAACGACTACACCGGCGAAGGCTGGAACGATCAGGTTGATGATGAGATGGGTAATTTCGACTATCTGATGGGCGAAAATATCGACTTTCGCAATCACGCCGTCACCGAGGAGATCAAATACTGGGCCCGTTGGGTCATGGAACAGACGGGCTGCGACGGTTTTCGTCTGGACGCCGTCAAGCATATTCCCGCCTGGTTCTACAAAGAGTGGATTGAGCACGTCCAGGAAGTCGCCGACCAGCCGCTGTTTATCGTGGCGGAATACTGGTCCCACGAGGTGGATAAGCTTCAGGCCTATATTGACCAGGTCGAAGGCAAAACCATGCTGTTTGATGCCCCCCTGCAGATGAAATTCCACGAGGCGTCACGTCAGGGTCGGGATTACGACATGAGCCAAATCTTCACCGGCACGCTGGTGGAAGCCGATCCGTTTCATGCGGTGACCCTCGTCGCGAACCATGACACCCAGCCTTTGCAGGCGCTGGAAGCCCCGGTCGAAGCCTGGTTTAAACCGCTGGCGTATGCGCTGATCCTGCTGCGGGAAAATGGCGTGCCGAGCGTCTTTTATCCGGACCTCTTTGGCGCCAGCTATGACGATACGGGTGGAGACGGAGAGACGTACCATATTGATATGCCGGTCATTGAGCAGCTCCACGAGCTGATCCTCGCGCGCCAGCGTTTTGCCCACGGCGTGCAGACGCTGTTTTTTGACCATCCTAACTGCATCGCCTTCAGCCGCAGCGGTACGGATGACGATCCCGGCTGCGTGGTGGTGATGTCGAACGGCGACGACGGCGAGAAGGTAATTTGCCTGGGGGAAAACTACGGTAATAAAACGTGGCGTGATTTTCTCGGCAATCGCGAAGAAACGGTCACCACAGCGGCGGATGGCGAAGGAACGTTTACCTGCAAAGGCGGAAGCGTCAGCGTGTGGGTGATTGAGGATGCGTTGTAGAAACAATGCCGGGTGGCGCTGACGCTTACCCGGCAAAAAAACGGCTACGGTAGTTTACTCGCCAGCGGATTCTTGCTCAGGTAATCGGCACACTCAACCGTTGGGCGATCGACCTTCTGCAGCTCCAGCCCGTCGTACTCAAGCGTCGAGCCATCGCGCTCCAGCGGATAGATATCCAGCTTACGCGTCACGTTGTAATAACTGTCTGAACGCAGCATGATTTTACCCGGCACGGCAATCACGCGCTGCCACTGACGGCAGTCCAGCGTATCGCCCTCTTCCGTCACCACCAGCGTGGCAATCGCTTCAGGGCTGACCATGTTGCTCTGCGGCCCTTTCGACTGCCAGTATCCCGCCAGATGCGCCGGGACAGGATGCTTGATCACGTCGTTATAATTATCGACCTGAACGCACCCGGTCAGTGCCAGCAGCGCGCCAGCAATTGCTATTTTTTTCATCATCTTTCCTGCATTCGAAGAAAAAAATATTGTGGCATTAAAGCGCTGCGGCTGCCAGCGAAGATCGACAGGTCTTAGACCTGCATCCCCATCACTTCCTGGTAGGCCGACACCAGCTTGTTACGCACCTGGATCCCCATCTGCAGGGAAACCGAGGCTTTTTGCAAATCGGTCATCACATCATTTAGCGCCACGCCCGGCTCGCCGAGGGTGAACTTCTCAGCCTGAGTGCGCGCTGCTGTCTGGGTATCACTGATACGGTCAAGAGCGGCATGCAGTTGCCCTGCAAAGCTGATGCTTGGCTGCTGATCTGCCACATTCTGGTTACGGGCCGTCATCGCCGTTGCCTGCAACTGACTGATTACCCCTTCAATGCCCTGTATAGCCATGACTCTCCCCTGGATGGTTTTTTACGCGGTCAAGACTAACAGCTTGTCAATAAGATAATGGCGGTAAATAGCATGAAAAAACCAGGTTATTTGACGCATAGAAAATCACGAATCATCAAATAATGGCAGGGCCATCAATATGGAACTTTTGTCGTGTTTGCCGACCCGGGAGTCAGTTTTGTTTCTCTACACGAATAACGTAAACCACCAGGATTTAAGAGGTGCGCAATGAGTGCAACAGCATCGACAGCGCCGCAGAATAAATCACTCGAGTGGATGAACCGCCTTCGCGCGAATCCTAAAATCCCGTTGATCGTGGCAGGCGCTGCCGCAATTGCGATCCTTGTAGCGATGGTCCTGTGGGCGAAAAGCCCTGATTACCGGACGCTCTACAGTAACCTTTCCGATCAGGATGGTGGCGCCATCGTCACCCAGCTGACCCAGATGAACATCCCTTATCGCTTTGCCGATAATGGCGGTGCGCTGGAGGTCCCGGCAGATAAGGTGCACGAACTGCGTCTGCGCCTGGCCCAGCAGGGGCTGCCGAAAGGCGGCGCGGTAGGCTTTGAGCTACTGGATCAGGAAAAATTCGGTATCAGCCAGTTCAGCGAGCAGGTGAACTACCAGCGTGCGCTGGAAGGTGAACTGGCCCGCACCATTGAAACATTAGGCCCGGTGAAGAGCGCCCGCGTGCACCTGGCGATGCCTAAACCTTCCTTATTTGTCCGCGAACAGAAATCACCTTCGGCTTCCGTGACCGTGAACCTTGAGCCTGGCCGCGCGCTGGACGAAGGGCAAATCAGCGCGGTGACGCATCTCGTCTCCAGCGCCGTCGCCGGTCTGCCGCCGGGTAACGTGACGCTGGTTGACCAGAGCGGTCACCTGCTGACGCAATCCAACACCGCCGGTCGCGATCTGAATGACGCGCAGCTGAAATATGCCGCCGATGTCGAAAGCCGTCTCCAGCGTCGTATCGAAGCGATCCTCGGCCCGGTTGTGGGCAACAGCAACGTGCACGCGCAGGTCACCGCGCAGATCGACTTCTCGAATAAAGAACAAACCGAAGAGCAGTACAGCCCGAACGGCGATGCGGCTCAGGCGGTCATGCGTTCGCGTCAAATCAACTCCAGCGAGCAGGTTGGCGGTGCCTACCCGGGCGGCGTGCCGGGCGCGCTGTCTAACCAGCCTGCCCCGGCAAACGCGGCGCCGATCTCTACGCCGCCGGCCAATCAGCAGAACGGCCAGCAAAATAATCAGCAGACCACCTCTACGGCGAATAACAGCGGCCCACGAAACACCAGCCGTAACGAAACCACGAACTACGAAGTGGATAGAACGATTCGTCACACTAAACTGAACGTGGGCGATATTCAGCGTCTCTCTGTTGCGGTAGTGGTGAACTACAAAACGCTGGCGGATGGCAAACCGTTGCCGTTGACCGCCGAGCAGATGAAGCAGATTGAAAACCTGACCCGTGAAGCGATGGGTTACTCCGAGAAGCGCGGCGATACCCTCAACGTGGTGAACTCACCGTTCAACTCGGTTGAAGAGACCGGCGGTGAACTGCCGTTCTGGCAACAGCAGGCGTTTATCGACCAGCTGATGTCCGCAGGACGCTGGCTGCTGGTGCTGATTGTCGCGTGGCTGCTGTGGCGTAAGGGCGTTCGTCCACAGCTCCAGCGCCGTGCCGAAGCTGAAAAAGCGGCTCGCGAGCAGATGAATGCGCGTCAGGAAACGGAAGAAGCGGTTGAAGTTCGCCTCAGTAAAGATGAACAGATGCAGCAGCGCCGTGCTAACCAGCGCATGGGTGCCGAGGTGATGAGCCAGCGCATTCGCGAAATGTCAGATAACGATCCGCGCGTCGTGGCGCTGGTCATCCGCCAGTGGATGGGTAACGAACATGAGTAATACGCTTACGGGCACCGATAAAAGCGTCATCCTGTTGATGACCATTGGCGAAGATCGCGCGGCAGAGGTGTTTAAACACCTCTCCCAGCGAGAGGTACAGATTCTCAGTGCGGCCATGGCCAACGTGCGCCAAATCTCCAACAAACAGCTGACCGAAGTGCTGTCGGAGTTTGAGCAGGAAGCCGAACAGTTTGCCGCGCTCAACGTCAACGCCAACGACTACCTGCGTTCCGTGCTGGTCAAGGCGCTGGGCGAAGAGCGTGCCGCCAGCCTGCTGGAAGATATTCTGGAAACGCGCGATACCGCCAGCGGTATCGAAACGCTCAACTTTATGGAACCGCAGAGTGCCGCCGACCTTATTCGCGACGAGCACCCGCAGATTATCGCCACCATCCTTGTCCACCTCAAACGTGGTCAGGCAGCCGATATTCTGGCGCTGTTCGAAGAGCGCCTGCGTCACGATGTGATGCTGCGTATCGCCACCTTCGGCGGCGTCCAGCCTGCCGCGCTGGCGGAGCTGACCGAGGTGCTGAACAACCTGCTCGACGGTCAGAACCTCAAGCGCAGCAAAATGGGCGGCGTGAGAACGGCGGCGGAAATCATCAACCTGATGAAAACGCAGCAGGAAGAGGCCGTCATTACGGCGGTTCGCGAATTCGACGGCGAGCTGGCACAGAAAATCATCGACGAGATGTTCCTGTTCGAAAACCTCGTCGAAGTGGACGACCGCAGCATCCAGCGCCTGCTCCAGGAAGTGGATTCCGAGTCGCTGCTTATCGCCCTCAAAGGCGCCGAGCAGCCGCTGCGCGAGAAGTTCCTGCGCAACATGTCTCAGCGTGCGGCCGATATCCTGCGCGACGACCTTGCCAACCGCGGCCCGGTTCGTCTGTCTCAGGTGGAAAACGAACAGAAAGCCATTCTGCTTATTGTTCGTCGTCTGGCGGAAACCGGCGAGATGGTGATTGGCAGCGGAGACGACACCTATGTCTAATGAGCTGCCGTGGAAGCGCTGGACGCCGGACGATCTGGCCCCTCCCCTCTCCGAGTTCACGCCAGCCGTGATCCCGACCGAGGAGCTTGACCCGGACGTCGAACAGCCTGAGCTAAGCGAAGAAGAGCAGCAAGCACAGATGCTGGCTCAGCTGCAAATGCAGGCGCACGAGCAGGGCTACAATGCCGGTCTGAACGAAGGCCGGCAGAAAGGCCACGAGCTGGGGTATCAGGAAGGCCTGTCAAAAGGGTTAGAGCACGGTATCGATCAGGCGCGCCAGCAGCAGGCGCCGATCCATGCCCGCATGCAGCAGCTGGTCAGCGAGTTTCAGCACACGCTGGACGCGCTGGACAGCGTGATTGCCTCGCGACTGATGCAGATGGCGCTGGAAGCCGCGCGTCAGGTGATCGGCCAGACGCCCGTCGTGGATAACACGGCGCTGATCAAACAAATTCAGGGCCTGCTGCAGCAGGAGCCGCTGTTCAGCGGTAAGCCGCAGCTGCGCGTCCATCCGGACGACCTGCAGCGCGTGGAAGAGAGCCTGGGCGCGACGCTAAACCTGCACGGCTGGCGTCTGCGCGGCGATCCGTCGTTACATCACGGCGGCTGCAAAGTCTCAGCCGATGAAGGCGATCTGGATGCCAGCGTCGCCACCCGCTGGCAGGAACTGTGCCGCCTGGCGGCACCGGGAGTCGTCTGATGACCGCACGCCTCACCCGCTGGCTCACCACGCTCGACAATTTTGAGACGAAGATGGCGCAACTGCCCTCTGTTCGTCGTTATGGACGACTGACGCGCGCCACCGGTCTGGTACTGGAGGCCACCGGCCTGCAGCTGCCGCTGGGCGCGACCTGCGTGATCGAGCGTCAGGACGGTCTGGAAACGCGTGAAGTGGAAAGCGAAGTGGTCGGGTTCAACGGTCAGCGCCTGTTCCTGATGCCGCTTGAAGAGGTGGAAGGCATTCTGCCCGGCGCGCGCGTGTATGCCAAAAACACCTCTGGCGATGGGCTGCAAAGCGGGAAACAGCTGCCGCTTGGTCCTGCCCTGCTGGGGCGCGTGCTGGACGGCAGCGGGAAGCCGCTCGACGGGCTGCCCTCGCCGGACACCACCGAAACCGGCGCATTAATCACCCAGCCGTTTAACCCCCTGCAGCGAACCCCTATCGAGCATGTGCTCGATACCGGCGTACGCCCGATTAACGCCCTGCTGACCGTGGGACGCGGACAACGTATGGGCCTCTTCGCCGGGTCAGGCGTGGGTAAATCCGTTCTGCTCGGCATGATGGCGCGCTATACCCAGGCGGACGTTATCGTCGTGGGCCTGATCGGCGAACGTGGTCGCGAAGTTAAAGATTTCATTGAAAACATTCTGGGTGCGGAAGGCCGTGCCCGCTCGGTGGTCATTGCCGCACCGGCAGACGTATCGCCGTTACTGCGTATGCAGGGGGCAGCGTATGCCACCCGCATCGCCGAAGATTTTCGTGACCGCGGCAAGCACGTGCTGCTGATCATGGATTCGCTGACCCGCTACGCGATGGCGCAGCGTGAAATCGCGCTGGCTATCGGTGAGCCACCGGCGACCAAAGGCTACCCGCCTTCGGTCTTCGCCAAACTCCCTGCCCTGGTGGAACGTGCGGGGAACGGTATCAGCGGCGGCGGCTCCATCACCGCGTTCTATACGGTGCTGACCGAAGGCGATGACCAGCAGGATCCGATTGCCGACTCCGCGCGCGCGATCCTTGACGGCCACATTGTGCTGTCGCGTCGTCTCGCCGAAGCCGGACACTATCCGGCAATTGATATTGAAGCCTCTATCAGCCGCGCAATGACGGCGCTGATAACCGAGAAGCACTACGCCCGCGTGCGTAACTTTAAACAACTCCTCTCCAGCTTCCAGCGCAACCGCGATCTGGTCAGCGTGGGGGCGTATGCCAAAGGCAGCGACCCGATGCTCGACAAAGCGATTACCCTGTGGCCGCAGCTGGAGGCATTTTTACAACAAGGTATTTTTGAACGTGCCAACTGGGAAGATTCAATTCAGGCACTGGAGCTGATTTTCCCGCAGGTGTAACACAGGTGGAGGGCGAAGGTCATGGCGCAAAACAGCGCGTTATCAACGCTGAAAGATCTGGCTGAAAAAGAAGTTGATGATGCCGCATTGCAGCTTGGCGCAATGCGACGCGGGTGCCAGCAGGCTGAAGAACAGTTGAAGATGTTAATCGACTATCAGCATGAATATCGCACCAACCTCAATACCGATATGACACAGGGCATTGGAAGCCAGCGCTGGATTAACTATCAGCAGTTTATCCAGACGCTGGAGAAGGCGATAGATCAGCATCGCCAGCAGCTTCACCAGTGGACCCAGAAAGTCGATACCGCGCTGAATTTCTGGCGCGAGAAGAAGCAGCGACTGCAGGCCTGGCAGACCTTACAGGACCGACAGATTGCGGCAACGACCCTGGCGGAAAACCGTCTGGATCAGAAAAAAATGGATGAGTTTGCCCAGCGCGCATCAATGAGGAAACCGGAATGATCACACTGCAACAACTGCTGATGAGCGACAGCGACCTGTCAGGCGGTACGCAGACGGGGAAAGGCACCGACGGTGCACAGGACTTTCTCGCGCTGCTCGCGGGCTCCCTGTCGGACGCGACGGGCAAGGGCAAAGATGCGCCACTGACCCTGGCTGACCTTAAAGCCGCCGGCAGCAAGCTGTCCCACGTTGCTCAGGACGCCAAAGGGGATACCACCCTGCAGGCCAAAATTGCCGACCTGCTCTCGCGCCAAACCGCGCTGAATGGCGACGAGACGGCGCCCGTCACCTCGCTTGATACGCTGGTTTCCGGACTGGTGCCGCTGTCTAAAGGTGACGCACTGAAGACAATCAATGCCGCGAACAGCAAAGATGACGGTAAAAGCGAGCTGAGCGAAGAGGAGCTGGCCGGATTGAGCGCCCTGATGGCGATGCTGCCGCACCAGCAAACTACCGCCTCTCGTGTAGCTGGCAGTGACGGCGTTTCCGCCACCGCAACGCTGAGTACAGCGGCGCTTGCGCAAAACGGCGCGGGCCAACCGTCCCTGAACGCGCTTCCGGGAAGCCATGATAAAGCGCTGAGTGCTGCGCCTTATCAGAGCCAGGCGAAAAACAGCGACCCGGCCCTGTCGGGCAACGCGCCGGCCACGCCGGTCGTGGCTGCAACCACAGAGAAGCAGGAGCTCGCCAGCGCCTCCTCCTCATCATCGCCGACGGCTACCCTGGCACCGATTATGTCCAGCCATGCAACCAGTCAGACGGCCGCCACCGTTGCTCCCGCGCCGGTGTTAAGCCAGCCTCTGGGCACGCATGAATGGCAGCAGTCCCTGAGCCAGCACATCACCCTGTTCACCAAACAGGGCCAGCAGACGGCCGAGCTGCGTCTGCACCCGGAAGATCTGGGTCAGGTGCAAATTTCGCTTAAGCTGGATGATAACCAGGCGCAGTTGCAGATGGTCTCTGCGCACAGCCATGTCCGCGCGGCGCTGGAAGCCGCGCTGCCGGTACTGCGAACCTCGCTGGCAGAAAACGGCATTCAGCTTGCGCAGAGCAGCGTCAGCAGCGAGAGCTTTGCCGGGCAGCAGCAGTCCTCATCCCAGCAGCAGCACCAGGCTTCGCGTTCCGGCAACACCGGCGGTTTTAATGAAGAGAGCGATGAACTACTGCCCGTTCCTGCCGCCCTGCAATCCGCCGCGCGCGGTAACAGTGCCGTAGACATCTTCGCCTAAACGCCAGAGGTAGCGTGATTATCCCCGTCTTTTCCACGCTTTGACGACAGCAGGACACGGGATAATCACCTTATTAAGCTGTACCGAAACAGGAAGCTCGTATCAGATGACTGACTCCGCTATCACCAAAAAAAGTAAGCGTTCCATCTGGATCCCGCTGCTGGTGTTGATCACGCTCGCCGCCTGCGCTACCGCGGGCTATAGTTACTGGCGTATGCAGCAGGAACCTTCGACCGCTGCGGCCAAAGCCGAACCTGCACCGCCACCGGCGCCGGTATTTTTCCCTCTGGACACCTTCACCGTGAATCTCGGTGACGCGGATCGTGTGCTGTACGTCGGTATTACGCTGCGCCTGAAGGATGAAGCCACGCGCGCGCGTCTGAATGATTATCTTCC
Organism: Enterobacter sp. HK-058-C-ECC; assembly: GCF_047531125.1. NCBI lineage: Bacteria > Pseudomonadati > Pseudomonadota > Gammaproteobacteria > Enterobacterales > Enterobacteriaceae > Enterobacter > Enterobacter sp. HK-058-C-ECC. The sequence goes on from NZ_JBLKCH010000002.1 coordinate 761,813, forward strand.
GGAGGTGCGTAGCCGCCTTCTGCTGCTGTTCTCTCGTCAGGACGCTTCGGCGCTGGCCACCGATGTGGGTAAGCAAAAGCTGGTCGACGCCATTAAACAAACGCTGGCGACCCCGCTGGTAAACGGCCAACCTAAGCAGGAAGTCACTGACGTTCTGTATACAGCCTTCATTCTGCGGTAACGACATGGGCGACAGTATTCTTTCTCAGGCAGAAATCGATGCGCTGCTCAACGGCGACAGCGATAAAAGTGATGATCCGCAACCGGGTATCGGCGGCGATAGCGATATTCGTCCCTATGACCCGAATACCCAGCGTCGCGTGGTACGTGAACGTCTGCAGGCGCTGGAGATCATTAACGAACGTTTTGCACGTCAGTTCCGTATGGGGCTGTTTAACCTGCTGCGTCGTAGCCCGGATATCACGGTCGGTGCGATCCGCATTCAGCCGTATCATGAGTTTGCCCGCAACCTGCCGGTGCCAACCAACCTTAACCTGATTCATCTGAAGCCGCTGCGCGGTACCGGTCTGGTGGTGTTTTCCCCAAGCCTGGTGTTCATTGCGGTGGATAACCTGTTCGGCGGCGACGGGCGTTTCCCGACCAAAGTAGAAGGTCGTGAATTCACCCACACCGAACAGCGCGTCATTAACCGCATGCTGAAGCTGGCGCTGGAGTCTTACAGCGACGCGTGGAAAGCGATTAACCCGCTGGAAGTGGAGTACGTCCGTTCTGAGATGCAGGTGAAATTTACCAATATCACCACCTCCCCGAACGATATCGTCGTGAACACCCCGTTCCACGTGGAGATCGGTAACCTGACCGGCGAGTTCAACATCTGCCTGCCGTTCAGCATGATCGAACCGCTGCGCGAGCTGCTGGTTAACCCGCCGCTGGAGAACTCTCGCAACGAAGACCAGAACTGGCGTGAAAACCTGGTCCGCCAGGTCCAGCATTCGCAGCTTGAGCTGGTGGCGAGCTTCGCCGATATCCCGCTGCGGTTATCTCAGATCCTGAAATTACAACCCGGTGATGTTTTGCCGATAGAAAAACCCGACCGCATTATTGCCCATGTGGATGGTGTCCCCGTGCTGACTAGCCAGTACGGCACGATTAACGGTCAGTATGCGTTACGCGTTGAGCACTTGATCAACCCGATTTTGAATTCGCTGAATGAGGAACAGCCCAAATGAGTGACATGAACAATCCGTCCGATGAAAACAGCGGAGCACTGGACGATCTGTGGGCTGACGCGTTAAACGAGCAAAAAGCGACCCCGGCCAAAAGCGCAGCGGATGCCGTATTCCAGCAGCTCGGCGGCGGTGATGTCAGCGGCACGCTGCAGGACATCGACCTGATTATGGATATCCCGGTTAAGCTGACCGTTGAACTGGGACGCACCCGTATGACCATTAAAGAGCTGCTGCGCCTGACGCAGGGTTCCGTGGTGGCCCTTGACGGCCTGGCCGGTGAGCCGCTGGATATTCTGATCAACGGCTATCTGATTGCTCAGGGTGAAGTGGTGGTGGTAGCCGATAAATACGGCGTACGTATCACCGACATCATTACCCCGTCTGAACGTATGCGTCGTCTGAGCCGTTAAGCATGAAAACCCAGGCAACACTATCGCAACCTTCTGCCGTTCCCGGCTCACCTCTGCTCCAGGTGAGCGGGGCGTTGTTCGGTATTATTGCCTTTATTCTTATCGCCGCCTGGCTGGCGAAGCGCTTTGGCCTGGCGGGGAAAACCGCCGGCGCCCGCGGGCTGAAGGTCAGCGCCAGCACCACCCTGGGACCACGTGAACGTGTGGTCATCGTCGAGGTGGACGATGCGCGTCTGGTTCTGGGCGTCACGGCGTCAAACATCAGCGTATTACATAAGCTGCCGCCCGCCCCTGCTGTGGTGGACGAGCGTGCAGAGGCCCCTGCGGATTTCCAGTCCGTGATGAAGAGTTTGCTTAAGCGTTCCGGGAGATCCTGATGCGCCGTTTGTTATCCCTGACGCTTGCGGGCGTTGGCCTGTTTGCTCCCGCGGTCTATGCGCAACTGCCCGGTCTGGTGTCAACCCCTCTCGCAGGCGGCGGCCAAAGCTGGTCGCTTCCGGTGCAGACGCTGGTGTTCATCACCTCGCTGACGTTTATTCCGGCTATCCTGCTGATGATGACCAGCTTCACCCGCATCATCATCGTTTTTGGTCTGCTGCGAAACGCGCTCGGCACCCCTTCCGCTCCGCCAAACCAGGTTCTGCTCGGACTGGCGCTGTTTTTGACCTTTTTCATTATGTCGCCGGTGATCGATAAGATTTACACCGACGCCTATCAGCCGTTCAGCGAAGATAAAATCTCCATGCAGGAAGCGCTGGATAAAGGCGCGCAGCCGCTGCGGGAATTTATGCTGCGCCAGACGCGCGAAGCGGATTTGGCCCTCTTTGCCCGCCTGTCCAACACCGGCGAGCTGCAAGGACCAGAAGCGGTACCCATGCGTATTCTGCTGCCCGCCTATGTGACCAGCGAGCTGAAAACCGCGTTCCAGATCGGCTTTACCATCTTTATCCCGTTCCTGATTATCGACCTGGTGATCGCCAGCGTCCTGATGGCGCTCGGGATGATGATGGTGCCGCCCGCGACCATCGCCCTGCCCTTTAAGATCATGCTCTTTGTGCTGGTCGACGGCTGGCAGCTTTTGGTCAGCTCGCTGGCGCAGAGTTTCTACAGTTAAGGAACGGCAATGACACCCGAATCGGTCATGATGATGGGCACGGAGGCGATGAAAATCGCGATTGCCGTTGCCGCTCCGCTGCTGCTTGTCGCGCTGGTTACCGGTCTGATTATCAGTATTCTGCAGGCCGCCACGCAGATTAACGAAATGACGCTGTCGTTCATCCCGAAAATCATCGCCGTGTTCGTGGCGATTATCGTGGCCGGACCGTGGATGCTGAACCTGCTGCTGGACTATATGCGCAACCTGTTTACCAATCTGCCGTACATCATCGGCTGACCTGACGATGCTGCACTTCACCAGCGACCAGTGGGTTCAGTGGCTCGGCGTCTACTTCTGGCCGATGCTGCGCATCATGGCGCTGATCTCCACCGCCCCCATTCTCAGCGAGAAATCGATACCCAAGCGTGTCAAAGTGGGGCTGGGGATTATCATCTCCATTATCGTCGCACCGTCTCTCCCTCCCGTGGATATTCCGATCTTCTCGGCGAATGCGGTGTGGGTCGCCCTGCAGCAGGTGATGATTGGCGTTGCCGTCGGCTTTACCATGCAGCTCGCTTTTGCCGCCGTGCGTACCGCGGGGGAACTGATTGGCCTGCAGATGGGGTTATCGTTCGCCACGTTTGTCGATCCCGGCAGTCATCTCAACATGCCGGTGCTGGCACGCATTATCGATCTGCTCGCCATGCTGCTGTTTCTGTCGTTCAACGGCCATCTGTGGCTTATCTCCATGCTGGTGGACACGTTCCATACGCTGCCGATTGGCGAAAATCCGGTAAACAGCAACGCTTTCCTGGCGCTCACTCGCGCCGCGGGGCTGATCTTCCTGAACGGGCTGATGCTGGCGCTGCCGATCATCACCCTGCTGCTGACCGTCAACCTGGCATTAGGTTTACTGAACCGAATGGCGCCGCAGCTTTCTGTGTTTGTCATTGGTTTTCCGTTAACGCTGACGGTCGGAATTTTATTAATGTCATTACTGATGCCACTGATCGCTCCCTTCTGTGAACATTTATTCGGCGAGATATTCAACCTGTTAGCGGATATTGTCAGCGAACTGCCTCGTAAATAATAGACCGTACTGTTGCTACTGTCTTTCTGAGGATATTCCTAAAATAAAACGCGAAAAACATCTTCCAGGATATATCTGACGCGGTTTAATTGTTTCTAACCACCTCACAATACTTAATATTTACTTTACTTTAAGAAGATTCCTGGCAAATTATACGTAACTTTACGGGATAGTGAGTCCGCCTGAAAGTCTTTGTCATGCTCACAGGTTTATTATTTTTTTCCATCCCGTATGGCTGTTTTGAGCTCTCAGGCAGATGGTGAATTATCGTTACGCATTGAGTGAGGGTATGCCATGTCAACGATCATTATGGATTTATGCAGCTACACCCGGCTAGGGTTAACCGGGTACCTGGCAAGCAGAGGGGTAAGAAAGAGAGACATCAACGATGCACACACCGTTGACGAACTCGCAGCCGCTTGTGACGAACTAAAACCAGGCGTGGTGTTTATTAATGAGGACTGTTTCATTCACGATCCAGCCAACAGTCAGCACATTAAGCAAATCATTAATCAGCATCCAAAAACCCTGTTTATTGTTTTTATGGCGATCGCGAATATCCATTTCGATGAGTATTTGTTGGTCCGTAAAAATTTATTGATCAGTTCTAAATCGATTAAACCCGAGTCGCTGGATGACATTTTGGGTGATTATTTGAATAAAGAAGTTAAAAATGTAGGAGCGGTTAACTTACCCACCCTATCATTAAGCAGGACTGAATCAAGTATGCTGCGAATGTGGATGGCGGGACAAGGAACTATTCAGATCTCCGACCAGATGAATATTAAAGCGAAAACCGTTTCATCACACAAAGGAAATATTAAACGGAAAATTAAAACGCATAATAAGCAAGTGATCTACCACGTGGTACGCCTGACCGATAATGTGACGAACGGGATTTTCGTCAACATGCGTTAGTCGCTTAAGACCCTGTGCACCCTACCTTTGATCTCTGGCCTGGCCAGAGATTTTTGCTTCTGCAGAGGGTGTCGGGCACGCGATATGCTACCCGACGCCGTGTTAGTCTGCTTTCTCAACAAAAATACCGTCCGGATGCCCCAGTTCGTTAAAAAACCAAATGCCGAGCGGGTAGTCTTCCAGTGATACCAGGTACATTGTCCCTTCGCTAAACTCTTCAATTGCCAGCACCACACCCGGGCGGCGCGGCCCACCGTCCGTTTTAACGGTTACCCGATCGTTGACCTTCATACATTCCTCCTCTGGTTTTGAGCCAGTGTAGAACAAAACGCAAAATCGCACATCGCCGCCCGGTGTGAATGGCGTTTTTATCTACAGTCTATACTTAGCGATGGACCCGGCTGAATGAGGAACCCCGCAATGAAGACCGATAAAGAGTACAGCGACACCATCAAGCGCGAAGTCGAGGTGGATGTCGATGCCCTGCTGGCCGCCATCAATGAGATTAGCGAGTCAGAAGTCCGCAGGACGGACGACAATTCGGACCGCGTCATTGTTAACGGAAGGGATTATCACACCTATCGTGAGCTGGCGGAGGCCTTCGAGCTCGATATTCACGACTTTAGCGTGTCGGAAGCCAATCGTTAGGGCGAAAAAAATCCCGGTCATGGGGATGACCGGGATCAAAACTTGCTTATGCAAGAAGCACTTGAAAATTCGTTACACCAGGAAATCTGATGTACAAGCCACACTATCCCCAACGAATTTGTCTGACAAGCATATATTCTTATGATGAATATAATATTTTTAACATAATGCTTTTCGTTATGAGCAATAACTTACGCCGAATGCGGGTTTGCCAGGGATTGTTCCCATTTCATCTGTTAACAATTCGGTTATTTTTTAGGAATTTTCTTAGAACGAAACGCAACCGTCATCGGGAGTCACTATGCCTTCACTGCGGGATACCTTGCTGATTTTTTCTGACCTGGATGGCGCGTTGCTGGATATTCATACCTACGACTGGCAACCCGCAATGCCCTGGCTGGACAGGCTACAGGATAACCAGATTCCGATTATTCTCTGCAGCAGCAAAACCGCGGCAGAGATGCTGGATATTCAGCAGGATCTGGGGCTGGAAGGCTTGCCGTTTATTGCCGAGAACGGCGCGGTAATACAGCCTGACGTGCGCTGGGACAAGGTCCAGCGTCAGATCCGGGGGATGACGCACCGGGATATTCGCCCGCGAATCGAGCAGATTCGTCTGCAGACGGGCTTTAAATTCACCACCTTTGACGATGTGGATGAGCACGTTATCAGCGAGTGGACCGGACTGACGCGCTACCGTTCGACGCTTGCCCGCAAGCATGAAGCCTCCGTCACGCTCATCTGGCGCGATACCGACGAGAAATTGGTCCAGTTTGAAGAGCAACTGGCGCACATCGGCCTCAAGTGTGTGCAGGGGGCGCGCTTCTGGCATATTCTCGACGCCCGCTGCGGTAAAGATGTGGCGGTTAGCTGGCTGATTGAACAGTATCGCGAGCAGGACGAGATCGAGCCCACCACGCTGGGGCTCGGCGATGGCCCTAACGATGCGCCGCTGCTCGACAGCATGGACTTCGCGGTGGTCATCAAGGGGATTAACCGCCAGGGCATCACGCTACGGGACGATAACCCTGAGCGGGTCTATCACACCCAACAGACCGGCCCGGCAGGCTGGCAGGAGGGGCTGGATCACTTCCTGTCCTGATCCCGCCACACGACCCGGTTACGCCCGCTCTGCTTAGCCTGATAGAGTCTGACGTCCGCCACGGACTGCAGCTGTTCAAAATCGTAGTTGCCCGTTTCATCCGCGCTGCTGACGCCCAGCGACGCGCTGATGCGCAGGGTGGTGCTCTTCTTCACCAGGATCTCCTTACTGGTGATTCGGCAACGAATGCGGTCAGCGACGCCTCTCGCCTCCTCCAGACCAATGCCGGGAAGGACCACACAAAACTCTTCTCCGCCGACGCGCCCGGCCACATCATTCTTGCGTAACGCGCTGGCAATCACGCCTGCTGTATGGGAAAGCACCTTATCACCGGCCTGATGGCCGAAACGGTCGTTAATGCTTTTAAAATGGTCGAGATCGATCTGAATCACCGAGAACGGCAGCGCCTGCTGGCGGCAGGTTTCCGCCAGCAATTTTGCGCGGTCGAACAGCGCGCCGCGATTATTGAGCCGTGTCAGCGGATCGTGCCAGGCCTGCCACTGGAGGGAGTGCTGAAGCGTGTACATGTTACTCACCATCCGACGGATCACCAGCCACGAGATCAACAGCATGGCGGTAAAGAGTGCCCACAGCAGCGCCAGCACGATACTGATACTGCCGAAATCATCCTGCACCCCTTCATGCAGGGTGTGGATCCGCAGGACGACGCCATCAAAGTGATCGAGCCGCTCCCAGGTGATAAACCGGCTCCCGAGGCGGATCCCGCCGCCGGTATCATGCTCAATCGCCTGAGCAATCTGCGCCGTTTCGCGTTCGTCAAAATGGTTAACCAGGCTTCCCGCGTGGGCAGAGGTGGCTATCATATTAAGCCGGGTATCGTACAGCTGATACTCCCCCTCCGTCCGGTCTTCCGTCGCGTCGGTCAGCAGACGCTGCATCGTGTCTAAGGTAAAGTCCATCGCCACGACGCCGTACCAGTAGTGATCGAAATAGATGGGGACGCTGGCGGTGATCGTGCGTTCATCCCCGGTCCAGGATGAAGGGGTAGAGATAAACCAGCGCACGGCGCGCGCGCGATTGTTACGCTCTGACTGCTGGGTAAACCAGGACTGCGTGACCAGATGATAATAGCGGGCGGTAATATCGCCCGCCCGATCCGGCGTATCCGTGGAAAGGAAAAAACCGGCGCGAGAGACGTAGATCACCCGCGCTTCTGTTTGTGCTCTCGATGATGCCAGCCTGAGCAGATACCCCACTTCGAGTGCGGCAGAAATTTCATGACTGATGCGCTCAGCGTCCCGGTTCAGAAGGGTGGTTTTATCCACGAATGCATCCGAGACCCCGTTAAGGGGAAGCGTGCGCTTTTTATCAACGGCAAGCTGCCAGGTGGGGAGCATGCGGACGGTATTAAAGCGTGACACCGCATCCTGTAAGACATCAAAGGCCAGCGGCGTCTCGATTGCATCATGCATGCCCTGGCGGAATAACAGCATCCTGTCGACGCTGTTCTGTAACTGCCTGTCCAGCGAACTGGCCACCGTATCCAGATGGTTGCGCTGGCTGGAGATGTACGCCTCTTCCAGCACTACCACCTCACGCCAGGTCAGGAGCGTGGAAAACACCAAAACGATCAGAAAACAGAGATTAACAATCCGCCCCGGATTGCTACGCTTATGCAGCCATTGCAAAAAAGTTTGTCTTACAACAAAGGTATCGCGCTGCACACACACTCCCTGATTACTGCTCTTTACCCGAAACCTGAGATAAAAACGCCCGGCAAAGCCGGGCGTTATGTGATTAAGCCTTGTCCCGCTGGTGCTGCCCGTCACCCGGCTGAAGCTCATCTTCACGGAATGCTTCCCGCTTGATGCTATAGCCATCGTGCCACCGACATTCCACCATTCCGCTGGAATACCCGGTGACGATCATACGTGGGCCGCCCTTCTTAGGCTTAACTTCATCACTGACCAAAAAGACCATACCTGCCTCCTGTATCAGGGTGAAACTTTTTCAATTTAGACGAGGAATGGTCTTTTTGCATCCTGCCGCGGGTAACAATTAGTGCGACGTGCCGCGAATTTTCTCAACCAGCTTCACCGCCGCGACGACGATAGCGCCAATGATAAAGCCCAGCACCAGATTCAGCAGCGTAGGCAGAATCGCCGCGATAACGGCCCCCTGCGTGGAGGAGAAATGTTCGATGGCATGGTGCAGCGGCGCAATGCCGTGAACCACAATTCCGCCGCCCACGAGGAACATCGCCAGCGTGCCCACCACCGACAAACTCTTCATCAGCCACGGGGCCAGCACCAGCAGGCTTTTGCCGATGCCTCTTGCTACCGCGCTCGATTTTTCCTCCAGCCAGTAGCCAATATCGTCCAGCTTGACGATCAGCCCCACCAGACCGTACACGCCCACGGTGACCAGAATCGCGATGCCGGAGAGGATCAGCACCTGATTCAGGAGCGGCGCGTCAGAGACAATGCCCAGCGTAATCGCGACGATTTCCGCAGACAGGATAAAGTCGGTCCGAATAGCGCCTTTGACCTTATCGCGCTCGAAGGTTTTCGGATCCTGCGCGGCCAGCGCTTCAAGACGCTGCTGGCGCACCTCCGGCGTATCGCTCTGCTTGCGCGCGCTAAAGGAGTGCAGCACCTTCTCCACGCCCTCGAAGCAGAGAAATGCCCCGCCAATCATCAGTAACGGCGTGATGGCCCAGGGAATAAACGCGCTGATCAGCAGCGCCAGCGGCACCAGAATCACCTTGTTCAGGAAGGAGCCTTTCGCCACGCCCCACACCACCGGCAGTTCACGGTTTGCCCTCACCCCACTCACCTGCTGGGCGTTAAGCGATAAATCATCGCCCAGCACGCCTGCGGTTTTCTTCGCCGCCAGTTTCCCCATCACTGAAATGTCGTCCAGTAAAGTGGCAATATCATCCAGCAATGTTAATAAGCTACTTCCTGCCAAAATCTTAATCCTTCATTTTTTGGTAATTAAGTGAATAGTATGGAGCAAAAGCGCCAACCCGGAAACAGGCACCTTACGTCAACAAAAAATTCACATCTGCCACACAATTAAAGGGCTCGCCAGCGAGATAGTTTTCGCGTTTACTATCAGCGAACTTTTTATTTCGTCGTGAGGGATTATGCGTTTCCGGCAATTGCTACCGCTCATCGGGGCACTCTTTTCGCTGTACATCATCTGGGGGTCAACCTACTTTGTCATTCGCATCGGCGTGGAAAGCTGGCCGCCGCTGATGATGGCGGGCATTCGCTTCCTCTCGGCGGGCATCCTGCTGCTGGCCTTCCTGCTCCTGCGCGGGCATAAGCTTCCTCCGCTACGCCCGATGCTGAATGCCGCCCTGATCGGCCTGCTGCTGCTGGCGGTGGGTAACGGGTTTGTGACGATTGCCGAGCACCAGAACGTCCCGTCCGGGATCGCCGCCGTGGTCGTTGCCACCGTACCGCTGTTTACCCTCTGCTTTAGCCGCCTTTTCGGCATCCGCACTCGCAAGCTGGAATGGCTGGGGATTGGGATTGGCCTGGCCGGCATTGTTCTGCTCAACAGCGGCGGCAACCTGAGCGGGAATCCGTGGGGCGCGGTGATTATCCTGATTGGCTCGATGAGCTGGGCGTTGGGTTCCGTCTACGGGTCGCGTATCGAACTGCCGACCGGCATGATGGCCGGTGCGATTGAGATGCTTGCCGCGGGGATTATCCTGCTGCTGGCTTCCGCGCTGACGGGAGAAACGCTGACGACCCTGCCGCCGCTGTCGGGCTTTCTGGCGGTTGGCTACCTGGCGCTGTTTGGCTCTATCATCGCCATTAACGCCTATATGTTCCTGATCCGCAATGTCTCTCCGGCTGTCGCCACCAGCTACGCCTACGTCAACCCGGTCGTGGCCGTGCTGCTCGGAACAGGACTGGGGGGAGAAACGCTCTCACCTGTGGAATGGATTGCTCTTGGCATCATCGTGTTTGCCGTCGTGCTGGTCACGCTGGGCAAATATCTGCTGCCGGCAAAACCGGTGGTCACGCCTTGCGAGGTGGAGAAACCGTAAGCAGGTGAATGCCCTGCGTGTCGATCTGCGCGGTCTGGCCGCCGCCGCAGATCCACTCTTCCAGCCGTTCGCTCAGATCGGCATCGTTCAGCTTTAATCTGCCTCTCAGCGCACACTCCCAGACGATCAGCACCCGCCAGCCCTGCGCCATCAGCGTGCCCAGATCCCGCCTGTCGCGCTCGACGTTCTTGCCAATCTTATCCAGCCAGAAATCGGTGCGCGTCGCCGGGACTTTAAACAGGTAGCAGTCGTGATGGTGCCAGAAACAGCCGTGGGTAAAGATGATGCACTGCCAGGCGTCGATGACGAAATCCGGGCGTCCCGCCAGGGCGGGATCCTGCACGCGGAAGTCAAACCCCGCCTGCGTCAGCAGCGCGGCCAGGCGCTTTTCAATGGCGGTGTCACGCGTGCCAATGGCACGCATGTTTTTACTGCGCGTCGCCTTATCGTGAACATCCGTCATTGACGGCCTCACCCTGACGAAGTGCCACCGCCTGTCGGATGCGCGAGGCCAGCAGTTTTGCGACAGCCGCGAACGCGGGAACCACCACCGAGTTACCAAACTGACGGTACGCCTGGGTGTCCGACACCGGAATGCGGAAGCGATAACCCTGCGGCGTTTCAAAGCCCATCAGCCGGGCGCATTCCCGCGGCGTTAAGCGCCGTGGGCGATGGCGCTGGTTGTGCGGATCGTCGAAATCTTTTTCACCCAGCGCCTTGTCCCAGCCTCTGTCGATCAGGATTTCCGCGCCGTCTTTATAGTAGCGAGCAGACAGCGTGCGGGTGACGCTGTGCGGATCGTTCGGGTTTACCATCCCAAAGCCGAAGCCGTTGCCTTTCGCCTGGTGCTTCTTGGCATAGCGGTAGAGGTATTTCCACAGCACCGGGGTCAGGATAAATTTCGCGTCGACGACGGGTTCCAGCAGATCGGCCACGGTGGGGCGGCGCTCGGGATACAGAGAAGGAATATCCCGCAGAGTAAAATCGCCTTTCAGATTGAGATCGCGGCGGAAACCCACCAGCACGATACGTTCGCGATGCTGGGGCAGGAAATGTTTCCCATCAATAATTTTAGGATCGTCCGCGCCCATGTCCTCTGAATCGGCCACGTCATAACCCAGCTCATCCAGCGTTTGCATGATAATGCGGAAGGTTTTCCCGCCGTCGTGGCTTTTTAAATTTTTGACGTTTTCCAGTACAAAAATGGCCGGACGACGGGCGTCAATAATGCGCGCCACGTCAAAAAACAGCGTTCCCTGCGTATCGCAGGCGAAACCGTGGGCGCGTCCAAGGGCATTCTTTTTGGAGACACCGGCCAGCGAGAACGGCTGACACGGGAAGCCTGCCAGCAGCACGTCATGCGCCGGGATCGTCTGACGAATGTGCTCGGCGGCCTGTTCATCGCTCACGCCGCTTTTATGGCTCAGGGTCACATCGCGGATATCCGCGTTGAAATGATGCTCGTGCGGATCGCAGTACCAGTTTGCCTTGTAGGTGCGCACGGCGTGCTTGTTCCACTCGCTGGTAAACACGCACTGTCCACCGATGGCTTCAAAACCGTGCCGAATGCCGCCGATACCGGCAAACAGATCGATAAACCGGAAGGCATAGTTCGGGTGCGCGGCAGAAGGACGCGGAAGCAGGTTTTGCAGATAACGAAACTCGCCTTCACTCAGGCGACGCCCTGCTCGCTCGCTGGTCAGCAGACGTTTAAGGATCGCCGGGCTCCAGTGGCTCTCGCCGTGCGCCACCAGCAGGCTGGCCAGCGTTTTAGCATCATAGATATCCAACAGCTGGCGCAGTAAGGCCTGCACCGTTGCCGTTGATTTCTCAGCCTGCGCGGGCGCGGGCTCTGTCACTGATCGATTTTCCTGCATTCTTTTAACCGGAGAGTAAAGACTGGGAACAGATTACCACAGTTCAGTTGCGCAAACTGCGACGGAAGCGGCTCAACACCTGGCTATCCAGCCCGAGGCAGTCGCCGTGTAATTCGGCGCTGAGTTTCGCCATAAACTGGATCAGGAAATCGGCATTGTGACGTGCCAGTTCGCGGCCCATGTCCGTTTGCATTGTATCAGGCAAACGCAGCAGCTTGGTCTGAAAATGGTCGAGGGCAAACGCGCGGTCGTCGAGGGGACGCGCATCGGCAAAGGGATCGTCCGCGTCAAATAGCGGCACGCCCAGTGCGCCCGAGACGGCAAAAACGCGCGCCAGGCCGATAGCGCCTAACGCTTCCAGCCGGTCAGCGTCCTGCACAATTTTGGCTTCTATACTTTGCGGCGCAATGCCGGCGCTGAAGCTGTGCGCCTCAATCGCGTGCGCGACGGCGGCAATATGCTCGGGCGGAAAGTCCGGGAAGTCGCGGCGCAGTATGTCGCTCGTCTTGCGAGCAGCAAGCCGTGAAGACTGGCTGCGTTCAGGATGGTTCTTCGGCAGGCTGACAATATCGTGAAAATAGCAGGCTGCCAGAATCACCCGCGGCTCGGCCGTGTGGTGAACCATGATTTTTTGCGCCGTCATCCACACCCGACGAAAATGCGAAATATCATGTGCGGTATCGTCGTTCTGGTGATTTTCCTTGAGCCAGCGCTCAAAGCCATGCTGCCACCGGGCCAGTTCCATCATCATGTCCTGTTGTTTAAAGAAGGTGAATTATAACATAGCCAAATTAAATGAATTTAAAAATAGCGCTGCGAAATATTTAATAATAATTACTCCTTATAAATCCACCCCAATAATTCACAAGAAAAATAATGAGATTAATAGAAATAATTTGAAATATTTCATCGAATTTAATTACATTTATTTTTGAAACTAAATCACAAGCCATAGAATAGTATCGAACCTGTAATTACGGAGGGTGATTACATATATTCATATAAATTATCTTTAAAGGGAATATATAATGAAAAGAAAAGTTCTGGCATTTCTGGTACCCGCGTTATTAATGGCAGGCGCAGCGAATGCGGCTGAAATGTATAACAAAAATGGCAACAAAGTTGACCTGTACGGTAAGGTTGACGCGCGTCATACCTTCTCTGACAACCCTGGTGATGATGGCGATGAAACCTATGTACAGGTTGGTTTCAAAGGCGAAACCCAGATTACTCGCGATCTGGTCGGTTACGGTCAGTGGGAATATAAAACGTTCGCTAACGATACCGAAGGCGCGGGTGACAAATCCTTTAACCGTCTGGCCTACGCTGGCCTGAAATATGGCGAATACGGTTCATTTGATTATGGCCGTAATTACGGCGTCGTGTACGACGTTGAAGCCTGGACCGATATGCTGCCGGTATTTGGCGGTGATTCTTACACCTGGACCGATAACTTTATGAATGGCCGTGCCAACGGTCTGGCAACCTACCGTAATAGCGATTTCTTCGGTCTGGTTGAGGGTCTGAATTTCGCGCTGCAGTATCAGGGTGCTAACGAAAGTGCAAACGCTAACGAAGATCAGGAAGGTACGAAAAACGGTCATAAAGACGTACGCTTCCAGAACGGTGACGGCTTCGGTATGTCTACCTCCTATGACTTCTCTGGCGATCTCTCCGGCCTGAGCCTGGGTGCGGCGTACTCTTCTTCTGATCGTACCAACGACCAGGTAGCTTACGGTAAGAGCCTTGAAGGTGTGGGTTTTGCGGGTGGCGAAAAAGCCGAAGCCTGGACTGTTGGCGCAAAATACGATGCTAACAGCGTCTACCTGGCGATGATGTATGCGGAAACCCGCAACATGACGCCTATTGGCAACTTTGGTATCGCCAACCAGACTCAGAACTTTGAAGCGGTGGCACAGTACCAGTTCGACTTCGGTCTGCGTCCTTCCCTGGCATGGGTTTACTCAAAAGGTAAAGACCTGGACGGTCAGGGATTCAATCAGGATCTGGTTAACTATATCGACCTGGGCATGACCTATAGCTTCAACAAAAACTTCTCCACCTATGTTGATTACAAAATCAACATGCTGGATCAGGACGAAGCGCTGTATGACGCATATGGTATTTCCACCGACGACATCGTTGGCGTCGGCATGACCTACCAGTTCTAATCTTTAAAAATACCAAAGGCCGCATCTGCGGCCTTTTTTATTTCTTCGCGGTCTGTGTTACGGCGCTTCCTGCAGCGCCACGCGGATGAACCCGTTATTCTGCGCCAGCAGTTCATGGGCTTTCCACGCATCCAGCCCTGTCAGCACCATCAATACCGCCGTTTTACAGTGATGGTTACAGCTCTCCAGCGCGGCTTTTGCCTCCGCCCGGGAGCATCCCCCTGCTTCCATCACAATGGCGATTTGGCGTTCGGCCCATTTGGTACTGCTTGCCTCGAGATCCACCCGCAGGTTGCTGTAAACGCGCCCGGTCCGAACGGCCAGCCCGGTGGCGATCATCGAGAGGATCATTTTCTGCGCAATCCCCGCTTTGGTGTTGAGATAGCCGGCCACCACATCGGCACCCAGTTCGGGAGCAATAACCATACTCGCCAGCTGCGCGGCTTCACTTTGCGCATCACCGGTAATGACGGCGACCGGCGCCCCCAGCGACCATGCATGGCGCATTGCCCCCCACACCCACGGTGTTTTTCCGCTGACGGTCACGGCCAGCATCATATCGTGTTCACCAAACTTAATGGCCTGCAGATCGGCAACGCCGCGCTCGTAGCTCCCTTCCCCCTCTTCTGCCGTGACGGCCACCACAGGGGTTTTGCCCGGCGCATAGTCATCAGCAACCTGTTGCGCGACCCGACCAGACGGTCCCGCCCCGACAATCACCAGACGGCCACCGTGATTGAGGGTCGCGGCAGCGTTATCCACCGCGCGGGCAATCACAGGTAAGCAAGGGGTGAGTGCAGCAGAAATGAGTGCATCATCCTGGTGAATGACTTTCAGCATGTCCAGCGTGGACAATCGATCGATATTCATCGTGCTGGCGTGCCGTCTTTCCTTGACCGAACCGGTAAGCAGAATGCTCATAAACAGCCTCCTTATTATGAGTACCCACATACTATAAAGTGTTTTATATAGATGACCTGCGAGAAGGGTCACGAAAAGAGGACCAAATCCACGCCTTTACATGGCTTTAAGAAAAGCGCGTCATCGGCGATAATTACCCCCTTACTTAATCATCGCGGAGTATTGATGAGCGATTTGCAGCCTTTCCTTCCGACGCGCAAGCGCCCCATGAAACTCAATACGCTGGTCACGCTGATGGTATGCGCGATTATCGGTTCAGTGCTGCTGGTGGTCTTTGCGCTCTATTCGGTGCAAATCACCCGCGCCACACGCGATGATGTCAAAGACACCGCGCTCGGCATTGCCCGCACCCTCGCCGACAGCCCCGAGATACAGCGCGGCCTGATGCAGGCGCCGCAGGAGAATATTATTCAGCCCATCGCCCAGGCGGTGACGAAACGAAACGATCTGCTGTTCACCGTGGTCACCGATATGCGCGGGATCCGCTATTCTCACCCGAACGAGGCGCTGCTAGGGCTGCATTTTATCGGCGACGATTTAACGCCCGCGCTGGAAGGCAAAGAGAACGTATCGGTTAACCGGGGTGCGCTCGCCGAAGCGCTGCGCGTATTTACCCCCGTCTACGACGGCCAGCACGAGCAGATTGGCGTGGTGGTGGTCGGTATCTCCCTCAATAAGGTGGAAGAGCAGATTACCCGCGGGCGGCTAAACGCCGTCTGGACCATTTTGTTCAGCATTTTTATGAGTTCGATGGCGATTTGGGGTCTGGTGCGGGTCCTGAAACGCATCCTGTTCGGACTCGAACCCTATGAAATTTCCGCCCTGTTCGAACAGCGCCAGGCGATGCTGCAGTCGCTTCGTGAAGGGGTGCTGGCCGTTGATATTCACGGGCGCGTGACGATGATCAATCAGACCGCCAGAGAAATATTGCTTCTCCCGTCCGGCAAGCAGACCGAAAACACCAGCGCACCCCTGCTGGCCAGCCTGCGTGACGTCTCGAAGACGGGCGTCGCGCGCCAGGATCAGGAGATCAGCTGCAACGGCCGGCTATTGCTGTGCAACATGGTCCCGGTGAAAAGCCAGGATCGGGTGATCGGCGCCATCACCACCTTCCGTGATAAAACGGAAATCAGCCAGCTGATGCAGCGTATTGATGGCATGGTGAATTACGTCGATGCCCTGCGCGCCCATACACACGAGTTTATGAATAAACTGCATGTGATCCTGGGCCTGCTGCACATGAAGCGCTACGACAAGCTGGAAGAGTACATCCTGCAGACGGCACATCATTACCAGACGGATATCGGTACGATACAGAGCAAGGTAAAATCCCCGGTGGTAGCCGGGTTCCTGCTGGGTAAAATCAACCGGGCGAAAGAAGCGGGCGTCACCCTGACGCTGGCGGATGAAAGCCAGATACCGGATACCGCAAGTGAAGAGCAGGTCGCGGTGCTGATCACCGCGCTGGGCAACCTCATTGAAAACGCGCTCGACGCGATGGAAGGACAGCAGGAAGGTGAGATTGGCCTGCTGCTGCATTATCAAAATGGCTGGCTCAGCTGTGAAGTCAGCGACGATGGCCCCGGCATTGATCCCACTCAGCTGGAGTCTATTTTTACAAAGGGCTTCTCAACAAAAGGCGACAACCGCGGCGTTGGGCTGTTCCTTGCTCGCCAGCAGATTCAGAACCTTGGCGGCGATATCAGCGTCGAGTCTGAGCCCGGCGTATTTACCCAATTTTTTGTTCACATCCCCTGGGATAGCGAGAGGAATATCGCGTGATAAATGTATTAATTGTCGATGATGACGCCATGGTGGCCGACCTCAACCGTCTGTACGTCAACCGTGTTGAAGGCTTTACCTGCTGTGGCGTCGCCTCCACGCTAAACCAGGCCGAGGCCATCATTAATGACCCCAGCCATCCTGTCGATCTGGTGCTGCTGGATGTCTATATGCAGCAGGATAACGGGCTGGATCTGCTGCCCGTCATTCGCGCATCCGGCCGCCAAATCGATGTGATCATGATCACCTCGGCCGCCGACGCCGCCACGATCCAGACCTCCATCCATTATGGCGTGGTGGATTATCTGATTAAGCCGTTCCAGTTCCCGCGCTTTGAAGAGGCGTTGAACGGCTGGAAGGCAAAGCACAGCCTGATGGGGTCGCATCAGTATTACGAGCAGGCGGACGTCGACCGTCTGATCCACGGCGGGGCACCGGAACTGGCAGACAGCAAAAAGCTGCCGAAAGGGTTAACGCCGCAAACGCTGCGCACGATTTGCCAGTGGATTGACGCACACCCGGAGACGGAGTTTTCTACCGATGACCTGGCAAACGCGGTCAATATTTCCCGCGTGTCCTGCCGCAAATATCTGATCTGGCTGGCGCAAATCAATATTCTGTTCACCAGCATTCACTACGGCGCCACCGGGCGTCCGGTGTATCGCTACCGTCTCCAGCCGGAGCAGACGGGCCTGCTCAAGCAATACTGCCAGTAATGCGGTAGGTATCGTCCAGCAGGGTAAAGCGGAAGTGGTGTGCTGAAGAGAACACCACTTCTTTTGTTTTGGTCACAAAGATCGCTTCTATGTCTGGACGCGCACGCAGCGCGGCGCAGCCCTTCTCCACACCCATGCCGTACATCAGCGTGGTCCAGATATCGCCGTCGATGGAATCTTTTGAAATGATGGTCACGCTGTCCAGTTCGTTGTCCAGCGGATACCCGGTGCGCGGATCGAGAATGTGGTGATAGCGTTTGCCGTTGTGTTCAAAGTAGCGCTCGTACGTTCCCGACGTCACGACGGAGAGGTTCTCGACGACCATCGCGCCGATCAGCGCATCCCCGGCGAACGGTTTTTTCAGCCCGACGCTCCAGCCCCCTTCCGGGGAGCCTAAGGTCTGAATGTTTCCGCCAAGGTTAATCAGCCCCAGCTCAGCGCCCTCTTTACGCAGGTAATCCCGCACCCTGTCGGCAATATAGCCTTTGGCAATCGCCCCCAGATCGATCTCCATCCCCGCCCGGGTCAGAAACACGCTGCTGCTGGCCTCATCAAGGAGAACATCCTCTGGGCAGGTA
The DNA here is from genome assembly GCF_047531125.1 of Enterobacter sp. HK-058-C-ECC. Taxonomy (NCBI): domain Bacteria; kingdom Pseudomonadati; phylum Pseudomonadota; class Gammaproteobacteria; order Enterobacterales; family Enterobacteriaceae; genus Enterobacter; species Enterobacter sp. HK-058-C-ECC. The sequence goes on from NZ_JBLKCH010000002.1 coordinate 780,336, forward strand.
ATCGCCAGCAGCGACGCGATTTCATCGGCAGGCGGAACGCTGTCCCCCTGAAAACCAATCTTCCAGCGCTTCACCAGCGGACCGATCGCCAGATTAAAGGCGCTGTCCTTGAGCAGGCTTGCCGCTTTTGCACAGCGGATCAGATCAAACACTGGCCGACTGACGGTGACCGGATGCTGGCCGGCCGCATGGTTGATGTCCATCACCTGCGAGTGCGCACGGTTGACAGTGAGCAGGTCTTCGTACTGTTTGATCAGTCGAAACACGCGGGACGCGAGGGCTTCGTCATGTGAGAAGAGCTTCAGGAGGATGGGTGACCCCATCAGGACGGCGGAGTAACTGTAAACGCGATGGCTATCAGGCATGGCAGGAGTCCTCAGCTGAAGCCCCGGCAGGCACCGCGCCGCCGGGGAAAATGCCGGATAACGCTGCGCGTATCCGGCCTGGGATGCAGGAGCCTTACCTCTTTTTCGAACGCAGAGCCGCCTGATGTCCTGCAAGGGTACCAAAAATAATGATATCTGCCACCGCGTTACCGCCGATACGGTTAGCACCGTGGATCCCGCCGACCACTTCACCGGCTGCAAACGCGCCTGGCAGCACGTTGTGGTTGCTGTCCAGCACGCAGGTTTCGGTGTTGATGGTCACGCCGCCCATGGTGTGGTGCACGCCCGGCGCAATCTGAATGGCGTAGAATGGCCCTTCATTGATGGGCGCACGCAGCGCGGTGGTACGACCAAAGTCGTCATCATGCTGTTTTTCAACGAAACCGTTGTAACGTTCCAGGGTCGCCAGGAAAGCGTGGTAATCCATGCCGAGCGCTTCCGCCAGGGCTTTCGGCGAGCTGGCGCTGGTCACGAAGCCTTTGGCAATGTACTCATCCGCGGCTTTGTTTTTGGCGCGTACGTGCTCGTCAAAGACGATGTAAGCGTATTTCTCCGGCAGGGCGATGATTGACGCTGAGACTTTATCGCGGGTCGACATTTCGTTGTAGAAGCGTTCCCCTTTCTGATTGACCAGAATCGCCCCGCCCCCGCGGATGGATTCGGAAATCAGGTACGAGGTTTTCTGCTCTACGGTTGGGTGAATTTGAATCTCGCCCATATCGACAGTGCCAGCCCCGATACGCTCCAACAGCGCGATACCGCCACCGGTCGCCCCTTTATGGTTGGTGGTGACGAAACCTTCCAGATCCGGACGGTATTTCACGACCATCTGGCTGTTAGCGCTGAAGCCGCCGGTTGCCACAATCACGCTTTTCGCTGCCACGGTGATGGTTTCATTCTCTTCGGTGGTCAGGCGCACGCCGGTGACTTCACCGTTTTCGAAGAGAATGTCGCTGACGGAAGTATCCAGCATCACTTCGATGTTGCGTTTGTTGACATTACGCACCAGGCCGCTAATCAGGTAACCGCCCACCGCAGAACCGTCTTTTGGACGGTGAGTACGGTCGATGCTCATCCCGCCGGTGGTGGTGATGTCGTTCAGCATGATGCCGCGGGTTGCCAGCCACTCAATTGCCTGCGGCGCGTTCTCGACGAAGCGGCGCAGCAGTTCAGGGTTGTTCTTGTTGCCGCCACCTTTCAGGCTTTCCTGGTAGAACAGCTCTTTGCTGTCCTGAATGCCCTTCACACGCTGGAAGCGGGTTTCGGCGGCGTTCATCCCGGCAGAAGCTTTAATGGTGTTCCCGCCGATGGTTGGCATTTTCTCAACAATCAGCACGCTCGCGCCTTCGTCGTGAGCCTGAATCGCCGCCGCCAGACCGGCGCCGCCGCTGCCGACAACCACCACGTCCACGCTGCGGGTTTCGTTCGGGTCAACGCCCTCTTCCGCTGCCAGTGCTTTGCTGGATTTCAGCATTGCTTTAGAGACCGCTTTCTTCACCGCTTCACTCTGGCTGGTTGCGCCGGTGATGGCATCCACGTGCGGGGTATTGGCATCCAGAATGCGGGTGCGGATCTCTTCAAAGCTGGTGACGAACTCAACGTCTTCGCTCGGGCCAGACGCAAGCTCGATATCCGCAATGCGGTCAGTCTCCAGGCTGACGTTAATCACCAGCTCATTCGCGTCGTCCTGCACCTTCTCGGTGAACATGCCCGGTTTGAATTTTGATTCGCCCATGCTCATGTCGCGGATCATCGCTTCCACCAGCGAGAAGCGCCACAGCGGTTCAGGAATGTTCAGCGCCTCGCGCTGGGTGCTGTCCATAAACAGCTCCAGCGTTTCCCCGGCCGCGATGCGGTCGGTCCAGTCCGGATAGGCGATGGTGGCACGGCCCACGGCAATCAGGTCGTAACCGTGTTCCAGCGCTTCATTGGCATCGGCGGCATTTACCACGCCACCCACGCCCATGACCGGAACCTGCGCCAGCGTTTCAGAACGCATCGCGCAGTATTTTTCGATAAGCGGCGTTGGGTCCTGGGTGTCGACAATGGAAGGACGCAGGGTCGCGCCGACGGAGAAGTGCAGGTAATCCACGCCGCGCGCCGCCAGTTTTTCCAGCAGGTACATGGTGTCTTCAAAGCGGATGCCCGGCACTTCCAGCTCTTCGGGGGAGAAGCGGTAGCCAATAATAAAAGCGTCGTCCGCGTACTGCCGCACCATTTTGTGGGTGATATCCAGAACCGCCAGCGGGAACTTCGCGCGATTATCGCGGCTGCCGCCCCACTCGTCGTCACGCTGGTTAGAGTTTGGCGAATAGAATTGCTGAATCAGATAGGTGTTTGCCCCGTGGATTTCCACGCCGTCGAAGCCGGCCTGGATGGCGCGGCGCACCGCTTCACCAAACTTGCCGATCATGCCTTCGACTTCTTCGCCAGTCAGTGCCACTGGCGTTGCTGCGCCCTCACGCGGCGCGGCAACGGCACTTGGGCCAACCGGCGTACGGCCACCGATCAGTTTCGGGTCAACCATGCGGCCGCCGTGGTAGATCTGCAGCAGAGCCTTAGAGCCTTTGGATTTAATCGCCTCCGCGATTTTCGCCAGCCCGGCAATTTTCTCATCATTATCAATCCCGATCGCGCCCGGGAAGGCCAGACCGAGATCGTCGACGAAACAGCACTCCACAATGATGGTGCCGATACTGCCGGAACGGGCACGATAGTACTCCACCAGTTCACTGGTAACGGTGCCGTCGTAATAGCCGGTGCAGGTGGTCATAGGGGCCATTAACAAACGGTTTTTCAGTTCAGTGCCATTCGGTAATGTGAAGGGGCTAAGAATACGTTCGTTAGTGCTCATATTAGAAACTCCAAACTTTTAAAAAATTAAGAATTCGTTATCGGATTAGTTTTTAGTTCGTCGTTATTTGCCGATGTCATGATATTAATATAATGATTTTTTTAGTTTCTAAAGTTATTACGTTAGTTAAAAAACTATTTAATCCCTGCAATAACACAAATAACACATTGGTGTTAGCGAATGTAATTCAGTCATTCACAATAATTTAAAATTCGTTAAATAAAAATTGGTAAAACCAATTTCCATAACACTTGCAAAACCATTAAAAACAAAAAGATACAAAACAAATAAAAAATATATGTTACGAAAATGATAAAACAAAACAATAAAACAGATAATACCCACATACGCCTGAGTGGTTATTAATAAAAGCATAAAAATAACGCTGCAATTCTGTTTTTTTGATCGCGATCAATAGTTATGGCATCCAAAAGCGCAATATAAAAACATCATAATTTTTTAATTTAGCGCCACCATAAAAGCGTTAAATTGCTATTACTGAAAATACAAAACCGCACCTTTAATAACTAAAAAAAGCAAAGAAACTTAAGAAAGTGATTTTGTTTTTTCAGTACGACCGAATCTTTGACAACTTAAGACGTGAAACTATGAATACAAAAACTGCTGTAACGCCCCCTGTGGCGAACCAGGCATCAAATGGAAACGCAAAACGTCTGCTGATGATGGCACTGCCCGTCATCGTCGCCGTACTGCTGCTGTTTGTTCCGGTACCGGAAGGTCTGCCTCCTTACGCATGGCACTATTTCGCTATCTTCGTTGGCGTGATCGTCGGTTTGATCTTCGAACCGCTGCCGGGCGCGGTGATCGGTCTGACCGGCGTGGTCGCCATTGCCCTGTGCAGCCAGTGGGTGCTGTTCAGCCCTGAACAGCTGGCTGATCCGAAATTCAAGCTGGCAGGCGCCTCCTTTAAGTGGGCGGTGAGCGGGTTTGGTAACTCGACCGTCTGGCTGATTTTCGGTGCCTTCATGTTCGCCGCAGGCTATGACAAAACCCGCTTCGGCCGCCGTCTGGCGCTGATTCTGGTGAAATACCTCGGCCGTCGCAGCCTGACGCTCGGTTACGCGATTACGTTTGCTGACCTGCTGCTGGCACCGTTCACCCCGTCCAACACCGCGCGCAGCGGCGGGACCATCTACCCGATCATCGCTAACCTGCCGCCGCTGTACGGTTCTAAACCGAACGACCCAAGCGCGCGTAAAATTGGTTCGTACCTAATGTGGGTGGCGATCACCGCGGCCTGTATCACCAGTTCAATGTTCCTCTCCGCCCTCGCGCCGAACCTTCTGGCGCTGGCGCTGGTGAAAAGTACGGTTGGGATCGATATTTCCTGGGGCACCTGGTTCCTCGCCTTCCTGCCGCTGGGTATCCTGCTGATTCTGGCCATGCCGCTGCTGGCCTACTGGTTCTACCCGCCAGAAGTGAAGGTGAACAACGAAGTGCCGCTGTGGGCGACCCGTGAGCTGGAAAAACTGGGCAAACTGTCCCGCAATGAAATTCTGCTGCTGGTGTTCGTGTGCTGTGCGCTGCTGATGTGGATCTTCGCCGCCGCGTGGATTGAACCCGCTATGGCTGCCCTGCTCATCGTCGGCCTGATGCTGTGGACCGGCGTGCTGGAGTGGAACGATATCACCGGTAACAAAGCGGCGTGGAACACCTTCGTCTGGTTCGCCACCCTGGTTGCGCTGGCGGACGGCCTCTCCTCTACCGGCTTCATCAGCTGGCTGGGTAAAGAAGGTGGTCTGTTAATGAGCGGTATCTCTCCGGGCGTGGCGACCATCGTCCTGCTGCTGGCGTTCTACCTGCTGCACTACCTGTTTGCCAGCACCACCGCGCACACCACGGCGCTGCTGCCAGCGATGCTGACCATCGCCTCCACCATTCCGGGCATGAATATGGAAGTGTTCGTTCTGCTGATGGTGACCTCGCTGGGCGTGATGGGGATCATCACCCCGTACGGTACTGGCCCAAGCCCGATCTACTACGGTAGCGGCTACCTGCCAACCAAAGACTACTGGCGCCTCGGCACCATCTTCGGTGCCATCTTCCTGGCGGCCCTGCTGCTGATTGGCTATCCGTGGATGTCCATGATGTTCTGATTTCTGACCGCCGGGGCCTTCCTCCGGCGGTTTTATTTTTGTGGAGCAAGCTATGTCAAACAAACCGTTTATCTACCAGAACCCCTTCCCTCTTTCGCATGACGACACCGAATACTACCTGCTGACCAAAGAGCACGTCTCCGTTGCCGAGTTCGAAGGCCAGGAAATCCTGAAAGTGGAGCCGGAAGCGCTGACCCTGCTGGCGCAGCAGGCCTTCCACGACGCCGCATTTATGCTGCGTCCTTCCCACCAGCAGCAGGTTGCCGCCATCCTCAACGACCCGGAAGCCAGCCAGAACGATAAGTACGTTGCCCTGCAGTTCCTGCGCAACTCCGAAATCGCGGCCAAAGGCGTGCTGCCGACCTGCCAGGATACCGGCACCGCGATCATCATGGGTAAAAAAGGCCAGCGCGTCTGGACCGGCGGCGGTGACGAAGCGGCCCTGAGCCAGGGCGTGTATAACACCTACATTGAAGACAACCTGCGCTACTCCCAGAATGCGGCGCTGGATATGTATAAAGAGGTGAATACCGGTACCAACCTGCCCGCGCAGATCGATCTCTACAGCGTTGACGGCGATGAATACAAATTCCTGTGCATGGCGAAAGGCGGCGGCTCTGCCAACAAAACCTATCTCTACCAGGAAACCAAAGCGCTGATCACCCCGGCTAAGCTGAAAAATTACCTGGTTGAGAAGATGCGTACCCTGGGGACGGCAGCCTGCCCGCCGTACCACATTGCCTTTGTTATCGGCGGAACCTCGGCGGAAGCCACGCTGAAAACCGTGAAGCTGGCTTCCACGCGCTACTACGACGCGCTGCCAACGGAAGGCAACGAACACGGCCAGGCGTTCCGCGATGTTCAACTGGAACAAGAGCTGCTCCAGGAAGCACAGAACCTCGGCCTCGGCGCGCAGTTTGGCGGTAAATACTTCGCCCACGACATCCGCGTGATCCGCCTGCCGCGCCACGGCGCGTCCTGCCCTATTGGCATGGGAGTTTCCTGCTCCGCGGACCGCAACATCAAAGCGAAAATCAACCGCGACGGGATCTGGATTGAGAAGCTGGAGCACAACCCGGGCCAGTACATTCCTGAATCGCTGCGCCAGCAGGGTGAAGGCGACGTGGTCAGCATCAACCTGAACAAGCCGATGAATGAGATCCTGGCGCAGCTTTCCGCGCACCCGGTCTCTACCCGCCTGTCGCTGAACGGAACCATCATCGTGGCGCGCGACATCGCCCACGCGAAGCTGAAAGAGCTGATCGACAACGGCGAAGAACTGCCGCAGTACGTCAAAGATCATCCGATTTACTACGCGGGCCCGGCCAAAACGCCGGAAGGCTACGCGTCTGGCTCACTCGGTCCAACCACCGCAGGGCGCATGGATTCGTATGTGGACTTACTGCAGTCCCACGGCGCGAGCATGATCATGCTGGCAAAAGGCAACCGCAGCCAGCAGGTGACGGACGCCTGCCATAAGCACGGCGGCTTCTACCTGGGCAGCATCGGCGGCCCGGCGGCGGTGCTGGCGCAAAACAGCATTAAGAGCCTGGAGTGCGTCGCGTATCCTGAGCTGGGAATGGAGGCCATCTGGAAAATTGAAGTCGAGAACTTCCCGGCGTTTATCCTGGTGGATGACAAAGGCAACGATTTCTTCCAGCAGATCCAGAACCAGCAGTGTAAAGGCTGTTCACAGCGCTGAGTGCTTCCATACGTCCGGCAAGAGCGACAGCGTTTCAGCGATCGTGCTGCGCTTGTCGCTCCCCGGCTTCCAGATGGTGACCATCGTCTGACCAATCCCCTGGCTGCCCACTTCAGTGTGCAGCCTTTTTACGTTTTGCCACTGCCCGGCGTGAAAATGCGTCGGTAAGAATCCCCAGCCGCAGCCGCGCTCCAGCAAACCGCGCAGCATCTCCGGTTCATTGGTAAAGAGGGTATGCCCGGAAATCTGCAGGCGGCGCGCCACCGGCTCGTCCGAGGCGGGGTGCATGATGACCTGGGGCACCAGGGAGAGATCGAGCAGCGACAGAGGCGAAGAACGGTCAGCAAACAGCCCGCTGGCGGCATAAAAATCCATATCGATGGCACCCAGGGCGCGCCATTCCATATCATTGCCCACGCTGCGGTTGCGTGCCTGGCAGATGGCGAGATCCGCGTCGTTGTTCGCCAGCAGCCGTTCCGATTCATCCCGCGAGGCGCAAATAAGGCTCAGGCGGATTTTTCGCACCGCCATTTCCGCAATCACCCCGTGCAGAAAGGCTCTGGGCGTAAAAGGATCGTAGACCAGCGTCAGGTCCTGCGTGGCACCGTGCGGCACCTCTCTGGCAAACGCCTCAAAGGCTTTTACCTGCCGCATCAGCAGGTGCGCCTGGCGCTGAAGCTGTTCCCCTTCGGGCGTGAGCCGCAGGGTACGGCCGTCGCGAATAAACAGCGCGTAACCTAACCCATCCTCAAGAAAATCAACCAGATCGCGAAGCGTCGTTCGGTCCTTCTTCAGCGCCACCGCGGCTTTACTCAGGCTCCCGTTCTCGGCCACGGCGGTAAATGCCTCGAGCTGTGCAAAAGAGTAAATCAGTCCCGCCACGCTACGCTCCTTCTGTTTTTTGGGGGGATTTTCCCCCGCTACGCGTTTTTTATTATAGCCCCGGGGTTTTTAAACTGAAGCCGTTCCTAACCTGTAAGAGACGGATATGAAAAACAGAAAAGTAAACCATGCCCTGCTGGCGGGCCTTGTCTTCAGCACCCTGCTCTCCCCTGCGGCAGTGGCGGCCTGTAAAGGCACCGACCTCAGCGCCTGCCCTACCCCCTTCGACACCACGCTGCCTGACACCCATAAGATGCTCACCTGGAGTCAGGCCGATCGGGTGGTGGGCTTTCGCAATGACTACCGCAACTACACCGGGGATGTTTTCCGCCACGGTAACTCTGTGCCGCTGGAAATGTCGGACAAGCCGCTCACGGACGCACACTATCAGGTCAACGGCAGGCGCTACGGCCTTCAGGAGTACCTCCAGCGCCAGAACGTCAGCGGCATGCTGGTGCTGAAGGACGGCAAAATCGCCTGGAAGTATCTTGGAGAGGGCAATACCGACTCGACGCTCTGGACCTCGCGCTCGGTTGGGAAATCGGTGGTATCGGCGCTGGTGGGCGTGGCCCTCAAAGAGGGAAAGATCCACTCGCTTGACGATCGGATCACGCGGTATGAACCCGACCTGAAAGGTACCGCGTGGGATGGCGTGACGCTCAGACAGCTGATCACCCATACCTCCGGCGTGGCCTGGAACGAGGATTACACCAACCCTCACTCCGACTTTGCGCAGCTCACCGAGTGCGAGGCGAAGCCGGGTACCTATGACTGCGTGCGCAAGCTGGTGAAGGGGTTACGCAGAGCGCATCCGGCCGGAGAGAGCTGGTCTTACTCTTCGGGTGGCGCCTGGCTGCTGGGTGACGTGCTGGAGCGGGCCACCGGCATGACGCTCGCAGCTTATCTGGAGAAAAGCATCTGGCAGCCTTACGGCATGGCGAGCGACGGCGTGTGGCATGCCTACAGCAAAGGCCAGCACGACGTCGGCGCGCACGGCTTTAACGCCACGCTGGAGGACTGGGGACGCTTCGGGCAATTTATCCTGAACAACGGTACGCTGCCGAACGGCAAGACCATCCTGCCGGAAAACTGGATCCGGCAGTCGTCAGACTGGACGAAGGCCAAAGGCTCGGTATCAGACGCCCATCCCGAGGGGCTGTACGGCTATCAATGGTGGAACAATGAAGTGCCCGCGAACGCCACGGGCGTAGAGCCAACGGCACAGGATTCGCTAAAAGGTTCGCTCTGGGCGCTGGGCATTTTCGGGCAGATGATCGTGGTCAACCCGAAGGAAAATCTGGTCATCGTCCAGTGGTCTACCTGGCCGCAGGCGGAGCCGTCCTTCAGCGCCCAGCCGCTGGAAGCTTCTCTGATGTTTAGCGCGATTGCCAGGGCGCTGCGCTAAAATGCATCCGCCGGGTAATGAAGCGGTTACCCGGCGCATTCTGAAACGGGCCTCTGCGCCACATCACAAAATCGCAATATCAGAGACTTACACAATATTGGTGAATAAAAAGCCAACGGTTTGTTAAGTTATTGTTGCCATTAATTGTATTTATCAGCCGAATTATATTCATGCAAGAAATGCATCAGTCGATGCGGCATTTGCGCTTATCTAATTCCTCATCCTGATCCAGTTTTCAGAAACAGACGCGTAAAACGTCAACAATAAACTGGAGATAACCATGTTTTCCTCAACCTCACCTGCAACCGTACGGTCGAAAGCGGGCGCGATACTTCGCGTCACGTCCGGCAACTTTCTTGAGCAATTCGATTTCTTTCTGTTCGGCTTCTATGCCACCTACATCGCCCACACGTTCTTCCCGGCGAGCAGTGAATTTGCGTCGCTGATGATGACCTTCGCCGTCTTCGGCGCGGGCTTTTTGATGCGTCCAATCGGGGCAATTGTGCTTGGCGCGTATATCGACAAGGTGGGGCGCAGAAAGGGGCTGATTGTCACGCTGTCCATCATGGCGGCGGGGACCTTCCTGATCGTGCTTATTCCGTCTTATCAAAGCATCGGTCTGTGGGCACCGCTGCTGGTGCTGACGGGCCGTCTGCTGCAGGGTTTTTCCGCCGGCGCGGAGCTTGGGGGCGTGTCGGTCTATCTGGCTGAAATCGCCACGCCGGGCCGCAAGGGTTTTTACACCAGCTGGCAGTCCGGTAGCCAGCAGGTCGCCATTATGGTCGCCGCCGCAATGGGCTTTGCGCTGAACGCGATGCTGGAAGAGAGCGCCATCCGCGAATGGGGCTGGCGCATCCCGTTCCTGTTCGGCTGTTTAATCGTGCCGTTTATCTTCTTCCTGCGCCGCAAGCTGGAAGAGACGGAAGAGTTCAGCGCGCGTCGCCATCATCTGGAGATGCGTCAGGTCTTTAAAACGCTGCTTGGCAACTGGCAGGTGGTGGTCGCGGGCATGCTGATGGTGGCGATGACCACCACGGCCTTTTATCTGATCACCGTCTACGCACCCACCTTTGGCAAAAAGGTGCTGATGCTGAGCGCGTCGGACAGCCTGCTGGTCACGCTGCTGGTGGCGATCTCTAACTTCATCTGGCTGCCGGTGGGCGGTGCCCTGTCGGACCGTTTCGGCCGCAAGCCGGTGCTGATTGCCATGACCCTGCTGGCGCTGGCGACCAGCTACCCGGCCCTGACGCTGCTGGCGAGCGCGCCCAGCTTCTCGATGATGCTGAGCGTGCTGCTGTGGCTCTCCTTCCTCTACGGCCTCTATAACGGCGCAATGATCCCGGCTCTGACGGAAATTATGCCGGCTGAAGTGCGCGTGGCGGGCTTCTCGCTGGCTTACAGCCTGGCAACGGCGGTCTTTGGCGGCTTTACCCCGGTCATGTCCACCGCGCTGATTGAATACACCGGCGACAAAGCCTCGCCGGGCTACTGGATGAGCTTCGCCGCGGTATGTGCCCTGCTGGCGACGCTCTACCTCTACCGCCGCCGCGCGGTATCGCTGCAAAACACCGTCAAGTCAGAGGGGGCAGTATGAAACGCACTTATCGCTATACCGCCAGCGCGCTGGTGCTGACGTTCCTGAGCGTCAATGCCTTTGCCCAGGACGTGAAGGTGATGATCTCAGGCGGTTTTAAAGCCGCCCTTGAAAAGCTGGCCCCGGAATATGAACAACGGACCGGGGATAAAATTGTGATTATCCCCGGCCCCTCAATGGGCAATACGCCGCAGGCGATCCCAAACCGACTGGCGCGCGGCGAGAAGGCCGACGTGGTGATTATGGTGGGCGATGCGCTGGAGAAGCTCGAAAAGGCCAGCCAGACCCAGCCGGGTTCGCGAACGGAACTCGCGGATTCTCCCGTTGGCATGGTGGTAAAAAAAGGAGCGAAAGTACCGGATATCAGCAGCGATGCGAAACTGCGTGAAACGCTGCTGCAGGCCAGCTCCATCGCCTACTCTGACAGCGCCAGCGGCAGGTACGTCAGCCAGGCATTATTCAAAAAGCTGGGAATAGAAAAAGAGGTGGCCGGTAAAGCGACAAAGGTCGAGCGTATTCCGGTCGCCTCAGAAGTGGCCAAAGGAAAATACACCCTCGGTTTCCAGCAGGTTAGCGAGCTGTTGCCGGTTCAGGGCGTCACCTTTGTCGGGAAAATCCCTGACAATGTGCAATACATCACGCGCTTCGCGGGCGCGGTTACCCGCCATGCAGAACATCCCGGGGAGGGGAAAGCGCTGTTGACCTATCTCGCCTCACCGCCCTCAAGGGCCGTCATTACGGAGACGGGGATGATCCCCGTTACGCCCGGCGATACTGCTCGGTGATCTGCTTTTCCAGTTCAGCCGCAATATAAGACTGGATACGCCCCCGGCGCCGGATAAGTCCCACGGTGCGTTTCACTTCCGGCGCCATCAGCGGCAGATGCGTCAACAGCGTGTGCTCTGAGGTCGGCATTGACATGGCGGGAACGGCAGCGATGCCGATCCCCGCCTCAACCATACCGAGCATCGTGGTAACGTGACGTGTTTCGCAGACGCTGGGCCGCTCGGGAACGATATCCCCCAGCATCCGGTCGAGCAGATTGCGGTTGCCTGACGTTTTATCGAGGGAGATATAATCCTGCTGGTAAAACGTCTTCCATGTCAGGTGACTCTTCTGCGCCAGAGGATGATCCTTTCTGCACGCCGCGACGTAGACATCCTCCACCAGCGGGAAAAATTCGATTTCAGACGGCAGGTTTCCTGCAAAGCAGATACCAAAATCCGCCTGACTGCGGGCCACGGCGTCAATCACATTGCCCGCACTGCTGTCGATGAGCTTAATGCGAACACGCGGATAGCGAGACTGAAAACGCCGGATCACGTCAGGCATAAAGTAACAGGCCGCGGAAGGTACCGTGGCAACCGTGATCAGCCCCGTCCGCTCTTCACTGGCCTTATCGACATCCGCGAGCATTGACTCAACGCTGTCGAGCAGCTGCGCGGAGCGCTCGGCAAAGTTTTGTCCGTAGAGCGTCAGCGCCACGCGGCGGGTGGTGCGATCGAACAGCCTGTTTCCCAGCGCGGCTTCCAGCTTTTCAATCCTGCGGCTCAGCGCCGACTGGGATAAACAGATAGATTCAGCGGCGACACGGAAGTTACCGTATTCCACTAACGCTCTGAAAGCATAAAGATCGTTAAGGTCAAAATTCACGGGCATAGCGTCTGGATGTCCTGTCAGGGAATACGCAACAAAGTCAAAAATAATAGCGTCTTATTGACCTGCCGCAACCGGCCAGGCGTTGAAATACCGATCAGAGGTCGTTGAGGTGCAGGCGGACGTGCGCGGCGCGGTCAGCAATGGCCTGCCGATCCTCTTCCGTCATGTCCGCAAGCTGTTTAAAGACAATGCCCAGGCGGGGATTGTTACCGAGACGCGCCTGATTGCGCGCAAAGAAGTCCCAGTAAAGGGCATTGAAGGGGCACGCCTGTTCGCCGGTACGCTGGTTGTGTTGATACCGGCACCCCTGACAGTAATTACTCATTTTATGAATATATGACGCGCTCGAGACGTAGGGTTTACTCGCCAGTAACCCGCCATCGCCAAACTGGCTCATGCCGAGGGTGTTGGGCAGCTCCACCCACTCAAAGGCATCAATATAGACTCCCAGATACCATTCATGGACCGCCTGCGGCGACAGGCCGCTGAGCAGGCTAAAGTTTCCAATGACCATCAGGCGCTGGATATGGTGGGCGTAAGCCTCGGTGAGCGACTGCCCAACGGCATGCGCCAGGCAGCGCATCTGCGTCTTCCCCGTCCAGAACCAGTCCGGCAGCGGGGCGTGCTGGTCTAAGGCATTCAGCTCCCGATAGCCCGGCATCTGCGACCAGTAGATCCCGCGCACATACTCCCGCCAGCCGAGAATTTGTCGGATAAACCCTTCAACGGCAGGCAGCGGCGCGTGGCCCGAACGCCACGCCTGCTGGGCGGCCGCGACCACTTCCCGCGGATTAAGCATTTTAGCGTTCAGCGCGAATGAAATTAACGAGTGGAAAAGAAAAGGTTCCTCCGCGTGCATCGCGTCCTGCCAGTTTCCAAACTGCGGGAGCACGTGCGCGATAAAATCATCCAGCCTGGCTTTGGCTTCCGCACGGTTGAGCGGCCAGCGAAAATTGTCGGCCTGCGGTTCGCCGAAGGTCTTTACGCCACAGCGTTGGATCTCCGCCCATAAGGCGGAACGATCGTGGCAGGGACGCGCGTCCACCGGCGCGGGAGGCTCGCCGGACCAGCGCTTGCGGTTTTCAGCATCGAAATTCCATTTCCCCCCTTCCGGCTCGCCTTCAGAGGTTAACAGGACGCCGTGCTGACGACGCATTTCCCGATAAAAGTACTCCATTCGCCAGCTTTTGCGTGACGCAAAGAACGCGCTGACCTGTTCCCGAGTGGTGAAAAAATGCTCACTGCTGACGCAGGCCGTTTCAACGGAGACCGTATTCGCCCACGCCTGCAGCTGCGTATCAAGACGCCATTCGTCGGGCTCCTGCCATATCACCCTATCCGCGCCGTAATGCGCGACAAGCGCGTTGAGATTGTCTTCCAGCGCGCCGCGGTTTGAGCTATCGGAGAGTCGGACATACCTCACCCGATGCCCCTTCTCCTTTAACGCAGAGGCAAACGCCCGCATGGCGGCGAAGATAGCGATAACTTTCTGGGCGTGATGAAGCACATAGGCGGTTTCTGCCCGGAGTTCCAGCATCACGTAAATGACGTTCGGACTGCAGGTATCAAACCAGCTGTGATGCGGATTAAGCTGATCGCCCAGGATCAGACGCAGCTCGGTCAACGGTGGCTCCTGCGGCAACGCTCAGAACAGTATTTAACCTGATTCCAGCATTTCGCCCATTTCTTGCGCCACGTCATGGGCCGCTGGCAGTGCACACACAGTCGACTGGGCAGGTCCTGCTTGTTACCTTTGAAATCGCTCATCTTTTCAATACCGCACTGATTAATTCACCCCACCTGCGGATAAAGGCCACGACAGACTTCACAAAATGAAGGTGATGCCCGCAAACCGCTACCCACCGCTACGTACGAAATGATAGTTTATTCAGGCTGGATTTGTCGCAGTGAGCGATTTTCTGGCATCTTAACCGAATCTGACTTTCCCATTTTTGTTCAAGTGACGAGTTTGCGAGCAAAGCGATGATAAAGTGGCCCTGGAAAACGAATGAGGCTGGCCGGGATGTGGCGCTGCCATGGGATGACGCGCTGACGATCCCTGTTCTGGCTAATCTAAACCCGGATGAACAATCGAAACTGGTTCAACTGGCGGATCGTTTTTTGCAGCAAAAACGCCTGGTGCCACTGCAGGGGTTTGAACTCGATCCCCTGAAAAACGCCCGCATCGCCCTGCTGTTCTGTCTGCCGGTGCTTGCACTCGGCATTGAGTGGCTGGACGGTTTCCACGAAGTGCTTATCTATCCCGCGCCGTTCGTGGTGGATGACGAATGGCAGGACGACATTGGGCTGGTGCATAACCAGCGCGTGGTGCAGTCCGGACAAAGCTGGCAGCAAGGGCCGATAATCCTCAACTGGCTCGATATTCAGGACTCGTTCGACGCCTCCGGCTTTAATCTGATTATTCATGAGGTGGCGCACAAGCTGGATACCCGCAACGGCGATCGCGCCAGCGGCGTCCCGCTGATCCCGCTTCGCGAGGTCGCGGGCTGGGAGCACGATCTGCACGCGGCGATGGATAACATTCAGGATGAAATAGACCTTGTGGGCGAGAGCGCGGCCAGCATTGACGCCTATGCGGCAACCGACCCCGCTGAGTGCTTTGCGGTGCTCTCCGAGTATTTCTTCAGCGCGCCAGAGCTTTTCGCGCCCCGTTTCCCGGCCCTGTGGCAACGTTTCTGCCAGTTTTATCAGCAGGATCCGCTCCAGCGCCTGCGGCAGAATGAGGCGTCTGGCGGGCATTCGTCCCGCCAGGTTCATTAAGCTTTTTCAGCAGGGGTACGCTCAGTTGACCATACCCCTATGCTCAGGGCTAAAAACAGCAGCGCCATTCCCCATGCGGCCACCGTTAACGAGTGCTCCCCGTAAAAGCGCGTCACGACCGGCACCAGCAGTGCGCTGACGCCGTAGCCTAACGTGTGGCTGGTGGCGATGACGCCCGCGCCTTTCCCTGTGGTCAGCCGATCGTTCAGCAGAAGCTGGTAGCCCGGCGTGGCCATCGCCGCCCCGAGTGACGTGATAACAATCCCCACGTAGAACAACATTAAACCGGCAACAGACATCAGCCCAAGCCCTGCCACCATCAGCACCGCCGCGATGCAGAGCAATGTCACCGGGCTGAAATGCTGCGGGCGGACCACCAGAAACTGTGCCGCGAGCGTGGCCAGCGCGGCCAGGCTCAGCAGGAGCGCGACATGATGGCTGATCTCCCGGGCGTTACCGTCCAGCAACGGGCTAAGATGCGGTGACAGGCCAATCTGCATCAGGCTCACCAGCGCCGCCAGCAGCAGCGCCAGCAGCAGGAACGGCAGCATGGAGGCCTGCAGGCGGGTTGCCTGGTGGGCTACCGGCGGCAGCGGCGGGTCAGCAACTTCGCGAAGCACCAGCAGCAGAGCGATAAGCGGCCCAACCGCCATCAGCCAGAGCGGTGCTACCGGATTAACGCTGAGCATCAGCGCCGCCAGCGGCGGGCCGAGCAAACGCCCGCAGCTGAGGCCGGAGCTTATCGTCGCCAGCGCCGCCATTCTTTTCTCCAGTCCCGCACGCTGAATCGCCCACGTCTGGGCCGCAGGCACCAGCCCCGAGACCGTCAGTCCGTAGAGCAGGCGCGAGAATATAAGCCCCGCCAGCCCCCAGACCGTATCCAGCCTTCCGGCCGCCATCGCCCAGACCACCAGCGCCATCACAACAAAACTGGCCAGATAGCCGCTTAGTGAGGCCAGCATGACGGACTTACACCCCTTCCGCTCGCTCTGACGCCCCCACCAGGGCGATGCCGGTAAAAAGAGCATGGATCCAAACATCAACAGCCCGGCCCAGACCGAGAGTGACAGCCCGGTCAGGGTCACCAGCTGCGGGAGCATCACCAGCAAACCGTTTTGCCCGATGCCCAGTAAACCCGCAGATAGCGCCAGGGGCCAGTTAGCTTTTGAGGTGACGTTTTCCGTCAAGGTTTCAGAGTCAGCGCGCATGAGAATGTGAACATAGTGTCAATAAATGTGTGGAAATTATGAAGTTTATGAAAACAAATATTGCAAAAATGGTTGCGACTGTAAACAGAATGAATATCATAACGAGAATTATTATCAATCATGGAATGAGGTACATCTATGCGTGCTCTGCTCCGCGCCGCCGGTACAGACGTTGCAGCCCAGTGTTTTTTAAACGCCCTGTTGCGCGAAACGAAGGACTGGCGCTATCTCCCCGCTACCGATGCGGATGCGCTATCTGAGATCCATATCCCGCTTTCCCAAACCCAGGCGCTTCGGGTGCCGGTACGCTATTTCTCTCCCACCCAGCATCATCAGTACCGTTTCCCGGCAACGCTTATTCAGAGCAACAGCGACCGCAGTGACGCTGTCACATTCTCTCAACTGGTTGATTTAATTCTTGAAAAACCGTCCGTAAAAGGCTCGCTGGATGCCGATACGCTGGCGCGTTTTAAGCAGCGCGTTCTCGAAAGCCATGTCCATACCTGGCAGGCGATTGATTTACGCCACCGCTGGGCAACCCTGCGCGATAAGCCTCTGACGTTTGCCGACGCGGAACAGGCGCTGCTGGTCGGCCATGCGTTTCACCCGGCACCGAAGTCGCACGAGCCGTTCAACGAAACCGAGGCGCGTCGCTACCTGCCTGATTTCGCCTCCCGCTTCCCGCTGCGCTGGTTTGCCGTTGAGAGCACGCTCGTTGCCGGCGACAGCCTGAACGTCTCCCTGCGTGAACGTCTGCTGCGCTTTGCGGCCCAGAGCGCGCCCGAGTTGCTCAGCCACTTCACCGACACCCGTTGGCTGCTGCCGATGCACCCGTGGCAAGCCGACTATCTGCTGGAGCAGAACTGGTGCCAGCGTCTGGCGAAAGACGGTTCACTGCAGGATCTGGGTGAAGCGGGCGCACAGTGGCTGCCCACCAGCTCCTCCCGCTCGCTGTACAGCGAGACCAACAGCGACATGATTAAGTTCTCCCTCAGCGTGCGCCTGACCAACTCCGTGCGCACGCTGTCGGTGAAAGAGGTGAAGCGCGGCATGCGCCTGGCGCGTCTGGCAAAAACGGAACGCTGGCAGGAATTACAGGCGCGCTACCCGACCATGCGCGTGATGCAGGAAGACGGCTGGGCGGGCCTGCGCGATAACAGCGGCGTCATTCAGGAAGAGAGCCTGATGGCCCTGCGCGTTAATCTGCTGTTCGATACGCCAGACACCCAGACCAACGTGCTGGTGAGCCTGACGCAGGCCGCGCCGGACGGCGGTGACAGCCTGCTCGCTGCGGCGGTGCGCCGTCTGAGCCAGCGTCTTGATTTACCGCTCGCCCAGGCCGCCCGCTGCTGGCTGGACGCCTACTGCGACCGCGTATTGCTTCCGCTGTTCAGCGCCGAGGCGGACTACGGTCTGGTCCTGCTGGCGCACCAGCAAAATATCCTCGTTGAGATGCAGCAGGATTTCCCGGTCGGGCTGATCTATCGCGACTGCCAGGGCAGCGCGTGGACCGAAAGCGCCGACGCGTGGCTGAAAGAGGCGGGTGAAACTGAGGTGGAAAACCGCTTTGGCGAGAGCCAGCTGCTGCGCTACTTCCCTTACTACCTGCTGCTGAACTCTACCCTTGCCGTTACCGCCGCCCTTGCTGCCGCCGGTTTTGACAGCGAGGAGAACCTGATGTCCCGGGTGCGCGACGCGCTGGCGGAACTGCGCCGCACGGCGAAGCAGACCCGCTGCCTCGACTACGTGCTCGACAGCCCGACCTGGAACTGCAAAGGCAACTTCTTCTGCTACCTGCACGATCGCAATGAAAACACCATCGCCGATCCGGCGGTGATCTATTTCGACTTTAGCAACCCGTTTTACAAGGAGAAGGCGTGATGGCTATCGCGAATATCGTCCATTCCGGCTATGGCTTTCGCTGCACCACAACGGATCGCACCCTGCCGCTGGCGTTGGGTCTCGACGGCAGCGCGGTGCTGGAGCGTCTGAAGGGGATCCCGGACGGCTGGCTGGTGGAAGCCCTGGATCAGCTGTTTGTGGCCGCCCCCGCGCTGACCGGCATTACGTTGCCGTGGGCGGACTGGCAGGATGAACCCCAGGCGCAGGCGCTGTTTGGCCTGGCCCACGGTGATTATCTGGCGCGCAATGCCTTCTGGCAGTTGCCGCTGTGGCTGAAAGGCGAACGGCATCAGGCGAGCGGCGGAATGCAGTTTGACGAGAGCCGTCAACTGTACTTCCCGCTGCGCCCTCACCGCCCGCAGGGCGAAGTGTATCGCCGTTACGATCCGCAAATTAAGCGCACCCTCAGCTTCCGCGTGGCCGACGTGGCGCTGGACGGCGAGCGCTTTACCCGCTGGATGAACAACCCGCGCGTGAACGCCTTCTGGGAGATGGCGGGCCCGCAGGCCGAGCAGGAAAACTACCTGCGCCGTCAGCTCGACTCGACCTACTGCTACCCGGTTATCGGCTGCTTCGACGACCAGCCGTTCGGCTATTTTGAACTCTACTGGGCGGCGGAAGACCGTATTGGCCGCCACTACCGCTGGCAGCCGTTTGACCGCGGGCTGCACATGCTGGTGGGCGAAGAGAACTGGCGCGGTGCGCAGTATATCCGCAGCTGGCTGCGCGGTCTGAGCCACTACCTGTATCTTGATGAACCGCGCACCACGCGGATTGTCGCCGAGCCACGCTTCGACAACCAGCGCCTGTTCCGCCATCTGGACTCTGCTGGTTTCGACACGGTGAAAGAGTTCGACTTCCCGCATAAACGCTCGCGCCTCATTATGAGCCAGCGTCACCGCTTCTTCAGCGAGGTGGGCCTGTGAACGCGCTCTGGGAAAAAGTTAACCGCGAGATGGTGGCGAAGATCCTCGCCGAGCTGGAGTATGAACGCACCCTGCGCGCCGAGCCGCTTGCGTCTGACGCCTGGCGCATCACCATGGGCAACGAGTCCTGGCAGTTTAGCGCCACGCGCGGGATCTGGGGCTGGTTGCATATCGACCCGGACAGCCTGACCACCGCCAGCGGTGCCGCCGTGGAGGCGGAGAGCGCGCTGCTGCAGCTGGCGAAGGTGCTGGAGATGAGTGACGCGCAGACGGCGGAGCACATGGAAGATCTCTACGCCACGCTGCGCGGCGACATACAGCTGCTGCAGGCGCGTGAAGCGCTGGACGCGGACGCGCTGATCCACCTCGACCCGGACGAATTACAGTGCCTGATGCGCGGTCACCCGAAGTTTATTTTCAACAAAGGCCGCCGCGGCTGGGGTCTGGACGCGCTGCGTCAGTACGCACCGGAGTATCGCGGACGTTTTCGTCTGCACTGGGTCGCCGTTCAGCGGGAGCATCTGGTCTGGAGCAGCGACGTCGATTGCGATATCAGCGCCCTGCTGGCCAGCGCCATGGACAACGCCGAGCGCGCCCGCTTTGACGCCCGCAGGCAGGCGCTGGGCCTCGACGAGAGCTGGCTGCCGGTGCCGCTGCACCCGTGGCAGTGGCAGCAGAAGATCGCCATTCATTTCCTGGCGCAGCTGGCACGCGGTGAGATGGTTGAGCTGGGCGAGTTTGGCGATGAGTACCTGGCACAGCAGTCCCTGCGCACGCTCACCAACGCCAGCCGTCGCGCGCCGTTTGACATCAAGCTCCCGCTGACAATCTACAACACCTCCTGCTATCGCGGTATTCCGGGCAAATACATTGCCGCCGGGCCGCTGGCCTCGCGCTGGCTGCAGCAGCAGTTCGCCAGCGACGCCACGCTTGCCCGCTCTGGCGCGCAGGTGCTGGGTGAGCCCGCTGCTGGATACCTCTCGCACCCGGGCTATGCGGCGCTGCCGAAAGCGCCCTATCGCTACCAGGAGATGCTGGGCGTGATCTGGCGCGAGAACCCGTCCTGCTATCTGCAGGACGGCGAACAGGCGGTGCTGCTGGCGGCGCTAATGGAAACCGACAACGCCGGGTGTGCGCTGATCGACGCGTGGATCAGTCGCTCCGGGTTAAGCGCCGACGCATGGCTGGAAAAAATGTTTGAGGCATCGGTGATCCCGTTCTATCACCTGCTCTGCCGCTACGGCGTGGCGCTGATCGCCCACGGCCAGAACGTGACGCTTGTAATGAAGAATTACGTCCCGCAGCGCATCCTGCTGAAGGATTTTCAGGGCGATATGCGCCTTGTGGATGAAGATTTCCCGCAGGCCCAGAGCCTGCCTGATCAGGTGAAGGCCGTCACGGCACGCCTGAGCGCGGATTACATCATCCACGATCTGCAAACCGGCAACTTTGTCACGGTGCTGCGTTTTATCTCACGCCTCACGCTGCAAAGTGGCGTCAGCGAAACGCGTTTCTATCAGATCCTCGCCGGGGTTCTGCACCGCTATATGGCCGCGCACCCCGAGCTTGCCGACCGCTTCGCGAAGTTCGACCTGTTTAAGCCGCAAATTATTCGCGTGATCCTCAACCCGGTCAAACTGACCTTCTCCGAACACGACGGCGGCAGCCGCATGCTGCCGAACTACGTCACCGACCTTGATAACCCTCTTTTTCTGGCCTCCCGGGAGTCAGCGCAATGAAAACCTATGATTTCATCGGCATTGGTATCGGCCCGTTTAACCTCAGCATCGCCGCGCTGGCGGAAGGGCTGGACGGCTTTAGCTCGCTGTTTCTTGAGCGCAAACCGCACTTTTCCTGGCACCCGGGGATGATGGTGCCGGACTGCCACATGCAGACCAGCTTCCTGAAGGATCTGGTCAGCGCCGTGGAGCCGACCAACCGCCACAGCTTCCTGAACTACCTGGTGCAGCGTAAAAAGTTCTACCGCTTCCTGACCACCGAACAGCGCACCGTTTCGCGGGAAGAATTTGCCGATTACCTGTGCTGGGCGGCGGACAACCTCACCAACCTGTCCTTTAGCCAGCAGGTGCAGCAGGTGAGCTTTGATGAGAAAAGCGGCCTGTTTGAGGTGGTGACCCAGCGCGACCGCTTCCTGGCGCGCCACGTCTGCGTAGGGATCGGTAAGCAGATCAACCTGCCGGACTGCGTCACCGTGCAGGACGATACCTGCTTCCACGCCAGCGAGATGATGCTGCGCACGCCGGATCTTACGGGCAAGCGCGTCACCGTCGTCGGCGGCGGCCAGAGCGGCGCCGACCTGTTCCTGAATATTTTCCGTGGCGAATGGGGCCAGCCGCTGAGCCTGAACTGGGTCTCGCGCCGCAACAACTACAACGCGCTGGATGAAGCCGCCTTTGCTAACGAGTATTTCACGCCGGAGTACGTGGACAGCTTCTCCACGCTCGGTGAAGAGGCGCGTCGGCAGATGCTGCACGAGCAGAAGATGACCTCCGACGGCATCACCACCGAGTCACTGCTGGCGATTTACCGCGCGATGTATCACCGCTTCGAAGTGCTGCGTGAAAAACCCTGGGCGCACCTGATGCCGTCCCGCTCGGTGACAGCCCTGACGCGCCTGGAAAACGGCCAGCGCCTGAGCATACAGCATCACCTCGATGGCGGCCGCGAGCAGCTGGAGAGCGACGTGACGATCTTTGCCACCGGCTATCGCGCCGTGCAGCCTGCGTTCCTGGCGCCGCTGTCTCACCGCCTGCATCTGGATACGGACGAAGCCTTCTGCATCAACAACGATTTCACCCTCGAATGGGACGGTCCGCAGAGCAACCGCCTGTTTGCCGTGAATGCCGGGATGCACCGTCTCGGCATTGCCGAACCCCAGCTCAGCCTGATGGCCTGGCGCGCGGCGCGCATTCTGAATCGCGCGCACGCCGACGAGCCGTTTGAGCTGGCTACCACCCCTGGCGTTATCCACTGGCGAAGCACCACCAGCCCGGAGAACAGCCAGGTTTTTAAATCATTAGCAAAAACCACCGAGTACTGACACACACAATCAGGGTCAACATAACAATGAAACGTTCTCATCTTTGGGTTTTAAATCCTTGTTTGCTTGCAATGCTTTCTACCTCTGCGTGGGCGGAAGAACAAAAGGAAGAAAATATCGTGGTCTCCGCCAGCCGTGCGCACCGCAGCGTGGCGGAGATGGCGCAGACCACCTGGGTCATTGAGCGGGCTGAAATTGAGCAGCAGGTTCAGGGTGGGAAAGAGATTAAAGAAGTGCTGGCCCAGCTGATCCCGGGCATGGACGTCAGCAGCCAGGGGCGTACCAACTACGGCATGAACCTGCGCGGCCGCTCCATGATGGTGATGGTGGACGGCGTGCGCCTGAACTCGTCCCGCAGCGACAGCCGCCAGCTGGACTCTATCGATCCGTTCAACATTGACCGTATCGAGGTTATCTCCGGCGCCACGTCACTCTACGGCGGCGGCAGCACCGGTGGTCTGGTGAATATCGTCACCAAAAAGGGCCAGCCTGAGACCGAAGTCGAGTTCCAGACGGGTGCTAAAAGCGGGTTCAACAGCCACAACGACCATGATGAGAACGTATCGGCAGCGGTCAGCGGCGGCAACGATAACGCGTCCGGTCGTCTGTCGGTGTCGTATCAGCGCTACGGCGGCTGGTATGACGGCAACGGCGACGAGGTGATTATTGATAACACCCAGACCGGCTTACAGTATTCCGACCGTATCGATGTGATGGGCACAGGCACCCTCAATATTGACGATCACCAGCAGCTGCAGCTGACCACTCAGTACTACAAGAGCGAGTCCGACGGCAAGCATGGTCTGTATCTCGGGAAGAACTTCTCGGCGGTCACGGGGGATGCGACCGCGTACAACAAAGGTAACCTCGATTCTGACCGCGTGCCGGGTACCGAGCGCCATCTGATCAACCTGCAGTACTCTAATACCGACTTCTGGGGCCAGGATCTGGTCGCGCAGATTTACTATCGCGACGAGAGCCTGACCTACTATCCGTTCCCGACCCTGACCAAAGGCGTGGTCAGCAGCATCGGCGCGTCGCAGCAGAAAACCGATTTTTACGGCGGCAAGCTGACGCTGAACAGCAAGCCGGTGGATGATTTGACGCTGACCTGGGGTATGGATGCCGACCACGAAATCTTCGACGCCAACCAGCAGTTCTTTAACCTGAGCAAAGCCGCGGCGAGCGGCGGCATGGAGCTGGATAACGCCTACAACGTGGGCCGCTACCCGGGCTACAGCATCACCAACCTCGCCCCGTTCCTGCAGGCCAGCTACGATATTGACGCCATCACCCTGAGCGGCGGCGTGCGCTACCAGTACACCGAGAACAAGGTAGACGATTTTGTCGGTTACACCCAGCAGCAGGCCATCGCTACCGGGAAAGCCACCTCCGCCGACGCGGTGCCGGGTGGGAAAACCGATTACAACAACTTCCTGTTTAACGCCGGGATCCTTGGTCGCCTGACCGAACAGCAGCAGGTGTGGTTTAACTTCTCTCAGGGCTTCGAAATTCCGGACCTGGCGAAGTACTACGGCTCCGGGACCTATCAGCTCAGCAACGGTCACTATCGCCTGCTGAACAGCGTCAACGTCAACGACTCGAAGCTGGACGGTATCAAGGTCAACGCTTATGAGCTGGGCTGGCGCTACACCGGGGATAACCTGCGCACGCAGGTTGCGGCGTATTACTCGCTCTCGGATAAAACCATCACCATCAACAAGACGGACATGACCATCAACCTGGAAGACGACAAGCGTCGTATCTACGGGGTGGAAGGCCAGGTGGACTATTTCTTCACCGACAGCGACTGGAGCACGGGCGCGAACTTTAACGCCATTAAGTCTGAAACCCGCGAAAACGGGAAATGGGAGAAGCTGACGGTCGACAGCGCCAGCCCGTCAAAAGCCAGCGCGTGGATCAACTGGGCGCCGGGCGACTGGACCCTGCGCGTACAGAGCACGCAGACCTTTGACGTCTCTGACGCCGACGGCAAGAAGATCGATGGCTACAACACGGTCGACTTCCTGGGCAGCTACGCCCTGCCGGTGGGTAAAGTCAGCTTCAGCGTGGAAAACCTGCTGGACAAAGACTACACCACCGCCTGGGGCCAGCGCGCGCCGGGGCTGTATAGCCCAACCTATGGTGCACCAGGTCTGTATACCTACAAAGGCCGCGGACGGACGTTTGGTCTGAACTACTCCGTTCTGTTCTAATCCTGCGCGCCGCCTGCGGGCGGCGCATTTTGCTGTGTAATTTCGAAGCGAATTTACTATTAAATCAGCGATTTGCTGAAATTGTCGGCAAACGAACGAAAAGTGCGTTTTCACCCTTTGACAAGGCGTAGTGAGGTCGCTACTATGCGCCTCGTTCACACGATTCCTCTGTAGTTCAGTCGGTAGAACGGCGGACTGTTAATCCGTATGTCACTGGTTCGAGTCCAGTCAGAGGAGCCAAATTTGAAAAGCCTGCTTTTAAAGCAGGCTTTTTGCTTTTCTGCGTCGGGTAAAATTGTCGGGTGGCGGCTTCGCCTTACCCGACCTACGGGACCGTAGGCACGGTAAGCGCAGCGCCACCGGGCAATAAACCGCTGTTTTCATCAATTTACCTCTGTCTTATCGTGACTCGTGGGCAGCCGGGCAATCACCTTTATCTCAAACTGGAATCCGTACAGCCACGTCACGCCGATCCCCGTCAACGTAGGGTAAGGCGCTTCCCCCCAATATTCTGGCAGGATACTCCAGATAGCGTCGAGGTTTGACTCGGGATCGACGACAAAGAGAGTCACGTCAACCACGTCACTGAACGTGCAGCCCGCAGCCGCTAGGACAGCATTAAGGTTATCGAATGCCAGCCGGACCTGCGCTTTCAGATCGGGTTCAGGCGAACCATCCTCGCGGCTACCCACCTGCCCCGAAACAAACAGGAAACCGTTGGATTTGATGGCGGGTGAATACCGATTGCGCTCATAGAGCACCTGCCGACCGGAGGGGAAAACTGCTTCGCGTGCTGTCATGTTTGTACCTTTGCAATGAGGCGAAATCTGCCCGGTGAACATACAGACACTTTACAGGTGCAGGTTCTGGCGGATAAACAAGCGACTTTGTCCATCATTGTTTGTAATATCCAAACAATCGGTGAAAAGAGAGGACAAGTGATGGATCGTTTCGATGCGATGCGCGCCTTTGCTCGCGTGGTGGAGGCAGGTAGCTTCACAAAGGCTGCCCAAACGCTTCATATGAGCAAAACCACGGTGACGCAGCTTATTCAGCAGTTGGAAGCGCGCCTGCGCGTCAAGCTGCTCCATCGCACCACCCGCAGGCTCGGCGTCACTCCCGATGGCGCGATCTACTACGAGCGCGTCATCCGCCTGCTGGCGGACATAGAAGATGCTGAAAACAGCCTGTCCAGCGCGACGATGACGCCCAGGGGACGCCTGCGGATAGATGTGCCCACTCCTCTCGCCCGCCTGGTGCTGGTGCCCGCGCTGCCGACTTTTCACGCACGCTATCCTGATATCCAGTTCGACATGGGTGTGAGTGACCGGGTGGTGGATCTGATCGGCGACAACGTAGATTGCGTCCTGCGCGGTGGCGAAATTAACGACCAGTCCCTGATCGCACGCCATGTCGGCGATTTGCAAATCGGTGTTTACGTCGCACCGAGCTATGTGGAACGCCTTGGCGCCCCTGCGCATCCGCGTGAGCTGGACAACACCGACCATCGCATAGTGGGATTCTTATCCTCACGCACCGGTAAGATTGATCCTCTGGTACTGCACAGCGAGAGTGAACATATTGAAATCAAGGGCAGCTACGTGCTTGCAGTGGATGATGGCAATGCTTACCTCGAAGCTGGGTTAGCGGGATTAGGCGTAATTGCGCTACCCGTCTATATGGCAGAAGCGCATCAGGCTTGTGGTTCCTTGATTCGGCTGTTCGAACATTGGCGTATTAAGCCAATGCCCCTGTACCTGGCATTTCCACCTAACCGCCATGTCAACGCCAGACTGCGCGTTTTTATTGATTGGATCGTTGAATTGATGCAGCAGCATGTCCCAAATTCCAATAATAAGTAGCAATATCCCAGCCTCTGATTCGCTTTTCTGAGTATTGTTTTATCTCCTGCCGTCACCAAATAAAAATCACTTCCCCGCTCTGCCACCGGAGCGAAATCATCTCGGGTAAGACCACGAACGCTGAAGGCCAGAGCGTCACGGTTACAGCATACTTTCTTTACTGAATCCGTTAATTACCGCGCTACCGTAATATCCCTTCTCCTACTGGTTCCTCTTATATATTCCATTGCTAAAAATGATGCTCACACTGTGTGCATCACGAATAATAGTGCATTTGCAGAATATATCGACCCGACAGTAGGAAAATTCGTTTTATCTGTCTTTGATAATCTATCTTGTCTTGATGCAAATGAAAATCCTGTTATTCGCCCGATGAATGACAATGCAACAAGCGATGCTTATTCAACACCTCCGGCTCGCATTCTTTTCTATGCAGTAGACTTAGCTGCCAAAACAGCTGTGGAAATTCATGCACCGATTGAACTGCCCACAAAACCTATCGTCCAGTGGACTGATTTTATGGGTGGCGTTTTTGACCATGATGATTACTTCGCTATTTTTACCTGCCACGCTCGTTCATTCTTTATTAGCGATGTGAATGGTAATATGATTGCAACTATCTACGATGTAATTTCTTTACCTGATGGTGCGCCTCAATTCCCTGGGGAGGCCTATCGTGCAAGATTGTTTAACGAAAAGGAGCTTACTGACGTAATCACTACGGCACCCATTCATGCAAATTTGTAAAAAAGTATAATTATAATAAATAGATGCAATTGATCATCAGATTTTTATAACCAATTGACTTCTCTGCATAAATTAAAAGGGTTCATGTATCTACATGAACCCTTGACGAAATACACCACGTATTGAGAACCTATCCCGCAAGTTTATCGTTATAGTCATGCATCAGGGAAAGAAGAACCTGCGTTACACGCCCTGCAGAGAGTTTGGCACTATGGGTAAAATTCGTTTGTTTGTATAGCCAATCGATAAAGTGCCTACTGGCCTTCAAAGAGAGCATTTTAGCATTATTGATATCACCACCGGTTAACGGGCAAACCATCTTGAGATTTTTGCCCTGCCCCCAAAGCTGCCACTGAGTTTGCCACCAGCCGTGCTGTGTTGTTCGCTGAAAAGTCCAGGGTATATCGCACTCCCCCTCATGGATCTCCTCTTCTATAAACCAAAGCTCGCCTTGCCGCTCGCGAAACAGATCTGCCCAGGCGGTAATGGCGGCTCCACGAAGAAAGCATTCGTGTGAAATAACGTGCATTTTTACCTCAGGAAAAAGGATGTTCAGCACGCGAAAATGCCCGTGAGCGGCGATGACGGGACGCAGTATCGCACCTCTGGCATTACGCTTGAGGGCCGCACTGCCATACTGAATTTCATCAAACTGGCTCCGACGTAGAAATTGCATTTCACGCATATCAACACGACTGACAATATCATGTTGATGCAGATCGGGCTCACGCTTCCCTCGCCAGCGATAACGCAAAGTCTCACCAATATCATGCTGAGTAAAATTTGTGGAAAGATGAAGAATATGACCACTGTCAGCATCGAAGCTAAGCAGAACATACAATTTCTGTTCTGCACAACTTCCCTGGAACGGCACAATAAGTGGAACCGTTTCAATGCATGCAGGGGTTACTCTTTTTCTTTGTTTTTGCTGTTTGGGTGTCCAGACTTTCCTGCAAATTCGGCACTGAACGCGCTGTGTTCCCTGCGGGTTATAACCATAAAAAATAATATCTTGCCTATAACATTCAGGACAAAAATAACCGTTTTCTGAAGCATAGGCGCGTAAGTGCGCAGACAACCATTCATTAAAGTGTTGCTCATCAAAAAGCGGGGGATAACTTCCGCATGCCCGACAGTGTAATGCCGGAAATCCCAGTCTGTAGTCTGGCCAACTGTAGTCTGTAGAGGCAGATATGGGTAGCCCTAAATTTCGGCAACCAAACGATTTGCAGGTATTAATCGTAAATAGAGTCACTATGCGTCACCAACGATTTCAAGAGGTCGATGATTTTGCCTCATACCTCCAGACTGATTGTGTGAGCAGACTCGCATAAAAAATGCTTTCAGAACGTAAAGTAACGCATCTTTATATAACTGAAAGGAACGGGTTATGAATATAAAAGCGGTTACCGCAGGTATTTTGTTGGCATTACCATTTTGGGCATGCGCCAAGGATGTCACGCTTATTTATACCAACGATCTCCATGCGCATGTGGAACCTTATAAAGTCCCCTGGATTGCTGACGGGAAACGCGATGTTGGTGGTTGGGCGAATATCACCACCCTGGTGAAAGAGGAAAAAACCAAAAGTAAAGCAACATGGTTTTTTGATGCAGGCGACTATTTTACAGGCCCTTATATTAGTAGTTTAACGAAGGGAAAGGCTATTATTGACATTATGAACACCATGTCGTTTGATGCTGTCACGATAGGTAATCATGAATTTGATCATGGCTGGGATAATACGTTATTACAGTTAAGCCAGGCGAAATTCCCTGTTGTACAGGGCAATATATTTTATCAGAACAGCAACAAACTATTCTGGGATAAACCTTATACCATTGTCGAAAAAGATGGCGTGAAAATTGGCGTCATTGGTTTGCACGGCGTGTTTGCCTTCAATGATACCGTTTCTGCGGCCACGCGCGTAGGTATTGAAGCGCGAGATGAAATTAAGTGGCTGCAGAGCTATCTCGATGAACTGAAAGGAAAAGCTGACCTGACCGTATTGTTGGTTCATGAAGGCACGCCGGCGCGTCAGTCCAGTATGGGAGGGACAGACGTACGCCGTGCCCTGGATAAAGATATTCAAACGGCAAGCCAGGTGAAAGGTCTGGACATTCTGATTACGGGACATGCGCATGTCGGTACGCCGGAACCGATTAAAGTCGGCAAGACGCTGATCCTCTCGACCGACAGCGGCGGTATTGATGTGGGTAAACTGGTACTGGACTACACGAAGCCGCATCAGTTTACGATGAAAAAATTTGAGCTTAAAACCATTTATGCAGATGAGTGGAAGCCCGACCCGCAGACGAAACGGGTAATCGACGGCTGGAATAAGAAACTTGATGAAGAGGTTCAAAAAACGGTGGCGCAGTCGCCGGTTGAATTGACGCGTGCGTATGGTGAATCAGCCTCTCTGGGAAATCTGGCTGCGGATGCTTTGCTGGTGGCAGCGGGTAAAAATACACAGCTCGCCTTAACAAACTCGGGGGGTATCCGCAATGAGATCCCGTCTGGTGCGATTACAATAGGCGGCGTGATCAGTACGTTCCCCTTCCCTAACGAACTGGCCACGATGGATCTCACGGGTAAACAGTTGCGTACGTTGATGGAACATGCCGCAGGCCTAACTAATGGCGTTTTGCAGGTATCAAAAGGCGTGGAAATGAAGTATGACAGCAGTAAACCCATCGGTCAGCGGGTCGTCTCATTTACCCTTAATGGTAAACCGATTGAGGATGCGACAGTCTATCACATTGCCACCCAGAGCTTCCTTGCCGACGGCGGAGATGGTTTTACCACATTTACCGAGGGTAAAACGCGTAATACAACAGGCGGTTACTACGTTTCTAACGCCGTGATCGATTACTTCAAAGCGGGCAATACCATTACTGATGAACAGCTTAACGGCATGCGCGTAGTTGATGTTAAAAAATAAAGGCTAAGATCGCAGACATATTCCAGAAGCGACTATTCCGTTAACAATCAATTTGACCGCATAGCGTAAAAGGGTTCTTGCATTTGC
This sequence comes from Enterobacter sp. HK-058-C-ECC, assembly GCF_047531125.1. Classification (NCBI taxonomy): domain Bacteria; kingdom Pseudomonadati; phylum Pseudomonadota; class Gammaproteobacteria; order Enterobacterales; family Enterobacteriaceae; genus Enterobacter; species Enterobacter sp. HK-058-C-ECC. Next base: position 810,669 of record NZ_JBLKCH010000002.1, read on the forward strand.
ACGGACCCTTAACAGGAATAGTACGCTTTTTGAAAGGGACGGATTATTAAGCTACAGCTATGGACATGATTATGAATAAAGCGTTCAGGATCCGGTCAACTGCCGGCAGGCACGATCTCTTTCTTAAGCCCCGCATTCACGCACCACGTTTTCCACGACTCCATGGAAAAATAAGATGACTCTTTGCAATGTCAGACGGCGTAGCGGGCAGCACGCCCCCGTTATAGCCCGGTGCGGCCCCCACAATAAGCTCATCGGAAAAAAGATAATGGCTTTCACTCCCTTCCCGGTTCCCCTGCCCCATCCGTATCGCCATATCTATCCCTTCCTGCTGCAGGCGCTGGCCTGGATGCGCAGGGTGATAAGCGGATATTTGGCCCGAAAACGAGCCAGTTGCGGTAATAACCAGTGGCATCCAAATGACGGCACCATCGCCAGCATCACGCAGCCAGGACGGGCGACGGCTTCAAAGCTTCGTAAACTGGCAATGGGTGGGAAATCCGACATGAAAGGACTTCCTTATCTGCGCTGGATATACAGCGGCAACCTGACCATATGTCAGTAATACTAACCCTTGATACTGAAGAAATAGATTACTGCAGGTGCGTCCGGTCACCACAGTGCCTAATCAGGTGGCCATTACCAGCACGGTTGTCTGGACGTTTATGCAGTCGATGATCCCGCACGTCGTTAGTGCAGCGGAGTTTAGCGCGATCCAGTCGCTTGCCGAATCATTCGAATCACAGGCGGTCTTTAGAAAATACCCATTCAGCTAAGTGGCGAGCCCGGTAAGCACTCGCCACCGGGCAAACCCGCACCTAAATCTGATAATCAATCGCCACTTCTTCCGGCTCCATGACCTGACGTTTAATCTCATCCACCGACAGCCCGGCGTTGCAGAGCTCGATAAAGCGCCACACATAGTTGCGCTGCAGCTGTCCACGCTTCAGGCCGAGCCATACGGTGTTGGCGTCAAACAGATGACGTGTGTCAAGACGCACCAGGTTCCCGTCTTCGCGTTCTCCACTGGACTGTTCCGCCACCAGCCCAATGCCCAGCCCCAGTTCGACGTAGGTTTTGATCACATCAGAATCCTGCGCGCTCAGCACGATGTCCGGCGTTAACCCTTTACGGTTGAAGGCTTCATCAATACGCGAGCGTCCGGTGATCCCCTGGCGGTAGGTAATGAGTGGCCATTTCGCAATGTCTTCCAGCGTCAGGGGAGAAACCTGATTCAGCGGATGATCGACCGGAAGTAATAAGCAGTGGTACCAGCGGAACCAGGGGAAAGCCACCAGCAGCGGATCGTTGCTCAGGCGTTCGCTGGCAATGCCGATATCCGCCCCACCGTTTTGCAGCAGCACTTCAATTTCCTGCGGCGTGCCCTGGATAAGCTCCAGACGGACGTCAGGGAAAAGTTCGCGGAACGCTTTAATCACCGGCGGCAGGCTGTAGCGCGCCTGGGTGTGGGTGGTGGCGATGGTGAGCACGCCCGAGGCGTCATTGGTGAAGAGATCCGCCAGGCGACGCACGTTGCTGGCCTCGTTGAGGATCCGCTCAGCGATGGTGAGCAAAGCCTTACCCGGCTCCGTCATGCCGAGCAGCCGCTTGCCGCGACGGATAAAGATCTCTATGCCCAGTTCCTCTTCCAGCTCGCGGATATGGCGGCTGACGCCGGACTGGGAGGTATAAAGCATATTGGCGACCTCGGTCAGGTTGTAGTCCCGCCTGGCCGCCTCACGGATAATTTTAAGTTGCTGGAAATTCACGATTCACTCCGGCGCATCTGACATAGCTCTATTGTTAGAGTCAGCCGTGCTGCAGAACAAATAATAAAAACCAGCATCTTATGCTTTTATGGAATATCAGCTCACGAGCTGGAGTTCACGGTTCTCAAGCGATGGCTTGCTGACCAGCGACATCAAAATCTCTTTTACCGCCTGCGCCTGTGGCGACAGCGAACCGCGTGCGGACATGTTCAGCGACAGCGGCAGGCTCATGGAAGGCGTGGTGATCCGCGCCATCCAGCCGTTTGCCGCACTGCACAGCGAGCGTGCTGCGGATTCCGGCAGAACGGTCACCCCCATGCCGCTGGCAATGGCTGCGGTCAGCGTGGAGATCGAGTCGATTTCGCCTATGATTTTGGCCGTCAGGCGGCGCAGGGAGAACGCTTCGTCCACGCGCACGCGCACGGCACTGTAGTCGCGCGGCAGATAGAGGTTCATTTCTGCCACGGCGGTAAGGTCGACGCTCTGGCCCGGGCAGTCGCGGGTGCCCACGAGGTAGAGATCTTCTTTCAGCAGCGGCTGGCTGGTGATCCCGGCAACCGGAGAGCGATCGTAAAGGACCGCCATGTCCAGCTGGCCACTGAGCAGTTTATCATTCAGGACAGAACCGCTGTTTTCGTGCAGATAGACCAGCACTTCAGGCAGCTCAGCGCGGACGGCCTGCAGAAGCGGCATGGTAATGGACGATGCCGCCGTACCCGGCGCCAGCCCGATGGACACGTGTCCGCTCAGGGTCTGGCCCACGTTATTCACCGCCAGCTGCGCCTGTTCACACTGGCGAAGAATGGTGCGCGCATGGGTATACAGGATCTTACCGGCTTCCGTTGGCGTGACGCCGCGTTTGGTGCGGATCAACAGCTGCTGATCCATCTCGCCTTCCAGAGTAGCCACCTGCTGGCTCAGCGCAGGCTGCGCGATATGCAGCACTTCTGCCGCTTGAGTCAGGCTGCCGATATCGACGATTTTTACGAAGTATTTCAGTCGTCTTAAGTTCATTTTGCCCCCTGTTCGAAATGCTGTGCCGGAACCGGCTGTCGTTGTTGAACAGGTTTTGCAATATGAATGCCACTTTTACCAGGCGGTCTGAATTGGGCGCTAAGCGCCTGAAAATAAGGAAACCTAATCATGGAGGGGGGTTTTATTACCGAAACAGCAGTTTATGATCTGCCCCATTAGAGGTATATCCGCACCAAAGCGGTGCATTCCGCTGTCAAAAACATCACTTTGCCGATTTTGTCAGCAAACGATCAAAAGGCGGCGATCCACCCTTTGACAAGGTGAACGCAGGTCGATAATATGCGCCCCGTTCACACGATTCCTCTGTAGTTCAGTCGGTAGAACGGCGGACTGTTAATCCGTATGTCACTGGTTCGAGTCCAGTCAGAGGAGCCAAATTTGAAAAGCCTGCTT
>NZ_JBLKCH010000030.1:0-3383 GCF_047531125.1 Enterobacter sp. HK-058-C-ECC
AGAGTCAACCCGTTATTTCAGGATTTTTTCTCTTCAACCGAACCGCTTGTTGTGTGAAGTGATTCACATCCGCCGTGTCGATGGAGGCGCATTATAGGGAGTTATCCGCAGGCCGCAACCGCTAAATGACAGAAAAATGACTGACTGCTGCATTCCCCAGCAAAACCCCGCCTTATACCTTTTTACACACAGACTTATCCACAATGATACGAAAAAGTAAAAATGTGCGAGCGTTGCGCAAACGTTTTCGTTAAAATGCTCGCGCTTAACAAGGATGCCTCGTCAGGTGTGTTAGATGAGTTTTTCACAGGAAAATTCATCTAACGCTCTCTGTAATCGTGAAATCCAGGGGATTTACCATGCAACAACGTCGTCCAGTCCGCCGCGCTCTGCTCAGTGTTTCTGATAAAGCCGGTATCGTCGAATTCGCTCAGGCACTTTCTGCACGCGGTGTGGAGCTGCTTTCCACAGGTGGAACCGCTCGCCTGTTAGCAGATAAAGGTCTGCCGGTAACCGAAGTGTCCGATTACACCGGTTTCCCGGAAATGATGGATGGACGCGTCAAAACCCTGCATCCGAAAGTCCACGGCGGTATTCTTGGCCGTCGCGGCCAGGACGACGCCATTATGGAACAGCACGACATCGCGCCGATCGACATGGTTGTCGTTAACCTCTACCCGTTTGCCCAGACCGTTGCCCGTGAAGGCTGCTCTCTGGAAGATGCTGTAGAGAACATTGATATCGGCGGCCCGACCATGGTGCGCTCTGCGGCCAAGAACCATAAAGATGTCGCCATCGTGGTAAAGAGCAGCGATTACACCACCATTATTAATGAGATGGACGCCAACGAAGGGTCGCTGACCCTGGAAACGCGTTTCGACCTCGCCATCAAAGCCTTCGAACACACCGCGGCGTACGACAGCATGATCGCCAACTACTTCGGTAGCCTGGTACCGGCTTACCACGGTGAAAGCAAAGATCCTTCCGGCCGCTTCCCGCGCACCCTGAACCTGAATTTCATTAAGAAGCAGGATATGCGTTACGGTGAGAACAGCCACCAGCAGGCGGCCTTCTATATAGAAGAAGAGGTAAAAGAAGCCTCTGTTGCAACCGCTCAGCAGGTGCAGGGCAAAGCGCTCTCCTATAACAACATTGCCGACACCGACGCCGCGCTGGAATGCGTGAAAGAGTTCAGCGAGCCGGCCTGCGTTATCGTCAAGCACGCCAACCCATGCGGCGTGGCGGTAAGCACGTCGATTCTGGAAGCTTACGATCGCGCGTACAAAACTGACCCAACCTCCGCGTTCGGTGGCATCATTGCCTTCAACCGCGAGCTGGATGCGGAAACCGCACAGGCCATCATCTCCCGCCAGTTTGTCGAAGTGATCATCGCGCCATCGGCCTCCGATGAAGCGCTGAAAATCACCGCGGCAAAACAGAACGTGCGCGTACTGGTTTGCGGCCAGTGGGCAGAACGCGTGCCGGGCCTGGACTTCAAACGCGTAAACGGCGGTCTGCTGGTTCAGGATCGCGATCTGGGTATGGTGACAGAAGCCGACCTGCGCGTGGTGACCAAACGTCAGCCGACCGAACAGGAACTGCGTGACGCGCTGTTCTGCTGGAAAGTGGCGAAGTTCGTGAAATCCAACGCCATCGTCTACGCGAAAGAGAACATGACCATCGGGATAGGCGCAGGCCAGATGAGCCGCGTTTACTCTGCAAAAATCGCGGGTATTAAAGCAGGTGACGAAGGCCTGGAAGTCAAAGGCTCCGCCATGGCCTCTGACGCCTTCTTCCCGTTCCGTGACGGTATCGACGCCGCAGCCGCTGTCGGCATCACCTGCGTGATCCAGCCTGGCGGTTCAATCCGCGACGACGAAGTGATTGCCGCTGCCGACGAACACGGCATCGCGATGATCTTCACCGACATGCGCCACTTCCGCCATTAATTCCCGGAGCTGAAAATGAAAGTATTAGTGATTGGTAACGGCGGACGCGAGCACGCGCTGGCGTGGAAAGCGGCGCAGTCTCCGCTGGTGAAAACGGTCTTCGTGGCACCGGGCAACGCCGGTACCGCACTGGAACCCGCGCTGCAGAACGTGGCTATCGGCGTGACCGACATTCCGGCGCTGCTCAGTTTTGCCCAGAGCGAGAAAATCGACCTGACCATCGTCGGCCCGGAAGCGCCGCTGGTGATTGGCGTGGTGGATGCGTTCCGCGCAGCGGGCCTGAAAATCTTCGGCCCAACGGAAGGCGCCGCGCAGCTGGAAGGCTCCAAAGCCTTCACCAAAGATTTCCTCGCGCGTCATAACATCCCGACGGCGGAATACCAGAATTTCACTGAAGTGGAGCCTGCTCTGGCCTACTTACGTGAGAAGGGCGCGCCGATTGTTATCAAGGCCGACGGTCTGGCCGCCGGTAAAGGCGTGATCGTCGCGATGACGCTCGACGAAGCCGAAGCCGCGGTTCAGGACATGCTGGCAGGTAACGCCTTTGGCGATGCGGGTCACCGCATCGTGATTGAAGAGTTCCTCGACGGTGAAGAGGCGAGCTTTATCGTCATGGTCGACGGCGAGCACGTTCTGCCGATGGCCACCAGCCAGGATCACAAGCGTGTGGGTAATGGCGACACGGGTCCTAACACCGGCGGGATGGGCGCTTACTCCCCTGCTCCGGTCGTGACTGACGACGTCCACCAGCGCACCATGGATCGCATCATCTGGCCTACCGTGAAGGGAATGGCAGCAGAAGGGAATACCTACACCGGTTTCCTTTACGCAGGTCTGATGATCGACAAGCAGGGTAACCCTAAGGTCATCGAATTCAACTGCCGCTTTGGCGATCCGGAAACGCAGCCCATCATGCTGCGCATGAAATCCGATCTGGTGGATCTGTGCCTGGCAGCCTGCGATGGCAAGCTGGACGAGAAAACCTCCGAGTGGGACGAGCGTGCGTCTCTCGGCGTGGTGATTGCTGCGGGTGGTTATCCGGGCAACTACAGCACCGGAGATGAAATCCACGGTCTGACGCTGGAAGAGAGGGAAGGTGCGAAGGTGTTCCACGCCGGTACGAAGCTGGCTGAGGACGATCGCGTTCTGACCAACGGCGGCCGCGTGCTGTGTGCAACCGCGCTGGGCCATACCGTGGCAGAAGCGCAGAAGCGCGCCTATGCGCTGATGGCGGATATTCACTGGAACGGTAGCTTTAGCCGTCAGGATATCGGCTATCGCGCGATTGCGCGCGAGCAGGGGGAGTAATTCCTCCTCGCCCTCACCCTAACCCTCTGTACAGTCCGGGGACATGGTAGACAGGTGTTCGGGGACATGGTGAACACTTTTTAACATCCTTTACCCATGGTGATCGACTGTTTCTTCAGGTCGATC
>NZ_JBLKCH010000031.1:0-2793 GCF_047531125.1 Enterobacter sp. HK-058-C-ECC
AGATAAGACAAGTGATAAGTTCATCTTTAACTTTATCGTAGTTTCTAATAAAAGCTTCTATATTGATGGCTTTATAAATAATTTTATTATTTCCCCGGGAAATAAAATTAAGCTATTGACAAATGATACAACTCTTATTGTTAATCCTGATTTGGAAAGCTCAGTTTGTTTTTTAGATGAAAATATAAAAAAAGCTGACATTGGTCAGTATGGATGTATAAAATTTAATAAATTAATTGAGAATAATAGTGATGCTGAATTCATTATTAAATCAGGATTGGATGAAATAACGTTTATTGTAGAAGATTTTAAAGCTGATCGAAATGTTGTGATGCCCTTGATATTCGATAAAGATAAAGAACGCAAATTACTTGATGATAATTACTATGGCATATATGATTTGCAGTCAAAAAAAATACTTATTGATAACCGTACTGTTGAGCCTGAAGAACAAGACTTAAAATTATTAGACTATGAAAAGCTTTTTTTAAATGAGGGTATTATTGGTGTATATGGTTGTAAAAAAGAACCATTAAGTAGTTTACAAGCTTCAGATGAAAATTTGTTCTTAGGCTATAAAGAACTCTATGATTATTTATCAAAGAGGAATGCCGTTTTATCTCTTGTATCATGGGGAGAGGAGCTCAGAAGCATTGTTTCAAAATTAATTAAGAACTATATACATTTCATTGACAATATACCCTATGGAATTATTCTTTCAGAAGCTCAAAAAAATGTAATCAAAATTGGTGTTATAGAAGATGAAAATGAATTTTTAATTTCACCCTTCCATCCTCTTAATTTAGCCTATTTTTTAGAATTGACAAACCAAATTGCTTTAGATAATGAGAAAAGCCAGGATGATACATCTTCATTCTATTCAATGCCATCTATTACTTTTAAGCGTTTAAATATTCGTGGGATGATACCTTTCGTTTTCAATAATAATAATGGATTTGCATATGTTACACCTCTTGAAAACAATTGCTCATGGTTAAAAGCATTGCCACACTCGATTAGTGAATATGATTATGTTCCTAAATTAGTGAAGGATAAAATCAATGAGTTTGAAATAGCATTTGGAGAGCTTTTTAAAGAAGATGGAACGCTTATAATTAATGCAATAAATCAAAATCACTCGAAAGAATTTTTTAAAGGTGTTGTGAAATATTTTAAGCAACACATTGAGCTTCCGGATGTTCTATCAATACATATTAATTTTTATGATGATAAATTCATATACAATACATTTGATGTTTTTTCAGAGTTAAATGAATTAGAATCTTTATATTCTTTGCTTGATTTGAAAAGCAAGAAGGAAAAAGATTCTGTTTATTCTCTTACAGATCTGCTTCGTAGTAATATTACCTATAATAAATATGAAAACTCAATTGAAAATGCTAGTTATAATTATGCGCACTTATCGTTTTTTAATAACGACAATAAAATATCTTGCGTGAATGTTCGTGTTGGAGATCAACCTAGTGGCCTTTGTGCCAATGGTTTAATATGTTCTGAAGCATCTCAAAGCGAAAATGGAAGTTATTTCACTTCTTTTGGTTTACAGGGCGTTGAAGCAGAAGCTGTGCCACACTTGTATTTAGCTAAATTATATAGTTCTCTTATTACCCCAACCTGGAAAGAAAACTGTAAATATAATGGTTCTGAAACATTAGCTATAGCAGTAAGTAGTGACTTCAAAAGTACACTTAAAAAAATATATGAGTCTTCCATCTGGACGGTAATTATTGATCCTAAAGTGACATTGGACTTTTTCACAAATCAAGATATGTTACTAATCCATTTCTCTGATAACTATACACATAGTGCCGGATATGACGCTGTTACAGTAAGTCAGTCGGAAAACCTTTTTGCAAAACTGTTGAATAGTGGTAAAGGCTCTAGGATATCTGAATTCAATGCTTTTAATGGGAAGTGGTTGTTACAATTATTAACATCAACTGAAAAATCTAGAAAGGGCCTTGAAGGGGAGGTTGCAGCTTACAAATTAGCAACTTCAGTTCTGAGAAAAAATGGAGTAACATGGATACCTATTTCTATTGGTGAAACTATAAGGGCTTCGAAAAATATTGGTTTAAAACTTGATGATGTTGAGATGTCTGTCGCTAATGGGAATACAACTGGCCCTATTTCAGACGATATTTTAATGGTCGGGTTTGACGGTAAAATATTACAATTTGTTCCTTTAGAAGTCAAAACCGGACGAGGGGCAGATTATAAAAAAGCTTTAACTCAAGTGAAGGCTCTTGCAAAACACTTTAATGGAATTTTTTCTAGCGACGATCTTAAATCTATTATTTATAAATCTCTTTTCGCAAGACAGTTAATATCGCAAGTTGAAAAATATAATCTTTATGAGATTTTCCCTGAAGGTTATTTTAACAACATATTTGATGCTAAAGAATATCTTCTTTCAGGTAAATATGTATTAGATGAGCTTTGTTCATATGAAGGGATGATAATCTCTCATGTTGATAATGACTATATATTTAATACAAAGTGCAATGTAGATGAAAAAATTCTTTTCATAGAATTACCTTCTATGATTAACCAGTTGATTTCAAAGCCTCTAAGTGAGTTGTTCGACAGCGTTTTTTTGACAACTCACTGTGGAATTCCCCCCAAATTTTTAAGCTGTAATCAATCACACAAGGACTCTGGTAGTGTTTTAGACGATATGTACACCAACAATCTAAATGAAAATGACGTATTTCTAAAATATGATGAAGAGAATATTACTAGTTCTAAAAAAGATAATATATCGCTAAATAC
>NZ_JBLKCH010000032.1:0-2560 GCF_047531125.1 Enterobacter sp. HK-058-C-ECC
CTTCGGCGTTGTAAGGTTAAGCCTCACGGTTCATTAGTATCGGTTAGCTCAACGCATCGCTGCGCTTACACACCCGACCTATCAACGTCGTCGTCTTCAACGTTCCTTCAGGAGACTTAAAGTCTCAGGGAGAACTCATCTCGGGGCAAGTTTCGTGCTTAGATGCTTTCAGCACTTATCTTTTCCGCATTTAGCTACCGGGCAGTGCCATTGGCATGACAACCCGAACACCAGTGATGCGTCCACTCCGGTCCTCTCGTACTAGGAGCAGCCCCCCTCAATTCTCCAGCGCCCACGGCAGATAGGGACCGAACTGTCTCACGACGTTCTAAACCCAGCTCGCGTACCACTTTAAATGGCGAACAGCCATACCCTTGGGACCTACTTCAGCCCCAGGATGTGATGAGCCGACATCGAGGTGCCAAACACCGCCGTCGATATGAACTCTTGGGCGGTATCAGCCTGTTATCCCCGGAGTACCTTTTATCCGTTGAGCGATGGCCCTTCCATTCAGAACCACCGGATCACTATGACCTGCTTTCGCACCTGCTCGAGCCGTCACTCTCGCAGTCAAGCTAGCTTATGCCATTGCACTAACCTCCTGATGTCCGACCAGGATTAGCTAACCTTCGTGCTCCTCCGTTACTCTTTGGGAGGAGACCGCCCCAGTCAAACTACCCACCAGACACTGTCCGCAACCCGGATCACGGGTCTACGTTAGAACACCAGCCATTAAAGGGTGGTATTTCAAGGACGGCTCCATGCAGACTGGCGTCCACACTTCAAAGCCTCCCACCTATCCTACACATCAAGGACCAGTGTTCAGTGTCAAGCTATAGTAAAGGTTCACGGGGTCTTTCCGTCTTGCCGCGGGTACACTGCATCTTCACAGCGAGTTCAATTTCACTGAGTCTCGGGTGGAGACAGCCTGGCCATCATTACGCCATTCGTGCAGGTCGGAACTTACCCGACAAGGAATTTCGCTACCTTAGGACCGTTATAGTTACGGCCGCCGTTTACCGGGGCTTCGATCAAGAGCTTCGCGTTGCCGCTAACCCCATCAATTAACCTTCCGGCACCGGGCAGGCGTCACACCGTATACGTCCACTTTCGTGTTTGCACAGTGCTGTGTTTTTAATAAACAGTTGCAGCCAGCTGGTATCTTCGACTGATTTCAGCTCCACCCGCAGGGGCTTCACCTACATATCAGCGTGCCTTCTCCCGAAGTTACGGCACCATTTTGCCTAGTTCCTTCACCCGAGTTCTCTCAAGCGCCTTGGTATTCTCTACCTGACCACCTGTGTCGGTTTGGGGTACGATTTCGTGTTACCTGATGCTTAGAGGCTTTTCCTGGAAGCAGGGCATTTGTTACTTCAGCACCGTAGTGCCTCGTCATCACACCTCAGCGTTAAAAGGTACCGGATTTACCTGGAACCTCCGCCTACATGCTTAAACCGGGACAACCGTCGCCCGGCTAACATAGCCTTCTCCGTCCCCCCTTCGCAGTAACACCAAGTACAGGAATATTAACCTGTTTCCCATCGACTACGCCTTTCGGCCTCGCCTTAGGGGTCGACTCACCCTGCCCCGATTAACGTTGGACAGGAACCCTTGGTCTTCCGGCGAGCGGGCTTTTCACCCGCTTTATCGTTACTTATGTCAGCATTCGCACTTCTGATACCTCCAGCATGCCTCACAGCACACCTTCAACGGCTTACAGAACGCTCCCCTACCCAACAACACATAGTGTCGCTGCCGCAGCTTCGGTGCATGGTTTAGCCCCGTTACATCTTCCGCGCAGGCCGACTCGACCAGTGAGCTATTACGCTTTCTTTAAATGATGGCTGCTTCTAAGCCAACATCCTGGCTGTCTGTGCCTTCCCACATCGTTTCCCACTTAACCATGACTTTGGGACCTTAGCTGGCGGTCTGGGTTGTTTCCCTCTTCACGACGGACGTTAGCACCCGCCGTGTGTCTCCCGTGATAACATTCTTCGGTATTCGTAGTTTGCATCGGGTTGGTAAGCCGGGATGGCCCCCTAGCCGAAACAGTGCTCTACCCCCGAAGATGAGTTCACGAGGCGCTACCTAAATAGCTTTCGGGGAGAACCAGCTATCTCCCGGTTTGATTGGCCTTTCACCCCCAGCCACAAGTCATCCGCTAATTTTTCAACATTAGTCGGTTCGGTCCTCCAGTTAGTGTTACCCAACCTTCAACCTGCCCATGGCTAGATCACCGGGTTTCGGGTCTATACCCTGCAACTTAACGCCCAGTTAAGACTCGGTTTCCCTTCGGCTCCCCTATACGGTTAACCTTGCTACAGAATATAAGTCGCTGACCCATTATACAAAAGGTACGCAGTCACACCACGAAGGTGCTCCCACTGCTTGTACGTACACGGTTTCAGGTTCTTTTTCACTCCCCTCGCCGGGGTTCTTTTCGCCTTTCCCTCACGGTACTGGTTCACTATCGGTCAGTCAGGAGTATTTAGCCTTGGAGGATGGTCCCCCCATATTCAGACAGGATACCACGTGTCCCGCCCTACTCTTCGAGTTCACA
>NZ_JBLKCH010000033.1:0-2094 GCF_047531125.1 Enterobacter sp. HK-058-C-ECC
ACATTAACTTTGAAGGGGGGGGGGTTATTATGAAAGGAGAAGTTTCATTTTTCTACATTCTACTACTATTCACGTTCGTTAAGGAGTTAGTTAAAAATGTCAAGTATATCAATGAAACAGAAGATGAAGATAAAGAAGAAAGCAGAAAAAGGACTTTCGCTTATTGAAGCATCAATGGTACTAGCGCTATCTGCAATTGTTGTGTCAGGAGTAATGTTTTACTACCAGTCTGCATCTGATAGCAACAAAACACAAAATACAGTATCACAAGTGATGAGTGTAATGTCTGCAATCAATGGATTATATGTCGGTCAGGCTTCCTATACCGGTCTTTCGGATACAGTGCTGTATAATTCTTCAGCTGTACCTGCGAACTACAAAGGAAGCACTGGAGTTATCAATAACCCATTCGGAGGAAGGTTGCATGTGGCTCCAAATACAGGTGCAACAGGTGGATATGCTCTTCTTCTCGATGGAGTTCCACAATCGTCATGTGTCAATATCGCTTCGATGAATCTTGGCACTTCTTTACAAGGTGTAGGGGTTAAAGTTGCTTCGATGAATAGCGGTACAGCAGCGGCCTCTTTAACTCCACAAACACTTAATGGAACTGCAAGAGCCGGTACTATTTATTCAGGAACGTTGACTCCAGCGAATGCAGCTGCTCTTTGTACAGATACAACAAATAGCATTACATTTCTTATGAAATAAGTGTTGATATAAGCAATAAGGAATGGTTGGGGAGGAGGGGGGGATTGCAAAATGAAGAAGTATATTGCGGTTATGGTCACTTTGTTTTTTGTGGCTGGTAGTAATGCATCAACTGATGCACCAACAAATATTACTCTTGGCCAGTTATTGTACAGTAATGCCAGTAAAGAAAAAAAAGAGGCTTTAAAATCACAAAAAAAAGTAAGTGTTATTGAGCAAATAGCTGCTAATTCAATATCACAGCAGCAAGATTCAAAAAAAAATCAATCTCTGATTAAAAGCAAAAAGATTAAAAAAAAAGAAGAAAAAATAAATGATTTAACTGTGGGTTATAAAGTTGTGAATTCAGTAAGTAATGTTTTGGAAAACAGAAAAAAAATAGCAAAGATAACTAACGAAAAGGTTTTGAATAGTGTTTCTCCTAATGCAATTAGTAATTACCCACCCAACTGGAGTGTAGATAAAAATCAAGATTTACTTAGCATTCTTTATAAATGGGGACAGGCAGCGGGATGGGACGTTGTCTGGAAATCTGACTACTCATATAAAATATTAACTGCGGCTTCGTTTAATAATGTTGACTTTGTAACCGCAGTTCAACGGTTGTTTGAATCGATGGGGGAAATTAACCCAAGGTTATACATTAAATTTTATATGGGGAACAAAGTTTTAATGGTTTCCGATAAAAGTGATTTTTAAGGCGGAGAAAGCCATGCGTTGCATTATTCTGCTTTTATTATTATTTGCGTCATCATGCACAACAAAACAGTATCAAAGAAGTGAAAGTAATATTAAGAATACTGTGAATGATACAAATTCAGCTCTTAGCAAAGCGAAGAATGAAAAGGCAAAGATCGACACCAGCAATATACAGATTAGCAATGGTATATATCTTGCTAATCAAAGCTCAAAAAACACTCATGGCGATCCGTTACCTGCGCGTTTTGAGACAAATCAAGGTATTACTTTGGTATCCGGAATGCCAATGAAACTTGATAATATCTTAAAATTGATAAGTGATGCAACAGGTATTCCCACCGCAAAAACCAAAGTGGAGAATCCTGCGTTACAAAACCCTACGGGCGTTATATCGGCAGAAAAGATTAGTGAAAGTCTAAACAAGGCTGTTGGTGATGGAGGTAATAATAATGATTCATTTTTTGATAGCTTGGTAAATTATACAGTGGATGCACATCTAATGGATGTTAATTATAAGGGAGCGTTGTCAGAGTTTCTAGATAAATTAAGTGCAAATTATGATATAGTATGGAAGTATCGTGATGGGAAGTTACAATTTTCATCAGAAGATGTAAGAACATTTAATATTGCGACCTTACCAAGTAAAATTACTGCCAATAATTCTATTGGCGGGTCAGGTAGTGG
>NZ_JBLKCH010000034.1:0-2014 GCF_047531125.1 Enterobacter sp. HK-058-C-ECC
GACACGCGTATGTATCCAATAAGCATGGTATTTCCCTTCGTCAAAATCGGAAATCATGCCATTTAATGGATAAACACGCATTTTCGAAAACCTTGGTTTAGGAGAGGGTTCTGCATTGCCGGTCGGCATTCCTGTTCCGTGGCCGTCAGCGACACCACCCACGGGATGGCTCAAGTGCAATGGAGCTGCGTTCACGGCTTCCCAATATCCAAAACTGGCTCAGGCCTACCCGGCACTCAGACTGCCTGATTTACGCGGGGAGTTTATCCGTGGCTGGGATGACGGGCGCGGTGTGGATTCAGGGCGCTCTTTACTTAGTTCACAGACGGGAATGCTGGAAAAACACCGTCATTTTGTTGTCTCGAATGATGCCTACGACTCACCTGATGAATGGGATATCGGCGTAATTGTTAAATCATCATATGTCCAAGGCAGGGGAATAGATGCAGCTAACCCAGGAACGTTAATTGCCGCCCCAACATTACATACAAGGGGGCGAATCGGAAATACCGGCGGTACTGAGACACGCCCGCGTAATATCGTATTTAACTACATCGTGAGGGCCGCATAATGGTGATGGCAAAATTAAACAGTGAAAATATCGCCATTATGGCCGGTGAGATTACTGTGTTTAATTATGATGGGGAGACGGGTGAATATCTTTCTTCATCCGTTGAATATTTAGCGGAAGGTGTAGGCATTCCAGCCTTATCATGTATTGATGCGCCTGAAGAATCTAAAGAAGGTTTTACCATTTGTCGCACCTCTGACTTAAGCGCATGGGAGTACCTCGCCGATCATCGCAGTGAAACTGTTTACAGCACGAAGACAGGTCAACGAGTCACGATTTCCCTGCCGGGTGATTATCCGAAAGATACGACTACAGAAGCCCCTGGTACGCCATATGATAAGTGGAACGGTAGCCAGTGGTTGACTGACTTGAAAGCGCTGCACGCTGCGGATGTGGCGACGGCAGAAAAGACGAAAACCGAGTTACTGGCAGAAGCAACAGCGATTATCGCTCCACTGACAGATGCTCAGACTGGAGGCTACATCGACGATGCAGACTTGTCACGACTGGCAGAATGGCAGCGGTACCGATACCAACTGACTAAAGTCGATATCAGCACCGCGCCTGCCATTACCCTTCCGCCGAAACCGGAGATGTAGGCCACTCGAAAGCGGGTGCCTTTGATGTATCAACACGCATCAGCAGCACCCGGTATTTTTTCCAGTCAATAAGTTGGTTTTTTTCTTCATCTGTCGCGAGCTCTAGATCGAAAGCATCCTGTAATGGTGCAATGACATTCGTTGCTTGCCGTAACAAAGATGTTTTCTTGCGTTCAGCCTGGCTAACAAGTACTTCTTGTGTCAATGGTGGAGGAGCAATCGCAATTGGATTTCCCTTATCATCCGAAGTAATTATTTTCCCAGCAGATTGATCCTGCAATAATTCAAGGTATTTCTCGTCTGTGATTTCAACAGCATCATCAGGAATATTTTTCCCATTGATATAAGGTGTATAAAATCCGCCTGTTGATTTAGCGTAAAACATAACCCCCCCTAGCATCCGATTACAAGCCAAGTATATTGAGCGTTTCCCGGCCCCAGGTTACGTATATACATTTGCGTTTTACCCATTGTCCTGACCTGCCCAATATATATGGACCCTGCTGCGGGATCACCGGTGGTATTTGCGTAAGTCGTATATCCCATCAGCATAGAATGAGGAAACGCCACCGGAAATGTTACTAAAGTGTTTTGCTCTGAACCAAAGGTTGTTGTCAGCCCCCACTGTAAAATCAATCCACCCGGTAATTTTTGCCACCCGTTTGATGACTGCTGTGATGTGAATGAATTCATATCCGGGATCTGGTTTGCACCGGTCCCCACGCTTCTTTTAGCAGCCTCTCCCAAACCAAGGTTTTCGAAAATGCGTGTTTATCCATTAAATGGCATGATTTCCGATTTTGACGAAGGGAAATACCATGCTTATTGGATACATACGCGTGTC
>NZ_JBLKCH010000035.1:0-1605 GCF_047531125.1 Enterobacter sp. HK-058-C-ECC
GTGGCACCGCTCGCCGCAGCCCCAGCGACCGAACGTTAGTGAGCGAGTGGGCGAGGAAGCGGAAGAGAACCGGAAACCACATTGAGCACGTACGCACTGATGCGGGGTGTCGGGGTGAAGCCCTGACCAGATGGCAAACGGAATATCGTCGCGGGTGACGGTATTACATTTGCACATCCTGTCCCGATTTCTGCGGAGTTTAACGGTGAACGGACGGCAAAAAACGTGCAGGAGCTGTTGAACGTGAAAACCTCGAAATCTGGCAAAAATCACGGCTGACGAGGCTTGCAGAGGATTAAGCCAGTATACACTCCGCTATCGCTACGTGACTGGGTCAGGGCTTCGCCCCGACACCCCAAAGAGTAGCTAGGATAAATATCTAATGGAATCAATGCGTTAGACGCCTAATATAAAGATACAGAAAGGAGAATAAAAACATTAACAAAATCTAAGGGTTACAGTTGACATAGTTATCAATAATGATAACACTGTTATCATTATTGATAACTCAAATAGGGTTCAAAGATGAGTAAGGATGTCGAGAGAATCACTCAGATAAATGACCAGGGTGAGATTATCGGCGGCTTCGTTGCCGTTATCCGCCCTAAACAAAAATCAGCATTTCAGAGGCATTTCACCATGAATCAAGACGCATTACGGATCTTGGCTAAGGAATTAACCGGGGAGCAATTCAAGGTCTTAATGCTGATGCTTGCAGATCTGGATTACGAAAACTTCATTCAGATCGCCCAAGCAGATATTGCTGAAACTTTAGGGATGCAGAAAACGAATGTTAGTCGCGCCGTTCGCGCGCTACTGGATGTTGGGGTGATCTTTGAGGGACCTAAAGTTGGCAGATCAAAAACATACCGGCTGAATGAACAATTTGGTTGGAAAGGCACCGTAACCAACCACAAAAAGGCACTCAAAAACGGCTTTAGTGTCATTCAGGGCGGCCGGATTTAAAGAGCCAGCGGCAGGCGGACAATCAGGGCTACGTGTTAACGTTTTGACCATGATTGTCTATCCTGCATTGCTCTTTTGCCGCATGTCAGTTCGATGCGATGCAGGATAGGGCAAACGCCGCAAAATGACGTCATTGACGTCATTCGCAACCTTTGCCCGATAATCTCCAAAACGTCTGAGCTGCCACGGTTCCGGCAGCGCCTTGAGCGCAACCGGAAACCGTCTGGGGAGAACCCCAGACCCCCATCGCTGTAACATCGACGGTCTACGACCACCAACCAGCTGAATAGCTGCCAGTGCCGTGCAAATGGGCTTTGCAGGGGGCTGACGCGGTTCCTGGCGACCTGAAAGCCCCTGGTTAGGGGTATCGGCGCGCCTGACCTCCTGAAACCCTCTGTAAGCGTTTTTCGCGCCTTCCATGCCCTGACGGGCATTTAAAACCCGTTTCGTGCGCCTGAGAGCTTCTGAGAGCGTTTGAAGAGCTATCTGGCGACTCATCCCCGAAAGAACAACAGCGGAATCACCGATAACATGCGAGAGGTGGCACCGCTCGCCGCAGCCCCAGCGACCGAACGTTAGTGAGCGAGTGGGCGAGGAAGCGGAAGAGAACCGGAAACCACATTGAGCACGTACGCACTG
>NZ_JBLKCH010000036.1:0-1297 GCF_047531125.1 Enterobacter sp. HK-058-C-ECC
GGTTCACTATCGGTCAGTCAGGAGTATTTAGCCTTGGAGGATGGTCCCCCCATATTCAGACAGGATACCACGTGTCCCGCCCTACTCTTCGAGTTCACAACCTGTGCATTTTCGTGTACGGGACTGTCACCCTGTACCGTGCGACTTTCCAGACGCTTCCACTAACACACAAGCTGATTCAGACTCTGGGCTGCTCCCCGTTCGCTCGCCGCTACTGGGGGAATCTCGGTTGATTTCTTTTCCTCGGGGTACTTAGATGTTTCAGTTCCCCCGGTTCGCCTCGTTAACCTATGTATTCAGTTAACGATAGTGTGACGAATCACACTGGGTTTCCCCATTCGGACATCGCCGGGTCAAAGGTTCATATCACCTCGCCGGCGCTTTTCGCAGATTAGCACGTCCTTCATCGCCTCTGACTGCCAGGGCATCCACCGTGTACGCTTAGTCGCTTAACCTCACAACCCGAAGATGTTTCACTTCTGATTGCGAAAATTTGAGAGACTCGAACACACCATTTAAGATGTGTCGTTTCAATTTTCAGCTTGATCCAGATTTTTAAAGAGCAAAACTTCGCAGTGCACCTTTTCAGGTTCACTCTGAAGTTTTCTTGGGTTCGCAGTAAAAGATGGTGGAGCTATGCGGGATCGAACCGCAGACCTCCTGCGTGCAAAGCAGGCGCTCTCCCAGCTGAGCTATAGCCCCATCGTTTTGCAATCTCTGTACCGCTCATCCTTTAAAAGGAGTTTGGTAGGCCTGAGTGGACTTGAACCACCGACCTCACCCTTATCAGGGGTGCGCTCTAACCACCTGAGCTACAAGCCTGCAGAGATTTTTACTGCTGTTTTTTCATCAGACAATCTGTGTGAGCACTGCAAAGGCAGGTTCTTTAAGGTAAGGAGGTGATCCAACCGCAGGTTCCCCTACGGTTACCTTGTTACGACTTCACCCCAGTCATGAATCACAAAGTGGTAAGCGCCCTCCCGAAGGTTAAGCTACCTACTTCTTTTGCAACCCACTCCCATGGTGTGACGGGCGGTGTGTACAAGGCCCGGGAACGTATTCACCGTAGCATTCTGATCTACGATTACTAGCGATTCCGACTTCATGGAGTCGAGTTGCAGACTCCAATCCGGACTACGACGCACTTTATGAGGTCCGCTTGCTCTCGCGAGGTCGCTTCTCTTTGTATGCGCCATTGTAGCACGTGTGTAGCCCTACTCGTAAGGGCCATGATGACTTGACGTCATCCCCACCTTCCTCCAGTTTATCACTGGCAGTCTCCTTTGAGTTCCCGGCC
>NZ_JBLKCH010000037.1:0-1285 GCF_047531125.1 Enterobacter sp. HK-058-C-ECC
TGTACAGTCCGGGGACATGGTAGACAGGTGTTCGGGGACATGGTGAACACTTTTTAACATCCTTTACCCATGGTGATCGACTGTTTCTTCAGGTCGATCACCCCCACTTTCGTGCTGTACCACCACACTTCGTAACAGCCATCCTCCTGCGTCTCCTTCAGTCCGACCCGCTCTCCCCTGAACGCCTTACCCGCGCTCAGACTGATACCTCTGACGCTCAGCTTACCGCTGATATCCACTTTCCTGACCATCACCCCTTCGTCATATTCCGGTGGCGCTGTGTTGCTGCTGTACTGGCGTGCAGACGGCTGATACCGTGAGGCCGGTACCGCCATATCCAGCGCCTCGTGCGGGCGTTCAAGGTTATAGACCGTCCGCCAGTGGTCAAAGGCACGCTGCAGTTCCCCCCTGTCTGCGAACCACTTCCCCTGCAGCACTTCCGCCTTCAGGCTGCGGTGAAAACGCTCCAGCTTGCCCTGCGTCTGCGGATGATACGGCCGGGAGTGACCCACCCGGATACCCTGGCGCATCAGCCACAGCTCCAGTGCCGTCCAGGTGCCGGTGGTGTCGCCCCACGGTGAGCCGTTGTCCATGGTCATCCTGTCCGGCAGGCCGTAGCGTTCAAACACGCTGACCAGCTGCTGTTGCACGGTCTCACGTCGTTCATCGTTACAGTGCGCCAGGCACAGGGAAAAACGGGAGTGGTCATCCAGCAGGGTGAGCGGATGGCAGCGGCCGCCACCGAAGGGAAAGTGGCCCTTGAAATCCATCTGCCAGAGCCGGTTTGGGGCATCATGTTCAAAGCGCCCCGTGGCCGGGATGCCCGGTGATGCGCCCGGCAGCAGACCGTGACGGGCCATCAGATTATGGACGGTGCTGAAGGCAGGAATACAGTGTCCCCGGTCTTCCAGCCAGCGTTTAATCTTGCGGGCTCCCCAGCGTGCATGGCGTTCATGCGCCATGCGCAGCAGGGCAGTGATGTCGTCAGATGAGCGGTTCGGGGAATGACGGGGAGTGCGGGGGCGGTCCTGAAGTCCGGAGGCGCCTTCCACAGCCCAGCGCTGAAGCCACTTATAGCCGGTGGCAGGGGAAATGCCGTAGTGACGGCATAGGGAACGAATGTTCGCCCCGTCCTGCGAGGCGAACAAAACAAACTCGGTACGTAATGACATGGTATCTCTCGCATCCCAGGGCATAAGCGACTCCATAAACGGGTTCTTATGCCTTAGTTGTAAGTGTCTACCATGTCCCCGAACAAGTGTTCACTATGTCCCCGGACTGTACA
>NZ_JBLKCH010000038.1:0-383 GCF_047531125.1 Enterobacter sp. HK-058-C-ECC
ATGTTTCACTTCTGATTGCGAAAATTTGAGAGACTCGAACACACCATTTAAGATGTGTCGTTTCAATTTTCAGCTTGATCCAGATTTTTAAAGAGCAAATATCTCAAACATGACTCGCAAGTCAGTTTTGAGATATGACGGCAGGTGACTTTCACTCACGAACCAGCAAGTGGCGTCCCCTAGGGGATTCGAACCCCTGTTACCGCCGTGAAAGGGCGGTGTCCTGGGCCTCTAGACGAAGGGGACACTGAAGTCTCAATCGCAAGACGCCTTGCTATTTACTTTTCATCAGACAATCTGTGTGAGCACTACAAAGGCAGGTTCTTTAAGGTAAGGAGGTGATCCAACCGCAGGTTCCCCTACGGTTACCTTGTTACGACTTC
>NZ_JBLKCH010000003.1:0-108765 GCF_047531125.1 Enterobacter sp. HK-058-C-ECC
GCCTACGATTTGAGGGTTACAGTAGGCCGGGTAAGCGCAGCGCCACCCGGCTCGCTTTTAGCCCACCGTACCCCAGACCAGATTTCCTTTATGGAACGTTGCGGTACGCGGGGAAATGCGCGCCACGGCTTCGGCGGAACAGGAGGCGTCCACCAGCACAAAGCTGGCGTCATCCTGCGCTTTCGGCCACACGCGCTCCCCTTTGTCGTTCAGCGGCAGCACGTCGCCGGTCGCAATTCCCAGCGAGCGGGAGAGCGTCTGCTCGTTCGGGCGGATGTAGAGCTGGGCGTAAAGATTGGCTTTTTCCAGCATGTCTCCCAGACCGTACGGCGACCAGTGGTCGATCACGCTGTCGGTGCCGGTCATCACAAACACGCCCTTCTCGCGCAGCTGCTTCAGCGGCATATGCAGGGTGCCAATCGGCACGGTCGAAGCGATGGTTACCTGCTGCGCCGCCATGCGGGTGGTGATCTCATCCACCTGCTGTTCGTTGAGCGTCGCCAGCGCGAAGGCGTGGCTGATGGTGAGTTTCCCCTTCAGCGCCGGCGTTTTCTCCACGGTTTCGACCATGTAGTTCACCGCCGCCACGCCCGCCGGGCTGGTTTCGTGCAGGTGAATGTCCACCCCTTTGTCGTAGTCCAGCGCAATCTGGAACATCAGATCGAGAGATTTCTCCATCGCGCCGTCAACGTTGGTTGGATCCAGCCCGCCCACGTAGTGCGCCCCGGCCTGCAACGCCTCGCGCATCAGCTTTTCAGAACTCGACAGCAGCAGCCCGTGCTGCGGGAAGGCGACGATTTCGCAGTCAAAACCAGGTTTGCGGCGCGCCAGGACCGCCTGCAAATTTTCCAGGTTTTTCAGGCCGGAAACCGGCTCAATGTTGCAATGGCTGCGGGCGATGGTGGAGCCTTTCGACTGGATCAGGTCGATCAGCTTTTCCGCACGCTCCTGGGTGTAGGGCTGCAGCTCAGGCAACAGCTTTTGTTCCAGGCGGATCATATCCTGAATCGTGGTGCCCGCCGGGCGGTTGAGCGATCGCCACGGGCCGCCGTAGAAGGTTTTATCCAGGTGGATGTGCATGTCGCGCATTGCCGGGAGCATCAGCTTGTTGCCCGCATCGTAGTGCGGCAGCGTGCCGTCGGCGTGGCGCTTGTTGTCGCGCAGGGCGACGATCTTCCCGTCCTTAATCTCCAGCGTTTTCAGCTCGGTACGGGTGCTCGTCGCCACGCCACCGTCGAAGTTAAAGCCGGCTTCGAGCAGCACGTTGTCCAGATAGTAATGTTTCGCGGTGATATTCATAGGCTTACCGGTCTCGCAGAGTGGCTTTGCGGAGTCAGCAGCATACGCGACGGATCCGGTCGCGCCAAACAGCGCGCAGGCGGTCACCATTTTGCCGCTCTGGCTGATAAATTCACGGCGGCTTTTGTTTTCACTCATCTTATCTTCCTTCATTCACAATATGGGTACCGGTTTCCCCGCGCAGCGCGGCGGGCAGGCAATCTGGCGAGGTGATGATCACCCGCTTGCCGCCGTTGTGTAAAAATTCCAGCGAGGCGACGATTTTGGGCAGCATGCTGCCCGCCGGGAAGTGACCTTCTTCCCTGTAGCGCGTCATCTCCGCTACGTTGACGGTGTCCAGCGCCTGCTGGTTTGGCTTGCCGAAGTTGACGCACACCTTCTCCACGCCGGTGGTAATCACCAGCACGTCGGCGTGGATCTCGCGCGCCAGCAGCGCGGTGGAGAGATCTTTATCAATCACCGCGTCGACGCTCTGGTAATCGCCCTGCGCCGAGCGCACCACGGGAATACCGCCGCCGCCCGCGCCGATCACCACGAAGCCTTTTTGCGTCAGGGTCTTGATCGCATCGGCCTCGACAATGCGCAGCGGCTGCGGAGAGGCCACCACGCGACGATATCCCCGGCCCGAGTCCTCAACAAAGTGCCAGTCCGGGTGCGCGCGCTGCAGCTCGTCGCGCTGCGCCTCGCTGAAGAACGCGCCGATCGGTTTCGTCGGGTGCGTAAAACCGGGATCGTTTTTATCCACTTCCACCTGCGTGACGACCGTAACCGCTTTTTGCTCCCCGCGCGCGGCCAGGCGGTTGTTCAGCGCCTGCTGGATCAGGTAGCCAATGCCGCCCTGGGTGTCCGCCACGCAGTTTGCCAGCGGCGTGAGGGGAAGCCCCTCCTGCTCGTGGGCAATTTCAGCCCGGCGCAGATCCAGCCCCACCTGAGGGCCGTTGCCGTGGGTAAGCACGATGTCATAGTCGGAGGCCAGCATTTCGAGCACCGACTCTGCCACCGCTTTAACCGCCTGCGCCTGATGTTCAACCGACTGGCTGGCGTTGTCTTTGATAATGCTGTTGCCGCCAATGGCGACGACCATAAGCTCTTTCATACGTGCTCCTTCGCAACAGTACCCGGCTCAGCGCTCGCTGCTTCACGGCTATCCAGCACATGCTTCACCACAAACATGCCGCCCATCATCAGATACGCGGTGACGAACATCAGCGAACGGCCTTCGGCAAAGCCCACGACCGGAGCGTGGATCACCCCAAACAGCGCCAGCAGCGCCCCGCCCGCCGCAGCCACGGCACCGCGCAGCGGTTTGTTGATGATGGCGAAAATGGCGATACAACCCCACAGCATGCTGGCGAGCGGTGCCCCGTTCCCCAGATGGACTAATCCTTCGTAGTAGATCCCTTTGCTGTGCAGCACGTCGGTACCGATTTTGGCGGCATTCGTGCCCGCCGCGCCCATCACGCTGTTCATCATGGTCAGCGCCCAGTTGGCGATCCACGGGAACAGACAGATGAAGATCACGGGCACTTCCACCTTCGGCGTTTCCCTCACTACCTGGTTGGCGGTGACCACGCCGATAAACACCAGAATCGGCACGATGGCAGTCATCGGAATGATGGCGAGCATAAACGCCCCCAGTCCGAACAGCGGCACGATGAACATGGTCACGCCGGAGGCCAGCGTATAGCCAATGCTCGCCCCCATCGCTTTCCAGCCGGGATGGCCGACGTAAACCGTCACCGGGAACGGGTTCCCCATCAGGCAGCCGAGCATGGAGGCCAGACCGTTCGCCAGCATGACTTTACGCGTCGGGTATTCATCCCCCGCCGCGTGGGCGCTTTCGATGTTCTCCAGGTCAAAGATGTAGTTCGCCAGACCCAGCGGTACGGCAGAGGCAAGATACGGCAGCGCGTGCGGCAGCCCCTGCAGGAAGCCCTCCACGTGCACCTGCGGCGGGTTAAAGCCGAACGATGACATGGAGGCTTTGATCGCCTCCGGGCTCTGCAGGCCGGAGATCCACGCCAGGGCCGTGCCGGCAATCAGCAGCAGCAACCCGGTTGGGATGCGGGCAAAGATCGGCTTTTTACCAAACCAGTTGATGAAAATCAGCAGCAGCACGATAAACGACACGGTCGGCGCCTCGAACGCTTGCAGCATCGGGTTCATCGCCAGCAGCAGCAGACCCAAACCGGACAGGCACGACAGCAGCACGGTGCGCGGGATCATCTTGCGGATGGTTTCCCCTAAAAACGAGCCGCCCGCCAGGATCATCGCCTCAACAAAGCACCACACCAGGCCAATCTGGATGGCGAACTCCGCATCACCGGTCTGCTGATAGACCGGCATCAGCACCAGGAAGGTCACGGTAAAAATCGACGGCGCGCTCGGGCCGGACGGCAGTGCGGTGACGTCCATGCGTCCGGTGGCGCGCGCCATCTGCATGCCAAACCAGGCGTAGCAAATACTCGCGGTCAGCACCGCCAGCCCGAAGGCTGGCGCAATGCGTCCATAAACAATCTCCTTCGGGATGCCGACGACAAAAATGAGCAACCCCATCATGGTCAGCAAATTGGTCAGGTTGTTGGTCATCAACCCGAAATACGCCGCCCAGTCACCTCTTTTCCACTCCAGTTTCATGTTTTTCATGGATGCATGCCTTATAAAAAGTAGCGATCGCGGAAGGTCAACAGCGCCTTTTCAAAACAGCTAAACGGCGGGTGAACGATGCCCGCCCCAATCATGCCGATGCCCGCATCTTTATGCGCAATAGCGGTGTTAATTACCGGCAGAATGCCGCTGCCGGCGACTCTGGTGATGTCGATGGCGGTCGGGATCCCCATAAACGAGAGCAGCGGAATAGTGACGTTCGGGTTTTCGCCAAGGGTGATTTCGCGCATCTGACGGGAGAAGTCGATAGCTTCCTCCACCGTGCCGCCCACCAGCGCAACGATTGCCGGGGCCGTCGCCATCGCAAAACCGCCGATGCCGTAGGTTTCGGTGATGGCGCTGTCGCCGATATCCAGCCCGGAGTCTTCCGGCTTATAGCCCGCGAACATCGGGCCGATAACCTGCTGCGCCGGGCCGGTGAACCACTGCCCTGGCAGGCCGGAAACGCGCAGGCCGAACTCGTAGCCGTTACGCGCCATGGTGGTAACCACGGTGCTGTATTCAATGCCGTGGGCGGCGTCCAGGGCGGCTTTACACATCGCCATCCACGTCGGGCCGGAGAAGTAGTCGCTGCTGGCAACAAACTCGAACACCTCGCGCTGCTGCTCAACCGGATAGCCCGCCTGGATCAGCCCCGGCGTCAGCGTCTGGATCAGCAGCGTGGTGCCAGCATTGTTGCGGTTGTGGCACTCATCGCCCATGTGCAGCGCCTGGGCCAGCATCAGGCGCAGGTCGATTTCGCCGATAATCTTCATCGCGTCGCGCAGCATCGGGCCGAGCACGTCCCGCATCCAGTTCAGGCGGTCGATGACGCTCTGGTCGTTGGCCCCCATGCGCAGGATCTTCGCCATCTGCTCGCTGAGGTTGGTGAAGGCGCGGTTGCCGTAGGTTTTGTTCTCAACAATGTGCATAAACATCGACGCAGAGGTGACGCCCGCCATGGAGCCCACGCAGTCATGCTCGTGGCATGGCGAGAAGGTGATCTCGCCAGAGGCGGCAAGCCGTGCCGCGTCGTCCAGATCTTTCGCCAGCCCTTCAAACACCAGCGCACCGGTGACCGCGCCTTTCATCGCGCCACACATGTTTTCCCAGGAGACAGGCGGACCAGCGTGCAGAATGGTGGTGCGGGTCATCCCCGGCACAACATTAATCGCCTGGTCATAGCCCACCAGCACCGGATGGGACTGGATAATGCGCTCAAGCGCGATTTGGTTGGCGGCGGCGATCTTCTCCGCCAGCGGTTTTTCCGCCAGCTGATCCAGCGCTTCAACCACCTGCATATTGCCCTGCCCCGGCGGCGTCCAGTCGAGCTGGGTCACGGGAACGTGCTGCTTTTTAAGATCGTCGCTGAACATCGCGATACCCACGTTAATGACGTTCAGCGGCTGGTTAAATAAGGTGGTCATTATGCGTTCTCCCCTTTGCAGACAAATTCGCGTGCCAGTAATCCGGTGTTGGTGCTGCTGCTGGCCCAGATGACGCCTGCGTCGGTCAGCATCTGGCACTGCTCTGCCAGCGACTGCGGATCCTGATCGGTGCCGAGCACGTATCCGAGGATCTCAAGCGGACGGTTATCGGCCTTCGCGATGGCCTGCGCCTCTTTGATCGCCTCAATCATCACCCCCACTGGATCCTCGTGCGCGCCGAAGCCCAGCACAAAGTCCATCACGATGACGCCCACTTCCGGATCGCGCGCCTCCTGCAGCAGGCGGCTGATGCGGTTGGTCGGGTCGATCATCGGATGCGGTTTGCCGTTGGTGAAGTCATCGTCGCCAAAGTCGAGGAAGGTGTGGGCTTTACTGACGCTGACGTCCGGCAGGCGTTTAGCGGGATCCGGCTGGATATTGCTGTACACGTCGTCGAACTTCTCCAGCGCGGCAAACATCGCTTCGTCGCACAGGGTGCCGCCGCAGAACAGGCCGCGAATGTACTTCTGCTGCGGGGTCAGGCGGGCGCGCACCTCTTCAATCAATGGCCAGTTGAGCGGATGCAGATCAAGGGACTCTTTTTTGATGCCGGTAAGCAAAACGGACTTCAGCGCCGCCTCTTTGGTGCCGCGCGCAAACTGCAGTCCGTCCTCATCGGCGGGCGGTTCATTGCGCCCGAGGAAGCAAACAACCAACGGCTTGCGGCAGGCTCTGGCGCGGGCCAGTACCTTTTCTGCCACGGCAGGAGCCGCTGGTTTGGAGATCAGCGCGATAACCTGGGTGCCCTCGTCGGCTTCCAGCATGTCGATGGCGTCCAGCATCATCAGGCCGCCAATTTTCTCGCTGAGATCTCGCCCGCCGGTGCCAATCAGCTGCGACACGCCGCCGCCGAATTCATGGATGCGCACGCTCAGCTCCTGGCTGCCGGTGCCAGATGCGCCGACGATGCCAATCGGTCCGCGACGCACCGCGTTGGCGAAGCACAGTCCCGCGCCGTTGATGATGGCGGTGCCGCAGTCCGGCCCCATCATCAGCAGTCCTTTCTGGTGCGCCAGCTGCTTCAGCGCCAGCTCGTCGTCGAGCGAGACGTTATCGGAGAAGAGCATCACGTTGAGATCGTTTTCCAGCGCCTGACGCGCCTCGCGGGCGGCGAAGGTGCCGTTGACGGAAATCACCGCAAGGTTGCTCTCCGGGCGATGGGTTTTAGCGCTGGCAATCGTCGCGTAGCGCGCTTCATGGGAGCCCGTGCTCTCTTTACGCGTGAACAGCGCTTCAATAGCGGCCAGCGTTTCATCATTCGCCGCGTCGCCTTTAATGACGATCATCAGGTCGCCGTTTTTCGCCTCATTTAATTCCGGCGTTAACAGCCCGAGGTTTTTTAATACGCCCTTATTCATTTCCGTTGCCATGGCGACAAAGGCCTGTTCAACGCCCGGCAATTTATTGGCTTTAGTGGAAACGGACATTAATGACACGGAGTCAAAATAGGTGTTCTTTTTTATGACAATTTTCGTTGGCATTATTTTCTCCTGAAAGCGGATAAAAGGGGGCCGCCGTCGAGCACAATGCACGTCGGTAAAAAATGCTTTATTTAATTAGCGGCCAGCCGGGACGGGCTGACCGATTGTTTTACGCGCCCGCCGCCAGCAGCAGGTCGGCAATCTCAGTGAAGCCTTTCTCCCGCGCCAGTTCGAGCGGGGTTTTGCCGTATTTGTCGGTCATATGCGGGTTCGCGCCGTGATCCAGCAGCAGCTTCACGATCGCCTGCTGCTTTTCGCCGCCGTCGTTTAACACGATGGCTTCCAGCAGCGGCGTCCAGCCGACAAAGTTGGTGTGGTTAACGTTGATATCGGTTTTTTCCAGCAGCTCGCGCACGATCTCCACGTGCCCTTTTTCACTGGCAGGCGTAATGCCCACGCCGCCAAAACGCGTCAGGCGGTCGAGATCCGGATTCGCGGGTAATACCAGCCGCAGGAGGGTTAAATCATTCGTCAGGCAGCTAATGAGGAAAGGGTTAAAGCAGGTCTGATCCTGTTTATCAATATCTGCCCCGGCGGCAATTAAAAATTCTACGCAGGAATAGTGTTTTTTCAGGCTGGCAATCGTAACGGCGGTTCTTTTCTGGCGATTAGTGGCGTTAATATCCACGCCTTTCTCCAGACAGGCTTTTAGCGCATCGCTATTGCCCTCTTCTGCCGCCAGCAGAAATTCGGTAACCAGTTCAGTTGCAGACATATTCAGACTCCCGATGTTTTTCTTTCTGTTGACCTGAGAATAGCAACAGCCTGGTCATAAAAGAATCCGCTTAAAAATGATTCATCGACAGTCAATTCATTGTTGAGTTAAATTCAACAGTTCGGTCAAAACGTGCGTCTGTGCAACCTTTTTCTTATGTTTAACCGCTTTTTAGTGCATCAAAACGCATTATGCTTATATCTGATAAAGCCTTATGCACCAGGGCTTTCGGCAAAGCGTCAGAACTGTGATCGGCTTCAAATACGTTGTAACAGCGTTGTTAAAATATGTTCAAAACTGATGTCTGAGGGAGCCGTGATATGAATTCCATCTTTACCGAAGAGAACCTGCTGGCCTTCACCACCGCCGCCCGCTTTGGCAGCTTCAGCAAAGCCGCCGCCGAACTGGGCGTCACCACCTCTGCCATCAGCTACACCATTAAGCGCATGGAGACCGGGCTGGACGTGGTGCTGTTCGTGCGTAACACGCGCAGCATTGAACTGACCGAGTCCGGCTTTTACTTTTACCGCAAAGCCACCGACCTGCTTAACGACTTTCACGCCATCAAGCGCGGGATTGATACCATCTCACAGGGCATCGAGGCGCGGGTGCGCATCTGTATCAACCAGCTGTTGTATACGCCGCGCCATACCGCGCGGCTGCTGCAGGTGCTGAAAAAGCAGTTTCCCACCTGCCAGATCACCGTCACCACCGAGGTCTATAACGGCGTATGGGACTCCATTATCAACAACCAGGCCAATATCGCCATTGGCGCACCGGACACGCTGCTCGACGGCGGCGGAATTGACTACACCGAAATCGGCGCTATCCGCTGGGTGTTTGCCATCGCGCCGGCGCACCCGCTGGCGTTCGTTCCGGAACCGATAGCGGAAAGCCAGCTGCGCCTGTACCCCAACATCATGGTGGAAGATACCGCGCACACCATTAACAAGAAGGTGGGCTGGCTGCTACACGGGCAGGAGGCGATTCTGGTGCCGGACTTTAATACTAAATGCCAGTGTCAGATTCTGGGCGAAGGGATAGGTTTTTTACCGGAACATATGGCGCGGGAAGCGGTGGAAGACGGGCTGCTGGTGACGCGGCGTATCAATAACCCGCGTCAGGATTCGCGCATGCTGCTCGCCACGCAGCATGCCGCGACCGGCCAGGTCACGCGCTGGATCAAACAGCAGTTTGGCCCCCAGGGCGTGCTGACCGGGATCTACAGCGACTTACTCTGGCGTGCTTAGCTCTTACTCTGAACCCAGAAAGCGTGGATAAGACCCGGGATGTAGCCCAGCAGCGTCAGAATAATGTTGATAATAAACGCCCACCCGAAACCTTTGCCCAACAGCACGCCCAGCGGCGGCAACAGGATGGTAAAAACAATACGCCAAAAACCCATATCAAAACTCCGTGCAAGCTAATCCATTGAAAATAATAAAGAGAACTATCTCTAAGCATAGCCAGTTTACCTGTCTGCGCCAGTTCTCTCCCCCGCGTTTACCCTCTTTTACGCTTTTGACGCTGGCGTAATGCGCACAATTACTTTAGCATTAACTTAATTAAGCAAATACTAAAATATCATGACCGAACTCGAACAGCTTCAGGCCAGCGCAGAGCAGGCCGCAAACCTTTTAAAAGCGATGAGCAATCCGCGTCGCCTGCTGATCCTCTGCACGCTGTGCGGCGCCCCCGGCACCAGCGCGGGGGAACTGGCCCGCGCGACGGGGCTAAGCCCTTCCGCCACATCGCAGCATCTGGCGCGCATGCGTGAGGAAGGTCTGATTGACAGTACCCGCGAGGCGCAGCGCATTCGCTATTTCATTAAAAACGATGCGGTGCATCAGCTCATCAGTACCCTGAAAACCCTTTATTGCCCGTAAGGAGCCGCCATGTCACTTCCCCTTATTTCGCCGCGCGAGGCCAGCGCCCGCATCGCTGAAGGTGCAAAGCTGATTGATATTCGTGATGCCGACGAGTACGCCCGCGAGCATATTCCCGCCGCGCAGTCCATGCCGCTGGATACCTTACCCGGTGGACTTAAAACGCACGCGGGCGAAACGGTGATTTTTCACTGCCAGTCTGGCGCCCGCACCTCAGGCAATGCCGATCGCCTTGCGCAGGCTGCCG
This sequence comes from Enterobacter sp. HK-058-C-ECC, assembly GCF_047531125.1. Taxonomy (NCBI): domain Bacteria; kingdom Pseudomonadati; phylum Pseudomonadota; class Gammaproteobacteria; order Enterobacterales; family Enterobacteriaceae; genus Enterobacter; species Enterobacter sp. HK-058-C-ECC. The sequence continues at coordinate 9,762 of NZ_JBLKCH010000003.1, forward strand.
CCCCCGCTCAGGCACTGGTGGTCGAAGGGGGCATTCAGGGCTGGAAGCTGGCGGGTCTGCAGACTGTCGAAGACAAAACCCAGCCGCTGCCGCTGATGCGTCAGGTGCAAATTGCCGCCGGGCTGCTCATTCTCTGCGGCGTGGTGCTGGGCTATAGCGTCTCCGACGGCTTTTTCCTGCTCAGCGGCTTCGTAGGAGCGGGGCTGCTGTTCGCCGGGGTGACCGGTTTTTGCGGCATGGCGAGGCTGCTCAAGGTGATGCCCTGGAACCGTCGTACCTCATAAGCAGTAATCGCTGAAATACGCTGTACCCGCCGTCATACGTGGGCTAAGGTGAAGATCGCTAAAACGATGAGGAGGTAATATGTTTTCTGTCGGTGATTATGTACAACCGCGTAAAGGCGGCCCGAAGCTGAAAGTGCTTGAAGTGAATGGTGACAGCGTTGTGGCGGTACAGGCCAGCAATGAGCAAGGCGAGAAATATACCCTGAAAGCGGCCGATCTGGCGCCGTATACTGAAGACGGTGATTTCGGCGTCTGCTGAAAAAATGCCGGGCGGTGTGTTCCGCCCGGTTTACCTGTTTAGATCAGAAAATCTTCCAGTGATTTGCCGTTTGCCAGCGCGCTGGCAATAGGCTTCGGCGTGCGGCCCTGGCCGGTCCACGTTTTCTCCTCACCGTTCTGGTCAATAAAGCGATATTTGGCATCACGCGGCTTGCGCTTTTTCACTGGCTTACCCGCCTGCCCCAGTTCAGAGCCCAGCAGATCGGTCGGTGAAATACCATCGGCTTTCATTCGTTCCAGCAGGGCATTAATTTTCTCCTGCTGCTCAGCCCGCTGCTGCTCTAATTCCGCCAGCTCACTACGTTTCTCTTCAGCAACGACCCTGACCTTTTCCAGCATTTCCTCAAGAACGTCCAGGGATAATTCGCGTGCCATGGCGCGCAGAGTTCGGATATTATTAAGATTCTGTAACGTCAAAGACATATTATTTGAAAACCTTCTCTTTAGGGTAAATAGATAAATCACCGACAGAATAATTCATTTCCGCTGAAATATCTACCCGCGGGGCGTCCCTGCCAATAGCGTAAATATGTTTTACTGCCACCCTTAATATTATCTTATAACGCCTGTGGGATACGCATGGATTCAATCACCCCATCAATATAAATGGTCATCCTTAATCAAAATTTCAGCATCCTGCGCTGTCCAAAAGCGGGTTGACGCCCTCGTCAGTGCGAAGAGATACAACCCTATGATTTACATTAAAAAATCATCACACGAGACACATTATAACGAAGCGAACAAAAAACCATCAATTTTAGAGAATTTTGTGGACAAAACGCGTTTAAATAAAAATTAATCACTAGTTGTTAGTTCAAACATAGAGATATACGCTATACACGTCAAACAAACCAACCTAAAGCACTAATCGCTTCGGGAAAATCGTTTCTTTTGTGTTCTTCTCAAGGAGTTCAGACATGTTCTCACCGCAATCACGCCTTCGCCATGCCGTGGCGGATACTTTCGCGATGGTTGTCTACTGTTCCGTTGTGAACATGCTGATCGAAATATTCCTCTCCGGAATGACCTTCGAGCAGTCACTTTCTTCTCGTCTGGTGGCGATCCCGGTCAATATTATTATTGCATGGCCTTACGGCTTATACCGCGATGCCGTCATGCGTTTCGCACGTCGTATCAGCCCCGCAGGCTGGGTGAAAAACCTGGCGGACGTTCTGGCCTATGTGACGTTCCAGTCGCCGGTTTACGTGGCTATTCTGCTGACGGTGGGCGCGGACTGGCACCAGATCGCTGCGGCCGTCAGTTCGAATATTGTGATTTCAATGCTGATGGGGGCGGTGTACGGCTATTTCCTCGACTACTGTCGCCGCCTGTTTAAGGTCAGCCAGTACAGCCAGGCAAAAGCGTGATGTGAAGCGACTGGCGCATGCCAGTCGCAAATTTACTGTACGTCGCCAAACAGTCCCTTCAAAAACCGTTCCAGCGCCATACGCGAGCTGAAACCATGCGGAATACCATAATGCTCATGCGTCTCTCCGCCTAAATAGAGCGGAAATTGCTGATAGTGATCGCAGGTTTTAATATCCGAGGCAGGCTCAGCAAATGACAGGCTTCTGTCTTTCAGCGTCGGGTGAATAATGAGAGCGGTACGTCCCATTCTTGCTTCACGATTAACGTAAACATAATTCTCGCCACGGCGATATCCATACGCTTTTGGCGTCACCTCATCCATGGTGAATCCCTCTTTTTCAAGAACGCGCGCCACCTCATCAGGTCGTAAATACATATCTTTTCCTCGTTATCTTTTCCTGCCCGGCAACCTTACAGTATTCAGCATTAGCAGGGCTTTCAGAATAGTCCATAAACTGCCGGATAACGCGTGATGCGCTTCAGATATTAAATTTCTGAACTAAACTGAACGGGAACGCAAAATTACGGAGGATCGTATGTTTAACAGACCGAACCGAAACGATATTAATGACGATGCGCAGGATATTCGTAATGATGTCAGCCAATTAGCGGACACGCTGGAAGAGGTGCTGAAATCCTGGGGAAGTGACGCGAAGGACGAAGCGGATGCCGCAAAACGTAAGGCTCAGTCTCTGCTCCGTGAAACCCGCGCGCGCTTAAACGGCCGCACGCGTACGACACAGGCTGCCTGCGATGCGGTCAGCTGCGCAACGACCTTCGTGCGCGAGAAGCCGCTCTGTACGCTCGGCACGGTAGCGGCAGTCGGTATCTTTGTGGGCGCTCTGCTTAGCCTGCGTAAATAACCCGCTCACGCACCGTTATCTGCCCCGGTGGTCAGTGGCTGCCGGGGCTTTTCTTTGCCTTCTCGCCTGTAAAACCCGCATAGCCTGCCCTGCCCCGCTGTGCTCATCATCGGGACAACATCAATCTGAATTTCCCATATCTTGTATGGTTGAAAATTAAGACAACTACATCTAGTATTCCTTTTAGCAAGACATACACACCCTGACGCGATGATTCGCGCCGTTCTCTCATTTTAAATGGAAATACGAATCATGAGCATTATTATTTACACTCGTAACGATTGTGTTCAGTGCCACGCAACTAAACGGGCGATGGAAAGCCGCGGCGTGGCCTTTGAGATGGTGAATATTGACCAGCAGCCCGAGGCCGCCGATACCCTTCGCGCGCAGGGTTTCCGTCAGCTTCCGGTGGTGGTGGCCGGGGAGACCAGCTGGTCTGGCTTCCGTCCGGACATGATCAACCGCATCGCCGCGCAGGCCGCACGGGCATGAGCAGACTGGTGTTCTTCTCCAGCAGCTCGGAAAACACGCTCCGTTTTATTGAGCGCGTCGGGCTGCCTGCGGTGCGCATTCCGCTTAACGAGCGGGAGCGGATCCGGGTAGAGGAACCTTACATTCTGGTGGTGCCCAGCTATGGCGGAGGCGGCACGGCGGGCGCAGTGCCTCGCCAGGTGATCCGCTTTCTGAACGATCCTCATAACCGGGAGCTGATCCGCGGCGTCATTGCGGCGGGGAATCGCAATTTCGGCGACGCCTTTGGCCGCGCCGGAGATGTCATCTCTCAAAAATGCGGCGTGCCGTATCTCTATCGCTTTGAGCTGATGGGGACACAGCAGGACGTCGAAAACGTGCGTAAAGGAGTGAACGAATTTTGGCAACGACAACCGCAGAACGGGTAATGCAGGCGACGCCGGATTACCACGCATTAAACGCGATGCTTAACCTCTATGACCGGGAGGGACGCATTCAGTTTGATAAAGACCGTGAGGCGGTGGACGCCTTTTTTGCCGCCCACGTGCGGCCCAACAGCGTGACCTTTACGAGCCAGGATGAACGTCTCGACCACCTGGTTAACGAGGGTTACTACGACGCGCGCGTCCTCACCCGCTACGAACGCGCCTTCGTCGTGAAGCTGTTTGAACGCGCCCACGCCAGCGGCTTTCGTTTCCAGACGTTCCTTGGCGCGTGGAAGTTCTACACCAGCTACACCCTGAAGACCTTTGACGGTAAGCGCTACTTAGAAAGCTTTGAAGATCGCGTGGTGATGGTCGCGCTGACCCTGGCGCAGGGCGATGAAGCGCTGGCGCAACAACTCACCGACGAGATCCTCTCCGGCCGCTTCCAGCCCGCCACGCCCACCTTTCTCAACTGCGGCAAAGCCCAGCGCGGTGAGCTGGTCTCCTGCTTCCTGCTGCGTATCGAAGATAATATGGAGTCGATTGGCCGCGCGGTGAACTCGGCGCTGCAGCTTTCCAAACGCGGCGGCGGCGTGGCGTTTTTGCTCTCTAACCTGCGCGAAGCAGGCGCGCCGATCAAGCGCATCGAAAACCAGTCCTCGGGCGTGGTCCCGGTGATGAAAATGCTGGAGGATGCGTTCTCCTATGCTAACCAGCTTGGCGCGCGCCAGGGCGCGGGAGCGGTTTATCTGCACGCGCACCATCCAGACATTCTGCGTTTTCTCGATACCAAGCGCGAAAACGCCGACGAAAAAATCCGTATCAAAACCCTGTCGCTTGGCGTGGTGATCCCGGATATCACCTTTAAACTGGCCAAAGAGAATGCCGAGATGGCGCTCTTCTCGCCGTATGACGTTGAGCGAATCTATGGCAAAGCCTTTGGCGACGTGGCCATCAGCGAACTTTATGACGTGCTGGTAGCCGACGAGCGCATTCGCAAAAAATATATCAACGCCCGCGATTTCTTCCAGACGCTTGCCGAAATTCAGTTTGAGTCCGGCTATCCGTACATCATGTACGAAGATACGGTAAACCGCGCGAACCCGATTGCCGGGCGCATCAACATGAGCAACCTGTGCTCGGAGATTTTGCAGGTCAACAGCGCGTCCGGCTATGACGAGAATCTGGACTATGCGGAGATCGGCAAAGACATCTCCTGCAACCTCGGGTCGCTGAATATCGCCCACACCATGGATTCACCCGACTTTGGACGCACGATAGAAACCGCCATTCGCGGGCTGACAGCGGTGTCGGACATGAGCCACATCCGCAGCGTGCCGTCCATTGAGGCGGGCAACGCTGCGTCGCACGCTATCGGGCTGGGGCAGATGAACCTCCACGGCTATCTGGCGCGGGAGGGCATCGCCTACGGCAGTCCGGAAGGGCTGGACTTCACCAACCTCTATTTTTACACCGTCACCTGGCACGCACTGCATACCTCGATGATGCTGGCGCGCGAGCGCAACCAGCGTTTCGCGGGCTTTGAGCAGTCCCGCTACGCCAGCGGGGCGTATTTTAGCCCGTATCTTGACGGCGACTGGCAGCCGAAAACCGAAAAAGTACGCGAACTGTTTGCTCGTGCCGGGATCGTGTTGCCGACGCGCGCGATGTGGCAGCAGTTGCGTGATGATGTGATGCGCTACGGCATCTACAACCAGAACCTGCAGGCCGTACCGCCAACCGGTTCGATCTCCTACATCAATCACGCCACGTCAAGCATTCACCCGATCGTGTCGAAAATTGAAATTCGTAAAGAAGGCAAAACCGGACGCGTTTACTACCCAGCCCCGTTTATGACCAATGAGAACCTGGCTTTGTACCAGGACGCGTATGAGATCGGCCCGGAAAAAATCATCGATACCTACGCCGAGGCGACGAAACACGTGGATCAGGGACTGTCGCTGACGCTGTTCTTCCCGGATACCGCCACCACGCGGGACATCAACAAAGCGCAGATCTACGCCTGGAAGAAAGGTATCAAGACGCTCTACTACATTCGCCTGCGCCAGCTTGCGCTGGAAGGCACCGAAATTGAAGGCTGCGTGTCCTGCGCGCTGTAAGGAGAAAGGATGAAACTGTCACGCGTGAGTGCCGTTAACTGGAACAAAATCCAGGACGATAAAGACCTGGAGGTATGGAACCGCCTGACCAGCAACTTCTGGCTGCCAGAAAAGGTCCCGCTCTCCAACGATATTCCGGCCTGGCAAACCCTGAGCCACGCCGAGCAGCAGCTGACGATCCGCGTCTTTACCGGCCTGACGCTGCTCGACACCATTCAAAATACCGTCGGCGCACCGGCTCTGATGAGTGACGCGCTGACGCCGCACGAAGAGGCGGTGATGTCGAACATCAGCTTTATGGAGGCGGTGCACGCCCGCTCCTACAGTTCGATTTTCTCCACGCTGTGCCAGACCAAAGACGTGGACGCGGCCTACGCATGGAGTGAAGCAAGCGAGTCACTACAGAGAAAGGCGGAGCTGGTGCTGACGTATTATCGGGCCGACAAGCCGCTGAAGAAGAAGATCGCCAGCGTGTTTCTGGAATCCTTCCTCTTCTATTCTGGCTTCTGGCTGCCCATGTACTGGTCGAGCAGGGGCAAGCTCACCAACACCGCCGATTTGATTCGCCTCATCATTCGTGATGAAGCGGTGCACGGGTATTACATTGGCTATAAGTATCAGAAAGGCCTGGAAAAGGTCAGCGACGCGGAGCGAGAGGAGCTCAAAGGGTTTGCGCTTGATTTGCTGATGGATCTGTACGACAACGAGCTGAGCTATACCGAAGAACTCTACGCTGGTACCGGCTGGGAGGAAGACGTGAAGGCCTTCCTCTGCTACAACGCCAACAAGGCGCTGATGAACCTGGGTTACGAGGCGCTTTTCCCACCGGAGATGGCGGAGGTGAACCCGGCGATTCTGTCCGCGCTGTCGCCCAACGCCGACGAAAACCACGATTTCTTCTCCGGGTCGGGTTCATCGTACGTGATGGGCAAAGCGGTGGAAACTGAGGATGAAGACTGGGATTTTTAATGAACGTTAACGTTCGTTAATTTAATATAAACCCAACAATTTCCTCTCTAATATTTACAAAGCAACTACACTGTCATTTCTGCGTCATATTCGCCTGAATCACCCGATTCAGGCGAAATTCTCCTGCGCCACAGCAAAAAATTGAGAAAAATTCAGATCACGCTCAGCCCTTTACTCATGGGAAATTCAGCCGTTTCGCTTCCCTGAAAATTCACGTCATAAGCAAACCCAGGGTTGTCTCAGATTCTCAGTATGTTAGGGTTATGCCCGTTAACAATTTACCATGGTAATCATATCGACATAAACAAATAACAGGACACTCTCTATTGCATGGCAATTAAATTAGAAGTGAAAAATCTTTATAAAGTATTTGGCGAGCATCCGCAGCGCGCATTCAAATATATTGAGAAAGGCCTTTCGAAAGAGCAAATTCTGGAAAAAACCGGGCTATCGCTTGGCGTTAAAGACGCCAGTCTGGCCATTGAAGAAGGCGAGATTTTTGTCATCATGGGATTATCCGGTTCGGGTAAATCCACTATGGTTCGCCTTCTCAATCGCCTGATTGAACCCACCCGCGGACAGGTACTGATTGACGGCGTGGATATCGCCAGAATATCAGACGCCGAGCTTCGCGAGGTGCGCAGAAAGAAGATTGCGATGGTATTCCAGTCATTCGCGCTGATGCCGCACATGACGGTACTGGATAATACCGCCTTCGGCATGGAATTAGCCGGCACGCCTGCGCAGGAACGTCAGGAAAAAGCCCTTGATGCCCTGCGTCAGGTAGGGCTGGAAAATTATGCGCATGCGTACCCGGATGAACTTTCCGGCGGTATGCGTCAGCGCGTGGGATTAGCCCGCGCATTAGCCATTAATCCAGACATTTTATTAATGGACGAAGCTTTCTCCGCCCTCGATCCGTTAATTCGCACCGAGATGCAGGATGAGCTGGTAAAATTACAGGCTAAACATCAGCGAACCATTGTCTTTATTTCCCACGATTTGGATGAAGCCATGCGTATTGGCGACCGTATTGCCATTATGCAAAACGGTGAAGTGGTGCAGGTCGGCACGCCGGATGAAATACTCAATAATCCGGCGAATGATTATGTCCGCACCTTCTTCCGTGGCGTGGATATTAGCCAGGTCTTTAGCGCCAAAGATATTGCCCGTCGAACGCCAAACGGCATTATTCGTAAAACCCCAGGCTTCGGCCCGCGCTCGGCGCTTAAGCTGCTGCAGGACGAAGACCGTGAATACGGTTATCTGGTTGAACGCGGCAATAAATTTGTCGGCGTTGTCTCCATCGACTCTCTGAAAACCGCGCTTAGCGAAAACCAGGGCATCGATGCGGCGTTGATTGACGCTCCGCTTGCCGTGGACGCCGAAACGCCGCTCAGCGAGTTGCTCTCTCACGTAGGGCAGGCGCCGTGCGCCGTGCCGGTGGTGGGTGAGGAACAACAGTACGTCGGCATCATCTCAAAACGGATGCTGCTGCAGGCTTTAGATCGCGAGGGGGCAAACAATGGCTGACCAAACTAACCCGTGGGGAACCACTGAAGCAGCGGATAACGCTGCACAATCCGCCGACGCGTGGGGTTCCACGCCAGCCCCCGCCGACGGCGGCGGCGCGGCAGACTGGCTGAACAGCGCCCCCGCGCCTGCGCCAGAACACTTCAACATCATGGACCCGTTCCATAAAACGCTGATCCCGCTGGACAGCTGGGTCACGGAGGGGATCGACTGGGTGGTGACGCACTTCCGCCCGGTGTTCCAGGGGATCCGCATCCCGGTGGATTACATCCTGAACGGCTTCCAGCAGCTGATGCTGGGCATGCCGGCACCGGTGGCGATTATCCTGTTCTCCCTGATCGCCTGGCAGTTTGGCAGCGCCGGCATGGGTGTCGCCACGCTGATTTCGCTGATTGCCATCGGCGCGATTGGGGCCTGGTCGCAGGCGATGATCACCCTGGCGCTGGTGCTGACCGCCCTGCTCTTCTGCGTTGTCATCGGCCTGCCGATGGGGATTTGGCTGGCGCGCAGCCCGCGGGCGGCGAAGATTATCCGTCCGCTACTGGATGCAATGCAGACCACCCCGGCGTTCGTCTATCTGGTGCCGATTGTGATGCTGTTCGGCATCGGCAACGTGCCGGGTGTGGTGGTCACCATTATCTTTGCCCTGCCGCCGATTATTCGTCTGACCATTCTCGGGATCAACCAGGTGCCTGCGGACCTGATCGAAGCGTCACGCTCGTTCGGTGCCAGCCCGCGCCAGATGCTGTTTAAGGTTCAGCTCCCGCTGGCCATGCCAACCATCATGGCGGGCGTTAACCAGACGCTGATGCTGGCCCTGTCGATGGTGGTGATTGCCTCGATGATCGCCGTTGGCGGTCTCGGTCAGATGGTGCTGCGCGGCATTGGCCGTCTCGACATGGGGCTGGCCACCGTCGGCGGCGTCGGGATCGTGATCCTCGCCATTATTCTTGACCGCCTGACCCAGGCCGTCGGTCGCGATTCACGCAGTCGCGGCAACCGTCGCTGGTATTCCACCGGCCCTGTCGGGTTACTCACCCGCCCCTTTAGAAAATAAGGAACAACGATGCGACATAACGTCCTTTTTGCCACAGCGTTTGCCACCCTTGTCTCCACCAGCACGTTCGCGGCTGATCTGCCGGGCAAAGGCATTACCGTGCAGCCGGTGCAGAGCACCATTTCGGAAGAGAGCTTCCAGACCCTGATCGTCAGCCGCGCGCTGGAAAAACTCGGCTACACGGTTAACACGCCGAGCGAAGTGGATTACAACGTGGGCTATACCTCGATTGCCTCCGGTGACGCCACCTTCACCGCCGTGAACTGGCAGCCGCTGCACGACGACATGTATGCCGCCGCCGGTGGCGACAAGAAATTCTACCGTGAAGGCACCTTTGTCACTGGCGCGGCGCAGGGATATCTGATCGACAAGAAAACAGCCGACCAATACCACATCACCAATATCGAACAGCTGAAAGATCCGAAGATCGCCAAACTGTTCGACACCAACGGTGACGGCAAGGCCGACATGATGGGCTGCTCGCCGGGCTGGGGCTGCGAAGCGGTGATTAACCACCAGAACAAGGCGTTCGATCTGGCGAAAACGGTCGACGTGAGCCACGGCAACTATTCTGCGATGATGGCCGACACCATTGCCCGCTTCAAAGAGGGTAAACCGGTGATTTACTACACCTGGACGCCATACTGGGTGAGCGACGTGCTGAAGCCGGGGAAAGACGTGGTGTGGCTGCAGGTGCCGTTCTCCTCCCTCCCGGGCGAGCAGAAAGATATCGACACCAAACTGCCGAACGGTATGAACTACGGCTTCCCGGTGAACACCATGCATATCGTGGCGAACAAAGCCTGGGCCGAAAAAAACCCGGCCGCGGCGAAGCTGTTCTCGGTGATGAAGCTGCCGCTGGCGGACATCAACGCCCAGAACGCGATGATGCACGCGGGTAAATCGTCTGAGGCAGATGTCAAAGGCCACGTCGACGGCTGGATCAAAGCCCACCAGCAGCAGTTTGACGGCTGGGTGAAAGAGGCGCTTGAGGCGCAGAAGTAAAAAACAAAACCCTACCCCTCACCCTCTCCCCTGTACATCCCAAAGGGAAGAGGGTGAGGGCTAACCGCACAAACACACACACAACAATCCCCCAACATTCACAATCATTCGCTATTATGGTTTCCGGAAAAATAATCACTTAACTAACGATTCCTGAAACCAATGACAAAAACAGCTCAAGGGCTTAGCCCCGCACTCATTCTTTTAATGTCCGTGGCCACGGGTCTGGCCGTCGCCAGCAACTATTACGCGCAACCTCTTCTCGACACCATCGCCCGCGCGTTTGACCTTTCCGCCAGTTCAGCAGGCTTTATTGTCACCGCAGCCCAGCTCGGTTATGCCGCCGGGCTGCTGTTCCTGGTGCCGCTCGGCGATATGTTTGAACGCCGAATGCTGATCGTCTCCATGACCCTGCTGGCCGCCGGTGGGATGCTGATCACCGCCAGCAGCCAGTCGCTGACGATGATGATTATCGGTACCGCGCTGACGGGGTTGTTCTCCGTGGTCGCGCAAATCCTGGTTCCGCTCGCAGCGACCCTCGCCTCCCCGGAAAAACGCGGCAAGGTGGTGGGCACCATCATGAGCGGCCTGCTGCTGGGGATTTTGCTGGCGCGTACCGTTGCCGGGCTGCTGGCAAGCCTCGGCGGCTGGCGCACCGTATACTGGGTGGCGAGCGTGCTGATGGTCATCATGGCGCTGGCACTGTGGCGCGGGCTGCCAAAAGTGAAGCAGGAAAATCACCTGAACTACCCGCAGCTGCTGGCCTCCGTTTTCAGCCTGTTCACCCAGGATAAACTTCTGCGCACCCGCGCCCTGCTGGGCTGCTTCACCTTCGCCAACTTCAGCATTCTGTGGACGTCGATGGCGTTTCTGCTGGCCGCGCCGCCGTTCAATTATTCCGAAGGGGTGATTGGCCTGTTCGGTCTGGCCGGTGCCGCAGGCGCACTGGGCGCGCGTCCCGCAGGCGGGCTGGCCGACAAGGGCAAATCCCACCTGACCACCTCCGCGGGGCTGATATTACTCCTGCTCTCCTGGGCGGCAATCTGGTATGGGCACGTCTCGGTGCTGGCGCTGATCGTCGGTATCCTGGTGCTCGATCTCACCGTGCAGGGCGTTCACATCACCAATCAGACCGTCATCTATCGCGTGAAGCCAGAGGCGCGTAACCGCCTGACGGCCGGGTACATGACCAGCTACTTCATTGGCGGCGCGGCGGGCTCGCTCATTTCCGCCTCGGCATGGCAGCATGCCGGCTGGTCAGGGGTATGTGCGATCGGCGCCATCGTCGCCACGCTTAACCTTCTAGTATGGTGGCGCGGCTACCATCGTCAGGATGCAATTCATTAAGTTTTACATTGCGTTGGCCTCTTAGGGTGTTAAGAGGCCCTTCACTCTGTTAATGTAAACGTAATCATTTATCCCAGAAATTTTAATGTGGGTGACATATTTACAATTGGCATGAATAGTTCAGACCCCCGTCCTCACATCCTCTCTTCAGCGGGTTCACACCCTACGCTTTCTGTGCTCACCGGGTCACGGACTTACCCGGCGCTTTCTGATGGTGACATTAATTTGGCGGATATAACCGCACAAATAATTCATTTACATTATTTGTCACTATCGTTACTATATCGGCTGTAATTAATGAGGTTATGCCCAAATGGATAGTTCGTTTACGCCCATTGAACAAATGCTTAAATTCCGCGCCAGTCGCCATGAGGACTTCCCGTACCAGGAAATCCTGCTGACTCGCCTGTGCATGCACATGCAGGGTAAGCTACTGGAAAACCGTAATAAAATGCTGAAAGCTCAAGGGATTAACGAGACATTGTTTATGGCGTTGATCACGCTGGAGTCTCAGGAAAACCACAGCATTCAGCCTTCCGAGCTGAGCTGCGCGCTGGGCTCCTCCCGTACCAATGCGACCCGAATTGCCGATGAGCTCGAAAAGCGTGGCTGGATTGAGCGCCGTGAAAGCGACAACGATCGCCGCTGCCTGCATCTGCAACTGACCGATAAAGGTCACCAGTTCCTGCGCGAGGTGCTGCCACCTCAGCACAATTGCCTGCACAAACTCTGGTCCGCCCTCAGCACCGCCGAGCGTGACCAGCTTGAGCACATCACTCGCAAGCTGCTCACCCGTCTGGACCAGATGGATGAAGACGGCGCCGTTCTTGAGGCGCTGCGCTAACGCGACGACACGCTCACCATTCCAGATTCATAAGAAAACCGACAGGCCAGCACGTCACACTGCTGGCCTTTCTGACAACAGGTCGGCTCAGCCGATGTGAAAATAAGAAGATCGTGGAGAACAACAATGAGCGCAAATGCGGAGAGCACTACCCCGCAGCAACCGGCCAACAAGAAAGGCAAACGTAAGAGCGCCCTTCTTCTGTTGACCTTGCTCTTTATCATTATTGCCGTGGCATATGGGATCTATTGGTTTTTAGTACTGCGTCATGCTGAAGAGACTGACGACGCGTACGTGGCAGGGAACCAGGTACAAATTATGGCGCAGGTGTCGGGCAGCGTGACGAAAGTCTGGGCTGACAATACCGACTTTGTGCAAAAAGGCGATGTGTTGGTGACTCTCGATCCAACCGACGCCCAGCAGGCGTTTGAAAAAGCACAGACCGCGCTGGCCTCCAGCGTCCGCCAGACCCGCCAGCTGATGATCAACAGCAAGCAGCTGCAGGCCAACATCGACGTGCAGAAAACCGCACTCGCACAGGCGCAGAGTGACCTGAACCGCCGCGTGCCGCTCGGCACCGCCAACCTGATTGGCCGTGAAGAGCTGCAGCACGCCCGCGACGCCGTCGCCAGCGCTCAGGCACAGCTGGATGTGGCCATTCAACAGTACAACGCCAACCAGGCGATGGTGCTGGGCACCAGCCTGGAAAACCAGCCTGCCGTTCAGCAGGCGGCGACCGAAGTGCGCAACGCGTGGCTTGCCCTGCAGCGTACTAAAATCGTCAGCCCGATGACCGGCTATGTCTCCCGTCGTTCCGTTCAGCCTGGGGCGCAGATTAGCCCGACCACGCCGCTGATGGCGGTCGTACCGGCAGACAACCTGTGGGTCGACGCCAACTTTAAAGAGACGCAGCTTGCGCATATGCGTATCGGCCAGACCGCGACGGTTGTCAGCGACATCTATGGCGATGACGTGAAGTACACCGGGAAAGTGGTGGGTCTGGATATGGGGACCGGCAGCGCCTTCTCCCTGCTGCCTGCGCAGAACGCCACCGGTAACTGGATCAAAGTCGTACAGCGTCTGCCCGTGCGTATCGAACTGGATGCTAAGCAGCTGGCGGATCATCCGCTGCGTATCGGCCTCTCCACGCTGGTGACGGTTGACACCGCCAACCGCGACGGTCAGATCCTGGCAAGCCAGGTGCGTAGCAGCCCGGCTTATGAAAGTAACGCCCGTGAAATTAGCCTCGATCCGGTCAACAAGCTGATCGATGACATCGTGAAGGCAAACGCCGGTTAATCCGAAGGTGAGCGTTATGCAACAGCAAAAGCCGCAAAAACCGCTGGAAGGCGCGCAGCTGGTCATTATGACCATTGCGCTGTCGCTGGCGACATTCATGCAGGTGCTGGACTCCACCATCGCAAACGTGGCGATCCCAACCATCGCCGGTAACCTTGGCTCGTCGCTGAGCCAGGGGACCTGGGTCATTACCTCGTTTGGGGTGGCAAACGCCATCTCCATTCCGATCACCGGCTGGCTGGCAAAGCGCGTCGGTGAGGTGAAGCTGTTCCTCTGGTCCACGGTGGCGTTTGTACTGGCCTCGTGGGCGTGCGGCATGTCCAGCAGCCTGACGATGCTGATTTTCTTCCGCGTCATTCAGGGGATTGTCGCGGGGCCGCTGATCCCGCTTTCCCAGAGTTTGCTGCTGAGCAACTACCCTCCCGCAAAACGTTCCGTCGCGCTGGCGCTCTGGTCGATGACCGTTATCGTCGCGCCTATCTGCGGACCGATTCTGGGCGGGTACATCAGCGATAACTACCACTGGGGCTGGATCTTTTTCATCAACGTACCGATTGGCGCCGTCGTGGTATTGATGACGCTGCAGTCGCTGCGGGGACGAGAGACGCGCACCGAACAACGGCGTATCGACAGCATCGGGCTGGCGCTGCTGATCCTGGGTATCGGCAGTCTGCAGATCATGCTCGACCGCGGTAAAGAGCTCGACTGGTTCAACTCGCAGGAAATTATCATCCTGACCATTGTCGCGGTGGTGTCGATCAGCTTCCTGATCGTCTGGGAGCTGACGGACGACAACCCGATAGTCGATCTCTCGCTGTTTAAGTCGCGAAACTTCACCATCGGCTGCCTGTGTATCAGCCTCGCCTATATGCTCTACTTCGGCGCGATTGTTCTGCTGCCGCAGCTGTTGCAGGAGGTGTATGGCTATACCGCCACCTGGGCGGGTCTGGCGTCAGCACCCGTTGGGGTGATCCCGGTCCTGCTGTCGCCGATAATTGGCCGCTTCGCCCATAAGCTCGACATGCGTCGGCTGGTGACGTTCAGCTTCATCATGTATGCGGTGTGCTTCTACTGGCGTGCGTATACCTTTGAGCCGGGAATGGACTTTGGCGCCTCGGCGTGGCCGCAGTTCATTCAGGGCTTCGCGGTGGCGTGCTTCTTTATGCCGCTGACCACCATCACGCTCTCTGGCTTACCACCCGAGCGTCTGGCAGCCGCGTCGAGCCTGTCGAACTTCACCCGTACGCTGGCGGGCTCCATCGGTACGTCGATCACCACCACCCTGTGGACGAACCGCGAATCGATGCACCACGCTCAGCTGACCGAAGCAGTGAACCCGTACAACCCGAATGCTCAGCAGATGTATAGCCAGCTTCAGGGGATGGGAATGACGGAGCAGCAGGCGTCCGGCTGGATTGCCCAGCAGATCACCAACCAGGGGCTGATTATCTCGGCCAACGAGATTTTCTGGATATCGGCAGGGATCTTTATCGTCCTGCTGGGGCTGGTGTGGTTTGCCAGACCGCCGTTTGGTGCCGGTGGCGGCGGTGGCGGCGCGCACTAGTCTTGCGCGCGGGTTGCTCGTTCTGTGCGACGGTTGCCCGGTGGCGCTACGCTTACCGGGCCTACGAACGTAGGCCGGATAAGGCGTAGCCGCCATCCGGCAAAAAACCGCACTGTGTCCAGAACGCGACAGCCATTGTCAGTTCCGATAAAGCAGCGCGCCTGAAATCGATTCACGATAGTGAAAAGACAACAGGAGCGCATCATGCTGAACACACCCGCCGACAAGTACCAACCCTATCCCACCCTTTCCCTGCCCGACCGTCGCTGGCCGGAACAACGCATCACCCGCGCGCCGCGCTGGCTCTCGACCGACCTGCGCGACGGCAACCAGGCCCTTGCCGAGCCGATGGACAGCGCCCGCAAGCTGCAGTTCTGGGCTCTGTTGCTGGACTGCGGATTCAAAGAGATCGAGGTTGCCTTTCCTTCCGCCTCACAGACGGATTTCAACTTCGTTCGCCAGCTGATTGAAGAGAACCGCATCCCGGATGACGTGACAATTCAGGTGCTCACTCAGGCACGGGAAGATCTCATCCATCGCACTTTTGAATCCCTGCGCGGCGCGAAGCAGGCTACCGTGCATCTGTATAACGCCACCGCTCCGCTGTTCCGCCGCCTGGTCTTCGGCATGGAGAAAGCGCAAATCGTTGAGCTGGCGACGCGCTCGACTCGGCTTATTCGCCAGCTGTGTGAGGAAAATCCCGACACCCGCTGGCAATATGAATACTCCCCGGAAACCTTCTGCTTTACCGAGCCGGAGTTTGCGCTGGAGATTTGTGAAGCCGTGGCGGAAATCTGGCAGCCGTGCGACGAGCGGCCTATGGTGATCAACTTACCTGCCACCGTCGAAGTGAGCACGCCGAACGTCTATGCCGACCAGATCGAGTATTTCTGCCGCCACTTCAGCCGCCGCCGCGATGTCTGCATCAGCGTGCATCCGCATAACGACCGCGGTACCGGCGTTGCCTGCGCGGAGCTGGCCGTAATGGCAGGGGCTGACCGCGTGGAGGGCTGTCTGTTTGGTAACGGGGAACGTACGGGTAACGTCTGCCTGGTAACGCTGGCGATGAACCTCTACAGCCAGGGGGTTAGCCCGAATCTGGACTTTAGCGAAATGAACCGGGTGGTGGAAGTGGTGGAAACCTGCAATCAGTTGCCGGTCCACCCGCGCCATCCGTGGGCAGGACGGCTGGCCTATACCGCCTTCTCCGGTTCGCACCAGGACGCGATTAAAAAAGGCTTTGATGCCCGCAGGCCAGGCGATCGCTGGGAGATGCCTTACCTGCCCGTCGATCCCCAGGATATCGGCTGCACCTACGAAGCGGTGATCCGCGTAAACAGCCAGTCAGGAAAAAGCGGCAGCGCGTGGCTGATTGAGCAAAACCATGGGCTGAAACTGCCCCGCGCCCTGCAGCAGGATTTCAGCCAGCACGTGCAGCAGGAAACCGATCGTCACGGAAAAGAGATGACGCAAAATGCACTGTGGCAGCTGTTCCGCACCCGCTACGGCCTGGTGGCAACGCCGCACTATGCGCTGCAATCCTACCGCAGCGACAGCCAGCAGGACGGCCAGCTGCGTTTGACGGCCAGCGTCGTCACACAGGGAGGAACGCGCCAGCTGGAAGGTCAGGGCAACGGTCTGCTCTCCGCCGCCGCTCACGGCCTGAGCCGCTGGGTCAACGCCCCGTTCGTGATTAAGGATTATCACGAGCATACGTTAGGTGAACGCAGCGACAGCCGCTCGGTGGCCTACATCCGCTGTCTGTTCCAGGACGGCAGCAGCCGCTGGGGCGTGGGCATTGATAGCGACGTGGCGCGCGCGTCGCTTCAGGCGCTCTTTAACGCCGTCAGTCGTTCTTAAAGTAATCGCTGGGAGAGACGCCCATCACCCGACGGAACATGGCCGTAAAGGCGCTGTGACTGCCGTACCCCAGATCCAGCGCCACGCGTAATACCGGCTGGCCCTGCGCCAGCCGCACTAAGGCTTCCAGCAGGCGCGCCCTCCTCAACCACTCTCCGTAGCTTAATCCCGTCTGCTGCTGAAAATGGCGGTTCAGCGTGCGCTCGCTCATGTTCATCATGCTCGAAGCCTGCGCGCTGCTCCAGCTTTCACCCGGGTGTTGCCGGATTTGCAGACACAGGCGACGTAGCGCCTCACTTTCCGGCTCCGGCAGGTGAAACGGCAGCACCGGCATAGTGCGGATTTCATCGAGAATGAGCTCATAGACGCGCTCATCCCGGCTTCCGGGTGAGTACGATTCAGGTAAAGCAAGGCAGACGAGGATCAGCTCGCGCAGCAGCGGCGTGATCTGCACGATCTGGCAGGTGGCCGGGAGATCGGCCCGCGCCAGCGGATCAATAAACAGCGTTCGCGCCGCCACGTTGCCGGTAATGCGCAGGGAATGCTGCGTGCCCGCAGGCAGCCAGACGCCGCGACCGGGAGGAACAACCCAACAGCCTGATGCGGTATCCACCCGTACCACGCCTCTCAGGGTGTGCAGCAGCTGCGCGCAGTCGTGCTTGTGCCAGGGTTCGCTGTCACCATGAACGTAATCATGGGCAAACGGAACGAGGGGACGGTGGGTAAAGGAGAAGGTTAAGGTTGTGGTCAAAGGAGGCACCAACACAATGTAGGCCCGGTAAGCGAAGCGCCACCGGGCATCCACAGGCACAATACTAGATGTGCAGTTCCTGCAGTTTTTCTTTCGGCAGGGCCAGCTCTTCGTTGCTGTTCACGCGCACATCACGCTCGATGATATGACGCGCGATTTCCTGCGCTTCTTCCAGAGAGTGCATCTGGTAGGTACCGCACTGGTAAACGTTCAGCTCAGGGATCTGGTTCTGCTCTTTCACCTTCAGCACGTCCTGCATGGCCGCTTTCCAGGCATCTGCCACACGTTTCTCTTCAGGCTGACCAATCAGGCTCATGTAGAAACCGGTACGGCAGCCCATCGGAGAGATATCGATGATCTCAACGCCGTTGCCGTTCAGGTGGTCACGCATGAAGCCAGCGAACAGGTGTTCCAGCGTATGAATGCCTTTCTCCGGCATCACTTCTTTGTTTGGCACGCAGAAACGCAGATCGAAGACGGTGATCGTGTCGCCGTGCGGGGTGTGCATGGTCTTCGCCACGCGGACTGCAGGTGCTTCCATACGGGTATGGTCGACAGTAAAGCTATCTAATAACGGCATACGTCACCTCCGATAGTGATTTTTTTTAAAATAAACTGAACTCTTCTACAGAATGCGCGTCTGAGTATATGAAAGACGCGCATTTGTTATCATCATCCCTGAATTCAGAGATGTATATTTTGGCCACAGCGATGTGGCCTTTTTCTTTTCTGCTTAAGCCTGCTTCGCCAGAAACGCCTCAAACGACTCGGTATCCGCCGCTTCAACCTCTTTCTGACGCACAACGGACGCTTCGCGTTCCGCGACAAAATCTGCTTCGCTCAGGATTTCTAACGGCTCCTGGATCAGCATCTCACGGTACTCCGCCGAGAGTGAACGCCCCGTACCACCAATGCCCTGATCAATCATAGAACGCAGAATGCGTGCTGAGAACGTCAGTTCCGGGTTATCAAAGCATTCCACCAGCTGGTCGCAAATCTGTTGATACGCATCCCCGCCGTCGATGCTGTCCATCGTCCGGGCAACACGCTTCAGATCGCGGAACAGATCTTTGCCGACTTTCGTCAGCGGGAACTGTGCCGTTTCGCAGCCGATACCCAGCGTCAGACCCGGCTTACGCCCTTCCAGAATCACGCGGTTCCAGTTTGTACGGGTACAGAGCAGTTCATCTGAACTCATTTCCGGCGCATCCGCCAGCACGCACCAGACCATAAACAGATCCAGGAAGCGAATCTGCTGTTCATCAACGCCAATCGGTGAGAACGGGTTGATATCCAGCGAGCGCACTTCAATGTATTCGATCCCGCCGCGCTGCAGCGCATCCGACGGGGTTTCCCCGCTGCGCGTCACGCGCTTAGGACGAATAGGCGCATACAGCTCGTTTTCAATCTGCAGCACATTGCTGTTGATCTGCAAACGCTTACCGTCTTTTTCGAGGCCGATTTTCTCGTACTCTTCTGACGGGGTTTTGATCGCCCGCTTCAATCCTGCCACATATTCGTGCAATTCGTTAAACGTAATACCGAGATTGCTTTGCGATTTATTGGTATAGCCGAGATCGCTCAGGCGCAGAGAGGTGGCGTACGGGAGATAGTACATTCCGCAGTCAGTCTTCTCGAACGGCAGCGTCGTCGGTTTTCCCTGCAGGAAGGATGAGCAAATAGCAGGCGATGCACCGAACAGATACGGGATCACCCAGCCGAAACGGTAATAGTTTCGGATCAGGCGGAAGTAGCCTGCTGAGATAGCGTCTTTATCCGTTTCACCGCATTTCGCTTCCCAGAATGCCATTGGCAACGAGAAGTTGTAGTGCACGCCAGAGATGGTCTGCATCAACGCGCCGTAGCGGTTTTTCAGCCCCTCACGGTAGAGCGTTTTCAGCCGGCCGATATTTGACGTGCCGTACTGTGCCAGCTCAATCTCCTGGCCCTGCTCGATATAGCACGGCATGCTGAGGGGCCACATGCGCTCGTCGCCCAGGTTGCGCGCGGTGTAGCGATGGATATCGCGCATGATCGTCAGCATATGATCAATATCACCCTCTACTGGGGTGATGAACTCCAGCAGCGCTTCAGCGAAATCGGTTGTGATCCATTTATGTGTCAGCGCCGAGCCTAACGCCTTCGGGTGACCCGTTGTCGCTAAACTGCCGTCCGCGTTAACGCGCAGCGTTTCACGCTCGAGACCACGCTGAATACCCTTCAATGCCTGAGGGTGGTTTTCCAGCCAGGCCAGCGCCTGAGATACGTCCGGGATCAAATTGACCTCCCGCCTGTCAAAGTAATGTTACTCAGCATAATTGTAATGGTTGACGATTGAAGGTCGCGTATTCATTCCACCAATTAGTGCCACCACGTCATACCCTGCAGCGTTGCCCATGCCACGAGGACATAACGCAACGCCTTGCCAAGGCACAAAAAAAAGAGCACCGGTCCCCAGGAGATGCGCATCCATCCCGCCAGCAGACACAGTAAATCGCCTATTACAGGCATCCAGCTTAATAACAGCGTGGCAGCGCCATAGCGTTTTAGCCAGCCGACTGCCTTTTCCTGCCAGCGCGATTTTTCACGCAGCGGAAAGAAACGCCCAAGAATAACGTTAGTCAGCCCTCCAAGGCTATTACCCATTGTTGCTATTACTACAAGCAGCCAGGGCTGACTCACGCCAGACAACAGCATCGCCACCAGCACCACTTCCGAATTGCCCGGTAACAGCGTGGCGCTGAGAAAACTGCTGGCGAATAATGAGGCAAGTGACAGCGCGTCACTCACAGTAAGCGCACATCCACCGCATCCATTCCAGCATCACGCGCGGCCTGGATGCCGAAATCGGCGTCTTCAAACACGACGCATTTTGCCGCCGGGACGCCCATTAATTCTGCGCAGAGCAGGAAGGTGTCAGGTGCAGGCTTGTGATGTTTAACATGATCGGCGGCAACCACGGCAGAGAAATAGTGGCGCAGGCCAAGATGATTGAGTAATGCCTCTGCAATCGCGCTTTCGCTACCCGTCCCCACCGACATCGGGCGACGCCCGTGCCACTCTTTTACCACATCAATCAGCGGCAAAGGACGTACGGTATCCAAAAGCATGGCTTTTACCGCATCGGTTTTTTCGCGTGCGAGCAGGTGCGGGTCGAGATCGGCCTGATTCAGTTCAATCACGGCCTGTGCAATACGCCAGGTTGGAGAGCCGTTGAGGGCGATCATCGCCTGAAGGTCGAAACGCATACCGTAGCGGCCCAGGACGTCGGTCCAGGCTTGACGATGCGTGGGTTCGGTATCCAGAAGGGTACCATCCATATCGAAGATCAAACCGTCATACTGTGCGTACATCGTGCTCTCGCTAACCGATTAACAAAGCATTACTTTATCGTAAATGGTGGTTTTTGTCGCTGACAGAGAGAGTGATTGCTGACGGAACGTCGAAGGAATAAACAAAGAAGGAGAAGATGGTGCATCCGGGAGAATTACTCGGCTTACGCCTCGCCCTGCGGGCCGTTGCTAAAGCAACGTTATCCTCCCTGGTGCTTGCGATTAACTCGCTGACCTTAAAACAACAGCATCGCTGTTATCCAGGAGAATATGGTGCATCCGGGAGGATTCGAACCTCCGACCGCTCGGTTCGTAGCCGAGTACTCTATCCAGCTGAGCTACGGATGCATCGGGAAATGCTTTTAGAAACAGTAATGGTGCATCCGGGAGGATTCGAACCTCCGACCGCTCGGTTCGTAGCCGAGTACTCTATCCAGCTGAGCTACGGATGCATCAGGGTACTGCTTTCAGAAATAGTAAATGGTGCATCCGGGAGGATTCGAACCTCCGACCGCTCGGTTCGTAGCCGAGTACTCTATCCAGCTGAGCTACGGATGCATCGGGATTTACTACTGTACTGCTCGATATTCATATCACTTCTAAAGCAATATGAAGTAATAGATGGTGCATCCGGGAGGATTCGAACCTCCGACCGCTCGGTTCGTAGCCGAGTACTCTATCCAGCTGAGCTACGGATGCAAAATGGCGGTGAGGCGGGGATTCGAACCCCGGATGCAGCTTTTGACCGCATACTCCCTTAGCAGGGGAGCGCCTTCAGCCTCTCGGCCACCTCACCACACAACGCCTCTTTCGAGTGCTTCGAGCAACTCGTTAAGAGCTTCTCGTCGCTGCGTGGCGCATATATTACTTTCTGGGACTTATAAGTCAAACAATTTTCCAAAAGCTTTTATCGTTTGCACAAATCACACGCAATTCGCATGTAAAAGCCGCAAAGAGGGTGTTTTATAAGCGGATTTTGCAGGCATCTTCACAGAAAACTGATGCAGAAAGGACGGTGTTGGGACGAGATAAGGGTAGCGGAGTGGTTAAAAAGAGAGCGATTGAAATTAAACGGTAACTTTGAGCAGGAAAAATAGCGGGAGGGTTGCGTCTCGCGCGACAATATCAGTAACTGGACTGCTGGGATTTTTCAGCCTGGATACGCTGGTAGATCTCTTCACGGTGGACAGATACTTCTTTAGGAGCGTTAACACCAATACGTACCTGGTTACCCTTTACCCCTAAAACTGTCACGGTGACCTCATCCCCAATCATGAGGGTCTCACCAACTCGACGAGTCAGAATCAGCATTCTTTGCTCCTTGAAAGATTAAAAGAGTCGGGTCTCTTGTATCCCGGCATTATCCATCATATAACGCCAAAAAGTAAGCGATGACAAACACGTAAAGTGTAAGCAGTCACGGCATCACATTCTGTTAAACGTAAGTTTAGCCGATATACACAAACTCAACCTGACTTTATCGTTATCGATAGCACAGTGAACAAGACGCCATAACGTTACCGCTATGGCGTCTGCTTGTGCTTTGTAGTTATTACAGTTTCGCGCTTACCCAGCTTTCAACGCTGGCTAATGCCGCAGGAAGTGCCGCCGCATCCGTACCACCGGCTTGCGCCATGTCCGGACGACCGCCACCCTTGCCGCCCACCTGCTGAGCGACCATACCAATCAGTTCCCCTGCTTTTACGCGGTCAGTCACATCCTTAGAGACGCCCGCAATCAGAGAAACCTTACCTTCTGCCACCGTCGCCAGCACGATAACGGTAGAACCAAGCTGGTTCTTGAGATCGTCGACCATAGTACGCAGCATCTTAGGCTCAACGCCCGCCAGATCGCTGACCAGCAGTTTGACGCCCTTAATGTCTACAGCCTTGCTGGAGAGGTTTGCACTCTCCTGCGCCGCAGCCTGCTCTTTCAGCTGCTGCAGCTCTTTTTCCAGCTGACGCGTGCGATCCAGCGCAACGCGCACTTTCTCGCCCAGGTTCTGGCTATCGCCTTTCAGCAGCTGCGCGATGTCGTGCAGCTGATCGCTCTGCGCATGCAGGCTGGCAATCGCACCTTCACCGGTCACCGCTTCAATACGACGCACACCTGCCGCCGTTCCCGACTCGGAAACAATGCGGAACAGGCCGATATCACCGGTGCGCGAGGCGTGCGTACCGCCGCACAGCTCGGTAGAGAAATCGCCCATGCTCAGCACGCGAACGCGCTCGTCGTATTTCTCGCCAAACAGCGCCATCGCACCTTTTTTCTTCGCGTCCTCGAGATCCATGATATGGGTCTCGATTGGCAGGTTGCGACGGATCTGCGCGTTCACCAGATCTTCCACCGCACGGATTTCAGACGGCTTCATCGCTTCAAAATGCGAGAAGTCGAAGCGCAGCACTTTGTCGTTAACCAGAGAACCTTTCTGTGCAACATGGGTACCGAGTACGTCGCGCAGGGCAGCGTGCATCAGGTGGGTTGCCGAGTGGTTCAGACGAATGCGCGCGCGGCGAGCTTCATCAACGTTAGCCTGGACGCCCTCGCCCACTTTCAGAGAACCGGAAACCAGTTTGCCCTGGTGACCAATCGCCTGACCGTATTTTTGAGTGTCGGTCACGCTGAAGCTAAAGCCATTGCCCTTCAGTTCGCCTTTATCGCCAACCTGGCCGCCGGATTCGGCGTAGAACGGCGTTTTGTCCAGAATGACTACGGCTTCCTGGCCCGCGCTGATGCTGTCTACGGCTTTACCGTCAACAAACAGAGCGGTCACTTTGCCGGTCAGTTCCAGCGCCTCATAGCCTTTGAATTCAGACGCGCTATCAACGCGGATCATCGCGTTGTAGTCTGCACCGAAGCCGCTGGACTCGCGCGCACGACGGCGCTGCTCTTCCATCGCGGCTTCGAAGCCCGCTTCGTCAACTTTGATGTTACGCTCGCGGCAAACGTCCGCCGTCAGGTCAACCGGGAAGCCGTAGGTGTCGTACAGGCGGAAAGCAGTTTCGCCATCCAGCGTGTCGCCCTTAAGCTTCGCCAGCTCTTCGTCCAGCAGCGCCAGACCACGCTCCAGCGTACGGGCAAACTGCTCTTCTTCGGTTTTCAGAACCTGCTCAACCTGCGCCTGCTGGCGTTTCAGCTCGTCACCGGCTGACCCCATCACGCCAATCAGTGGCCCAACGAGTTTATAGAAGAAGGTATCCTTCGCGCCCAGCATGTTGCCGTGACGGATAGCTCGACGAATGATACGACGCAGCACGTAGCCACGGTTTTCATTCGACGGGATAACGCCGTCGGCAATCAGGAACGCGCAGGAACGAATGTGGTCCGCGATAACGCGCAGCGATTTGTTGTTCAGATCGGTCGCGCCGGTCACTTCCGCAACGGCTTTGATCAGGGTGCTGAACAGGTCAATCTCATAGTTGGAGTTAACGTGCTGCAGTACCGCGGCAATACGCTCCAGACCCATACCGGTATCAACGGACGGCTTCGGCAGCGGCTCCATCGTACCGTCGGCCTGACGGTTAAACTGCATGAAGACGATGTTCCAGATCTCAATGTAGCGATCGCCGTCTTCTTCCGGGCTGCCTGGAGGGCCGCCCCAGATGTGGTCGCCGTGATCGTAGAAGATCTCGGTGCACGGACCGCAAGGACCGGTGTCACCCATCTGCCAGAAGTTATCGGACGCGTAAGGCGCGCCTTTGTTATCGCCGATGCGAATAATACGCTCGCGCGGGATCCCGACTTCTTTTTCCCAGATTTCGTAGGCTTCGTCATCGGTTTCATAGACGGTAACCCACAGACGCTCTTTCGGCAGGTTGAACCAGTTTTCACCGGTCAGCAGTTCCCACGCATATTGAATAGCATCGTGTTTAAAGTAGTCGCCGAAGCTGAAGTTACCCAGCATTTCGAAGAAGGTGTGGTGACGCGCGGTGTAACCGACGTTTTCCAGGTCGTTGTGTTTACCGCCCGCACGCACGCAACGCTGTGAGGTTGTGGCGCGGGAATAATTACGCTTGTCGAGACCAAGGAACACATCCTTGAACTGGTTCATCCCGGCGTTGGTAAACAGCAGAGTCGGATCGTTGTTCGGTACCAGGGAGCTGCTGGCAACAACCTGGTGTCCCTTACTATGGAAAAAATCGAGAAACGCCTGACGGATCTCAGCGGTGCTCTTGCTCATAATTATCCTGAAATCAAGCTAACGAAATGTCGTAGCCAGCCTGTATCGGTAAACCGTTGGACAGACCAGCTACTGGAAAAAGTGGGAATAAGATAAGTTTTCTTTGGTGGGAAGTAAAATCCCGCATGCGTTCAATCGGCAAAATTACGCCAGATATCCTGAATATCTTCCATCAGGAAGCCGCGGTAGAGCAAAAAGCGCTGGATTTTGACTTTTTCTGAAAATTCACGCGGCAGCGGTTCGCCGTACTTACGAATGGCCTGCTCTTTTGCCAGCTCGCACCAGTCAATGTCGCATTCGCGCATCGCTTTTTCGATGGACTCCCGGGCCACCCCTTTCTGGTTTAGCTCCTGCCGGATGCGCGCGGGCCCGTATCCCTTGCGGCCACGGCTGGCGAGAAACCGCGAGGCAAAACGCTCGTCATCAAGATAGCGATGCTCATAGCACCATGCGATGACGCGGTCATAATCTTCCGCAGTGGCATCAATCTCTTCCGGGCCGTTTTTACTCATCACCGGTGCCGACAGTTTTCGCCGCAGCTCCTGTTCACTGTGGTCACGAACGGCCAGGATGCGCACCGCGCGATCCAGTAGGCGTGCATACGCGGGTCGACGTGTTGTCGGTTCACTCATAAAAAAACCTGCTGATTCAGAAATGCAAAAAGGGCCGCATCAGCAGCCCTTCATTGTTAAACGAAAGAATTAAAAGTCTTCGTTAGTTTCTTCAGCATCCGCGCTATCAACCGCGAAATCTGGCGTGGAGTCCTGGTTGTTCAGCAGCAGCTCACGCACTTTCTTCTCGATCTCTTTCGCCGCAGCCGGGTTCTCTTTCAGCCAGGAGATGGCATTCGCTTTACCCTGACCAATCTTGTCACCGTTGTAGCTGTACCAGGCGCCCGCTTTTTCAATCAGCTTCTCTTTCACGCCCAGGTCAACCAGCTCACCGTAGAAGTTGATCCCTTCGCCGTAGAGGATCTGGAACTCAGCCTGCTTGAACGGCGCAGCGATTTTGTTCTTCACAACCTTCACGCGGGTTTCACTACCCACCACGTTCTCACCCT
Organism: Enterobacter sp. HK-058-C-ECC; assembly: GCF_047531125.1. Classification (NCBI taxonomy): domain Bacteria; kingdom Pseudomonadati; phylum Pseudomonadota; class Gammaproteobacteria; order Enterobacterales; family Enterobacteriaceae; genus Enterobacter; species Enterobacter sp. HK-058-C-ECC. The sequence goes on from NZ_JBLKCH010000003.1 coordinate 36,373, forward strand.
CTTTCACCGCGCCAATACGGCGGATATCCAGACGGACAGAGGCGTAGAATTTCAGGGCGTTACCCCCGGTCGTGGTTTCCGGGTTACCGAACATCACGCCGATTTTCATACGGATCTGGTTGATGAAGATCAGCAGCGTGTTGGACTGCTTCAGGTTACCCGCCAGCTTACGCATCGCCTGGCTCATCATACGTGCCGCGAGGCCCATGTGAGAGTCGCCGATTTCACCTTCGATTTCCGCTTTTGGCGTCAGTGCAGCAACGGAGTCGACCACGATAACGTCAACAGCACCAGAACGCGCCAGCGCGTCACAAATTTCCAGCGCCTGCTCACCGGTGTCCGGCTGAGAACACAGCAGGTTGTCGATATCGACGCCCAGCTTACGGGCATACACAGGGTCCAGCGCGTGCTCGGCATCGATAAACGCACAGGTTTTACCTTCGCGCTGTGCTGCGGCAATGACCTGCAGCGTCAGGGTGGTTTTACCGGAGGACTCTGGCCCGTAGATCTCTACGATACGGCCCATAGGCAGACCGCCAGCGCCCAGCGCGATATCCAGAGAAAGCGAACCGGTGGAGATGGTTTCCACATCCATGGAACGGTCTTCACCCAGGCGCATGATGGAGCCTTTACCGAATTGCTTTTCGATCTGGCCCAGTGCTGCCGCCAACGCTTTCTGTTTGTTTTCGTCGATAGCCATTATTACTCCTGTCATGCCGGGAGAAGCGACTGTGCTTCACCGTGGATTTCTGTTCTGTTGGTGCAATTATACTGTATGGTCATACAGTATCAAGTGTTTTGTAGAAATTGTTGCCAGAGCGTTTTTAACGCATAAACGGTTGCCTGACGACGCACGCTTTCGCGATCGCCGCTAAAGCACTCCCGGCGGGTGATCCCTTCACCTTTCGCGGTGGCAAAACCAAACCAGACGGTGCCGACAGGCTTCACGTCGCTGCCGCCGTCCGGCCCCGCGATGCCGCTAATGGAAATGGCGAAATCAGCTCGCGCCGCTTTGAGCGCGCCAATCGCCATCTCGATGACCACCGGTTCGCTGACCGCGCCGTGCTGTTCCAGCGTGGATTCGCGCACGCCAATCATCTGTGCTTTAGCTTCGTTACTGTAGGTCACAAATCCGCGTTCAAACCAGGCGGAACTGCCGGCAATATCGGTAATCGCTTTCGCCACCCAGCCGCCGGTGCAGGACTCAGCGGTGGTAAGGGTCGCCCCACGTTGCTTAAGCGCAAGGCCAACTATCTCGCTAAGCTGCATCAATTCATGGTCAGTCATTCTCGCTCCAGGCATCAGAAAAACGTGCTGCACAAGATAGCACTTTCTCGTCAGATGTGGGGACGCGCTTCGGGTTTTACGAGGGTGCTTCAGAAAAAAGCCGGTGCGGGCGCACCGGCCGTGGAAAAGTTATTTCATGCTGTTGGCGAGCGTATTCACATTGTGGCGAAACGCCTTAACGTAGGTGTCTGCCACCCCGCCTTTGGCCGACAGCGCTTCGGGGTAAAGCTCGCCCCCCGGCTGCGCGCCCGTCGCCGACGCAATCTGCTTCACCAGACGCGGATCGAGCTGATTTTCCATAAACCAGGTTTTTACGCCGTCGGCTTTGATCTGATTGATAATCTCAGCAACCTGCGCCGCGCTGGCCTCGCTCTCGGAGGACAGTCCCTGCGGCGCCATAAACCTCACGCCGTAGGCACGGCTGAAATAGCCGAACGCGTCGTGGCTGGTCAACACGTTACGCTTCGCCTGCGGGATCTGGCTAAAGCGCGTTTTGACCCAGCTATCCAGCTGGTTAAGCTGCGTGATATAGGGTTTACCGGAGGCTTCCAGCGCGGCTTTGTCCTGCGGATCGGCTTTCACCAGCCCGTTCAGAATATTTTGTGCATACAGCGCCCCGTTCGCCGCGCTGTTCCACGCGTGTGGATCGGTCACGGTCTTTCCATCTTCCTCAAGCGTGTGGGTTTTCACCCCGGTTGAGGCAACGACCAGTTGTCCTTTGAACCCGGAGGCTTTCACCAGACGGTCAAGCCAGCCCTCCAGCCCCAGGCCGTTTACCACTACCACATCGGCCTTGCTCAGCGCCGCGCTGTCTTTCGGCGACGGCTCGAAGGTATGCGGATCGCCATCCGGCCCCACCAGCGTCGTCACCTTCACATGGTCACCGCCCACCTCCTGGGTGATATCCCCCAGTATCGAAAAGCTGGTGACCACATTCAGCGTTTTCGCCATCACGCCGTGCGACATCATCCCCAGCGCGAGCGCCACTGCTAATCCTGTACGTTTCATCGTTTCCCCTTGCGTTAAAAATACGCCCGCAGACTGCCAGCGAGCCTGCTTCGCGTACCCAATAAAATGGAAATAAAGAACAGCGCGCTGGCGGTGAGCACGATGGATGGCCCGGCCGGAAGACTCATCGCCCAGGAGAGGCTCAACCCCAGCCATGCGCAGAAAATACCGCTGATGCCCGCCATCAGAAGTAACGCCGGTAGCGTGCGTACCCAGCAGCGAGCTGCCACAGCCGGCAGCATCATCAGACCAACGGCCATCAGCGTGCCGAGCACCTGAAAACCGGCCACCAGGTTAAGGACCAGCAGCGCCAGAAACAGTCCGTGCAGCAGGCCGGGCAGCCAGCGGGCGTTCACCTGTAGCCAGGCGGTGTCAAACGCTTCGGTAACCAGCCCGCGATAGAACATCGCCAGCACAATAAGGGTGAACATGCACACGCCCGTGACAAACAGCGCGGCGTCGTTGTCCACGGCGAGGATGGAGCCAAACAGCAAATGCAGCAGATCGACATTCGATCCACGAAGCGATACCAGCGTGACCCCCAGGGCCAGTGAGCCGAGATAAAACCCGGCAAAGCTGGCATCTTCCTTAAGCGGCGTGCGGCGACTGACCAGACCGGCCAGCAGCGCCACGGTAATGCCCGCGATAAAACCGCCGATACTCATCGCCAGCAGCGACATGCCGCTGAGCAAGTATCCCACGGCGACGCCCGGTAAAATGGCGTGAGAAAGGGCGTCGCCCATCAGGCTCATCCGGCGCAACTGAAGAAACACGCCAAGCGCGGTGGTGCTGACCGAGAGCGCCAGGCAAACCACCAGTGCGCGACGCATAAAGCCATACTCGATAAACGGCTGAAAAAAGAGATGCCAGATCATGCCACCCTCACCCGCTCGGTTTTCCATTGAGGAACGTCAGCATCCAGCCGTAACGTCTGCGGGAAATGGCGCGACACGCGCTCGCTGTCGTGCAGTACCGCGAGCAGCGTTTGCCCCTGCATATACATCTCCAGCATCACATCCATCAGTACGTTGCAGGTGACCTCATCGACCCCGGTAAAGGGCTCATCCAGCATCACCAGCGGCGCCTGCTGCACCAGGACGCGGGCGAACAGCATGCGCTGGAACTGGCCGCCGGAGAGCTCATCGATGGTGGATAACGCCATGGATTCCAGCCCGACGCGCTCAAGCGCGCTGGCAATGCGCAGCCGCGTTTCGCGGCGAAACCCGGAAAACAGCGAAATGCCAGGCCAGCAGCCCATGCTTACCACGTCCCGTACGGTTAGCGGAAACTGCGCCTCCAGCGCGTGGCGCTGTGCCAGCCAGCCAATCACCGGGCGCTTTCCCTGCCAGCGAAAACCGCCGCTTACGGGCGGGATAAACCCGGCGAGCGTTTTCAGTAAGGTAGATTTCCCGCAGCCGTTAGCGCCGACAATCGCGGTCATACTTCCACGCGCAATCGTGCCCGAGAGGGGCCGCGTCACGGGCTGGCGTTCATAACCCGCGACCAGTTCATTCATCACAATCATGGCAACGCCACCGCCCAGCGCACGGCCAGCCCGAGAAAGACAATAAGCACCAGCGCCAGCAAAAGCCGAACCGGAGCAGACAGAGAAAAAAGGGACGTTGACATCTCGATACCAGTTTAAATGTTATAACATAACAATAATGAAAGGTGGCTAAGATGTAAATGGCAGGTTTGAATAGGGAGTGTGGCGAAATGTTTCTGCAAAACGCCCTCTCCCGTGGGAGAGGGCATCAGGCCGCACCGTGTGCGCGGCCAAGCCGGGTGGCGGCGTTGCCTTACCCGGCCTACCCGTCGGGGTAACTTACTGACTAAACGGTGACGCCGCCGGCACGCGGGCCTGCGATACCGCCAGCCCCAGCTGCCATACGGCCATCGCATAGTGGGTGCTGTGGTTATAGCGGGTGATGGTGTAGAAGTTCGGCAGTCCGTACCAGTACTGATAGCCCGTTCCAACATCCAGACGCAGCAGGCTCGCCTGCTGTGCATTGCCCAGCGGCTGCGTTGGCGTTAAGCCTGCCGCGGTCAGCTGCGAAATGCTGTAGTTAGTTTTGAAGCCATTTTCCAGCCCCGGCGCCTGACCGTTCGCCTGCACCGCCACCTGGCCGCCCGGCACCCAGCCGTGCGCTTTGAAGTAGTTCGCCACGCTGCCGATGGCATCCACCGGATCCCACAGGTTGATATGGCCATCTCCGTTAAAGTCGACGGCATACTGTTTATAGGACGACGGCATGAACTGGCCGTAGCCCATCGCGCCGGCAAACGACCCTTTCAGATCGAGCGGATCGTCCTGTTCGTTACGCGCCATCAGCAGGAAGGTTTCCAGCTCGGAAGAGAAATACTCCGCGCGGCGCGGATAGTTAAAGGAGAGCGTCGCCAGCGCGTCCAGGATGCGGGTTTTGCCCATCACGCGGCCCCAGCGGGTTTCCACACCGATAATCCCGACGATGATTTCAGGCGGTACGCCGTACACCTGCCACGCGCGGTTGAGCGCCTCTTCATACTGATTCCAGAACGCCACGCCGTTTTGCACGTTGTCCGGGGTAATGAACTGTTTGCGATAGCGCAGCCACGCCCCGTTTGGCCCGCTCGGCACCTGGGCCGTCGGCGCCTGTCTGTCCATCAGGCGCAGCACGTAGTCCAGACGCTTGGCCTGAGACAAAATTTCGTGCAGCTGCTGTCTGTCAAAGCCGTGTTTGCTCACCATTTTATCGATGAACTGCTCGGCCGCCGGGTTATTCGCGAAGTCGCCGCCCATCTGCATCATATTGTGCTGCGGCTCCAGCAGGAATCCTCCGGAAGGCGCGCCCGCCGTTTGCTGAACGGCTTCGGTCTTAGGTTTGCTACTACAGGCAGACAGCAGAATAAGCGCAGGCAACAGCGCTGCATAACGACGCTTGAACATGAGACATCCATTTAACGGGTTCGATAAGAACCCAGTATGGTAAAGCATCCGCAACACCTCAAGGAAGCGGTACGCACCTCCCCAACGCAAATCCGTGCTTTTTTCCCCCGAAAATCATTCACCACGTCAATTAACTTTCAAAATAATACATTTTTCTTTCATTGTGAGATCTAACTAACACTTTAAAACCTTTCAAAGTGATTATTATTAGCCGCAGATAGACAAAAACAAACGCCCTACAGGAGAGAAGAATGATAGAAACCATCACCCACGGCGCCGAGTGGTTCATCGGGCTGTTTCAGAAAGGCGGAGAAGTGTTCACCGGCATGGTGACCGGGATCCTGCCCCTGCTGATCAGCCTGCTGGTTATCATGAACGCGCTGATTAACTTTATCGGGCAGCAGCGTATTGAACGCTTCGCCCAGCGCTGCGCCGGAAACCCGCTGTCCCGCTACCTGATACTGCCCTTTATCGGCACCTTCGTGTTCTGCAACCCGATGACCTTAAGCCTCGGCCGCTTTATGCCAGAGAAGTACAAGCCGAGCTATTACGCCGCCGCCTCCTACAGCTGCCATTCGATGAACGGCCTGTTCCCGCACATCAACCCCGGCGAGCTGTTCGTTTATCTCGGGATCGCCAGCGGCCTTACCACGCTTGGCCTGCCGCTCGGCCCGCTGGCGGTGAGCTACCTGCTGGTCGGTCTGGTCACCAACTTCTTCCGCGGCTGGGTGACCGACCTCACCACCGCTATTTTTGAGAAAAAAATGGGCATCCAGCTTGAACAGAAGGTCCATCTTTCAGGAGCCACAGCATGAACCGGATCCGCATTGAGAAAGGCACGGGCGGCTGGGGCGGCCCGCTGGAGTTCGACGCCACCGAAGGCAAAAAGATTGTTTACATCACCGCGGGTACCCGCCCGGCGATCGTCGACAGGCTGCGCGAGCTGACGGGCTGGGAGGCGGTCGACGGCTTCAAAGAAGGGGAACCGCCGGAGGCGGAAATCGGCGTGGCGGTGATCGACTGCGGCGGCACGCTGCGCTGCGGTATCTATCCGAAGCGCCGCATTCCGACGGTAAATATTCACTCCACCGGGAAATCCGGCCCGCTGGCGCAGTACATCCTCGAAGACATTTATGTCTCGGGCGTCAAGGAAGACAACATCACCCTGGTGAAGGGGACGTCTGCACCGCAAAAAGCGGCTCCGCGCGAATACGACACCAGCAAGAAAATTACCGAGCAGAGCGATGGCCTGCTGGCGAAAGTCGGGATGGGGATGGGGTCTGCCGTGGCAGTGCTGTTCCAGTCCGGGCGCGACACCATCGACACGGTGCTGAAGACCATTCTGCCGTTTATGGCGTTCGTCTCGGCGCTGATCGGCATCATCATGGCCTCCGGCCTGGGCGACTGGATTGCCCACGGCCTCGCCCCGCTTGCCAGCCACCCGCTTGGGCTGGTGACGCTGGCGCTGATCTGCTCCTTCCCGCTGCTGTCGCCGTTCCTCGGCCCGGGCGCGGTGATTGCTCAGGTCATCGGCGTGCTGATTGGCGTGCAGATTGGTCTGGGGAACATTCCCCCGCACCTCGCCCTGCCCGCCCTGTTTGCCATTAACGCCCAGGCGGCGTGCGACTTTATCCCTGTGGGGCTGTCGCTGGCCGAAGCGCGCCAGGACACCGTGCGCGTGGGCGTGCCGTCCGTGCTGGTCAGCCGCTTCCTGACGGGCGCGCCGACGGTGCTGATTGCCTGGTTTGTTTCCGGCTTTATTTATCAATAAGAGATGCCTGCCATGACCGTGATTTACCAGACCACCATTACCCGCATCGGCCAGAGCGCCGCCGACGCGCTGAGCGACCAGATGCTGATCACCTTTCGCGAAGGGGCGCCTGCTGATATCGAAGAGTTTTGCTTCATCCACTGCCACGGCGAGCTGAACGGTGAGCTGAAGGCCGGGAGCCAGCTGGAGCTGGGCGAGGCGCGCTATGCCGTGACCGCCGTCGGCGACGTCGCTGAACAAAACCTGCGCGAGCTGGGCCACATCACCCTGCGTTTCGACGGCCAGCCGCAGGCGGAGTATCCCGGCACGGTTCACGTTGAGGGTCCGGTTCCGCAGGCTGTCACCCCAGGCTGCACGTTAAAATTTGTTGCGTAATTAAGGAGATAGACATGAGTCAGGTTGCCGTTGTCATTGGTGGGGGACAAACCTTAGGCGAGTTCCTCTGCCGTGGGCTTGCCGCAGAGGGTTACCGCGTGGCGGTAGTGGACATCCAGAGTGAAAAAGCCGCCCGCGTGGCGGACACCATCAATACCGAGTTTGGTGAAGGAATGGCGTACGGGTTTGGCGCCGACGCCACCAGCGAGCAGAGCGTGATGGCGCTGGCCCGCGGCGTGGACGAGATTTTTGGCCGTACCGACCTGCTGGTCTACAGCGCGGGAATTGCGAAAGCGGCCTTTATCAGCGATTTCGAGCTGGGGGATTTTGACCGCTCGCTGCAGGTCAATCTGGTGGGCTATTTCCTCTGTGCCCGCGAGTTTTCCCGTCTGATGATCCGCGACGGCATTCAGGGGCGCATCATTCAGATCAACTCTAAATCGGGGAAAGTGGGCAGCAAGCATAACTCCGGCTACAGCGCGGCGAAGTTTGGCGGCGTGGGGCTGACCCAGTCTCTGGCGCTGGATCTGGCCGAATACGGCATTACCGTTCACTCGCTGATGCTCGGCAACCTGCTGAAATCGCCGATGTTCCAGTCCCTGCTACCGCAGTACGCCACCAAGCTCGGCATCAAAGCGGAAGAAGTGGAGCAGTACTACATCGATAAAGTGCCGCTCAAGCGCGGGTGCGATTACCAGGACGTGCTGAACATGCTGCTGTTTTACGCCAGCCCGAAAGCCTCGTACTGCACCGGACAGTCGATTAACGTCACCGGCGGGCAGGTGATGTTCTGAGTTCATTCCCCGGTGGCGCTGCGCTTACCGGGGCTACCATCCCCGCAGGCCGGGTAAGGCGCAGCCGCCACCCGGCCATTAAAGGAGCAGATATGGTTACCGCACTCATCACCGTCGCCGCCCTCGCCTGGCTCTGTCAGATGGCGTTCGGCGGCTGGCAAATTCACCAGTTTAACCGCGCGTTTGACGCCCTGTGCCAGAAAGGCCGCGTGGGCGTCGGACGTTCCGGCGGACGCTTTAAACCACGCGTCGTCGTGGCTATTGCGCTGGATGAAAACAATAACGTCTGCGATTCCCTCATCATGCGCGGCATGACCGTCTTTGCCCGTCCGGTGAAAATCCAGGCAATCAACGGCATTTCGCTGCAGGAATTACAGCCTGATGTGATCTTTCCCCATGATCCACTCTGTCAGAATGCACTATCATTAGCGCTTAATCTGAAACATGGATAATTTCGTTGTGAAAGATATAGACTTGCGAAATTATCATTTCGCAACCTAAGGAACGAAGCGCCTATGAAACCTCGTCAGCGCCAGGCGGCCATTCTTGAGCATCTGCAAAAGCAGGGAAAATGCTCGGTAGAGGATCTGGCCCACTACTTTGACACCACCGGCACAACGATACGCAAGGACCTCGTATTGCTCGAAAACTCTGGCGCCGTCATTCGAACCTACGGCGGCGTGGTGCTCAATAAAGACGAAGCGGACCCGCCTATCGACCACAAAACGCTGATCAATACCCACCAGAAAGCGCTGATTGCCGAAGCCGCCGTAAAATTTATCCACGATGGCGACTCCATCATTCTGGATGCCGGCAGTACCGTCCTGCAGATGATCCCGCTGCTCAGCCGCTTTAACAACATCACGGTGATGACCAACAGCCTGCATATCGTCAACGCCCTGTCGGAATTCGACAGCGAGCAGACCATCCTGATGCCCGGCGGCACCTTTCGCAAAAAATCCGCCTCATTTCACGGACAGCTTGCGGAGAACGCCTTCGACCACTTCAGCTTTGATAAACTATTCATGGGCACCGACGGCATCGACCTGAACGCGGGCGTTACGACGTTCAACGAAGTGTTCAGCGTCAGTAAAGCCATGTGCAACGCCGCGCGGGAAGTAATTTTGATGGCAGACTCGTCGAAGTTTGGCCGCAAAAGCCCCAACATTGTCTGTAGCCTGGAAAGTGTTGATAAGCTGATTACCGACGCGGGTATCGATCCGGCGTTCAAAAAAGCGCTGGAAGAGAAAGGCATCGACGTGATCGTAACCGGAGAGAGAGATGAGTGATTTTCTGTTAGAAACGGGCCGCCAGACGCTGATGCTGGAGCTGCAGGAAGCCAGCCGCCTGCCGGAACGTCTGGGCGAGGATTTTGTCCGCGCCGCCAACACCATTATCCACTGCGAAGGCAAAGTGATCGTGGCGGGCATCGGTAAATCCGGCCACATCGGCAAAAAGATTGCCGCGACGCTGGCCAGCACCGGCACCCCGGCCTTCTTCGTGCATCCTGCAGAAGCGCTGCACGGCGATCTGGGAATGATTGAGAGCCGCGACGTGATGCTGTTTATCTCCTACTCCGGTTCGGCAAAAGAGCTGGATCTCATCATTCCGCGTCTGCAGGAAAAATCGGTTGCCCTGCTGGCGATGACCGGGAAATCCCGCTCACCGCTGGCGCTGGCCGCCAAAGCGACGCTGGATATTTCCGTTGAGCGTGAAGCCTGTCCGATGCACCTCGCCCCGACCTCCAGCACCGTGAATACCCTGATGATGGGCGACGCGCTGGCGATGGCGGTGATGCAGGCGCGTGGGTTTAACGAAGAAGATTTCGCCCGCTCGCATCCGGCGGGGGCGCTCGGGGCACGCCTGCTCAACAAGGTTCACCACCTGATGCGCACTAACGATGCGATTCCGCAGGTCAAACTCAATACCAGCGTCATGGACGCGATGCTGGAGCTCAGCCGCACCGGTCTGGGGCTGGTTGCGGTGTGCGATGACGACGGGTACGTCAAAGGCGTGTTCACCGACGGCGACCTGCGCCGCTGGCTGGTGGGCGGTGGCAAGCTAGAAACCAAAGTGTCGGACGCCATGACCCAGGGCGGGCTGACGCTGAACGCCGAGAGCCGCGCCATTGAAGCCAAAGAGGTGCTGATGAAGCGCAAAATCACCGCCGCACCGGTGGTGGATGACACCGGCAGGCTGTGCGGCGCCATCAACCTGCAGGATTTCTATCAGGCCGGGATTATCTAACCCTTCAGCCCGAGACGCTTCGCCAGCCGGTGCAGGTTGGCGACGTCCATCTCCAGCGCCCGGGCGCACGCCGCCCAGTTGCGGTTGTTCTGATCCAGCGCGCGGATAATCATCTGACGCTGAAACGCCTCTGTCGCGTCGCGCAGGTTTTCGCTCGTTATCTCCGGAGCTGCATGGGCAATCGTGGGTGCGGTTTCATCATGCTGCGCAAAATGCCGGGCATGTATAACCACTTCATCACCCGAACGCGTCGCTCGCGCCAGCACCACCGCGCGGTGAATCGCGTGTTCCAGCTCGCGCACGTTGCCCGGCCAGCCGTAGCTCAGCAGATGGGCCCTCGCCCCCGGACTCAGCACCACGCGGGAAAGCCCCATCCTGAGACGGCACTGTTCGCAGAAATAGCCCGCCAGCAGTACCACGTCGTCCCCGCGTTCGCGCAGCGGCGGCACGGTAAGCGGGAACACGCTCAGGCGGTGGAACAGGTCGGCGCGGAACTGCCCGGCCAGCACCGCCTCACGCAAGTCGCGGTTGGTCGCCGCCAGCACGCGCACATCCACTCTTAAGCTGCGGTCATCGCCCACGCGCTGGATATCGCCGTACTGTAATACGCGCAGAAGTTTGGCCTGTAGCGACAGGGAAAGCTCGCCTATTTCATCCAGAAACAGCGTACCGTTATCGGCCATTTCGAACTTGCCGCTGCGGTTGCTGATAGCGCCGGTAAACGCCCCTTTGACGTGACCAAACAATTCGCTTTCCGCCACGCTTTCCGGCAGCGCGGCGCAGTTGAGGTACACCAGCGGATTGACCGCGCGCGGCGACGCTTCATGAATCGACTTCGCCACCAGCTCCTTGCCGGTGCCGGTCTCCCCGAAGATCAGCACGTTCAAATCGGACGCGGCAACAATCTCAATCTCTTTTTTGAGCTGCGCCATGCCCGGAGAGAGGCCAATCATCTCCGTGTGCGTGACCTGCTCAAACGACGCCGGGCTGCCGGGAAGGATATTCTGGCTCTCCAGCTGTTCAATCAGCAGCGCGTTGTTAAGCGCCCCGGCAGCCAGCGCCGCAATGAGGCGCAGCTCTTCATCGCTGAAAGTATCGAACTGGTCCGGCGACATGCCGTCGAGGGTCAGCGCCCCAATCAGATTCTGCCCGGCAAACAGCGGCAGGCCGATACAGGCGTGCACCTTCAGGCTCTCCTGGCCGGGAATCAGCCCGTCGTACGGGTCGGGCAAGTCGCTGTCCGCCGGGAAACGCACCACGTCACCCGCGCGGGCAATGGTCTCCAGACGTGGATGGCCTTCAAGGGTAAAGCGCCGCCCGAGCACGTCCTTCGCCAGGCCGTCGATCGCCAGGGGAATAAACTGCCGCCCTTCGTAGCGCAGCAGCGCCGAGGCGTCGCACGCCAGCACGTGGCGCAGCGTGGAGATCAACCGCTGAAAGCGGTCCTGATGGCCGATACCGGTTTGCAGCTCAATGGCGATCTTCGCCAGCACGTCTACGGAAAAGCTCATGCCTGCCTCGCTGTCATTTTGACAATGCATATTGTCATAATGACACTGTTTTTGATAGTCATAATGACTACCCATTACGGATCATAAAAACATTAATTTATAAAAATCAATAAATTAAAAGTTGGCACGCAGCTTGATATAAGCAAACCATCCTATTTGAAAAACGTGATATTACGCTGAGGTTTGCTATGTCTATTCTGGTTAAAAATAACATTCATTGGGTCGGTCAACGTGACTGGGAAGTGCGCGATTTCCACGGAACGGAATACAAAACGCTGCGCGGCAGCAGCTACAACAGCTATCTCATCCGCGAAGGAAAAAACGTGCTGATCGATACCGTCGATCACAGGTTCAGCCGCGAGTTCGTGCAGAACCTGCGCGGTGAAATCGACCTGAATGCCATCGACTACATCATCATCAACCATGCGGAGGAGGATCATGCCGGTGCCCTGACCGAGCTGATGTCGTATATTCCGGACACTCCGATCTACTGCACCACCAACGCCATCGACTCGATCAACGGTCATCACCACCATCCGGAGTGGAACTTCCACACCGTGAAAACGGGCGATGCGCTGGATATCGGCAACGGTAAACAGCTGATCTTCGTGGAAACCCCGATGCTGCACTGGCCGGACAGCATGATGACCTACATGACCGGCGACGCGGTGCTGTTCAGTAACGACGCCTTCGGCCAGCACTACTGCGACGAACGCCTGTTTAATGACGAAGTGGATCAGACCGAGCTTTTCGAGCAGTGCCAGCGTTACTACGCCAACATCCTGACCCCGTTCAGCCGCCTGGTGACGCCAAAAATCACCGAGATCCTCGGCTTTAACCTGCCGGTGGAGATGATTGCCACCTCTCACGGTGTGGTGTGGCGTGAAAACCCCACCCAGATCGTCGAGCTGTACCTGAAATGGGCGGCGGATTATCAGGAAGACCGCATCACGATCTTCTACGACACCATGTCCAACAATACCCGCATGATGGCGGACGCCATTGCCCAGGGCATCAACGAAGTGGACCCGAACGTGGCGGTGAAAATCTTCAACGTGGCGCGCAGTGATAAAAACGAGATCCTCACCAACGTCTTCCGCTCAAAAGGGGTGCTGGTGGGTACGTCCACCATGAACAACGTGATGATGCCGAAGATTGCCGGTCTGGTCGAAGAGATGACCGGCCTGCGTTTTCGCAACAAGCGCGCCAGCGCCTTTGGCTCCCACGGCTGGAGCGGCGGCGCGGTAGACCGTCTCTCTACCCGTTTACAGGATGCAGGGTTTGAGATGTCGATGAGTCTGAAGGCGAAATGGCGGCCGGATATCGACGCCCTGGAAATCTGCCGCCAGCACGGCCGCGACATTGCCCGTCAGTGGGCGCTCGCACCGCTGCCGGAAACCACCCCCGCCGCGGCGATTGCGCCGGAAGCCATAGCTGAAGCCGCCGCTGCCGACCTCGGTCCATGCATGCAGTGCAGCGTATGCCAGTGGATTTACGACCCGGAACGGGGCGAGCCGCTGCAGGATGTCGCCCCAGGCACGCCGTGGAGTGAGGTGCCGGACAACTTCCTCTGCCCGGAATGTTCCCTCGGGAAAGACGTTTTTGATGAACTGGCAACGGAGGTAAAATGAGCCACGGCATCGTCATTATCGGCTCGGGTTTTGCCGCCCGCCAGCTGGTAAAAAATATCCGCAAACAGGACGCTAACGTGCCGTTGACGCTGATCGCCGCCGACAGCATGGACGAGTACAACAAGCCTGATTTAAGCCACGTCATTAGCCAGAACCAGCGCGCCGACGATCTCATCCGCCAGACGGCGGGGGCGTTCGCAGAACAGTTTAACCTGCGTCTGTTTCCGTACACCTGGGTCACCGATATCGACGCCGACGCCCGTCTGGTGAAAGCGAAAGATAAAACCTGGCAGTACGACAAGCTGGTGCTGGCCACGGGTGCCTCTGCGTTTGTGCCGCCGGTTGAGGGCCGCGAGCTGATGGTCACGCTCAACAGCCAGCAGGCGTATCAGGCCAGCGAAACGGAGCTTCACGACGCCACGCGGGTGATGATTGTCGGCGGCGGGCTGATCGGCACCGAACTGGCGATGGATTTCTGCCGTGCGGGTAAATCCGTCACCCTGGTCGACCACGCGGCGAGCATTCTGTCAGCACTGATGCCCGCTGAAGTGAGCAGCCGCTTACAGCATCATCTGACCGACATGGGCGTCCATCTGCTGCTGAAATCGCAGCTGCAGAGCCTGAGCAAAACCGGCAGCGGCATACGTGTAACGCTCGACCGCAGCCGCAGCGTGGAAGTGGATGTGGTGATTGCGGCGACGGGGTTGCGCCCGGAAACGGCGCTGGCGCATCGCGCAGGCGCCGAAATCAACCGCGGCGTGAAGGTTAACAGCTACCTGCAAACCACCCAGCCGGACATTTATGCCCTGGGCGACTGCGCGGAAATTAACGGCCAGGTGCTGCCCTTTTTACAGCCGATTCAATTAAGCGCGCTGTCTCTGGCGAAAAACCTGCTCGGCGGCAGTACGCCGGTGAAATTAGCCGCCATGCTGGTCAAAGTGAAAACGCCGGAATTACCGCTGCATCTCGCAGGCGAAACGCAGCGTCAGGATCTGAACTGGCAGATTGCCCTTTCGCCGCAGGGCATGGTGGCGCGCGGTACGGATAATGACGGTCAGATGCGCGCCTTTGTCGTCAGTGAAGACAGGATGAAAGAGGCCTTCGCCCTGCTGAAATCGCTCCCTGCTTAACCCTCGTATTGCCGGGTGGCGCTGCGCTTACCCGGCCTACATGCAGACCCGTGCAAGCGTAGCGCCACCGGGCTGGGTCGGTCAGGAACGTACCACCAGCGCGTCGTAGCCGCGCCAGCGGTAATTCGCCATGGAAATCAGCCAGCAGGCGATAAACAAACCCACGACGACAAACCCGGCGTTGCCCAGATTGTCGTTCACCGTGCCAATCAGATCCCACAGGCCGCCGCTGAGGTCAAATTTATCCATCAGCAGACCCAGCGCTTCCAGCCCGCCGATAAACAGCGCCACCACCACGGAGGTGCCGGTGATGGTCATGTTGTAGTAGAGCTTGCGCTGCGGCTTGTTAAACGCCCAGCCGTAGGCGCCGACCATCAGCAGGTTGTCGAGGGTATCCACCAGCGCCATGCCGCTGGCGAAGAGTGCCGGGAAGATCATGATTGACCACACCGACATCCCGCTGGACGCGCTGGCGGCAGAGATCCCCAGCACGCCGATCTCGGTGGCCGTATCAAAGCCGAGACCAAACAGGAAGCCAACCAAGTACATCTGCCAGCTTTTATTGACGAGGCGGAAGGTCTTGCCAAACAGCCAGTTCATTACCCCGCCCTGAGCAGGTAGCGTGATGTCGTCCTGCACAGGCCTGCCGTGTTTCAGCGCCTGAAAACTGCGCCAGACGCCGCGCAGGATCACCATATTCACCAGCGCCATCGCCAGCAGGAAGGTCGCGGAAACGGCGGTACCAATCAGGCTGCCGGTTTCGTGGAACCACGCCATGTTCTTCTGAAACGCCGTGGCGGTAGCGGCGATGGCAATGGAGGCCAGCACCACGATGGTGGAGTGGCCCAGCGAGAACCACGCCCCCACGCCGGACGGGCGTTTGCCCTGCTGCATCATCTTACGCGTCACGGTATCTATGGCTGCAATGTGGTCAGCGTCCACCGCATGACGCAGTCCGTAGCACCACGCCAGCAGGCTTGCCGCCATCAGCGCCGTGCTGCCGCTAAAAGTGTGCCATGCCCATCCCCAGGCCAACAGGTTTGCCATTACCAGAGCCAGCAGCAGAAGCGCGGCGCGAGGTTCATTGCGTAACAGTCGTAACATTTTTAGTCCTTTGTAAACATGACCGGGCAGCGGCGACCACCGCCTGCCCGAAGGAGATCGCTCCGTCACCTGCGGGCAGGCGCGAAGGAAAAAGAAGCGTAAAGTCAGAAAGATAATGACGCAGACGTGCGCACAGCAGACGGTTGTGTAATACCCCGCCGCTGAGACAGATTGTCGACAGCGACAGGCGCCGGGCATGAAACGTGGCGAGCTCCGCCAGCCCTTTTGCCAGCGCATCGTGAAACGCCCAGGCGCGCGCGCAGGGTTCCGCCTGCCAGCTCAGCCACTGCTGCCAGAAAAGCGCGAGGTTATCCACTTCCAGCGTCACCGGATGGTCGACACCCGCGCACTGCGATGCCAGGGCTTCCAGCCGGCAGGCCGCTTCCCCTTCGTAACGCTGCGTGTCGATGCCGAGCGCACAGGCAACCGCGTCAAACAGGCGACCACAGGAAGAAGCTCGCGGCGCGTTGATGCCACGCTGGATCGCCGTCGCCAGCAACGGCCAGTTCTGGCGCTGAACCGCATGGGTTTCCGGGTACTGCTGCCAGTCGGGTACAAACGCCAGACAGTGGGCGAGCAGATTACGCCACGGCTGCCGCGCCGCCAGATCGCCGCCCGGCAGCGCAACGGCAGGCAGACCACCCAAATGCGCATAGTCGAGATAGCTGACCCGCAGGCACTCTCCGCCCCACAGCGCGCCGTTTTCCCCCATACCGATCCCGTCCAGCGTCAGGGCGATAACGTCTCCGCCATCGCGCGGCCAGCCGTTTTCGGCCAGGCACGCCGCGGCGTGAGCGTGATGGTGGTGTACCTCTTCAAGGGGCAACGCCTGCGCCTGTGCCCACTGACGAGCGCGATATCCCGGATGGGCGTCGCACACCACGCGTTCCGGCTGGAAGGCGTAGATGTCCTGCATCACCGACAGCGCGGAACGCCACTGCGCTTCGACACCCTCGTCACCGAGATCGCCAAAATGCTGGCTCAGCACCGCCTGGCTGCCACGCACCAGGCAGAAGGTGTTTTTCTTCTCCGCGCCGGTGCACAGCATGGCGGGGATATTCTCGAACCCGGCAGGCAACGTGATGGCATCAGGCACAAAACCGCGCGCCCGGCGAAGCATCGCGCCGTCGCGATCCATCACTGAATCATCCATCCGCTGCAGGATATCGCGGTTGTGCAGCAGGAAGCCGTCTGCGATGTCGCCGAGCTCATCCAGCGCCTGCCGGTTGGTGATGGCAGGCGGCCTGCCGCTAAGGTTGCCGGAGGTCATCACCAGCGGGCACTGGCAGTCCATCATCAGAAGGTGCTGCAGCGGGTTCGCAGGAAGCATGATGCCCACGGAATCCAGACCGGGTGCGATACCTTCCGGGAACGCGGGCAGCCAGGCTTTTGGCGTGAGCACAATGGGTGCGGCGGGTGAGCGTAGCAGCGTCTGAACCGTCTCCGGCAGGTCATCCGCATGCGGGATCATCACCGCCAGCGGCTTCGCGGGCCGCTGCTTGCGTGACCGAAGCGTCGCGATCGCCTGCGGGTTACGCGCGTCACAGACGAGGTGAAAGCCCCCTAGCCCTTTGACGGCGACAATACCGCCGCTTTTCAGCATCGCCACCGCCGCGCGCAGCGCAGCCTCGCGCTCAGCGGTCATGTCGCCCGCATGCCACATAAGCGCGGGCCCGCAGTCCGGGCAGGCGACCGGCTGGGCGTGAAAACGGCGGTCGGCAGGATTGCGGTACTCGGCTTCACACGGCCCGCAGAGCGGGAACGGCGCCATTGCCGTGGCCGGGCGGTCGTAAGGCATGGCGCGGATAATGGTAAACCGCGGCCCGCAGTGGGTGCAGTTGATAAACGGATAGCGATAACGGCGTTCGCGTGGGTCGCCCATCTCAGCCAGACACGCCGGGCAGGTCGCCGCATCGGGGACAATCTGGGTGTCCATCGTCCCGGCCGCGCTGTGGCGGATGGTAAAGTCCTCCGGCACGCGCGACCAGGTAAACGGCTGCGCTTCCACGCGGTCAATGCGTGCCAGCGGCGGGCAGTCCTGATGCAGCCTCGCGGTAAAGGCCCCCCCATTACCCGCGAGGCGCACCAGCACGCCCTCTCCGTCATTGCAGACGTCACCGGTCAACTGAAGCGCCTGCGCCAGCTGCCAGACGAAGGGACGAAACCCGACGCCCTGCACTTTGCCGCGCACCCGCAGCTGAATGCCGTTGCTGCTCATACGGCTCAGAACAGCAGTGATGACGAGGTGTCGAACGCCGCGCGACGGCGCTTTTCGGCGCTCATCTGCTCAAGCTTGTCGCGATCCACGCAGACCAGCGCGTGCGTCGGGCAGGCTTCCATACAGGCCGGGCCGGCCTCACGGTGGTAGCACAGGTCACATTTGTTGGCTTCGGCTTTGTCCGCGCGCACACTCAGCCCCATACCGCTGTTGCGCACTACCGGACGGACCACCACCTCCATCGCGCCATACGGACAGGCGACCACGCAGGTTTTGCAGCCAATGCAGCGCTCCTGCATCACGTGCACAAAGCCTTTCTCGCGTTTAATCGCCCCGTTCGGGCAGACGTTCGCGCACGGTGCGTCTTCGCACTGGCGACAGATGGCGGCGGTGGAAATATTCACGCCTTTGATGACGTGGATGCGCGGCAGGAAGGTGTCAGGGGTAAGCGACGCGCAGTCCTGCTCCGCCTGATGGGAAACCACGCACGCCACTTCACAGGTACGGCAACCAATACACTTACTGGCATCGGCCATAATAAAACGGTTCATCTGCTTCTCCAGCATTACAGTTATGCGCGGAGATATTCATAAACCGTGCCAATAATTAAATTATTGATTTTATAGCATTTTAAAAATCACAGTGGTGCCGTCATCGTCACTTATGACGATGACAGCTGTCGACATCAGCGGTGCGGGCCGTCAATAACCGAGTCGCGCAGGACAAGCTCGCCGGAGAAGGTTTGCTGATATTTAAACTCACCGCCGTCGAGCATAAAGATCAGGCGGCTGATGGTCTCTTTGATCATTTCCGTTACCGGGATGCGGACGCTGGAGAGCGACGGCACAATGTAAGGCGCAATGGCCACGTCGTCGAAACCGATCACCGACACCGCGTCCGGCGTGGCCACGCCGCTGTCGTGCAGTTGCTTCATGGCACCGATGGCCATATCGTCATTGCTCGCCACCAGCGCCGTAAAGCGCTCACCCCGAGCAAGCAGTTCGGACACCGCCGCCGCGCCGCTGGCGGGGTTCCACTTCCCCTGCGCAATCAGCCCCTCGCGCAGCGGAATACCGTGCTGCGCCAGCGCGTCCTTATAGCCGGAGAGACGCTCAACCCCGGTGGGAGAATCCAGCGAGCCGGTGATAAAGGCGATCTCCCGATGCCCTTTCGCAATCAGCTGTGACACCGCGTCCTGGCTGGAGGCTTTATGATCGGACCACACGCTGTGGCTACTGTTTTTCCGCAGGCGGCGGTTGAGCACCATAATGGGCTGCTCGCACTTCTCGACGATCTCATCCATCTCTTCCACGCTCAGAAAACGCGGATAGATAATCACCGCGTCGCAGCGCATATCGAGCAGATACTGGATCGCCTCGCGCTCTTCATCGGCGCTGTGCTTGCCGTCCGCGAGGATCAGCTGCCGCCCTTTCTCCTCCGTCATGCGCGCGGCGTGAAACAGCAGCTCGCTAAAGTAGACGCCGTGATACAAGGTGTTGGTCACCACCAGGCCCAGCGTCTGGGTACGTTTGGTCGCCAGGTTGCGCGCCAGCAAATTTGGGCGATAGCCGCTCTCTTCAATGGCCTGAAACACCCGATCTTTAGTCTCCTGGCTGACATAGCCATTGCCCGACAGCACCCGGGATACCGTCGCTTTCGAAACGCCTGCCCGCTTCGCCACTTCAAGCATCGTGGTCATGTTGTTATTCCGTCTGAATCTGATGGAGCGCAGTGTACTGCACTGCAGAAAAATTGTCGCAGCGGCGACATCACGCTTTGGGTTCCGGCTGGTGATCGGCATCACGAAATAAAAAAATGGTCAAAAAGCAATCTTGTTTCATTCATAAAAACTCATGATGATTATGTGGAACCGGTTTCCTACATTTCACACAACGATAACAGGATCACATCCGATGGCCAAAAATTACGCTGCGCTGGCGAACGACGTTATCAGCGCGCTGGGCGGCAAAGAGAACATCGTCGCCGTCACCCACTGCATGACGCGACTGCGTTTCGTTCTGAAAGATGAAACCCTCACCGACGCCGCGCGCCTGAAAAGCATCAGCGGCGTGCTCGGCGTGGTGCGCAACGACAACCAGTGCCAGGTGATTATTGGCAATACCGTCTCCCAGGCGTACCGCGAGGTGGTAAGCCTGCTGCCCGCTGACCTGCAGCCCGCGGTGCCGGAAGGCCCGCAAAAGCTGACGCTGCGCCGCATTGGCGCTGGGATCCTCGACGCGCTGATCGGCACCATGTCCCCGCTGATCCCGGCGATCATCGGCGGCTCGATGGTCAAGCTGCTGGCGATGATCCTTGAGATGACCGGCGTGCTGCCCAAAGGCGCGCCGACGCTCACCATTTTGACCGTCATCGGCGACGGCGCGTTCTTCTTCCTGCCGCTGATGGTGGCGGCCTCGGCGGCGGTGAAATTCAAAACCAACATGTCGCTGGCGATAGCCATTGCGGGCGTGCTGGTGCATCCGAGCTTTATCGAGCTGATGGCGAAAGCCGCGCAGGGCGAGCACGTTGAGTTCGCGTTTATCCCGGTGACGGCGGTGAAATACACCTACACCGTCATCCCCGCGCTGGTGATGACCTGGTGCCTGTCGTACATCGAACGCTGGGTGGATCGTATCACCCCGGCGGTGACGAAAAACTTCCTCAAGCCGATGCTGATCGTGCTGATTGCCGCCCCGCTCGCCATCGTGCTGATTGGACCGCTGGGCATCTGGATCGGTAGTGCGATCTCCGCGCTGGTCTACACCATTCACGGCTATCTGGGCTGGCTCTCCGTGGCCATCATGGGCGCGCTGTGGCCGCTGCTGGTCATGACCGGCATGCACCGCGTGTTTACGCCAACCATCATTCAGACCATTGCCGAAACGGGCAAGGAAGGGATGGTGATGCCGTCGGAAATTGGCGCCAACCTGTCGCTCGGCGGTTCGTCGCTGGCGGTGGCGTGGAAAACCAAAAACCCGGAGCTGCGCCAGACGGCGCTGGCGGCGGCGGCCTCCGCCATCATGGCGGGGATCTCTGAACCGGCCCTGTACGGTGTCGCAATACGTCTGAAACGCCCGCTGATTGCAAGCCTGATCAGCGGCTTTATCTGCGGCGCGGTTGCCGGTATCGCGGGTCTTGCCAGCCACTCGATGGCGGCACCGGGGCTGTTTACCAGCGTACAGTTCTTCGACCCGGCGAACCCGATGACCATCGTCTGGGTGTTTGGCGTGATGGGTCTGGCAGTGGTGCTGTCGTTTGTTCTGACCCTGATACTGGGCTTTGAGGATATTCCGGTCGAAGACGACGCCGAAAAAGCGCGCGCCCTGCAGACCGCACCGGTACAGAACAACGCAGCAAAAGCATAAATTGAAAGCGAGGTAAGAATGTCTGTTTTTCCACAAGGATTTTTATGGGGCGGCGCGCTTGCCGCCAACCAGAGTGAAGGCGCTTACCGTGAGGGCGGCAAAGGGCTGACGACGGTCGATATGATCCCCCACGGCGCGAACCGCCTGGCGGTGAAGCTCGGTAAGGAAAAGCGTTTTTCGCTGCGTGACGACGAATTCTACCCGAGCCACGAGGCGATTGATTTTTACCATCGCTATAAAGAGGACATCGCCCTGATGGCGGAGATGGGCTTTACGGTGTTCCGCACCTCGATCGCCTGGAGCCGACTCTATCCGAACGGCGACGAGCCGCTGCCGAACAAAGAGGGCATTGCCTTTTACTGCGCGGTGTTCGAGGAGTGCAAAAAGTACAACATCGAGCCGCTGGTGACCCTCTGCCACTTCGACGTGCCGATGCACCTGGTGACGGAGTACGGCTCCTGGCGCAACCGCAAAATGGTGGATTTCTTTGCCCGCTACGCCCGCACCTGCTTCGAGGAGTTTAATGGGCTGGTGAAATACTGGCTGACCTTCAACGAAATCAACATCATGCTGCACAGCCCGTTCTCCGGCGCGGGGCTGGTGTTTGAGGAAGGCGAAAACGAAGACCAGGTGAAATACCAGGCCGCGCACCACGAACTGGTGGCGAGCGCGCTGGCGACCAAAATCGCTCACGAGGTGAACCCGGAAAACCAGGTTGGCTGCATGCTGGCGGGCGGTAACTTCTACCCCTACTCCTGCAAGCCGGAAGACGTGTGGATGGCGCTGGAGAAAGACCGCGAGAACCTGTTCTTTATCGATGTGCAGGCGCGCGGCAGCTATCCGGCCTATTCTGCACGCGTGTTCCGCGAGAAAGGCGTCGTGATTGTTAAAGATCCGGGCGATGACGAACTGCTGAAAAATACCGTCGATTTTGTCTCGTTCAGCTATTACGCCTCGCGCTGCGCCTCGGCGGATATGAACGCGAACAACACCAATGCGGCGAACATCGTTAAATCTCTGCGCAACCCGCACATTCAGGTGAGCGAATGGGGCTGGGGCATCGACCCGCTCGGCCTGCGCATCACCATGAACATGATGTACGACCGCTACCAGAAGCCGCTGTTCCTGGTAGAAAACGGCCTGGGAGCGAAAGATGTCGTTGATGAAAACGGCGAGATTAACGACGACTACCGCATCAGCTATCTGCGCGAGCATATCCGCGCGATGGGCGATGCGATTGAGGACGGCGTGCCGCTGATGGGTTACACCACCTGGGGCTGCATTGACCTTGTCTCGGCCTCAACCGGTGAGATGAGCAAGCGTTACGGGTTTGTGTACGTCGACCGCGACGACGCCGGGAACGGCACGCTGGAGCGGAAACGCAAGAAATCGTTCGGATGGTATAAGAAGGTGATTGCGAGTAACGGGGGGGATCTCGAGTAGCCTGTTGCCCTCACCCCAGCCCTCTCCCACAGGGAGAGGGAGATGGGTTTGGTAGGCCGGGTAAGGCGAAGCCGCCACCCGGCACTGCTCAGAGCTGAGAAAAACCTCCATCCCCAACCCACCCGGCTAGTCGTGAATACACCACCTCCACCGCCTCCTTCACCGGCGGCGTCATCGGGTAATAAAACCCGACAATGTCCGGCTGAATCCCCAAAAAGAGCACCTCGCCCACGTCACCTTTGATCTGATCCACCAGGTAGTTCAGCGGCATATTGTGGGTGGTCATCATAAACATCTCGGCGATGTCGTCCGGATCAATCAGGCGGATCTCGCCGGGGTTGAGTGCCATATCGGTGGCATCGACGATTAACAGCCTGTCCGGACGCAGCTCGCGGATGGCCACCACATCGTTTTCCGGCGCGCTGCCGCCGTCAATCACCACCCAGTTGCCCTGCGGGTTCGCGGCGCACATCTCCGCCAGCAGCGGACCCGCGCCGTCGTCGCCCATCATGCTGTTGCCGACACACAGTAAAACGTCAGTCACGTAATCTCCTCACCATCAGGTAGATAGCACTCTCCTGATGAATATCATGCAGCATACCGAGCAGCGTTTTGCTCCACGCCTGCTGCTCCGGGGTTTGTCTGCCGAGCGCCGCGTCAAAGGCGTTGGCGAGCATGGCAATGTGGTTCGCATCGATCACGATCTCACCGTACTTCGGCACGCCTTCCATTTTGCGCCGCGCCGTACTGCCCTCCTCCAGCGTGGCAATCCACGCCAGGTATTCCGGCCACGGGCAGCTCAGTGCGGCCTCCAGGCAGTCAATCACCCCGAGGTGATGCCCAATCGCCAGGCTGTAATAGACCACCTGCTGCGCCGCATCCGGCGTGGCATCGTTCTCATCAATAAACTTACGGCTCAGCTGGCTGAACACCACCGTTTCACTCATCGGATACGCGCCTCATCGACGATGCTGTTCAGGTTCGCCACAATCTCATTGAGGCGCGGATCGTTTTCCGCCTCCAGCCAGCGTGCGACCTGATGCTCGCCCTGGCTCAGCAGGCGCAGATAGTCGTCGGCAATCTGACGGCCGTAGCGATAGCCCGCCAGCCTGCGCGCCGTGCGATCGACCTTCACCCGCAGCGGCTGCACCATGTCCGGGTGCAGAATGGCCGCAGCCTGGTTGTCGAGCTCGCCTGGCTCGCGGGCGTGGATTTTCTGTTCCAGCAGGCCGAGCGCCATCGCAAAGCCGTACAACGTGGCGGCGGGCGTCGGCGGACAGCCCGGAATGTAGACGTCCACCGGCACGATTTTGTCGGTGCCGCCCCAGACGCAGTAGAGGTCATGGAAGATGCCGCCGCTGTTGCCGCAGGCGCCGTACGAGATGCAGATTTTCGGGTCCGGCGCGGACTGCCAGGCGCGCAGCGCGGGCGAGCGCATGGCGCGGGTGACGGCCCCGGTGAACAGCAGGATGTCCGCATGACGCGGGGACGGCACCACTTTGATGCCGAAGCGCTCGGCGTCAAACAGCGGCGACAGCGTAGCGAAGATCTCAATCTCGCAGCCGTTGCAGCCTCCGCAATCCACGCGGTAGACGTAGGCCGAGCGTTTGATTTTTTTCAGCAGCGACGCCTTCATGCTGGCGATGGATTCGTCCACCGTCATCGGCACCGGAATGCCGTTAGCGTCGCGTGGGCCAAGTAAATTTTCCATCAGCTGGCCTCTCTCATGTGGCGGGTGATATCAATGCGGTCGGACGGCAGCAGGCACTTCTGTCGCTTGCACGCCGGGCAGGTTTCAAAGCTTTCACGGTGATGCTCCGCGCGGGCGTCGCCGTTGTGCTGCAGCAGCGCGATGGCGTAGTCGATCTCTTTTTGCACGGCGAACGGGCGCTGGCAGACGCGGCAGTGGCACAGGTCAAAGCGCGACTGCTGCAGGAAATCCTCTTTCTTCCACACCGCCAGCTCGTACTCCTGCGACAGGCGAATGGCGACCGTCGGGCAGACCTCTTCGCAGCGGCCGCAGAAGATGCAGCGCCCGAGGTTAAACTGCCAGGCCAGCTCGCCGGTTTTGAGATCCGTTTCCACCGTTAAGGCGTTCGACGGACAGGCATTGACGCAGGCCGCGCAGCCGATGCACTGCTGCGGGTTGTGCTCCGGCTTGCCGCGAAAGTTTTTGTCGACCGGCATCGGCTCCAGCGGATAGCGGCTGGTCTGCGTGCCGGTTTTGATCACTTTTTTGATAAAGGTAAACATGACGAATCCTTATTTCAGCGGCGAGTTCTTACGCTCGATGCTGTAGCGCTCAAGCTCTTTGTACGGCACCACCTGGCTTTTCTTCTTGCGCACGTCCACGACGGTCATGCGGTCAGTGCAGGAGTAGCACGGGTCGAGGCTGCCGATGATCAGCGGCGCATCAGACACGGTGTTACCGCGCAGCATGTAGCGCAGGGTTGGCCAGTTGGCGTAGGTCGCCGCACGGCAGCGCCAGCGGTAGAGCTTCTGGTTGTCGCCGGTCATGCTCCAGTGAATGTCGTCCCCGCGCGGCGCTTCGGCAAAGCCGAGGGCAAAGCGGTTTGGAATGTAGGTGAAGCCCTCCACCATCAGCGGGCCGCCCGGCAGGTTGTCCAGACCAAAGTCGATCATATTCAGCGCGGTGAACACCTCGTTGATGCGCACCTTCAGGCGGGAGATGACGTCGCAGCCCTGCTCGCTGTGCACGGTCATCGGCAGCAGGCCGTAGCCGACGAACGGGTGATCGGCACGCGTGTCGCGGGCGTGCCCGCTGGCGCGCACCATCGGGCCGACGTTACTGAAGTCGCGGGCGATCTCCGGATCGAGGCGGCCAATGCCGACGGTGCGCTGCTCGATGTTGGGCGTGCTGAGCAGCATGTCCACCAGTTCCTGCACGTCGCGGCGCATCTGCTGCGCCAGCTGGCGGGTCTGGATCATGTCATCCTTCAGCAGGTCGCGGCGGATCCCGCCGATCAGGTTCAGACCGTAGGTTTTGCGCGCCCCGGTGAGGATCTCCGCCATCTTCATCGACGCTTCACGCACGCGGAAGAACTGCATAAACCCGGAGTCAAACCCGACGAAGTGGCAGGCCAGCCCGAGGTTCAGCAGGTGCGAGTGCAGGCGCTCCACCTCCAGCAGAATGGCGCGGATCATCTGCGCGCGTTCCGGCACCACGATCCCCATGCCGTTCTCCACCGAGGTGGTGTAGGCGGTGCTGTGGGCGAAGCCGCAGATGCCGCAGACGCGGTCAGAAAGAAACGTGACTTCGTTGTAGCCCATGCGGGTTTCCGCCAGCTTTTCCATGCCGCGGTGGACGTAGAACAGGCGGTAGTCGGCGTCGATAATGTTTTCGCCGTCGACGAACAGGCGGAAGTGGCCCGGCTCGTCGGAAGTGACGTGCAGCGGGCCGATCGGCACCACGTTATTTTTCTTGCTGCCCAGCTCGTTGATGAATTCGTAGGTTTCACTGTCGGTAGTCGGGGCCGGACGCTGGCGGTAGTCCATGCTGTCTTTGCGCAGCGGATAGAGTTCGTCCGGCCAGTCGTCCGGCAGCACCAGACGGCGTTCATCCGGCAGACCAACCGGCACCAGGCCATACATGTCGCGCACTTCACGCTCGCCCCAGACCGCAGCGGGCACGCGCGGCGTGACGGACGGGTATTCCGGTTTATTCGGGTCGACCTCGACGCGCACGGTGATCCAGCACTTCTCGCCCTGCTCCATCGACATCACGTAGTACACCGCGTAATTGCCGCACAGCTGGCGCTCGTCGTTACCGAACAGCACCGACAGCCAGCCGCCCTGCCGGTAGTAGAGAAACTCCACCACTTCCGGCAGATAGTTCACCTTTACGGTGACGGTGATCTGGTCTTTGGTTTGCCAGGACTCCTCCAGCACCACGCCGGGAAAAGCCTGATGCAATGCGGCGAGATACTGCTGACCTTTCTTTTCTTCAGACATAAACACTCTCTTTAATCACGCCACCAGCAAGGAGACGAACGCTAAAAATGCAAAACCAAAACCGGCCCAGGTAATGCGTGACGTTTCCACAAAACGCAGACGCGCCATGCTGTTTTCGAACAGGGCAATGACCAGCACGCCGACCAGCAGCTTGAGGGCGGCAACCACAACGGCCAGCAGCAGACCGCCCGCGGAGAAGTGCGTCATCTGCCCCCACGGGAAGAAGACGCCGACAAACATCTGCAGCACCACCAGCTGTTTAAGGCTGATGCCCCACTTCAGCACCGCAAAGCCGTAGCCGCTGTACTCGGTGAGCGGTCCTTCCTGCAGTTCCTGCTCGGCTTCGGCCAGATCGAACGGCAGCTTGCCCATCTCGATAAAGGTGGCGAATGCGCAGGCGCACAGCGCCAGCACCAGCGGAAGGGAGCGGGCAACCGGCCAGTGGTACACGGTGTGGGTGATAAAGCTGATGTGCGTGGAACCCGCAACCTGCGCGGCAACCCACAGCCCCAGCAGCAGGATCGGCTCAACCAGCACGCCGAGCATCGCCTCGCGACTGGCGCCGATGCCGGTAAACGGGCTCCCGGTGTCGAGACCCGCAATCGCAAAGAAGAAGCGGGCGATGGCAAACAGGTAGATCAGCGTAATCAGATCCCCGAGCGCCGGCAGCGGCGAAGCCACCGTCACCACCGGCAGCGCGGTGGCGATGGTGAGCATCACGCCCACCATCACGAACGGCGTCAGGCGGAAGACCCAGCCTGCGGCATCCGGCGCCACGCTCTGGCGAGAAAGCAGCTTGAAGAGATCGCGATACTCCTGGAGCACGCCAGGCCCGCGACGGTTGTGCATCCGGGCGCGCACCACGCGCGTGATGCCCGACAGCAGCGGCGCGGCGGCAAACAGCACCAGCGCCTGAAGAATTGCCAGTAACAGACTCATGTCAGGCTCCTCGTGAAATCACAACGATCACCAGCACCGCCAGCTCGATAACCGCCAGACGGCGGAACAGCGCGGGTGCGGCAGCGCTCTGCCAGCCGGGTACCCAGCGCACCGGGTTCAGCCAGTGGCGCAGCTTCAGCACGGCGTCAAAGTTCTCTTTCACCGGCATAGCGAAACCGTGGGCGGTGATGACCATCGACTGTTCGTGTTCGTAGCCGCAGGCCCATGCTGCACCGCGCGAGCGGGAGGTGAGCCGGTCGCGTTTGAAGAACAGCATCAGCACCAGCGGCAGCAGCGGTGCGCCTATCAGCAGCAGCGCGATCATGGGCTGGGAAACGGTGGTGTTCGCCGCGGTCAGCGGCAGCGGAATGGCATTGCCCAGCAGCGGCAGCAGCCACGGTGCGGCGACGCCGCCCGCGATGCAGCACAGCGCCAGCGCGACCACGCTTACGCCCATCAGTAGCGGTGCGCAGCAGGCGTTCTCAGCCTCACGCGTACGCGGTGCGCCGAGGAAGGTCACGCCATAAACTTTCGCCATGCACATCACCGCCAGCGCCCCGGTAATCGCCAGCCCGACCGCCAGCAGCGGCCCCAGCAGACGGGCGATAAACGCCTCGCTCTGACCGAGGGCGAAGAAGGACTGATAGATCACCCACTCCCCGGCAAAGCCGTTCAGCGGCGGCAGCGCGGCCATCGCCATCAGCCCGACCAGCATCGCCAGTGAAATCACTGGCATCTTTTTGCCAATCCCACCGAGCTTTTCGATATCCCGATGGCCGGTGCGGAACCAGACGCTGCCCGCTCCAAGGAACAGGGTGCTTTTAAACAGGCTGTGGTTGATCAGGTGATAAAGACCACCGATAAAACCGGCCGCAATCAGCGCCGGTTGATTCAGCGCCAGCCCGGTCACGCCCGCGCCAATGCCGAGCAGAATGATGCCGATATTCTCCAGCGTGTGGTACGCCAGAAGACGCTGGATATTGTGCTCCATCAGCGCGTACAGGCCGCCGACGAAGGCGGTGATCATGCCCGCAATCAGCAGCACCACGCCCCACCACAGCGGCGGTTGTCCGCCGGTCAGCGTAATCGCCAGGATCCCAAACAGACCAACCTTCATCACCACCACCGAAAACAGCGCGGCGGCGGGCGCGGAGGCATTCGCATGCGCCTGCGGCACCCAGCCGTGCAGCGGGATGATTCCGGCAAGCAGGCCAAAGCCGATCACGCCCAGCAGCCAGACGTCATTCCCTAGCGGATGCCCGTTAAGCGCAGCAAAGTCCAGCGTGCCGAAGCGCTGCCACACCAGCCAGCAGGCCAGCGCCAGCAGCAGCGTCCCGAGGCGTCCCAGCGCAAACCATAATTTCCCAGAGGCGCTACAGCCCGTCAGGAACACGCCGCAGAGCGCCATGATCTCCGCCATCACCACCAGCGCGCCGAGGTTGTTGGCGGTAACGGTACAGACCGCCGTCGCCATCAGCAGGTTCACCAGCAGGCCGTTGGCTTTAGCGTGCGGGTGGCGATGCCACTCGATATTGAACAGGCTGATAAACAGCCCGCACAGGCCAAACGTCACCAGCCAGAGGGCGTTCAGCGGCGTAATCTCAACGGTGTGGCGAACCAGCGGTATGAGGGTGTCAACGGATTGTCCGCCGAGCAAAACAACGCCGCCTGCCGCCAGCGTCAACAGGCTACCTGCCGCCCCGCCGATCCCGGCAACTCCGCCGCTCAGGGTTTTATGGAAGGAGAAGATCGGCGCCAGAATAGCTGCGGCAATAAAACAGGCTACCGCGCCGGTAATCATTATGGCCGCGTTCATTTCGCCCCCTCGTTAAGCGCCTGTAGCAGAGAAAGGTCGCCAAAATCACTGTTGATGGTCAGCTCGCGCTTGCGCTTGCTGGTACGGGCGATGTCGCGAATGTTAACCAGAATCAGCGCTTTCGTCGGACAGGTCCGTACGCAGGCCGGGCCCTGTTCATCGAAGCTGCACAGGTCGCACTTCACCGCCACGGCACGGATGCCGGGCACCCAGTCCAGCAGCGTGCTGACGCGTGCAGGCGCTGGCGGCGCGGGCGGGGCTTTAGGCGAGTTGGCATTGGCCGGAATATGCAGCGGGCGGCTGCCGGAAAATTCAATCGCGCCGAACGGGCAGGCAATGCCGCACAGCTTGCAGCTTACGCACAGGCTTTCGTTCAACTGGACTGCGCCATCCACGCGGGTGATGGCATTTACAGGACAGACACCCGCGCACGGGGCATCTTCACAGTGATGGCAGAGCTGCGGGGCAGACTCTTTTTCATTACGCATGACGTGCAGGCGCGGCATGGACTGCAGCCCATGCAGGCGATGCGTTTCCGAACACGCCGCCTCACAGGTTCGACAGCCAATGCAGACCGTCGAGTCAGCAATTACAAAACGGTTCACCGGGTTATCCTCTGGTGATAGTCATTTTTGTCGAAAAGCTGTCTTGTCGACACTTCTCGACACGCATGGGTCAGGCCACGTTCGCTGAGGCATTTCCGTCCATCAGCTGCTTCAGGTTGACAGGAAGATCGTGCTCAACGGCGGCGTACAGGCCGTTATAAACCGGCGCGATTTTTTCCAGATAGTGCTCCAGCACCTGCTGGCGATCGCGGTTGCTGACGTGGCCGTCCACCATGCCGTCGGCCATCAGCTGCGCCTTCGCAATACACTGTTTTTCGCCGTCTTTTGTCTCGAGGTAGTACTCAATGGTGTGGCTGTTGAAGTTATCCGCCAGGGTCACGTTGATGGTGAAATGGCCGAAGAGGACAAAGCGCATATCCCCCTGCGCCGCGCAGCTCATCGCGTGGTGAAGACGCGCCTTCGACAATGTAATGCCCTGAACCAGCGAGTTGCAGTAAAGGTGCCACTGGTCCTGTAACTGTTGATGACGCTGCGCGATGTAATCTGCTTTTTCGCTGATTTCCCAAATAGTCATAGAAGGTATCCGTTTAATGGAGATAGCGGCTGTTAAGCAGATTCCATGCCAGTTTTTATTTTGCTGATTTTAAAGGGATTAAACTGAAAAACCGCTGTCATCACCGCGGTGTCGACGTGTCATTTCGACAGCGTTGACATCGTCACGCCTTAACAAAAATCAAGCTGGCACTGTTATTGCATTACCGGGGCAATTCATTGAGGAGGCGTCATGCACGAAATCACCCTCTGCCAGCGGGCTCTGGAACTTATCGAACAGCAGGCAGTGCAAAACCACGCGAAGCGCGTCACCGGCGTCTGGCTGAAGGTCGGAGCGTTTTCCTGCGTCGAGACCAGCGCCCTGACCTTCTGTTTTGAGCTGGTCTGCCGCGGCACGCTGGCGGAAGGCTGCGAACTGCATATTGAAGAACAGCAGGCGGAGTGCTGGTGCGAGCAGTGTCAGCAGTACGTCACCCTGCTTTCATCGAAGGTACAGCGCTGTCCACAGTGTCAGAGCGGCGGTCTGCGCATCGTGGCGGATGACGGCATGCAGATCCAACGCCTCGAAATCGAGAAGGAGTAAAGTATGTGTAGTACCTGCGGTTGCGCCGAAGGCAACCTGTATATAGAAGGGGATGAACACCGCCCCCACTCCGCGTTTCGCTCCGCGCCCTTTTCACCCGCCCCACGCCCTGCGGCAGCCCTGACCGGCATTACCTTTGCGCCGCAACGCTCCGATGCGGGCGACCTGCATTACGGCCACGGCGAAGCAGGCACCCACGCGCCGGGCATGAGCCAGCGCCAGATGCTGGAGGTGGAAATCAACGTGCTGGACAAAAATAACCAGCTCGCCGCCCGCAACCGCGCCCGCTTTGCCACCCGTAAACAGCTGGTGCTGAACCTGGTCTCCAGCCCCGGTTCCGGTAAAACCACGCTGCTGACCGAAACGCTCAAGCGCCTGAACGGGCGTGTCTCCTGTGCAGTGATCGAAGGCGACCAGCAAACCGTTAACGACGCGGCGCGCATTCGCGAAACCGGCACCCCGGCGATTCAGGTCAACACCGGCAAAGGCTGCCACCTGGATGCGCAGATGATTGCCGACGCCGCCCCGCGCCTGCCGCTGGC
Organism: Enterobacter sp. HK-058-C-ECC; assembly: GCF_047531125.1. NCBI lineage: Bacteria > Pseudomonadati > Pseudomonadota > Gammaproteobacteria > Enterobacterales > Enterobacteriaceae > Enterobacter > Enterobacter sp. HK-058-C-ECC. Next base: position 68,153 of record NZ_JBLKCH010000003.1, read on the forward strand.
GGATAACGGCATCCTGTTTATTGAAAACGTTGGCAACCTCGTCTGCCCGGCGAGCTTCGACCTCGGCGAACGACACAAGGTGGCGGTGCTTTCAGTGACCGAAGGCGAAGATAAGCCGCTGAAGTACCCGCACATGTTTGCCGCCGCGTCCGTCATGCTGCTGAACAAAGTCGACCTGCTGCCGTACCTGAATTTCGACGTGGATAAGTGCCTGGCGTATGCCCGCGAGGTGAACCCGGAGATTGAGATCCTGCTGGTCTCCGCCACGCGCGGCGACGGCATGGACGGCTGGCTACACTGGCTGGAGAGCGAACGATGTGCATAGGCGTACCGGGACAAATTCACGCCATCGACGGTAATCAGGCCAAAGTCGAGGTTTGCGGCATCCTGCGCGACGTCGACCTGACGCTGGTGGGCAGCAGCGATGAAACGGGCACCTCGCGTCTCGGACAGTGGGTGCTGGTTCACGTGGGGTTCGCCATGAGCGTGATTAACGAAGCGGAAGCCCGCGACACGCTCGACGCCCTGCAAAATATGTTCGACGTGGAGCCTGACGTGGGCGCGCTGCTGTACGGCGAGGAGCGGTAATCATGCGTTACGTTGATGAATACCGCGCGCCGGAGCAGGTGCTGCAGCTTATCGGCCACCTGAAAACGCGCGCAGCGCTGCTGGACTACACGAAAGAAAGGCCGCTGCGGATCATGGAGGTGTGCGGCGGGCACACGCACGCCATCTTCAAATTTGGCCTCGACCAGCTGCTGCCGGAGAACATTGAGTTTATCCACGGCCCCGGCTGCCCGGTCTGCGTGCTGCCGATGGGGCGCATCGACAGCTGTATTGAAATTGCCAGCCAGCCCGACGTCATTTTCTGCACCTTTGGCGACGCGATGCGCGTGCCGGGGAAAAATGGTTCGCTGCTGCAGGCGAAAGCGCGCGGCGCAGACATACGGATCGTCTATTCGCCGATGGATGCCCTGACGCTGGCAGCGGATAACCCCGGGCGCAAGGTGGTGTTTTTTGGCCTGGGGTTTGAAACCACCATGCCCGCCACCGCCATCACGCTGCAGCAGGCGAAAGCGCGCGGCGTCGATAACTTTTTCTTCTTCTGCCAGCACATTACGCTCATCCCCACCCTGCGCAGCCTGCTGGAAGAGCCAGGCAACGGCATTGACGCCTTTCTGGCACCGGGCCACGTCAGCATGGTGATTGGCACAGACGCCTACGGTTTTATCGCTGAACAGTACAATCGTCCGTTAGTGGTGGCTGGTTTCGAACCACTTGATCTACTGCAAGGTGTCACCATGCTGGTTGAGCAGAAAATAGCGGCCCTGAGTACCGTGGAAAATCAGTACCGCCGCGTGGTGCCGGATGCGGGAAATGAACGAGCGCAGCAGGCGATAGCCGACGTGTTTAGCGTTGAGGGCGACAGCGAATGGCGCGGCCTGGGGCTAATTGCTGAATCCGGCGTGCGCTTGACGCCAGCCTATCGCGCGTTCGACGCCGAAGCGCATTTCCGCCCGCAGCCGCAGCAGGTTTGCGACGATCCCCGGGCACGCTGTGGCGAGGTGCTCACCGGCAAATGCAAACCGCATCAGTGTCCGTTATTTGGCAATACCTGTAACCCGCAAACGGCGTTTGGCGCGCTGATGGTCTCCTCCGAAGGGGCGTGTGCCGCATGGTATCAGTATCGCAACCAGGAGAGTGAAGCATGAATACGGTTGAAATGGCGCACGGCAGCGGCGGACAGGCGATGCAGCAGCTGATTAACCGGCTGTTTATGGAGGCCTTTAACAACCCCTGGCTCGCCGAACAGGAAGACCAGGCGCGCATTGATCTCGCCACCCTCACCGCCCAGGGCGACAGGCTGGCCTTCTCCACCGACAGCTACGTCATTGATCCACTGTTCTTCCCGGGCGGCGATATCGGCAAGCTCGCCGTCTGCGGCACGGCGAACGACGTCGCCGTCAGCGGCGCCATCCCGCGCTACCTCTCCTGCGGATTTATCCTTGAAGAGGGATTACCGATGGAGACGCTCACGGCCGTAGTCAACAGCATGGCGCAGACCGCGCGCGAGGCGGGGATAGCTATCGTCACCGGCGACACAAAAGTGGTGCAGCGCGGCGCGGCCGACAAGCTGTTTATCAACACCGCCGGCATGGGCGCGATCCCCGCCGATATTCACTGGGGCGCACAGCGCCTCAGCGTGGGCGACGTGCTGATCGTGACCGGCACGCTGGGCTGCCACGGGGCGACCATCCTGAACCTGCGCGAAGGCCTGGGGCTGGACGGCGAACTGCGCAGCGACTGCGCGGTACTCACCCCACTGATTCAGACGCTGCGCGGTATTCCCGGCGTGAAGGCCCTGCGGGATGCCACGCGAGGCGGTGTCAACGCCGTGGTCCATGAGTTTGCGGCAAGCTGCGGATGCGGGATTGAACTCACCGAGCGCAGCCTGCCCGTTAAGCCCGCCGTTCGTGGGCTTTGCGAACTGCTGGGGCTGGACCCGCTCAACTTTGCAAATGAAGGCAAGCTGGTGATTGGCGTTGAACGGGCCGCAGCACAAGCCGTTCTTGAACAGCTGCAGGCTCATCCGTCAGGAAAAGAGGCGGCAATGATTGGTGAAGTGGTTGAGCGCAAAGGGGTGCGCCTGACCGGACTTTATGGCGTGAAGCGCACGCTGGATCTGCCGCACGCTGAACCCTTACCCCGTATTTGCTAGGCCGCGCCACAAGCGGCCAGCATGGATTTTTTGCTCGTTTCTACTGGAAAGCACTATGCCGTATACACCGATGAGCGATCTTGGACAGCAGGGCCTGTTTGACATTACGCGCACACTTTTACAGCAGCCCGATCTCGGTGCGCTGAGCGATGCCCTGACGCGGCTGGTCAGGCAGTCGGCGCTGGCCGACAGCGCCGCGATTGTACTGTGGCATAGCGGAACGCACCGCGCGAGCTACTACTCAACGCGTGACAATGGCAAAACGTTTGAATACGAAGACGAAACGTATCTCGCGCATGGCCCGGTGCGCCGCATTCTCTCCCGACCTGAAGTGCTGCACTGTAACTTTAAGGAGTTCCGGCAGGCGTGGCCGCGGCTCGCGGAGAGTAACCTCTATCAGCCGTTCGGGCATTACTGCATGCTGCCGCTGGCAGCAGAGGGTCAGATTTTTGGCGGCTGCGAGTTTATCCGCACGACCGACCAGCCCTGGAGCGAGGCGGAATACGAACGCCTGCACACCTTTACCCAGATTGTGGCCGTCGTTGCGGAGCAGATCCAAAGCCGCGTGACCAATAATGTGGATTACGACCTGCTGAGCCGCGAACGCGACAACTTCCGCATTCTGGTCGCCATCACCAACGCCGTACTGTCACGGCTCGATATGGACGAACTGGTCAGCGAAGTGTCGAAAGAGATCCATCACTATTTCAAAATCGATGCCATCAGCATCGCGCTTCGCGGCCATCGCAAGGGCAAGCTGAACATCTACTCTACGCATTATCTGGATGAAGCCAACCCGGCACACGAGCAGAGTGAAGTGGATGAAGCGGGGACCCTTTCGGAGCGGGTCTTCAAAAGCAAAGAGATCCTCCTGATCAACCTCAACGAACAGGATCCGGTGGCACCGTACGAGCGGATGCTGTTTAACACCTGGGGTAACAAAATTCAGACCCTGTGCCTGTTGCCGCTGATGTCCGGCAACACCATGCTGGGCGTGCTTAAGCTGGCGCAGTGCGAGGAAGGCGTCTTCACCACCGCCAACCTGAAGCTGCTGCGTCAGATCGCCGAGCGTATTTCCATCGCCCTGGATAACGCCCTCGCCTATCAGGAAATTCATCGTCTGAAGGAGCGGCTGGTGGATGAGAACCTGGCCCTGACCGAACAGCTCAACAACGTGGACAGCGAGTTTGGTGAAATCATCGGACGTAGCGACGCCATGTACAACGTGCTCAAGCAGGTTGAGATGGTGGCGCAAAGCGACAGCACGGTACTGATACTGGGCGAAACCGGTACGGGTAAAGAGCTGATTGCCCGCGCCATCCACAACCTGAGCAACCGCAACAGCCGTCGGATGGTGAAGATGAACTGCGCCGCGATGCCCGCAGGGCTTCTGGAAAGCGACCTGTTCGGCCACGAACGAGGTGCCTTTACCGGGGCAAGCAGCCAGCGGCTGGGCCGGTTTGAGCTGGCGGACAAAAGCTCGCTGTTCCTCGACGAAGTGGGCGATATGCCGCTGGAGCTACAGCCGAAACTGCTGCGCGTCCTGCAGGAGCAGGAGTTTGAACGTCTTGGCAGCAACAAGCTTATCCAGACTGACGTGCGGCTGATTGCCGCCACTAACCGCGACCTGAAAAAGATGGTCGCCGACCGCGAGTTTCGCAGCGATCTCTACTATCGCCTGAACGTCTTCCCGATCTTCCTGCCGCCGCTGCGAGAGCGCCCGGAAGATATTCCCCTGCTGGTCAAAGCGTTTACCGCCAAGATCGCGCGTCGGATGGGGCGAAATATCGACAGCATTCCTGCCGAGACGTTACGTACCCTTTCATCGATGGAGTGGCCCGGCAACGTGCGCGAGCTGGAAAACGTCATTGAACGTGCGGTGCTGCTGACGCGCGGAAATGTCCTGCAGCTCTCCCTGCCTGAAGTGACGCTGCCTGACGTGAGCGTGCCCGCCGCCGAGACAGCGAAAGAGGGAGAAGATGAATATCAGCTCATTATGCGCGTACTCAAAGAGACCAACGGCGTGGTCGCCGGGCCAAAAGGTGCCGCCCAGCGTTTAGGGTTAAAACGCACTACCCTGCTGTCGCGCATGAAACGCCTCGGGATCGATAAAGAGAGCCTGGTTTAAGGCCCCAATCCGGCGGTGTTGCTCTGACACCGCCTTGCGTTACCCTGCGCAATTGTCCCTCATTGACACAAAATCGTTTCCTCTGTATAAAATTCCGCCTTAATAATGAGTTTCATTTGCATCAATAATAATATTAATCAAGGGTAGCGTTTCATGAAGAAGGTCATCTGCGCGTTAGGCCTGGCGGTTGCGTCGGTCAGTTCTGCTCTGGCAACCACATATCCTCTGACCATTGAAAACTGTGGCTATAAAGAGACATTCACCAAAGCGCCAGAACGCGTCGTGGCCCTGGGTCAGAATACCGTCGAAATTTTGCTCTTGCTGGGGCTGGAAGATAAGGTGAAGGCCAGCGCCTTCTGGCCGACGAAAGTGTTGCCGCAGCTAGCGGAACAGAACGCAAAAATCAAAACCCTGACGGTTGAAATCCCTACCCTTGAATCCGTGCTTGCGCAAAATCCCGACTTTGTCCCCGCCCAAACGCCGCTGTTGCTGGGGCCGGAAAGCAAGGTCGCAAAACGCGACGATCTGATGACCCTGGGCGTGAACAGCTACGTGTCACCGGGCATGTGCGCGACCAAAAAAGCCACGGGCGATATGTACGGCAGCCGCCAGAAACTGTGGGATATGACGTATCTCTATCAGGAGATTGGGGATTTCGCCAAAATCTTTAACGTTGAAGACCGCGGTCAGGCCGTGATTGCCGATTTCAAAAAACGTGAGGCCGACTTGCGTAAGGAATTCGGCAAGAACAAAAAAGACCTCTCGTTTGTCTTCTGGTTCTCCAGCTCATCCCCCTCTGCGGACGCCTACGTAGGCGGTAAAAATAGCCCCTCCGGGTTTATTGCGAGCCTGATGGGCGGGCATAACGCCATCACCTCCGAAACCGAATGGCCAACCGTGGGTTGGGAGAGCATTATTGCCGCCAATCCGGATGTGATTGTGGTCTCCAGCCTGGACCGCAACCGCTGGGCGCTGGATAACGCGGAAGAAAAAATCAAATTCCTGAAGAGCGATCCGGCCGTCAGCCAGCTGGACGCCGTGAAAAAAGGCCACATCGTGGTGATGGACGGTCAGGCCATGAACCCGACGATTCGCACGATTTACGGGGCTGAGCAGGTCGGCGAACAGCTCAGAAAGCTGGGGCTGAACTGATGACAATCGCCGTTCTTCAGGCCCGGCAGAGCCTGGTTCTGACGACCTCGGCTTTGCTCGCCCTGGTACTGCTATTTCTGGTGATCGCCCTGAGCGTCAGCGTCGGCGAGCTGTCCATCCCGCTGGATAACGTGTTTTACGCCATCAGCAATAAAATGGGGCTCACCGAGGTTCCGCTCACTCGCATCTATGAAAGCGTCATCTGGGACTTTCGCCTGAGCCGCGCGCTGGTGGCGGCCTGCTGCGGCGCGGGGCTGGCCATCTGCGGTGCCGTATTGCAGAGCTTGCTGAAGAACGCGCTGGCGGAACCCTACGTGCTCGGCGTGTCCGCGGGCGCGTCGACCGGGGCGGTTTCTGTTGTCGTATTGGGGATCGGCACCGGTGCGGTCTCCCTTTCTGCCGGTGCCTTCGCCGGGGCATTCGCCGCGTTTGCATTTGTCGCGTTTCTGACGAACGGCGCGCGCGGCGGGAATGAACGTACTATTCTGGCAGGCGTCGCCGCCTCGCAGCTTTTCAACGCCATTACCGCCTACACCATCAGCACCTCCGCCAGCGCCCAGCAGGCGCGCGACGTGATGTTCTGGCTGCTGGGCAGCTTCAGCGGCGTACGCTGGCCTGAATTCCAGCTGGCACTGGTCGTGGTGCTGATTGGGTTAGCCATTTGCCTCTACTATTCCCGGGCGCTGGATGCCTTTACGTTCGGTGACGACGCCGCCGCGTCGCTGGGCATTGCCGTTCCCTGGGTGCGCCTGGCGCTCTTTACCACCACCGCGCTGATTACCGCAACCATCGTCAGCATGGCGGGGTCAATCGGCTTTGTCGGGCTGGTGGTGCCGCACGTGATGCGTTTCCTGTTCGGGCCGCTGCACCGCACGCTGCTTATTGCCAGCGCGCTGGCAGGCGCGATCCTGATGGTGCTGGCAGACATTGCCTCACGCATGCTGATAGCACCGCAAAGCCTGCCTGTCGGCGTGGTCACCGCGCTGGTTGGCGTCCCCTTCTTTGCCGTGATTATCTACCGTTCAAGGAATAAGTGATGAGCATCTGTGCGGAAAATATTACCTGGAAGGTCGGCAAAAAAGTCATCGTTAATGACGTCTCGCTGAAGGTGTCACGGGGCGAAACGGTAGGACTGCTTGGCCCTAACGGCTGCGGTAAATCGTCTCTTTTACGTATCCTCGCGGGGCTGCGTCGCCCGGATGCTGGCTGCGTCACCCTGGACGGACAGGACATTACCCGCATCGCCAAAAAACAGCTTGCCCGCCGGGTCGCCTTCGTGGAACAGCACGGCATGACTGACGCCAATATGCGCGTGCGCGACGTGGTGAAACTTGGACGTATTCCGCACCACTCCGCCTTTTCCAACTGGAGCACGCACGATGACGAGACCGTCACCGCCGCTCTGCAGCGCGTGGATATGCTGGATAAAAGCGACCAGGGCTGGCTGAGCCTCTCCGGCGGTGAACGTCAGCGCGTCCACATTGCCCGCGCGCTGGCCCAGACCCCGACGGAAATCCTGCTGGATGAACCGACCAACCACCTGGACATTCATCATCAGATGCAGCTGATGCAGTTAATCAGCGAATTACCGGTCACCAGCATTGTCGCCATCCACGATCTCAACCACGCCTCGATGTTCTGCGACTCGCTGATTGTGATGCAGAATGGGCAAATTGTGGCGACGGGAACACCGCAGGACATCCTGTCCGAGTCGCTGCTCTGGGACGTCTTCCGGGTCAAAACCAAAATTGAGATCTCACCGTTCCATGGCAAAAAACACATTCACTTTATCGTTTAGGGGCGAGTGAACAACGATGCCCCTTCGCCCTGCCACCACGCTCTGGCCGCCCGTCTTACTGGGTAGCCAGTTTGTTTTTAACATCGGCTTTTACGCCGTTGTTCCCTTCCTGGCGATATTCCTGCGCGACGACATGCTGCTCTCCGGCGGGCTGATCGGGCTGATCCTCGGCCTGCGCACCTTCTCTCAGCAGGGGATGTTTATCGTCGGCGGCGCGCTCTCGGACAGGTTTGGCGCGAAAGTCGTTATCCTGAGCGGCTGTATTGTTCGCGTTGCGGGGTATCTGCTGCTGGCGTTCGGAGGATCGCTGTGGCCGATTATTCTGGGCGCGTGTCTGACAGGCGTGGGCGGCGCGCTGTTTTCTCCGTCGATTGAAGCATTGCTGGCGAAAGCGGGCACGCACAGCGAGGCGAAAGGTAAACGAAGCCGGGCGGAGTGGTTCGCGCTCTTTGCGGTCTGCGGGGAACTCGGTGCGGTACTGGGCCCGGTTACCGGCGCCCTGCTCACCGGCCTGGGCTTTCGCCAGGTGGCGCTGGCGGGCGCAGGGGTCTTTATCGTTGCGCTGGTGGTGCTCTACTTTTGCCTGCCCGCGTCACGCCACGCCTCGCGGACGCTGAAGCTCGTTCCCTGGTGGACGACGTTCCGCCAGCCGCGCTTTGTCGCCTTTATCATTGCCTATAGCTCGTGGCTTTTGAGCTATAACCAGCTCTATCTGGCGCTGCCGGTAGAGATCCAGCGTTCCGGCGGAAACGAGAAAGATCTCGGCCCGCTTTTTATGCTGGCCTCCATTCTGATCATCACTTTACAACTGCCGCTGGCGCGTTTCGCCCGGCGCGTGGGCGCGGTGAGGATCCTGCCGATGGGCTTTTTGCTGCTCTCCGCCGCCTTTGCAAGCGTGGCAATGTTTGCATCGACGGCACCGCCAGAGGGCTGGCTGCGCCTGCTGCCGTCGGTCTGTTTCGTGACGCTGTTGACGCTGGGGCAGATGCTGCTGGTACCCTCGGCAAAGGATCTGATCCCAAGGTTTGCCGAAGAGTCCACGCTGGGGGCGCACTATGGCGCACTCGCCACCGCTGGCGGAGTCGCGGTCCTGACGGGGAATTTGCTGTTTGGCAGTCTGTTGGATCGCGCCCTGGTGCCCTCCACGCAGGCGATGCTCCCCTGGCTGCTGCTGGCCCTCTTCCCGCTCTGCAGCGCGCTGGCCATGAACGTGATTTGCCGCCCGCTCAGAAGCTGAACCGATCACTTTTTCGGACGATACTTTTCCGGCAGTTCCGGTACGGGACGACGATCATCCATCAGATGACGGACGGTCAGAATGGGGTGACGCCAGAGCATTCGCGGGCCTGCCCAGCGCATAATTTGCTTCATCTCTTCGCGTTTGGCAGGCTGGTAGCAGTGGACCGGACACTGTTTACAGGCGGGCTTTTCCTCCCCGAAAACGCATTTATCCAGGCGCTTATCGGCATAGGCATTTAGCGCCTGATAGTGCCCCTCTTCCGCAGAGGCCTGAGGACACTGCTTCTGATACAGCGCGATCATTTTCGCGATGGTCTCTTTTTCGCGTGAAATTCTTTCACCGGACATAGCGACTTACCGAACAATAAAGTGCAAAAATAATACACCTTTCAATGCAGAATTTCAGTTTTTGCATGCGGTTTTCTGAAGCCTGATTCCAGTTTTAGCCCTGCACCGCCCGACAATCACTGGTATTTTATACAGGCATCAGTAATGACTTTTATCCGTGTTATCGGGAGACCCTATGCAAGAACTTGCTATCAACAAACCCTATCGCCATTTAACAGTGGGATATTTCAGAAAGCGCCATGAAGACCGCAATACCAAGATACCGAAGCGCTACAGCGTGCATGCGGCGCTGAGCTTAAAAGGAGACTGGCTTGAACAGGCAGGGTTTACCACCCACTCCCGGGTTCGCGTGGACGTTGAGCATGGAAAAATAGTCATTGAGTTAATGTCGGAAGATGCCTCGTAAAGCGACGACATTTTTCTGCGCCGTACCTTTTTTTCATGCGACAATAGAAGGAACAAACGGCCACTGAGCCGCTCAAAACGGTTTATATTCAAAGAAATGGACATCATAACTCCATGAGCACACTCGACAATTTCGACGCACATACGCCGATGATGCAGCAGTATCTGAAGCTGAAGGCACAGCATCCGGAAATCCTGCTGTTTTACCGTATGGGCGATTTTTACGAGCTGTTTTATGATGATGCTAAGCGTGCATCGCAGCTGCTCGACATCTCGCTGACCAAACGTGGCGCATCGGCAGGTGAGCCCATCCCGATGGCAGGCATTCCGCACCACGCGGTAGAAAACTACCTGGCGAAACTGGTGAATCAGGGTGAATCTGTCGCCATCTGCGAACAGATCGGCGACCCCGCGACCTCAAAAGGTCCGGTGGAACGCAAAGTCGTGCGCATCGTCACGCCAGGTACCATCAGTGATGAAGCCCTGCTTCAGGAGCGCCAGGATAACCTGCTGGCCGCGCTCTGGCAGGACGGCAAAGGGTTTGGCTACGCGACGCTGGACATCAGCTCCGGGCGTTTTCGTCTGAGTGAACCGGCCGATCGTGAAACGATGGCAGCCGAACTGCAGCGCACCAACCCGGCAGAATTGCTCTACGCCGAAGATTTCGCCGAAATGGCGCTGATTGAAGGTCGTCGCGGGTTGCGCCGCCGTCCGCTGTGGGAATTCGAAATTGATACAGCGCGCCAGCAGCTGAATCTGCAGTTTGGCACCCGCGATCTGATTGGCTTTGGCGTTGAAAATGCCCCGCGCGGTCTGTGCGCGGCAGGTTGCCTCCTGCAGTACGTGAAAGATACCCAGCGCACTGCCCTGCCGCACATTCGCTCTATCACCATGGAGCGCCAGCAGGACAGCATCATCATGGATGCCGCCACGCGCCGTAACCTGGAGATCACGCAGAACCTGGCGGGTGGCGTAGAAAATACGCTTGCGTCGGTCCTGGACAGTACGGTCACGCCAATGGGCAGCCGTATGCTGAAACGCTGGCTGCATATGCCGATTCGCGATACCGCAACGCTGGTTTGCCGTCAGCAGACGATTGCCGCCCTGCAGGATCGGTATACCGAGCTGCAGCCTGTCCTGCGCCAGGTGGGGGATCTGGAACGTATCCTGGCCCGTCTGGCGCTGCGCACGGCGCGACCGCGCGACCTCGCGCGGATGCGTCATGCTTTCCAGCAGTTACCGGAACTCCGTGCGCAGCTGAGCGACGTTGACAGCGCGCCGGTACAGAAACTCCGCGAAACCATGGGTGAATTTACCGAACTCCGCGAGCTGCTTGAACGCGCCATTATTGATGCGCCTCCGGTTCTCGTGCGTGATGGTGGCGTGATTGCCCCGGGCTACAACGAGGAGCTGGACGAATGGCGCGCGCTGGCCGACGGCGCGACAGACTACCTTGATAAGCTGGAGATCCGCGAGCGCGAGCGTCTTGGGCTCGACACCCTGAAAGTGGGTTATAACGCGGTTCATGGTTACTACATTCAAATCAGCCGCGGGCAGAGCCACCTGGCGCCGATTCACTACGTGCGCCGCCAGACGTTGAAAAACGCTGAACGCTATATCATTCCCGAGCTGAAAGAGTACGAAGACAAAGTCCTCACCTCGAAAGGGAAAGCGCTGGCGCTGGAAAAACAGCTCTATGAAGAGCTGTTCGACATGCTGATGCCGCACCTGGCCGACCTGCAGCTGAGCGCCAGCGCGCTGGCGGAACTGGACGTGCTGGTGAACCTGGCAGAGCGCGCGGAAACGCTGAACTACACCTGCCCGACCTTTACCGACAAGCCAGGCATTCGTATTACCGAAGGCCGTCATCCGGTGGTCGAGCAGGTACTGAACGAACCGTTCATCGCCAACCCGCTGAGCCTGTCGCCGCAGCGAAGAATGCTGATCATTACCGGTCCGAACATGGGCGGTAAGAGTACCTATATGCGTCAGACGGCGCTGATTGCCCTGCTTGCCTATATCGGCAGCTACGTTCCGGCGCAAAACGTGGAGATTGGCCCCATCGACCGTATCTTTACCCGTGTTGGAGCTGCGGACGATCTGGCGAGCGGTCGCTCAACCTTCATGGTCGAAATGACTGAAACGGCTAACATTCTGCATAACGCGACGGAGCACAGCCTGGTGCTGATGGACGAAGTCGGACGCGGAACATCAACCTATGACGGTTTGTCGCTGGCATGGGCCTGCGCGGAAAGCCTCGCGAATAAAATCAAGGCCATGACTCTGTTCGCCACCCACTACTTCGAGCTGACGCAGCTGCCGGAGAAAATGGAAGGGGTGGCTAACGTCCACCTTGATGCGCTGGAGCACGGCGACACCATCGCCTTCATGCACACGGTGCAGGATGGCGCGGCAAGCAAGAGCTATGGTCTGGCCGTTGCGGCGCTGGCTGGTGTACCGAAAGAGGTGATCAAGCGCGCGCGTCAGAAACTGCGTGAACTGGAAAGCCTGTCACCGAATGCGGCAGCGACGCAGATTGACGGTACGCAGATGTCGCTGCTGGTACCGGCGGAAGAGACATCGCCTGCCGTGGAAGCGCTGGAAAACCTCGATCCGGATTCACTGACGCCGCGTCAGGCGCTGGAGTGGATTTATCGTTTGAAGAGTCTGGTTTAGTTTTCTGCGATCTTTGCCCGGTGGCGCTGCGCTTACCGGGCCAACGGTTTTTGTAGGCCGGGTAAGGCGAAGCCGCCACCCGGCAAAAAAGACCGCACGATGTTATCACCCGGTAAGCGCAGCGCCACCGGGCTTTTTTTACAGCAGCGGCGGGATTGTCGGTACCTGCGGCGCCTCATCGATATCCTTCTGCGTCATGCGGAACGCTTCCGGGTAATGTTCGCGGCTGGTACGACGCAACGGTTCGGTATCGCGCCAGGTATACAGACAATGCTGGCACTGATAAACGGTCCAGACCCCTTTCACCGGTGACCTCGCCATCACTTCAATATGCTCATCGGCACAACGTGGACAAATCATCTTTTCCTCCTTATTGGCGTGCAGCCAGCATCGCGGTCAGTTTTTCAGCCCAGGCTTTGGTTTCGGGGAGATCCTGTACCGGCTGGCTATAGTGGCCCCGGGTATCCGGTGCGACAGGCGTGGTCGCATCAATAATCAGTTTGTCGGTAATACCCGCCGGGCTGGATCCGGGATCCAGTTCCAGCACCGACATATTCGGCAACTGCACCAGATCGCCAGCCGGGTTGACCTTCGATGACAGCGCCCACATCACCTGCGGGAGGTTGAACGGGTCGACATCCTCATCTACCATGATCACCATCTTCACGTAGCCCAGGCCGTGCGGCGTGGTCATGGCGCGCAAGCCGACCGCGCGGGCAAAACCGCCGTAACGCTTTTTGGTGGAGATAATCGCCAGCAGGCCGTGGGTGTACATCGCGTTCACCGCCTGCACTTCCGGGAACTCCGCTTTCAGCTGCTGGTAGAGCGGCACGCAGGTGGCTGGCCCCATCAGATAATCAATCTCGGTCCACGGCATACCGAGATAAAGGGATTCGAAAATCGGTTTGGTGCGGTAAGAAACTTTGTCGATACGCACAACCGTCATGTTACGGCCACCGGAGTAGTGCCCGGTAAACTCGCCAAACGGACCTTCAATTTCGCGCTTGCGGCCTTCAATCACCCCTTCCAGGATCACTTCAGAACCCCACGGTACGTCGAAGCCGGTCAGCGGCGCGGTGGCAATCGGATATGGGCTTTCACGCAGCGCGCCGGCCATTTCATACTCTGACTGATCGTATTTCAGCGGCGTCGCGCCCATGAGGGTAATGATCGGATCGTTGCCGAGGGTAATAGCAATCGGCAGGTCTTCGCCGCGCTCTTCGGCTTTGTGCAGATGCAGAGCGATATCGTGCATCGGTACCGGCTGCAGGCCGAGCTTGCGCTTGCCCTTCACTTCCATGCGATAGATGCCGACGTTCTGCTTGCCGAAGTTATCCGGGTCGAGCGGATCGCGCGAGACGACGCACGCTTTATCGAGATAGAAACCCCCGTCGCCGTCGTTCAGACGGAACAGCGGCAGAATATCGAACAGGTTAATGTCTTCACCGTCCACCGTATTCTGCGCCCAGGCCGGATTGGCGCGGCGCTCTGGCGCAATCGGGAATTTATCCCAGCGGCGAATAAACTCGTCGATCTGCTTTTTCACCGGCGTGTTCGCAGGCAGCCCCATCGAGATGGCATGGTTCTGCCAGGAGCCGATGGTGTTCATCACCACGCGGGCATCGGTAAACCCGCGAATGTTGTCGAACCACAGCGCGGGCGCGCCGTCACCGATGCGGCCGGTCGCGTTGGCTGCCGCCGCCAGGTCCGGCTCGGCGTTTACCTCTTCCTCAATTTTCAGCAGTTGCCCTTGCTCATCGAGCGCCTGCAGGAAGCTTCTCAAATCATCAAATGCCATCTTTATTCTCCTGTGAAAAATGTTTCGCCTCCCGCAACCCGTTCCAGCGGCGCGCCTTTTTATGCTCCAGACCAAACTGGTCAAGCACGCGGGTCACAATATGCTGGGTAATGTCATCGGCGGTTTGCGGGTGGTTGTAATACGCAGGCATAGGCGGCACCATCGCCACACCCATGCGGGAGAGCGCAAGCATATTCTCCAGATGAATGGTGCTGAGCGGCGTTTCACGGGGCACCAGCACCAGCTTGCGCCCCTCTTTCAGCACCACATCCGCCGCACGGCCCACCAGCCCTTCGGCATAGCCCGCGCGGATCCCGGCCAGCGTTTTCATGCTGCAGGGAATGACGATCATGCCGTCGGTACGAAATGAACCGGAGGAGATGGTGGCGGCCTGGTCAGCCGGGCTGTGGACGACGTCAGCCAGCGCAGCAACGTCCTGCGCGGTGTAAGGGGTTTCCAGTTCAATGGTGGTTTTTGCCCACTTCGACATCACCAGATGCGTCTCTACTTCCGGCATTTCCCGCAGCGCCTGCAGCAGCGCCACGCCCAGCGGAGCACCCGTTGCTCCCGTCATTCCCACGATTAATCTCATTCAGCACCTCAATCAATTTGTTCGTACACGAACATTATGAGTAAACTACTCCCGGATCGATTTCCTGACAAGATTGTTCGCATACGATCACACGAATTGCTAAAAAATGCCGCGTTAAAATCCAGAGCAAGAGCGGCTATCATAGAGGGAGATTTTTCCCGTCGGAGTGTTCATGGAACTAAGACAAGAGGCGTTCCACCTGTTACGTCAGCTTTTTCAACAGCATACCGCCCAGTGGCAACATGCATTACCGGAGCTGACCAAGCCGCAGTATGCGGTGATGCGCTCCATTGCCGAGCATCCAGGCATCGAACAGGTGGCATTGACTGAAGTCGCGGTCAGCACGAAAGCGACTCTGGCGGAAATGCTCAGCCGCATGGAGGCGCGCGGGCTGGTCAAACGCGAGCACGACCCTGCGGATAAGCGCCGTCGCTTTGTCTTCCTCACGCCAGAAGGTGAGGCCCTGCTTGCAGACTGTAAGCCGGTAGGCAATGAGGTTGATGAGGCCTTTTTAGGCCGTCTAAACAAGGCCGAGCGGGAGCAGTTCTCGGCTCTCATCAAAAAGATGATGCACGATTAATTCACGCTGGTGCGCATAAAATCGATAAAGGTGCGCACTTTCGCTGACACATGCCGGGCATCAGGATAGACCGCATAGATGCCCTGCCGCGCAAAGGTATACCCCGGTAAAACCGTCACCAGCGTTCCCGCATCAAGCGCATCGCGCACCAGCCATTCCGGCAGTAACGCCACGCCACCGCCTGCGAGCGCAAAAGCCATAAGCGCCTGAGCGCTGTCGGCAAACAAACGCGGCGCCTTTTTTATCTCCAGCACGTCAGGCGCACCGCGGGCATCTTTCACCTGCCAGCGCAGCGGCGAGGCTAAGCGTTCGTGGATGATCCAGTCGGCTTGCGACAGCTGCGCAAGCGAGTCGATCGGGTTTCTCACAAGCCACTCGGGTGTTGCGACGGGGAGAATAGAAAAGTGAGAAATCAGTGCGGCGTGGTTGCGTGAATCGACAAGCGTGCCAAGTCGGATGGCCACGTCAAAACGCTCCGAGATAAGATCAGCATGCAGTGACGACGAAGCATGTCGTACGCGAAGATCCGGGTGCTGCTGGCTAAATCTGGCCAGCAGCGGCACCACGACCCGGGCGCCATATTCAGGCGTGGTCGTGATCCGCAGTTCGCCGGTGAGCCCCGCATGGTTCGCGCGGACATCATCCTGCAGCCGTTCGGCGTCCTTCAGAAGCGCCACGCTGCGCTGATGAAACAGCGCGCCCGCCTCGGTTAACGTCAGTCTACGCGTGGAGCGCAGCAGCAGCGTAACGCCCAGCTCATCTTCAAGCTGGCGAATATTGAAGCTGACGACCGCTTTTGTCAGCCCCATCGCCTCGGCAGCAGCCGTAAAACTGCCGGTGTCAGCCACTGCGATAAACATCTGCGTCCGCTGTAGGTTAATCATCATCACGCCCGATACTGTCAAAATATTTTTGACAGTATATCGCGCTTTGTCAGGTTTATCCGTGATTCCCGAGCCGATACGATACGCCACCTCACCGGAGGATCCACCATGACATATCGCAGCAAAATTGCCGTTGTCTATCTGCTGGGCTTTTTTCTTGATTTGATCAACATGTTTATTGCCAGCGTCGCCTTTCCGGCAATGGCTCACGCCTTTACTGCCACGCCTTCTGCGCTTGCCTGGGTCAGTAACGGGTATATTGCCGGTCTGACGCTGGTGATCCCGTTCAGCAGCGTGCTCACGCGCCGCATCGGGCCAAAGCGCGTCATCCTGCTTTCGCTTTTTCTGTTCAGTGCCGCCTCTGCTGCGGCAGGCACGTCGGCAACGCTTGAGAGTCTGATCGCCTGGCGAGTGCTTCAGGGCGCAGGAGGAGGCTTACTGATCCCGGTCGGACAGGCGCTGACCTGGCAACAGTTCAGGCCGCACGAGCGGGCCCGACTCTCCTCAGCGGTGATGCTGGTTGCGTTGCTTGCCCCGGCCTGCTCCCCGGCTGTCGGCGGCATGCTGGTGCAGACGCTGGGCTGGCGATGGATCTTTTTCGCCACGCTCCCGCTGGCTATCGTGACCTTTATTCTGGCCTGTCTGTGGCTTAAACACGAAAAACCCACGATGAACGCGGCCAGACTGCTAAACCTGACCTTGCTCGCGGACCCGCTTTTGCGTTTTTCCATGCTTGTCTATTTATGCGTCCCCGGCATATTTATTGGGGTGAACGTCACGGGCATGTTTTATCTTCAGCACGAGGCGAACATGAGCCCAGCCGCAACGGGAATGCTCATGCTGCCGTGGTCTGTGGCATCGTTTCTCGCCATCACGGCGACGGGACGTTATTTTAACCGTATCGGCCCCCGGCCGCTGATCGTCATCGGCTGCCTGTTGCAGGCGGCGGGTATTCTGCTTTTGATTGACGTCAGCTCGTCAACACTGTTGCCTGCCGTCGCGTTTACCCTGATGGGCGCGGGAGGAAGCCTGTGCAGCAGTACGGCTCAGAGCAGCGCGTTTCTGACAATGCGCCGGGACGAGATGCCGGATGCCAGCGCGCTGTGGAATCTCAATCGTCAGCTGAGCTTTTTTGCCGGTGCCCTGCTGCTTGCGCAGGTGCTGAACCTGGCGCAGGCGTGGCTGACACCTCACGCCGCCTGGCACGGGATGTTTATTTTTGCTGCAGGCATGACCTTGCTGCCTGTACTGTACGTTTTTCGTCTTAACAATACGCAGGTGCTAAACCCGCTGCGACAGGAGAATACATGACGCCTTTCGAACACGACATTATCGACCTCCACATTGCGCTTGAAGACTGGTTAGGCAAAGGTGATGGCGATCCGGATGCCCTGCTCGCCCGTTTCCGTCCCGATTTTCTGATGATCCCGCCGGGCGGTGTGCAGATCGACTATCGCGGCCTGGCCAGTTTTCTGGAAAAACAGCGCGGAAGCCGTCCCGGGCTGAAAATTGTCATTGACGAATTAACCACGATCCAAAGCGGCGAACGGGGTGCTGTGCTTCACTACCGGGAGACGCAAACCCGGCCAGACCTGCCCGTCAACGTGCGCTGGTCGACCGCGGTGCTCAGTCATGAAGGCGACAAAATAACATGGCGTCTGCTGCACGAGACGGCGGCACAGCCGTAACACAAAAGAAAAAGGCCCGTCTCACGACGGGCCTTTTTTGACGAAAGGTTGCTTATTCGCGGAACAGCGCTTCGATATTCAGACCTTGCCCCTGCAGGATTTCACGCAGGCGGCGCAGACCTTCAACCTGAATCTGACGAACACGTTCACGGGTCAGGCCAATTTCGCGGCCGACGTCTTCCAGTGTCGCAGCTTCATACCCCAGTAAACCGAAACGACGTGCCAGCACTTCACGCTGTTTGGCGTTCAGTTCGAACAGCCATTTGACGATGCTCTGTTTCATGTCATCGTCCTGCGTGGTGTCTTCCGGACCGTTATCTTTTTCATCGGCCAGGATGTCCAGCAGCGCTTTTTCGGAGTCGCCACCCAGCGGGGTGTCAACGGAGGTAATGCGCTCGTTGAGACGCAGCATACGGCTTACGTCATCAACCGGTTTATCGAGTTGTTCGGCAATTTCTTCTGCGCTTGGCTCGTGGTCCAGCTTATGGGACAACTCGCGTGCGGTGCGCAGATAGACGTTCAACTCTTTGACGATATGGATCGGCAGGCGGATCGTACGGGTCTGGTTCATAATAGCCCGTTCGATGGTCTGACGAATCCACCAGGTCGCGTAGGTTGAGAAACGGAACCCGCGTTCCGGGTCAAACTTCTCAACTGCGCGGATGAGACCTAAGTTGCCCTCTTCAATCAGATCCAGCAGAGCCAGACCACGATTGCCGTAACGGCGGGCAATTTTCACGACCAGTCGCAGGTTACTTTCAATCATGCGACGACGCGAGGCGACATCACCACGCAAAGCACGACGTGCGAAATAGACTTCTTCTTCGGCCGTTAGCAGTGGGGAGTAACCAATCTCCCCAAGGTAAAGCTGAGTCGCGTCCAGTACACGCTGTGTGGCACCCTGCGATAACAGCTCTTCTTCAGCCAAATCGTTATCACTGGGTTCCTCTTCTACTAAGGCTTTTTCGTCAAAAGCCTCTACTCCGTTCTCATCAAATTCCGCGTCTTCATTTAAATCATGAACTTTCAGCGTATTCTGACTCATAAGGTGGCTCCTACCCGTGATCCCTGAACGAGACACCCTGGCTGGCATGCCCCGTCAAATTATCGCTGCGGCAAATACTGCAGCGGGTTTACGGATTTCCCCTTGTAACGAATTTCAAAATGCAAGCGTGTAGAACTGGTTCCGGTGCTACCCATGGTAGCGATTTTTTGCCCCGCCTTAACTTCTTGTTGTTCCCGGACCAGCATTGTGTCGTTATGGGCGTAGGCACTCAGGTAATCATCGTTATGTTTGATGATAATAAGATTACCGTAACCGCGCAGAGCGTTACCGGCATACACAACGCGTCCATCTGCGGTCGCGATGATAGCCTGTCCTTTACTCCCTGCGATATCGATCCCTTTATTTCCCCCTTCGGAGGAAGAGAAGTTCTCGATAACCTTGCCATCAGTCGGCCAGCGCCATGCAGAAATCGGCGAACTGGAGGTCATACTGCTGGCAGTCGGTTCAGTAGAGCTAACCACAGGAGCCGTAACCGGTGCTGTGACAGCAGTCGCAGTCCCTTTATTATTCGGCAACATTTTGTTAGCAGTCTGATCACCTGAATCCTCAGAATACGTAATTACAGGTTGTGAAGCAACCACCGTGGTGGATTTTTGTGCAGGCTTAACGCTGTTATTTTGAGCCGTCACATCGGCCGCTGAAACCGTGTTGCCAGGCGTAAGCGGCGTACCCGTCGCGTTGCCCACCTGGAGCGTTTGCCCGACTTCCAGACCGTATGGGGCCTGGACGTTGTTGCGCTGCGCGAGGTCACGGAAATCGTTCCCGGTGATCCACGCAATGTAGAACAGCGTATCGCCGCGTTTCACGGTATAGGTGCTGCCACCGGTGTAGCTACCTTTCGGAATGTTCCCATACTGGCGGTTATAGACTATGCGGCCATTTTGGGTCTGAACAGGCTGTTCAACTGGCTGAACCTGCATTGGCTGTGTAACAGGATGTTGCACAGGCTGAATTTGTGGTGTTTGCTGCGGCGCAGCAGTTCCCATTTTAGGTGGCGGCGTGATTAACATTCCGCTGGACGTGTTACCGGAGCCGCTGTTTCCGCCGACGGAACTGACGGGCGCAGGCGCGTTGTTAGAACTTGTACAGCCTGCCAGCCAGAGCGAAACCAGTGATAATGCCGCAACACGGCTGATGGTGAATTTAGGGCTTCCCGCGCTCATTTATCCCCCAGGAATGTGTTAACTACCAGTGACTTAAAATTTACCGTGATGGCACGAATCTTTCGCGCCACACCATACGCTGAATTTGCCTTAATAACCCTGGATAATTCCGAGTCTCAGGCCAACTCCCCCTTCACCAGAGGCACAAAGCGCACGGCTTCCACGGTGTCGATAATAAACTCGCCGCCGCGCCGACGAACGCGCTTCAACAGCTGCTGCTCGTCCCCGACAGGCAGAACCAGAATGCCCCCCTCATCCAGCTGCGACAACAGGGCTGCTGGAATTTCAGGCGGGGCCGCCGTCACGATGATAGCGTCAAACGGGGCACGAGCCTTCCAACCCTGCCATCCATCACCGTGTCGTGTCGAAACATTATGTAAATCAAGTTGTTTCAGGCGACGACGCGCCTGCCACTGTAAACCTTTGATCCGCTCAACGGAGCAAACATGATGCACCAGATGCGCCAGGATCGCGGTCTGATACCCCGAACCGGTACCAATCTCCAGCACGCGGGAGTCGGGCGTCAGCTCCAGCAGCTCCGTCATGCGAGCCACCATGTAAGGCTGTGAAATCGTCTGGCCCTGCCCGATGGGCAGCGCCACGTTTTCCCACGCTTTGTGTTCAAACGCCTCGTCTACAAATTTCTCACGCGGAACCAGGGCGAGCGCTTCAAGCACGTGCTCGTCGCGGATCCCCTGCGCACGTAGTTGTTCCAGAAGAGTTTGTACACGTTTGTTTACCATTGCGCGTTCACTCCTGCGCGATCCAGCCAGCCCGACACCACATCATGCGCGCTATACGCGGTTAAATCTACGTGCAGCGGGGTAACCGAAACATAGCCTTCCTCCACGGCGGCAAAGTCGGTATCCGGACCCGCATCGCACTTATCGCCGGGAGGGCCGATCCAGTAAAGCGTGTTGCCGCGCGGATCCTGCTGCGGGATCACCTGATCGGCAGGATGTCGACTCCCGCAACGGGTGACGCGGATGCCTTTAATTTCATCAAGAGGAAGATCCGGCACGTTGATGTTGAGGATGCGTCCGGTACGCAACGGCTCACGGCCGAGCGCCCGCAGGATCGAACAGGTCACCGCGGCGGCGGTGTCGTAGTGCGTGTAGCCGTTCAACGAGACCGCCAGCGCCGGGAACCCCAGGTGACGTCCTTCCATTGCGGCCGCCACGGTGCCGGAGTAAATCACGTCATCGCCGAGGTTAGGCCCGGCGTTAATGCCGGAGACGACGATATCCGGACGCGGCCGCATCAGCGCGTTCACGCCCAGAAAAACACAGTCGGTTGGCGTGCCCATCTGTACGGCAATATCGCCATTTTCAAAGGTAAAGGTGCGAAGCGACGACTCCAGCGTCAGCGAGTTAGACGCTCCACTGCGGTTACGATCGGGTGCCACGACCTGCACATCCGCAAACTCACGGAGGTGTTTCGCCAGGGTCTGAATGCCTGGCGCGTGGATCCCGTCATCGTTACTCAGCAATATTCGCATAATCACCCGAGGTGTTGATAAGTTCCCTGACAACACTGGTGGCAAAGCTGCCTGCCGGCAGCCAGAAGCGTAACTCGACGGTCACGTCATCCCACCAGTTCCAGCTTAACTGCTGCGGATAGAGCAGCATCGCGCGGCGTGCCGCGTCGACTTTTTCCCGCACCAGCAAGGACTGCAATTCTGGCGCATCCGCCACGGCTGACTGCTCGGCGGCCAGGGCCTCCCCTTGGGTTCCCCAGTCGCCCGTGCCAGGCAACGCGGCGGTGATCAGCAGCCCTTTTGCGTCCACGCGCGACTGGACATCGGCCATCTCTTCGGCCGTTGCCACAAACCAGCTTCCGCGTCCCGCTAATTGTAGCGCATCGCCAACAACAACTTGATTCGCGTCCGGTTTTTTCAGCCTTTCGCTCACAATCTGATTAAACAACGCACTGCGGGCCGCCGACAACCAAAAACTGCGTTTATTCCTGTCCCGCACCGGCGCGTCGCTTTGCGCCCAGCGCAGTGCGCCCTGCAGGTTGCTGCCGCCAATGCCGAAACGTTGCGCGCCAAAGTAGTTCGGTACGCCGCGGTCACTGATGGCGTTCAGACGTTTTTCAACGTCTTCACGATCAGTCACTTCGCGCAGCACCAGCGTAAACGCGTTGCCTTTCAACGCCCCCAGACGCAGTTTGCGCTTGTGGCGGGCATATTCCAGTACCTTACAGCCCTCAAGCTCAAATTTGCTTAAATCAGGCATCGTATTGCCGGGAACGCGCGCGCAGAGCCACTGTTCGGTGACGGCGTGTTTATCTTTCTGCCCGGCAAAGCTCACCTCGCGGGCATGAATTTTGAGAAATTTTGCCAGCGCGTCGGCCACAAAGCGGGTATTGCAGCCATTTTTCAGAATACGCACCAGGATATGTTCGCCTTCGCCATCCGGCTCAAAGCCCAGATCCTCGACCACGAGGAAATCTTCAGGGCTGGCTTTCAGCACCCCGTTCCCCTGCGGTTTGCCGTGCAGATATGTCAGGTTGTCGAAGTCTGTCATTTGCTCGCCTTCACCAGCAGCGCCACGGCTTCACAGGCAATCCCTTCGCCACGACCGGTGAAGCCCAGCTTCTCGGTCGTCGTCGCTTTGACGTTCACGTCGTCCATATGGCAGCCCAGATCTTCTGCGATAAACACGCGCATCTGCGGAATGTGCGGCAGCATTTTCGGGGCCTGGGCGATAATCGTCACGTCGACGTTGCCAAGGGTGTAGCCTTTCGCCTGGATGCGGCGCCACGCTTCGCGCAGCAGTTCACGGCTGTCTGCCCCTTTAAACGCCGGGTCGGTGTCCGGGAACAGCTTGCCGATATCACCCAGTGCAGCCGCGCCCAACAGCGCGTCGGTCAACGCATGCAGCGCCACGTCGCCATCAGAATGCGCCAGCAGCCCTTTTTCATAAGGAATGCGCACGCCGCCAATGATAATTGGGCCTTCGCCGCCAAAGGCGTGTACATCAAAACCGTGTCCAATTCGCATTATGCCTTCTCCTGATGGGTCAAACGGGTAAGATAAAATTCCGCGAGCTGTAAATCTTCCGGACGCGTCACTTTAATATTATCAGCACGTCCTTCAACAAGCGTTGGGTGGAAACCGCAGTACTCCAGCGCAGAGGCTTCGTCCGTAATGGTCGCACCTTCGTTAAGCGCGCGCGTTAAGCAGTCGTGGAGTAATTCGCGGGGGAAAAATTGCGGCGTCAGCGCGTGCCATAGATCGACGCGATCGACGGTGTGGGCGATAGCCCGTTTGCCCGGCTCGGCACGCTTCATGGTGTCGCGCACGGGGGCGGCCAGAATGCCACCCACTTTGCTGGTTTCGCTCAACGCCAGCAGGCGAGCGAGATCGTCCTGATGCAGACACGGACGCGCCGCGTCATGCACCAGCACCCACGGCGCGTTACCGGCAGCCTGAATGCCTGCCAGCACGGAATCGGCGCGCTCGGCACCGCCATCGACAACGGTAATCTGTGGATGATTTGCCAGCGGTAGCTGCGCGAAGCGCGCATCGCCCGGGCTGATAGCGATGATCACCCGCGTCACCCGCGGGTGCGCCAGCAGCGCCGCCACGGCGTGCTCGAGGATCGTTTTATCGCCAATAGAGAGGTATTGCTTGGGACATTCTGTCTGCATGCGCCGGCCAAAACCTGCGGCCGGCACCACGGCGCATACGTCCGAAAAAGTTACTGCCATGTCGTAATCCTGGGCCTGATTATCGATTGTTTTGTGCTGAGCCCTGATTGCGTTTAGACGCATCCGGAACCAGACGATAAAAGGTTTCGCCCGGCTTAGTCATACTGAGTTCATTGCGTGCGCGTTCCTCAATCGCCTCTTGCCCGCCATTGAGGTCATCAATTTCAGCGAAGAGTTGATCGTTTCGCGCCTTAAGTTTGGCGTTTGTTGCCTGCTGAGCCGCGACGTCATCGCTCACCCGGCTATAGTCGTGCAGTCCGTTCTTACCGAACCACAGCGAATATTGCAGCCAGATTAGCAAAGCCAGCAACAGCAGCGTTAGTTTACCCATCCTGCCCCCTGAAAAACGGCATCATCATCCCAAGACTTCCCCAGAGCACTACGCCGGGGTAACAGAGATGCCGCAACATCGCGGGCAAATGTACCACATTTTTTCCGCAGAATCGTCCTGCTCAATATCGTTACACAGTTGGTTACGGTTTGAATTATGGCTGAAGTTAGCCCATGAGCCACAAAAATAACAGACCAAACATCAGAACCACCGTCACAATCGTGACCACGGTACTGTAGAGCAGCTTGCCATTGAGCAGCGAGTGCAGCGCAATGCCGACGACAACCGCCACAGGCATCAGCGCCAGAAAGAAAGGCCAGGTGTAGAGAAAGAAGAACAGCGTGTTTCCGCCGTAGATAAGAAACGGGATACCCAGCGCCAGCAACCATGAGACGAAGCCAATGATGGCCCCAGGAAATGACCAGGTCGTTTCGTCGTCGGTCGCAAGCGGCTCCGACCCGGTGGTGGTAATGTAATGTTCACTGTTGCGCATAGCTAGTCCTGTGACCGTGACTCATCGTTCGGGAAGACAGCTCCCGAACGATACCGTCTCAGGATCTGATAATATCGTCCCGTCTGAGCAGGTCTAATAATTGGCTTACTAAATTTGTTACCAATTGTTGACCCTCCAGGTGAATTTCAGGCGATTCAGGCGCTTCGTAGACCGCGTCAATTCCAGTGAAGTTGCGCAGTTCTCCGGCACGCGCTTTTTTGTACAGCCCTTTCGGGTCGCGCGCTTCGCAAACCTCCAGCGGCGTATCCACAAACACTTCAATAAAGCGATCCTGACCGACGCGTTCGCGCACCATCTGGCGCTCGGCGCGGTGGGGAGAGATAAACGCGGTCAGCACCACCAGCCCGGCGTCGGCCATCAGGCTGGCGACTTCCCCGACCCGGCGGATGTTCTCTTTGCGGTCGTCGTCGCTGAACCCTAAATCGCTACACAGGCCATGGCGCACGTTGTCGCCATCCAGCAGGTACGTGCTTACGCCCTGCTGATGCAATGCCTCTTCCAGCGCGCCCGCCACCGTCGATTTACCCGAGCCGGACAGCCCGGTAAACCACAGCACAACCCCACGGTGACCGTGGAGCTGTTCGCGCTGGGCGACGGTGACCGGATGAGGATGCCAGACGACGTTCTCATCATGCGCGGCCATTACTTGCCTCCCAGCAGATCGCGCGCGCCCCAGTGCGGGAAGTGTTTACGCACCAGCGCATTCAGTTCCAGCTCAAAGGCGCTGAATTCAGAGGCCACAGCAGCCTGTTTAATCGGTTCGCGTACCATACCGGCACCGACGGTAACGTTGGTCAGCCTGTCGATAAAGATAAGCCCGCCCGTCACCGGGTTCTGCTGATACGGATCCAGCACCAGCGGTTCGTCGAAGGTCAGATCGACCAGACCAATACCGTTCAGCGGCAGCTCGGTAACCTCGCGCTGGGTCAGATTGTTGATGTCCACCTGGAACTGAATACCGTCCACGCGGGCGCGGGTCTTCTTGCCGGCAATTTTGATGTCGTAGCTCTGGCCCGGCGTCAGCGGTTGCTCCGCCATCCACACCACGTCCACGGACGCGCCCTGCACTGCCGCCAGCGTTTCCTGCGCGTCCACCAGCAGATCGCCCCGGCTGATATCAATCTCGTCTTTCAGCACCAGCGTAACCGCTTCACCGGCGCCCGCGTCCTGCAGATCACCGTCGAAGGTGACGATACGGGCGATGGTCGATTCCACGCCGGATGGCAGCACCTTGACGCGCTGACCGACCTTCACGGAGCCTGACGCAAGGGTACCGGAGAAACCGCGGAAATCGAGGTTAGGACGGTTCACGTACTGCACCGGGAAGCGCATCGGCTGAGTGTCGACCACGCGCTGGATTTCAACCGTTTCCAGCACTTCCAGCAGCGTCGGGCCGCTGTACCACGGCATGTTCGCGCTCTGGGAGGCGACGTTATCCCCTTCCAGCGCCGAGAGCGGCACAAAGCGGATATCCAGGTTGCCCGGCAGCTGTTCGGCAAAGGTCAGATAGCTCTGGCGGATCTCCTCGAACTTCTCTTCGCTGAAGTTCACCAGATCCATCTTGTTGACCGCCACCACCAGGTGTTTGATCCCCAGCAGCGTGGAGATAAAGCTGTGGCGACGGGTCTGATCCAGCACGCCTTTACGCGCGTCGATCAGCAGGATCGCCAGGTCGCAGGTCGACGCGCCGGTCGCCATATTGCGGGTGTACTGTTCGTGCCCTGGGGTGTCGGCGATAATAAATTTGCGTTTCTCGGTAGAGAAATAGCGGTAGGCCACATCGATGGTGATGCCCTGCTCGCGCTCCGCCTGCAGGCCATCCACCAGCAGCGCCAGATCCAGCTTTTCACCCTGGGTACCGTGACGCTTACTGTCATTATGCAGGGAAGAGAGCTGATCTTCGTAAATCTGGCGCGTATCGTGCAGCAGGCGGCCAATCAGGGTACTTTTCCCGTCATCCACGCTGCCGCAGGTCAGAAAACGCAGCAGGCTTTTGTGTTGTTGCGCATGCAGATACGCTTCCACGCCACCTTCTTTGGCAATTTGTTGAGCAATAGTGGTGTTCATGGCGGCTCCTTAGAAATAACCCTGACGTTTCTTCAGCTCCATGGAGCCTGCCTGGTCGCGGTCAATCACGCGCCCCTGTCGCTCGCTGGTGGTCGACACCAGCATCTCTTCGATGATCTCCGGTAGCGTCTGCGCACTGGACTCCACCGCGCCGGTCAGCGGCCAGCAGCCGAGGGTGCGGAAACGGACCATCTGTTTTTTGATGACTTCGCCCGGCTGCAGGTCGATGCGATCGTCATCGATCATCATCAGCATGCCGTCGCGCTCCAGCACCGGGCGCTCGGCGGCCAGGTACAGCGGAACGATCTCGATGTTTTCCAGATAGATGTACTGCCAGATATCCAGCTCGGTCCAGTTAGAGAGCGGGAAGACGCGGATGCTTTCGCCCTTGTTAATCTGGCCGTTGTAGTTGTGCCACAGCTCCGGACGCTGGTTTTTGGGGTCCCAGCGGTGGAAGCGATCGCGGAAGGAGTAGATACGCTCTTTAGCGCGGGATTTCTCTTCGTCACGACGCGCGCCGCCGAAGGCCGCATCAAAACCGTATTTGTTCAGCGCCTGCTTCAGCCCTTCGGTCTTCATGATATCGGTGTGTTTGGCGCTGCCGTGCACGAACGGGTTAATGCCCATCGCCACCCCTTCCGGGTTTTTATGCACCAGCAGCTCGCAGCCGTAGGCTTTCGCGGTACGATCGCGGAACTCGTACATCTCGCGGAATTTCCAGCCGGTATCCACGTGCAGCAGCGGGAACGGCAGCGTACCTGGATAAAACGCTTTACGCGCCAGATGCAGCATGACGCTGGAATCTTTACCGATGGAGTACATCATCACCGGGTTAGAAAACTCGGCGGCCACTTCGCGGATGATATGGATACTTTCCGCTTCGAGCTGCCGCAGGTGTGTAAGACGTTTTTGGTCCATAACCGTTCCTTAAGCCAAATTTACAACAGAAGAACCAAAGCCTTCTG
Source organism: Enterobacter sp. HK-058-C-ECC (assembly GCF_047531125.1). NCBI lineage: Bacteria > Pseudomonadati > Pseudomonadota > Gammaproteobacteria > Enterobacterales > Enterobacteriaceae > Enterobacter > Enterobacter sp. HK-058-C-ECC. The sequence goes on from NZ_JBLKCH010000003.1 coordinate 95,980, forward strand.
TATCGGTTGTGTGCTGAAACCAGGCGAGCGTGCTGTGCAGCTGCACCACTTCCCCCACCACGATCAGGGCGGGCATAGGGGCGTCTTTCGCCAGGGTTGCAAGATGTTCCAGGGTGCCCGTCGCAACGTGCTGATCGACGCGCGTGCCGCGAGAAATGACGGCAACGGGGGTCGTCGCCTCGCGACCGTGCTGAATAAGCTGTTCGCTGATGTCCGCCGCCTTCATCGTGCCCATGTATATCGCCAGCGTCTGGCGGCTCTGGGCGAGATGCGACCAGTCAAACGGCGTGCTGTCCGCCTTATAGTGGCCGGTCACAAAGGTGACGCTCTGGGCGTAATCGCGGTGGGTCAACGGGATACCGGCGTAAGCCGTCACCGCAGAGGCCGCCGTGATGCCGGGCACCACCTGGAACGGTATGCCCGCTTCGGCCGCCGCCTGCAGCTCTTCGCCGCCGCGCCCGAAGATAAACGGATCGCCCCCCTTCAGGCGCACCACGGTTTTGCCCGCTTTGGCGGCGTCAACCAGCATCTGGTTGGTGTCGTGCTGCGGCACAGAGTGCTCGCCAGCCCGTTTGCCCACGCAGATTTGCTCCGCGTCACGACGGATCAGCTCGCGCACGCCGTCGGTGACCAGATGGTCGTAGAACACCACGTCCGCGTCCTGCAGCACCTGCAGGCCGCGCAGCGTCAGAAGCCCGGCATCGCCCGGCCCCGCGCCCACCAGGATGATCTCCCCGCCGGTGCTGCCGGGGTTATCCAGTTCGTCTTCAAGAATTTTCTGCGCCGCTGTCTCATTACCGGCATGCATCAGGCTGGCAAAGCGGCCGCGAAACACGCGCTCCCAGAAGCGACGGCGTTCCGTCACGCTGGTCAGGCGGGTTTTCAGATGGTTGCGCCAGTAACTGGCTTTCTCAGCCATCCGCCCGAGGCTGGTCGGCAGCAGCGCTTCGATTTTTTCCCGCAGCACGCGCGCCAGCACCGGTGCGGTCCCGCCGGAGGAGATCGCCACCAGCAGCGGCGAGCGGTCAACGATCGACGGGAAAATAAATGAGCATAAAGGCTGGTCGTCCACCACGTTCACCAGGCGGTAACGGGCCTGAGCGGCGTCGGAGATCCGCCGGTTGAGGTCACGATCTTCGGTCGCCGCAATCACCAGCACGACGCTATCGATTTGTGACTCGTGAAAATCCGCCTCTGCAACGACCTGCACCTGCGCCCCTGCGCGCTGCAGAAACGCAATTTTGCGATCGGCGATTTCACCCGTGCCAACAACCAGCACCGGTTTCTCTTTAATCGCAGCAAATAAGGGCAGATAGTCCACAGGCAACAACTCACTAACAACGAGGAATAGAGGGACTATAGGGGGCGGCTTAGACCGAATGAAATTACGAATTGGAATGAGTAGTTACTCAATGGAATAACGCGATGAAAATGCTAATACCAAAAAGTGCTTAACACGCGATATTTCGGGCATTTAAGAGCAATTCAAATTGTGTATGGACGATCACAGTTTCATACTAGGCGGGTGACTATTTTGCTCTGTTTTTAAGGACTCACTATGTTTTCCGCAACGCGCCACCGTATTGCTGCCCTGGCGCTCGGCGTTTGCTTTATTCTTCCCGCTCAGGCAAAAAACCAACCTTATGGTGAAATCGCCAATATGCAGGCGCGGCATATTGCCACCGTTTTCCCCGGTCGCATGACCGGATCGCCTGCGGAAATGCTCTCTGCAGACTATCTTCGCCAGCAGTTTGCCGACATGGGTTATCAGAGCGATATCCGATCGTTTCACAGCCGCTATGTCTATACCTCCCGAAATAAAACGAAAAACTGGCATAACGTGACCGGCAGTACGGTGATTGCGGCCCACGAAGGTACCGCAAAAGAGCAAATTATTATTATGGCGCACCTTGATACCTACGCCCCGATGAGTGACGCCGATACGGATAATAATCTTGGCGGGCTGACGCTGCAGGGCATGGACGACAATGCCGCAGGCCTCGGCGTGATGCTCGAACTGGCCGAGCGGATGAAAGATATTCCCACCCAATATGGCATTCGTTTTGTTGCCACCAGCGGCGAAGAAGAGGGCAAACTCGGCGCTGAGAATCTCCTTAAGCGCATGAGCGCTGAGGAGAAGAAAAATACGCTGCTGGTGATTAACCTCGACAACCTGATCGTCGGCGACAAGCTCTATTTCAACAGCGGGCAAAGTACGCCGGGTACCGTGCGGAAGCTGACGCGCGACCGGGCCCTGGCGATAGCCCGCAGCCATGGTGTTTATGCCACCAGCAACCCTGGCGGTAACCAGGATTATCCGCGAGGCACAGGCTGCTGCAACGACGGGGAAGTGTTCGATAAGGCGGGCATTCCGGTGCTGTACGTGGAAGCGACAAACTGGGCGCTGGGCAAAAAAGATGGCTACCAGCAGCGGGCTAAATCGAAGGCCTTCCCGGACGGGACGAGCTGGCACAACGTGATGCTGGACAATCAGCAGCACATCGATCGCGCGCTGCCGCAGCGGATTGAGCACCGCAGTCGTGATGTGGTGAAGGTGATGCTGCCGCTGGTGAAGGAGCTGGCGAAAGCGGGGAAAGCCTGAGGCCGTTAAGCCCGGTGGCGGCTAAGCCTTACCGGGCCTACATAGGGAACGAGCCTTTGTAGGCCCGGTAAGCGCAGCGCCACCGGGCAAAAAGGTTATCACCCTTCGTGCAACCCGCACTCACGCTTCAGCCCGAAGAATCGCGTCTCTTCTTCCGCCATTCCCGGTTCCCACTTACGCGTGGTGTGGGTATCGCCCACCGACAGATAGCCCTGGTCCCACAGCGGATGGTATTTCAGCCCGTGCTTTTGCAGGTACTGATACACCGTCCGGTTATCCCAGTCGATAATCGGCAGCACTTTAAACACCCCGCGCTGCACCGCCAGCACCGGTAAAGTTGCCCGGCTACCGGACTGCTCGCGGCGCAGACCCGCAAACCACGTCTGCGCATTAAGCTCTTTCAGCGCCCGGTTCATCGGCTCAACTTTGTTAATCTCATTGTACTTCTCAATGCCCTCAACGCCCTGCTCCCACAGCTTGCCGTAGCGCGCCTCCTGCCAGGCCGCGCTTTCCGTCGCGCGGTAAACTTTGAGGTTCAGCCTGAGCTTGTCCGTCAGCTCGTCAATGAACTGGTAGGTTTCCGGGAACAGGTAGCCGGTATCGGTGAGGATCACCGGAATGTCCGGACGGATCTGATTCACCAGATGCAGGCTGACCGCCGCCTGAATACCAAAGCTCGACGAGAGCACATACTCTCCCGGCAGGTTTTCCAGCGCCCATGCCACGCGCGCTTCGGCGTCCAGCTTTTCAAGGTGGGCATTGGTTTCTGCCAGCGCCAGAATGCGTTCGACTTTTGGCAGGTCATTAAGGGCGTTTAGATCGAGTACGGACATAAGAACCTCGTTTGCCTGTTTTGCCGGGCGGCACTGCGTTTGCCCGGCCTACAACACCTGTAAAACCGTCGGGATGTTACTCCCAGAAATCCCTCGCGGGATCGAGCACCGGGCGAATGATGCCCGCACGCACCGTAAAGTCGCCGAAGCCTTCACCCGCTTCGCGCTCTTTCGCCCAGCGCCCGACAAGCTCGTCGATGGAATCAAGAATTTCCGGCTCGGTGATGTTCTCGCGGAACATACGCGGGATGCGCGTACCGATTCGGTTACCGCCCAGGTGCAGGTTGTAACGACCCGGCGCTTTCCCCACCAGTCCGAGCTCGGCCAGCATCGCGCGACCACAGCCGTTCGGACACCCGGTGACGCGCATAACTATATGCTCGTCCGGAATGCCGTGTTTTTCCAGAATCGCTTCCACTTTGTCGGTAAACGACGGCAGGAAACGTTCCGCTTCCGCCATCGCCAGCGGACAGGTCGGGAACGACACGCAGGCCATTGAGTTTTCGCGCTGCGGCTTCACCGCATCCATCAACCCATGTTCGCGCGCCAGCTTCTCGATCTTCGCCTTCTGGCTTTCCGGCACGCCGGCAATGATCAGGTTCTGGTTAGCGGTAATGCGGAACTCGCCCTTATGGATCTTCGCAATTTCCAGCAGACCGGTTTTCAGCGGACGCCCTGGATAATCCAGAATACGACCGTTTTCGATAAACAGCGTCAGGTGCCATTTATTGTCGATACCCTTCACCCAGCCAATGCGATCGCCGCGCCCGGTGAATTCGTAAGGGCGGATCGGCTCAAACTTGATGCCCGCGCGACGCTCCACTTCCGCTTTGAACGTCTCGACGCCCACGCGCTCCAGGGTGTATTTGGTTTTCGCGTTTTTACGGTCGGTACGGTTACCCCAGTCGCGCTGGGTCGTCACCACCGCTTCCGCCACGGCCAGCGTATGCTCCAGCGGCAGGAAGCCGAACTCGCTGGCGGTACGGGCGTAGGTTTTCTTGTTACCGTGTTCGATGGACAGGCCGCCGCCCACCAGCAGGTTAAAGCCAATCAGCTTGCCGTTTTCGGCAATCGCCACGAAGTTCATGTCGTTGGCGTGCAGGTCGATATCGTTCTGCGGTGGAATAACGACCGTGGTTTTAAACTTACGCGGCAGGTAGGTCTGACCGAGGATCGGCTCTTCGTCGGTGGTCGCGACTTTTTCCTGATCGAGCCAGATCTCTGCATAGGCGCGCGTGCGCGGCAGCAGGTGCTCGGAGATCTTCTTCGCCCACTCGTACGCTTCGGCGTGCAACTCGGACTCATACGGATTCGAGGTGCAGAGCACGTTACGGTTCATGTCGTTGGCGGTCGCCAGCGCGTCCAGCCCAACGGAGTGCAGCATCTGGTGCACCGGCTTGACGTTCTTCTTCAGAATGCCGTGAAACTGGAAGGTCTGACGGTTAGTCAGACGGATGCTGCCGTAAATCGTGTTTTCACCGGCAAACTTGTCGATCGCTTGCCACTGTTTGGTGGTAATCACCCCGCCCGGCAGACGGCAGCGCAGCAGCATCGCGTGACGCGGCTCCAGCTTCTGCTCTGCACGCTCGGCGCGGATGTCGCGGTCGTCCTGCTGGTACATGCCGTGGAAACGGATCAGCAGGAAGTTGTCGCCTTTGAAACCGCCGGTGAGACCGTCATTCAGATCTTCAGCAATGGTGCCACGCAGATAGTTGCTTTCCAGCTTCATGCGCTCGGCGTCTGTCAGTTTACCTTCGACCACCAGTGGCCCTGGATGTTTTTCGCTCATTAGTAGACATCTCGCTGATAACGGCGCTCAACGCGCAGCTCACTTAAAAATTCGTCCGCCGCTTCGGCATCCATACCGCCGAATTCGGCAATCACTTCCAGCAAAGTCTGCTCAACGTCTTTCGCCATGCGATTGGCGTCGCCGCAGACATAAATGTGGGCACCGTCATTGATCCAGCGCCACAGTTCTGCGCCCTGTTCGCGCAGTTTGTCTTGTACGTATACTTTTTCTTTCTGGTCGCGAGACCAGGCCAGATCGATGCGGGTCAGTACGCCTTCTTTCACATAGCGCTGCCACTCGACCTGGTAGAGGAAATCTTCGGTAAAGTGCGGATTGCCAAAGAACAGCCAGTTTTTACCCGGCGCGCCGTCTGCCGCGCGCTGCTGCATGAAGGCGCGGAACGGCGCAATGCCGGTGCCCGGGCCAATCATGATGACCGGCGTTTCCGGCTTGACCGGCAGGCGGAAGTTATCGTTGTGCTCAATAAAGACGCGCACTTCGCCCTCTTCTTCCACACGATCCGCCAGGAAGCCTGATGCCCCACCCGTGCGGGCGCGGCCTTCGATATCGTAACGCACTACGCCGACGGTAATATGCACTTCACTCTCCACTTCAGCCTGCGAAGAGGCGATGGAGTACAGGCGCGGAGTGAGCGGACGCAGCAGACCGATCAGCGCATCGGCATCCAGCTGAGCCGGAGAGAAGCGCACCATATCAACGATCGGCGTCGTCGCGGCGTAATGCTGAAGTTTCGCCTTGTCGCCCACCAGCGGCAGCAGGGATTCGCTGCGCGTCAAGGTGGCATAATTTTCGACGATATTCGGGGTGTTCACCGTCAGCTCAAAATGCCACTGCAACGCATCAGAAAGCGGCTGCGTTTTACCGTCAACGGTGACAGGCTCGTCGCCTTTCAGCCACAGCAGCTCAACCAGCTCTTTCACCAGCGCCGGATCGTTCTGATACCAGACGCCCAGCGCATCGCCAGGCTGATAGCGCAGGCCCGAGTCGCCCAGATCGATTTCGATATGGCGCACATCTTTTTCTGAATCGCGGCCGGTAATTTTCTGGTTCACCGACAGGCTCGCCGTCAGCGGCGCCTCTTTGGTGTACGGGCTGGTGTGGATGTCGTTAACAGCACCCGTCGCGGTGAACGCGGCCTGCGTCGACGTCTCTTTCGGCACGCGCGCTTTTAGCACCTCAACGATGCGGGCGCGCCATTCGGCGGCGGCGGCCTGGTATTCGACATCCGCGTCAACGCGGTCCAGCAGGCGCTCCGCGCCCAGCTCCGCCAGCTTGCTGTCGAAGTCTTTGCCGGACTGGCAGAAGAATTCATAGGAGGTGTCGCCCAGGCCAAAGACGGCAAACGCCGTGCCATCCAGCTTCGGCGCTTTTTTCGAGAACAGGAACTTATGCAGCGCCACCGCTTCTTCAGCGGGTTCACCTTCACCCTGCGTAGAGGCAACCACCACCAGCAGTTTTTCCGACGCGATTTGCTTAAATTTGTAATCCCCGGCGTTGACCAGGTTCACGTTCAGTTTCGCGGCCAGCAGGTCGTCGCGCAGTGCTTCGGCCACGCGGCGGGCATTGCCCGTCTGCGAGGCGGAAATCAGGGTAATGGCCGGAATTTCAACGGCCGTGGCCGGTGCACCCGCCACAGCGCCAGGCTGTTGATTGAGCATTCCCCAGAAATAACCGGAGACCCAGGCAAGCTGAGTGGGAGAAAAATCAGAGGTGGCAGCCTGAAGGCGCGCCAGTTGCTCCGGGTTCAGGGGAAGCAAATTTGAAGGTGGGGCCTGTGTTGTCATGCGTCGTTATGTTCCAGTAGCCAAGCGGACTTTAAGCGAATAAATCCAAACTGAAGATAAGGTTAACGGCGAGGATAATAACAATTAAAGAAGGGATGGAAATAATAAATAACCAAATGGACTAACCTGTTTTGGTTGTCATGCTTAGCGATAAAACCGATTAAATAACCTTCTGAAATAAAAGAACAAATAGCGATAAACACCCTGAATACGAGGTGGTTGCCGCTCAGAGCCGTTTTAGTTAATGCTAAAAATTGTGCTTTCCGGTACTATGCGGCGGTTTTTTCCGCATTACTGAGAGCGATCATGTCCACCACACTGTTTAAAGATTTCACCTTCGAAGCCGCCCACCACCTTCCGCATGTCCCTGAAGGGCATAAATGTGGCCGTCTGCACGGGCATTCGTTCATGGTGCGTCTTGAGATCACCGGTGAAGTTGATCCGCATACCGGTTGGATCATGGATTTTGCCGAGCTGAAGGCGGCGTTTAAGCCGACCTACGATCGTCTGGATCACTACTACCTGAATGAGATCCCGGGCCTCGAAAACCCAACCAGCGAAGTGCTGGCAAAATGGATTTGGGATCAGATGAAACCGCAGGTACCGCTGCTGAGCGCGGTGATGATCAAAGAGACCTGCACCGCGGGCTGCATCTATCGCGGGGAGTGATCGTCCTCATCCTCGCAGGCGTTTAACGGCGTAAGTTCATAAAGAACGAGCGCGTTACTTTCCAGCGACTCCGTGATTTGCCAGCCGTCATAAAGCCGTTCATCGTGTACGGAAAGCGTTGGACGCGCTTTATGCGCAATCCAGTTCCACATCTCTTCGTCAGGCCCGCTTTCGCTTCGAACGCCTTCCAGCAGCGGGTAAAGCGCGCCGTTATGACGATCGAACAGGTGGCGCTTGATGCGCCATCTGCCGCACGCTCCTTGCAGCTGCAGGTGGTGGTGCTGCTGAAAACGCTGGATAAAGGCCTCTTCACTCGACAACAGCGGATTGAATACCACCACGTTGCGCAGCAGCAGTTGGTAGCCACCTTCATGACGCAGCAGTAGCACGCTCTTATCGTTAACGAGCACCTCTCCCCGCAGACGCTGCCACAGCCAGAGTACCCAATAGATGGGCCGTGGAAGGCCGTGATTATATTGAAGCGCAAGGCTCGATGTATCGAGGGTGTTGTTCGCCCTCGCTTCTCCCTGTAAACCAGAATTTAGCCAGAAGCCCGCCAGCCAGACCTGTTCTGAAAGCCCGAGCAGGTTTTGCATCAGCAGCGCGCCGCGGAAAAACCAGCCGTTGGTCGCCCGCGTGTTGCCGGTAAGGGTATTCCATGAGAGTAACCATACCGGCAGCGTCCGCTGCCGCTGGCGAAGGGCGGCGAGGATCTGACGGACCTTTAGCACAGGGTAATTTTCAGACGAGGAAAGATGCGCGGGATCCAGCTGCGCCAGATCGAGCAGTTCATTGGCATCGGCCGGACACGCGAGGAAATCAGCCTGGTTCAGGATAGCTGACTGGAACAGCGCGTCACCGCCAGGCCCGGTTCCCGCGGGTAAGAAACGATGCCATACGCCAAACTTCGCCTGCGGAAGGTACGACTTGAGCACCGCTCGCTGCGTGTGCCAGGCTTGCTCCTGCGTTTCCGCGTTGGCCTGAGAAGACCAGTGCATAACCGCGTGCCAGCCTGCGGTGACGTCGGGCGAAAAACGGTTAATCGATAGCTGCAAAAAACGCGTCAGCAGATCGCATCGGGTGGTGACGCCCGTGTGCAGCAGCACTGTCCAGCCCTTTTTGGCCACCCAGCTGAACACCTGCTGCAGATTGTACCAGCAGGCGTAGCCGGCCATCTCGGGATCGTCCCACCCCGTGGCGAACAGACGGCTGCTGAGAAAAGGTTCCGCGATATCAATACCCTCAATGGGGATCGCTTCATGAAGCGCCTCCAGATGCTGGCGAACATCCTCCCGCAACAAATCGTCGAGCTCGCGCAGGGTCACAACAAGCCGCGTGCGGCGCAGCGAAGCCGAGATCGGGTGAAGCTGCGCCAGATTCAGGATCCGCTCCTGACGCGGCGCGTGGGCGAGCGGAGGGGGTTCCCAGCCGTGCGCCTCAGCGCCGTTAAGCAGGCCGAAAAGCGTATCCACCGCAACGGGAAAGCGCTGCTCGTCCGCACTCGCCCGCAGGCGGGACGCCTCTGGGCGATGGCGCCCGGCCTTGCGAAACTCGCCCGGAGACATGTTGTGATAGCGCCGGAAGCGATCGGTCATTATGCGCGTGCTGGCAAACCCGTGCTCCAGCGCAATCTGATGCAGAGGACGGCTGGTGAGACGCAGGGCGTCAGCCGCTTTTTCCAGCCGCAGGGCGGTGATGTACTGCATAAAACTGACTCCCGTCTCTTTTCGAAAGAGACGGGAGAGCCACGCTTCTGAGACGAACTCACTCTCTGCGATTTCGGCCAGCGTAATGCGGCGGGTGTAGCTGGCGTCGATCCGCTCCAGGACACGGGCGATGCGCTTGCTTACGTTCGCGTGCTGGTGCCGGGGTTTCTGGCGAGTGGGCTGCTGAAAGCGACCGGTTAGCAGCAACAGGATCTCGCTCAGCCAGCGATTCGCCTCCAGCCGATAGCGGCGCGGATCGTTCACCAGCGTCACCACCAGAAGCTGGCGCAGCAGGTGCCGAAGCGCGTCGCACTGCGGCAAGCTCCCGCCGGGCTCCGCCGGAATCGCATAGTCATGGGCAAAAAAGTCTTCGTACAGCTGGATGACCCAGCCCCCGGAGAGGGTGACACGCAGGGTGACGTTAGCGCTCCGGCTGCTGAACCGCCAGCGCTGATGGCGGTTTATTATCGCAAGACCGTTTGTCTGCATCGTTTCTGGCCCCGCGTCGGCGTGCAACTCCCCCTCACCCTCCAGCACCCAGAGTATCGTCAGCGAATCACCTTCATCCTGCGCATAGCGTCGGATGTCCTCAACGGTTACCGCAAACTCACTTTTACGCTGCTTCATTTGCTGCTCCTGCCAGGACAAATAATGACATCCTCTTTTTTGTCATAACTGAATCGTATGAAAAACAATCAGAAAAAAGGCGTCGATTCACAACAAAAAAGGGCGTTTTCCGGCAATGCGATCGACATAAACTCGAAACTAACACCATTTGGCAGGAAAAGGATAACAAAAATGACACATCCAATTGTTGACGCGCTGCGAGGCTCCGAGGCTCAGTTCACTGAATTACGACGCGAGTTTCACCGGCATCCCGAAATCGGCTTCGAGGAGCATAAAACCAGCGACCGCGTCGCGGCACTCCTGAAGCAATGGGGCTATGAGGTCCATCGGGGAATGGCCAAAACCGGCGTGGTCGGCACCCTGAAGGTGGGCAACGGCAGCAAACGTCTGGGCCTGCGCGCCGACATGGACGCGCTGCCGATGCAGGAAAATAGCGGCAAAGCGTGGAGCAGCACGGTTGAAGGTAAATTTCACGGCTGCGGACACGATGGGCACACCACTACCCTGCTTTATGCCGCAGAGTATCTGGCCCGTACCCGCAACTTTAGCGGCACGCTGCATCTGATTTTTCAGCCAGCCGAAGAGCTGCTGTATGGCGGGCGCGTCATGGTTGAAGACGGCCTGTTTGAACAATTCCCCTGCGACCATATTTTTGGCCTGCATAACATGCCCTCCCAGCCGCTTGGGAAAATTGGCCTGCGCGATGGCGCCATGATGGCCTCCTCTGACACCATACATATTGAAGTGAACGGCGTAGGGGGACACGGCGCCGTTCCGGAACACACCGTTGATGCTACGCTGGTTGCCTGTCACATCACCCTCGCCCTGCAGTCGATTGTGTCGAGGAATATCACCCCATTCCAGCCGGTCGTCGTGACCGTGGGCAGCATCCAGGCGGGACATGCCCCGAATATTATCAACGATAAGGTACTCATGAAGCTGACCGTGCGCACGCTGGATGAAGCGGTGCGTCAAACCGTCCTGCAGCGGATCCACGACATTGCCGTGGCGCAGGCTGAGAGCTTCAACGCCACGGCCACGATTCGTCACGTGAATGGCAGCCCGGTGCTGCGCAATAGCCCGCAGGCCAATGACATGGTGCGCACGGTGGCGACAGACCTGTTCGGTAAGGATGCCGTCACGTCGGTGAATGCCTTTATGGGAAGCGAAGATTTTGCATTCATGCTCGAGAAAAACCCCAACGGCTGTTACTTCACCCTCGGTGCGGGAGATGAGCCGGACCGCTGTATGGTGCATAACCCAGGCTACGACTTTAACGACAAGCTCCTGCTGACCGGGGCGGCCCTCTGGACTGCGTTAACCGAACACTATCTGCGCTGATTCGCGCCAATCTGAGGGCTGCACGATGAGTACCGTTCCACTGACAGACACAACGTCCTACGCAGGTAACGATCGGCTGCTGGCCGGTATTGTGATGAGCGTCCTGACATTCTGGTTATTTGCGCAGTCTGTGATTAACGTTGTGCCGGCAATGAAAAACAGCCTCGCAATCTCTCTTGAAACCCTTACGCTGGCGGTCAGCCTTAGTGCGCTATTCAGCGGCTGTTTTGTCGTTGCCTGCGGGGGATTTGCCGATAAGTTTGGCCGCGTGCGCATGACATACATTGGCCTGATGCTGAGCATCATCGGCAGTGCCTTACTCTTCGTATCGTGGGAGCCCGTTCTGTTTTTGCTGGGGAGAGCGATACAAGGTCTGTCAGCGGCCTGCATCATGCCCGCCACGCTGGCGCTGATTAAAACCTGGTATCAAGGCAACGCTCGCCAGCGGGCAATCAGCTTTTGGGTCATCGGCTCATGGGGCGGCAGCGGCCTGAGCTCATTTGTCGGCGGTGCCATCGCCACCACGCTCGGCTGGCGCTGGATCTTTATTTTTTCCATGCTGGTGGCGGCGGTGGCACTCCTGCTGATTCGCGGTACCCCGGAAAGCCGAAGCGACGGCGCACGTCGCCATAAGCTGGATACTAGCGGCCTGGTGAGTTTTGTCCTTATGCTGGTGCTGCTGAATCTGTTTATCAGCAAAGGACACGGTTGGGGCTGGAGCAGCGGCCTGTCATTGCTGGTGCTGGGTAGCGCCGCGCTGGCAGCGGCCTGCTTCGTGCTCACCGGGCGACGCAAGGGTGATGCGGCGCTGATTGATTTTGCCCTGTTTAAAAACCGAGCCTACAGCGCCTCGGTATTCTCTAACTTTTTGCTCAACGGCTGCATTGGTACCATGATGATTGCCAGCATCTGGCTGCAACAAGGCCACCGTCTGTCACCACTGCAAACCGGCATGATGACGTTGGGGTATCTGATTACCGTGCTGGCGATGATCCGGGTGGGGGAAAAGCTGCTTCAGCGCTACGGCGCGCGCCTGCCGATGATGACCGGGCCGCTGCTGACCGCAACGGGCATCACGCTTATCTCCTGCACGTTTTTAAGCAAGGAGATCTACATCATCACCGTCTTTCTCAGTAACATTTTATTTGGGCTGGGGCTGGGATGTTACGCTACGCCGTCAACGGATACGGCGGTGATGAACGCGCCAGAAAACAAAGTCGGGGTGGCCTCTGGGGTGTACAAAATGGGCAGTTCGCTGGGGGGAGCGATGGGGATCGCGGTTACCGCGTCGCTCTATGCGCTGCTGCTGCCGCTGGGCATGGCCAGCGCCGCACAGTATGCGCTTCTTTTTAACAGCGCGATGTGTCTCGCTTCGGTGGGAGTGACCTGGGCGTTACTCCCTTCAGGTCGGGGG
>NZ_JBLKCH010000003.1:108775-385505 GCF_047531125.1 Enterobacter sp. HK-058-C-ECC
CGCGATAGGCGGGGCCACGAAAGGGTCAGGCAATATTCAGATATTTGTGCGTCTGCATCGACAGGCGCCAGTTGCGCGCAATACAGGTTTCAATGCACAGGCGCGTTGCATCGTCTTTCTGGCTGATAGGCTGCAGGGCAATCACCCGCTGCTTTTCATCCGTCAGGGTGGCCAGCAGTTCATCCAGCGCTTCGATATCACGCACACGCCCTACCGGGTGCTTAATCTCATCCGCGCGCTCCAGCGCCTGAGACAGCACGTCATACCCACCGCGCATATTTACTTTTGGCGATACCGTCACCCAGGTGGTGTGCGAGCAGCGCACTTCATGGGTGCCGCTGGTTTCGATCTGGCAGCTGTAGCCGTTCTTTTCGAGCAGCTCGGTCAGCGGGGTCAGATCGTGGATGCAGGGTTCACCGCCGGTGATCACGACGTGACGGGCCGTCCAGCCCTGACGGCCAATAATGGCCAGCAGATCTTCGGCACTGCCCGCGCCCCACTTATCGCTCTCTTTGGTTTTCGCCAGAATGCTAAACAGCGACACTTCCCGATCTGCGAGCTTATCCCACGTATGTTTGGTGTCACACCAGGCACAGCCAACCGGGCATCCCTGTAAACGAATGAAAATAGCGGGAACGCCAGTAAAGTAACCCTCGCCTTGCAGGGTCTGGAACATCTCGTTAATCGGGTACTGCATAGTCATCTCAGTAAAGGGGATAAACGATAAGTATCGCAGATCCCCGCCGGATGGTCATGCTCCATCGGTGCTTTACGCGCCAATCGCCGCCATGAACCGTTCCGTGATTTGCTGTGGACGGGTGATCGCGCCGCCGACCACCACCGTATGCGCGCCCAGCGCCAGGCATCTGGCCGCACGTTCAGGCGTATCCACGTTGCCTTCGGCAACCACGGGCACCGTCACGGCCGCCAGCACCGCTTTCAGGAAGGCGCAGTCGTTGTCAGGCAACGTATGGCCCGCAGTTTCCGCCGTGTAGCCGTAAAGCGTGGTGCCGACGCAGTCGAAGCCCAGCGCCTGCGCCGTCACGGCTTCCTCCACGGAGGAGATATCCGCCATCAGCAGCACCGCGGGATAGCGTGAGCGGATGCGCGAGACCAGCGTTTCAAGGGATTCGCCGCCAGGACGTTCCCGCGCCGTCGCATCAAGCGCAATGATGTCCGGCGAGACGCTCATGAGCTCATCCACCTCTTTCATTGTCGCGGTGATAAACACCTCGCTTTCGGGATAGTCCCGTTTGATGATGCCGATGACCGGCAAAGACACCTGCTGCTTTATGGCCTCAATATCCACCACGCTGTTGGCGCGAATAGCCGCGGCCCCGCCCTGTGCCGCCGCCAGCGCCATTCTCGACATAATAAACGGGCTGTGCAGCGGTTCATTTTCCAGCGCCTGACAGGAGACGACCAGTTTTCCCTTCAGGGTATCCAGTACAGTTTTCATTACGATAAGATCTCTTCCACTTCGTTTTTGATAATCGTGACGTGCGGGCCATAGATGACCTGAACGCCGTTGCCGCGCACGATAACGCCGCGCGCCCCGGTGGCTTTCAGCGCCGCGTCATTCACTTTGCTGCCGTCTTTAACCGTGACGCGAAGACGCGTGGCGCAGCAGTCCACCTCGTCCAGATTGTCTTTTCCGCCTAATCCGGCGATCACCGCAGCAGCGCGTTAGTTTTGCGGCAGACTGACTTCGTCAGCCATCGCCTCCTTTTCCCGACCCGGCGTCGCGAAATCAAAGCGGTTAATCAGATAGCGGAAGGTAAAGTAGTACAGGAAGAACCACGGTACGCCGACCAGCGGAACGAACATCCAGTTGGTTTTGGCCTCTCCCTGCAAAATGCCGAACAGCACGAAGTCGATGAAACCGCCAGAGAAGGTTTGCCCGATGGTGATATGCAGCATGTGCGCGAGCATGAATGCCAGCCCGTCAAACAGCGCATGGATGACGTAGAGCACCGGCGCAATAAACAGGAACGAGAATTCGATAGGCTCGGTAATCCCTGTCAGGAACGAGGTTAACGCCGCAGAAAGCAGCAGTCCGGCAACGCGTTTTTTGTTCTCGGGTTTTGCCGTGTGGTACATCGCCAGGCACGCCCCGAGCAGGCCAAACATCATCGTAATAAAGCGCCCGGACATGAAGCGTGACGTGCCCTCATAGAAATGTTGCGTGTTCGGGTCAGCCAGCTGAGCGAAGAAGATCCGCTGTGTGCCCTCAACCAGATGGCCGTTGACGATTTCACTCCCGCCAAGCGCGGTGGTCCAGAAAGGCAGATAGAAGATGTGGTGCAGACCGAACGGGCCCAGCATGCGGAGAATAAAGCCGTACAGCAGGGTGCCCAGATAGCCGGTCGCATCCACCAGCCCGCCCAGACCAAAAATCAGCTTCTGGAAATGCGGCCAGACCACGGTCATGAGCGCACCGACGAGTATCGCCGCCAGCGAACTGATAATAGGAACAAAGCGCGAGCCGCCAAAAAAGCCCAGGAACTGCGGAAGCGCAATTTTATTAAACCGATGATGGAGCGCGCAGGTCACCAGCCCAATCACCACGCCGCCAAACACGCCGGTTTCCAGCGTCTGAATACCCAGCGTCATGCCCTGCCCCACGGCCCCCGGGTTCTCATGCGCGAGTTTGCCGGTGAGGATCAGCAGCGCGTTGATGGTGGCATTCATCACCAGAAACGCGAGTAACGCCGCCAGCCCGGCCGTGCCCTTGTCGCTTTTTGCCAGCCCGACGGCCACCCCAACGGCAAACAGCACCGAGAGGTTCGCAAACACGATGGATCCTGCGCTGCTCATGATGGTGAAAATGGCCTGCAGCCAGCTCACGTCTAAAAACGGATAGGCTGCCAGCGTGTTGGGATTCGATAACGCGCCGCCTATCCCCAGCAGCAGACCCGCCGCAGGCAACACGGCAATCGGCAACATAAAGGATTTGCCAAAGCGCTGCGCTTTTTCAAACCATCCTCCTGAAGAAGCCCCACTGAATATTTGCATCATTTTTTCATCCCCTCATTAAACGATGAAAATTTTTACCATATAAATATTTAATAGTGAAAATTATCATCAAAAACCAGGACGACGATCATACTTTTTCAAAATGACTGGCATCTTTCCCCCGCTTTCCGCCACACTAGTCGCAGAGAAACGCATTAAGGATCGAGCATGTCAGACCATGAAAACCTGCTGCTGAAGCTACGCCAGGAGGCTTCCGGGTACAGCCCAACACAACAAAAACTCGGTGAGTTTGTCCTCAGCGATCCAGCCCGGGTGCTCTACCTGACGATCACCGAGCTGGCGCGCGAGAGCCACACCAGCGAGGCCAGCGTCACGCGTCTTTGCCGGACGCTGGGCTGCAAGGGCTATAACGAATTTAAAATGGCGCTTGCGCTGGATATTCAGCAGGGCCAGCCCGCGCGTCAGGCGGCGGATGAGATTGATAACGTGGTGGATGAGTCGGTGCAGGCATTGCAGGATACCGCCAGGCTTCTTGACCGCGCGCTGCTTGAAAAGGCCGCGCTGGCGCTGCATCAGGCGCAGTCGGTGCAGATTTATGGCGTTGCGGCCAGCGCGATCCTCGGGGAGTATCTCCACTACAAGCTGTTGCGTCTGGGGAAACCCGCACAGCTGTTTAGCGATATGCACCGCGCGGCCATGAATGCGACAACGCTTTCAAAAGAGACTCTGGTGGTGGCTATCTCCAGCTCGGGTTCAACGCGGGATTTACTCCACGTGGTGAAACTTGCCAGCAAACGTGGCGTTAAGGTACTGGCTCTCAGCAATACGCCCCGCAGCCCGCTGGCGTCCCTGAGCGACATGCAGTTGGTGGCCGCCAAGCCAGAGGGGCCGCTTAGCGCGGGCGCGCTCAATGCTAAGGTTGGGGTCATGCTGCTGGTTGAGCTGCTGACTACGTCCCTGATTACGCTGGATGGTCATTACGGCGACGTTAGCCAGCAAACAGCCAGCGCCACGCTTCCCCTTTTGCTCTGAAAATCATTCGCAGGCTAAATAAAACAGCCTGCGTCATGTGTCGTCTGATTTACGTTAAGGGTGGGTTAAATCATTTACCCGGTAAATGTTTGGTGTAACAAAGTATTATATTTATTACATTTTGAATTAAGCTAACCACCTGGTGGTGTGGAAACAAAAAACACAAAAATCAATAGGTTAAAATATTAATTTTAATAAATTGAATTTTTACCCAATCTGCAATGTCCAATATCTCCACCTGATTTCCTTTCCTTAAAATAAGCTTAAGACGCCATTGATTTCGGCGTTTTATTATTTAAATGCCGTTTACTTTTGCCCTCCTACAATCCGCCTCATCAATCATAATGAGACGGTATTAATGAAGATGTTATTGATTACAGGCGTGACCGGATTTCTGGGCGGTGCAGTTCTTGAAAAAATACTCACCAACGATCAACCCGTAAAACTGCTTTTGCTCGCGCGTGCCAGCGATCCGCAGAGCGGGCTGGAGCGCGTGCTGGAGAACATGCGCAAGTTCAACGTTCCTGAGGACAAACTGGCCTCTCTGAATGTGGATAATATACTGATTGGCGACCTCAGCCAGCCTGAAGCCTTCCTGAACGATCCCCGTCTGGATCGGGTCACGCATGTCGTGAACTGTGCGGCTGTCGCCTCATTTGGTAACAACCCGCTCATCTGGAAGGTCAACGTTGAAGGAACGCTGGCGCTGGCGCGCCGTATGGAGCAAGTCTCAGGACTGCAGCGTTTCCTCCACGTAGGCACGGCAATGTCATGCACACCGGAGCAGGATTCCCTGGTCGCCGAAAGCGCGGAATTCAGAGAGAATGCTGAACACCTGGTGGAATACACTTATTCGAAGTCAACCATCGAACAGCTGATGCGTCAGGAATGTCCGAACCTGCCGCTGCTCATCGCGCGTCCGTCCATCGTTGTCGGCCATACCCGCCACGGCTGCACGCCGTCGAGCAGCATTTTCTGGGTCTTTAGCATGGGCCTGATGCTGCAGAAGTTTATGTGCTCCATGGAAGACAGGATCGACGTTGTTCCGGTGGATTATTGCGCCGACGCGCTGTTAATGCTGCTGAACAGCAACGCGCGTCCGGGGGAAGTGGTACACATTTCTGCCGGTGAAGAGAACAGCGTTCGCTTTGCGGATATCGATCAGGCAATGGCGCAGGCGCTGGAGAAAGCCCCCGTCGGGGATAAATATGCTCAGGTCAGCTACGAAACGCTGGTCAGAATGCGCCGCGAGTTGAAACATATTTTTGGGCCGTGCAACGAACGTCTGATGCTGAAAGCCATGCGGTTATACGGTGCGTTTGCCACGCTTAACGTGCGCTTCAGCAACGATAAGCTGCTGAGCATGGGGATGCCGAAGCCACCCCGGTTTACGGATTACATCGCCCGCTGCGTGCAAACCACCCAGGGGCTGACGATCCCGGAGCAAATGGCGGTCGATTTTAAATAGCCAAAAAAAATGCCAGTCATTCGACTGGCATTTTCATTTTAAGGCGTAGGCGATTATGCCTGACCTTTGATCTCTTTACGACCGTTGTATGGTGCTTTTTCGCCCAGAGCTTCTTCGATACGAATCAGCTGGTTGTATTTAGCAACACGGTCAGAACGGCTCATAGAACCGGTTTTGATCTGGCCTGCAGCGGTACCCACAGCCAGGTCAGCAATGGTAGCGTCTTCAGTTTCGCCAGAACGGTGAGAGATAACCGCGGTGTAGCCAGCGTCTTTCGCCATTTTGATCGCAGCCAGCGTTTCGGTCAGGGAACCGATCTGGTTGAATTTGATCAGGATGGAGTTAACGATGCCTTTCTCGATACCTTCTTTCAGGATCTTGGTGTTGGTTACGAACAGGTCGTCACCCACCAGCTGGATTTTGTCGCCCAGTACTTTAGTCTGGTATGCGAAGCCAGCCCAGTCAGACTCGTCCAGACCGTCTTCGATAGACACGATTGGGTACTGTTTGGTCAGGTCTTCCAGGAAGTGAGTGAACTCTTCGGAGGTGAACGCTTTGTTGCCTTCGCCAGCCAGAACGTATTTACCGTCTTTGTAGAATTCAGATGCTGCACAGTCCATCGCCAGGGTGATGTCTTTGCCCAGCTCGTAGCCTGCAGCTTTTACTGCTTCTGCGATAACAGCCAGTGCTTCTGCGTTAGAACCCAGGTTTGGCGCATAGCCACCTTCGTCACCAACAGCCGTGTTCATGCCTTTAGCTTTCAGAACTTTAGCCAGGTTGTGGAACACTTCAGAACCCATACGTACCGCTTCTTTCAGGGATTTCGCGCCAACTGGCTGAATCATGAATTCCTGAATATCAACGTTGTTGTCTGCGTGCTCACCACCGTTGATGATGTTCATCATTGGTACAGGCATGGAGTATTTGCCTGGGGTGCCGTTCAGTTCAGCGATGTGCTCGAACAGTGGCATACCTTTCGCAGCCGCAGCCGCTTTGGCGTTTGCCAGAGAAACAGCCAGGATTGCGTTCGCACCGAAGTTAGATTTGTTTTCAGTACCGTCCAGATCGATCATGATCTTGTCGATGCCAGCCTGGTCTTTGGCGTCTTTGCCAATGATTGCCTGAGCAATAGGACCGTTTACAGCGCCAACCGCTTTCAGTACGCCTTTACCCAGGAAGCGAGATTTGTCGCCATCGCGCAGTTCCAGCGCTTCGCGGGAACCGGTAGAAGCACCTGATGGAGCAGCAGCCATACCAACGAAACCACCTTCCAGGTGAACTTCGGCTTCAACGGTCGGGTTACCACGGGAGTCGATGATTTCACGACCGATGACTTTAACGATTTTGGACATTAGATTTTCCTCAGTACAAGTTAAACTAAAACTCCAGACAAACAACGCGTACCAAAGGTACGCGTTGCCGTTCTAACTTTTTTTACTTCGCCTGACGCTTCTGGTAGTCGCTGGCGGCCTTCACAAAGCCTGCAAACAGCGGATGCCCGTCACGTGGCGTTGAAGTAAATTCCGGGTGGAACTGGCAGGCGACAAACCACGGATGGTTTGGCACTTCAATGATCTCGACTAACTGATCATCCCCGGAGCGTCCCGCAACACGCAGGCCCGCGGCTTCAATAGGTTTCAACAACATGTTGTTGACTTCATAGCGGTGACGATGGCGCTCGGTGATGACCGGCTCGCCATACAGCTTGCGAACCACGCTATCGTCAGTCAGCTGGCAGGCCTGTGCGCCAAGACGCATGGTGCCACCCAGATCGCTCTTCTCGGTACGGACTTCGACGTTACCTTCTTCGTCACGCCATTCGGTGATAAGCGCCACAACAGGGTACTTACAGTCTGGCACAAATTCCGTAGAGTTCGCGTTTTCCATTCCCGCTACGTTGCGCGCAAATTCGATCAGCGCAACCTGCATACCCAGACAGATGCCGAGGTATGGAATATTGTTTTCACGCGCATAGCGCGCGGTGGCGATCTTGCCTTCTACACCACGGTAGCCGAAGCCGCCAGGGATAAGAATAGCATCCAGATCTTTCAGGATTTCAACGCCACGCGTTTCAACATCCTGCGAATCAATCAGCTTGATGTTCACGGAGACACGGTTCTTCAGACCACCGTGTTTCAACGCTTCGATCACGGACTTGTAGGCATCCGGCAGCTCGATGTACTTGCCGACCATACCGATAGTCACTTCGCCTGCCGGGTTGGCTTCTTCGTAAATAACCTGTTCCCATTCAGACAGGTTGGCTTCCGGACAGTTCAAGCTGAATCGTTTACAAATATAATCGTCCAGGCCCTGAGATTTCAACAGGCCCGGGATTTTATAAATGGAATCGACATCTTTCATTGAAATAACGGCTTTTTCAGGCACGTTACAGAACAATGCAATTTTCGCACGTTCGTTCGCCGGCACCGCACGATCGGAACGGCAAACCAGGATGTCTGGCTGAATACCAATGGAGAGCAACTCTTTAACAGAGTGCTGAGTCGGTTTGGTTTTCACTTCACCTGCGGCGGCCATGTACGGCACCAGCGTCAGGTGCATGAATAGCGCGTGTTCACGGCCAATGTCTACCGCCAGCTGACGAATCGCTTCCAGGAATGGCAGGGATTCGATATCACCCACGGTACCGCCGATTTCAACCAGCACCACGTCGTGGCCTTCGCCACCCGCAACAATGCGTTCTTTGATGGCGTTAGTGATGTGCGGGATAACCTGAACGGTGGCCCCCAGATAATCACCACGGCGCTCTTTACGCAGAACGTCGGAGTAAATGCGGCCGGTCGTGAAGTTGTTACGACGGGTCATTTTGGTGCGGATGAAACGCTCGTAGTGGCCAAGATCCAGATCGGTTTCAGCGCCGTCTTCAGTAACGAACACTTCCCCGTGTTGGATTGGGCTCATGGTGCCCGGATCGACGTTGATGTACGGATCCAGTTTCATCATGGTCACATTGAGGCCACGGGCTTCAAGAATGGCTGCGAGGGAGGCTGCGGCAATGCCTTTACCCAGAGAGGATACGACCCCGCCGGTCACAAAAATATAGTTCGTTGTCATGCTGAACCTGAGAAGTTAGGGTGAAACGATGGAATAACCAGGACGGGAAAGTAGTATACCCGAACACGGCGAGCGCCACAAACTTTCATTCTCCGTCTCCATTCCAGGCCATGACAAACATAAGGAGTGAGAAAATAGCCCCTTTTGGGTAAATGTTTTTGACGCAAATCAAGCGCTTGTCATTTAAAAAATCACACAAATTGCGCTTGATCGCAAAATGTCGTTAGAGATCAGTTTCCTGGCGCTTTACTTCCTGCCAGACTTCTTCCATCGCGTCGAGGTCAATACCGCTCATTTCCAGGCCTCGCGAGGCGACAATCCGCTCTACTTCGCGAAAGCGGCGTTCGAATTTCAGGTTGGCTTTTTGCAGTGCCGTTTCCGCTTTTACACCCAGGTGGCGAGAAAGGTTGACGGTCGCAAACAGCAGATCGCCCATCTCTTCCTCAAGCTTTGCTTCATCCACCACCGCCTGCTGCGCTTCGTGCATGACTTCGTCAATCTCTTCGTGCACTTTATCCAGCACCGGGCCGAGGGAGGTCCAGTCAAACCCCACCGCGGAGCAGCGTTTCTGGATTTTGTGCGCGCGCATCAGCGCGGGCAGGCTCAGCGGGATATCATCCAGCGCGGAGTGCTGGGATTTTTCTGCCCGCTCTGCGCTTTTGATCTGCTCCCAGCGGGCCAGCACTTCGGTGCTGTTTCCTGCGGTAGCATCACCGAAAATATGGGGATGACGGCGCTCAAGCTTGTCGCTGATGGCAGCGCAAATATCGTCAAAGTTAAAGCGCCCTTCTTCCTGCGCCATCTGCGCGTAGAACACCACCTGGAACAGCAGATCGCCCAGCTCGCCGCGCAGGTCGTCAAAATCTTCACGTGAAATGGCGTCCAGCACCTCGTAGGTCTCTTCAAGGGTGTACGGGGCGATGGTGGCGAAAGTCTGCTCTTTGTCCCACGGGCAGCCGTTTTCCGGGTCGCGCAGGCGTGTCATGATGCCGAGCAGGCGGTCGATTTGAGTCATAGTTCTGTCCTGATGAAAAAATGCCGGGTGGCGGCATTGCCTTACCCGGCCTACGGAAGAGGATGTTTAGCCGCCGTGCAGACGACGCGCGTCAATCACATCCGGCACCTGGTTCAGCTTGCCGAGCACGCGGCCCAGCACCTGCAGGTTGTAGATTTCGATAGTCATATCGATGGTGGCAAGCTGCTCGCGGGTATCGCTGCGGCTGGCGACGCCCAGCACGTTGACCTTCTCGTTGGCGAGAATAGTCGTGATGTCGCGCAGCAGGCCGCTGCGGTCGTTGGCGGTAACGCGCACCACCAGCGAGTAGCCAGCGGAATAGCTTTCCCCCCAGACCGCTTCCACGATGCGCTCCGGCGCATGGGACTGCAGCTCGGCAAGCTGGTCGCAGTCGGAACGGTGAATCGAAATTCCGCGCCCCTGGGTGATAAAGCCGACGATATCATCCCCTGGGATTGGCTGGCAGCAGCGAGCAATGTGGTGCATCAGGTTACCGACACCTTCGACCACCACGCGGCCGTTGTCCTTGCTGCGCTGCTGCGGCGCGTAGGTTTTCTGCTGCAGCTGCTTCAGCGCCGCCGCGTCCTGCTCTTCCGCGCTTGGCTTATTGAACTGCGCCTGCAGGAAATTCACCATCTGATTCAGACGAATATCACCGCCGCCAATGGCCGCTAACAGCTCATCAAGCTCGTTGAAGTTGTAGCGCGGCAGCAGGAATTTCTCCGCCTCTTTCAGGCTGATTCCAATATGCTCCAGCTCGTCGTCGAGGATCTGACGACCGGCAAGGATATTCTTGTCACGATCCTGTTTACGGAACCAGGCGTGAATTTTCGAGCGTCCGCGGCTGGTGGTGACATACCCCAGGTTCGGGTTAAGCCAGTCCCGGCTCGGGTTCGGCTGCTTCTGGGTAATGATTTCAATCTGGTCACCCATCTGCAGCTGATAGGTGAACGGTACGATACGCCCGCCAATTTTCGCCCCGATGCAGCGGTGCCCCACATCGCTATGGATGTGGTAGGCAA
This sequence comes from Enterobacter sp. HK-058-C-ECC, assembly GCF_047531125.1. Lineage (NCBI taxonomy): Bacteria > Pseudomonadati > Pseudomonadota > Gammaproteobacteria > Enterobacterales > Enterobacteriaceae > Enterobacter > Enterobacter sp. HK-058-C-ECC. The sequence goes on from NZ_JBLKCH010000003.1 coordinate 119,361, forward strand.
AATCGAGCGGCGTAGAGCCGGCCGGCAGGTCAACAACGTCCCCTTTCGGCGTAAAGACATACACCCGATCGTCAAAGACCTGGCTGCGCACTTCGTCGAGCATCTCGCCGGAATCGGCCATCTCTTCCTGCCACGCAATCAGCTTACGCAGCCAGGCAATGCGGTCTTCGTGGCCTGAACGCGCCCCGCCGGACGTGCCTTCTTTGTATTTCCAGTGCGCGGCAACGCCCAGTTCGGCATCTTCATGCATCTGTTTGGTGCGGATCTGAATCTCGACCGTTTTACCGCCCGGGCCAAGCACCACGGTATGGATAGACTGATAGCCGTTCGGTTTGGGGTTAGCGACATAGTCATCGAACTCATCCGGCAGATGACGGAAGTGAGTGTGTACTATCCCCAGCGCGGCGTAGCAGTCCTGCAGACGCTCCGCCACGATACGCACGGCGCGCACGTCAAACAGCTCGTCAAAGGCGAGGTGTTTCTTCTGCATTTTGCGCCAGATGCTGTAGATGTGTTTTGGTCGACCGTAGACTTCGGCGCGCACGTTCTCTTCTTTCATCGCCTGACGCAGGCCGCCGACAAACTCCTCGATATAGTGCTCGCGATCGATACGGCGCTCGTGCAGGAGTTTGGCAATCCGTTTATATTCCGCCGGGTGCAGATAGCGGAAGCAGTAATCTTCCAGCTCCCATTTCAGTTGACCAATCCCTAAGCGGTTCGCCAGCGGCGCATAGATGTTTGTACACTCTTTGGCGGCCAGCACGCGCTCGTCTTCCGGTGCATCCTTCACCTCTCGCAGGTGGGCAATACGCTCGGCCAGCTTGATGACCACGCAGCGGAAATCATCCACCATGGCCAGCAGCATCCGGCGAACGTTATCGACCTGCTCTGAGGAGACGGAATCGGTGTGCGCGGCTTTAAGCTGGCGGATAGCCGCCATATCGCGTACGCCGTGGATCAGCGCGACGACGGATTTCCCGACGCTGTCGCGCAGCACGTCTTCGCTGACCACGTCCGCATCCGCGAGGGGGAACAGCAGGGCGGCCTGCAGCGTTTCGATATCCATGTTCAGCATGGACAGGATTTCAACCATCTCCACGCCGCGCCACAGGAGAAGATCGGCGTCGGGATGCCCCTGCGTGGTGCGCAGACAATAGGCCCAGGTTTCGGTTAAGCGTTCACACGACTGCTGGCTGGAAATTCCCAGACTTGCGATCCATTTTTGTGGGTCAAACTCCCCAGCTTTATTGAGATGTGCACTTCTTACCGCAACCATTGTCCTCTCCTTTAGGGACCAGGGCCTGTCGAAGTCGACAAGCCAAACAAATTAGATGTGCTCGAACAACACCATCGATTCCAGATGCCCAGTGTGCGGGAACATGTCCAGCATTGCCAGACGCTGAATCTGGTAACCCGCGCTGAGTAATGCCTCGCTGTCCCGGGCAAGCGTTGCCGGGTTACAGGAAACATAGACCACACGCTTCGGCGCGAGTTTAATAATATGTGCCATCACGCCCGGGGCACCGGCACGTGCCGGGTCGAGCAAAATTTTATCGAAGCCCTGTTTTGCCCACGGCTGTTGGGTGACATCTTCCTCAAGATTTTGATGAAAGAATGTCACATTTTGCAAGCCGTTCTGCCGCGCGTTCTCCTGCCCTTTCGCCACCAGCGCTTCAACGCCTTCCACGCCGACGACGCTGGCCGCTTCTCGCGCCAGCGGCAGCGTGAAGTTGCCCATTCCGCAGAACAGATCGAGCACCCGGTCGCTTTTCTGAACATCCAGCCACGCCAGCGCTTTCGCCACCATCTGCTGGTTAACGCCATCATTGACCTGAATAAAATCCCGCGGGCTGAACGTTAAGCGTAGCCCGTTTGACGCATACCAGGGCGCCTCACCGGTAACCTGTTCAAGTATCTCGCTTTGTGGTGCAAGGAAAAGCGCCAGGTCGTGGGAATGCGAAAAGCGTTCCAGTTTTTCGCGATCTTTTTTCGACAACGGCGCGGTATGGCGCAGCACCATCAGCGGGCCATTGTTTGCCATGACCAGTTCGACATGCCCAAGATGGCGAACGCCGTCCAGCCCGGAGAGGCAGATGCGCACTTCCGGAAGCAATGCCTCAAGATGGGGCACCAAAATGGGGCACTGCTTCACATCAACGATGTCGCTGGAGCCAGCCTTGCGAAACCCCATCTCCAGCCGCTCCGTTTTTGGCTGATAGCTGAGGCTCAGCCGCGCGCGACGACGATAGCCCCAGGGCGCATCGGCAAGAATTTCGTTAACGTCATGTTTAAGCAGACGCGCCAGCGCGCGGCTTTTGCTTTTTTGCTGTAATTCTGTGCTCGCGTGCTGTTGCTGGCAGCCGCCGCACACGCCAAAATGGGGACAGCGGGGCGCCACACGCTCCGGGCTATCGTTGAGGCGACGCTTAACCTGCCCGCGCGCAAACTGGCGTTTATCTTCCGTCAGCGTAATTTCTGCTCGTTCTGCTGGCAGTAAACCTGTTATAAACAGAGCCTTACCATTGTGGCGTGCCACTCCCTGACCAAACGGATCAAGGTCCGTGGCCTCAACAGTGATGATTTGACGCGTCGTCACGCGTCGCTTTGCAGAGTAGAATTGCGCCATCGCCGAGATTTTTCTCACATAAACATAATTATCTTAATTGTCCCATAACGGAACGCCATGACCAACTACAGCCTGCGCGCGCGCATGATGATTTTGATCCTCGCCCCCACCGTTCTCATCGGTTTGCTGCTGAGTATCTTCTTTGTGGTGCATCGCTATAACGATTTGCAGCGACAGCTGGAGGATGCAGGCGCCAGCATTATCGAACCGCTTGCCGTCTCCAGCGAGTACGGCATGAACCTGCAAAACCGCGAATCCATTGGGCAGTTAATCAGCGTACTCCACCGCCGCCACTCGGACATCGTACGCGCCATTTCCGTTTACGACGAACATAACCGCCTGTTTGTCACCTCGAACTTTCATCTCGATCCGGCGGCCCTGAAGATCCCGGACGGTACGCCATTCCCGCGTCACCTCACCGTACTGCGGCGCGGCGATATCATGATCCTGCGCACGCCGATCGTATCAGAAAGCTATTCCCCCGATGAGTCTGCGCAATCCGACGCCAAATCCAGCAATAATATGCTGGGATATGTGGCGCTGGAGCTGGATCTCAAATCGGTCCGGCTACAGCAGTACAAAGAGATTTTCATCTCCGGCGTGATGATGTTGTTCTGCATCGGCATTGCGCTGATCTTCGGCTGGCGCCTGATGCGCGACGTGACGGGTCCCATCCGCAACATGGTTAACACGGTTGACCGCATCCGCCGGGGACAGCTCGACAGCCGTGTGGAAGGGTTTATGCTGGGCGAGCTGGATATGCTGAAAAACGGCATCAACTCGATGGCGATGTCGCTGGCGGCCTATCACGAAGAGATGCAGCACAACGTTGACCAGGCGACGTCCGACCTGCGCGAAACGCTGGAGCAGATGGAGATCCAGAACGTTGAGCTGGATCTGGCGAAAAAGCGCGCTCAGGAAGCGGCGCGTATCAAATCGGAATTCCTTGCCAATATGTCGCACGAGCTGCGCACGCCGCTCAATGGCGTGATTGGCTTTACCCGTTTGACCCTGAAAAGCGAGCTGAATCCTACTCAGCGGGATCACCTGCACACCATTGAACGCTCGGCCAACAACCTGCTGGCGATCATCAACGACGTGCTGGACTTCTCCAAGCTGGAAGCGGGCAAGCTGATCCTCGAGAGTATTCCCTTCCCGCTGCGCAGCACGCTCGATGAAGTGGTGACGCTGCTCGCGCACTCGTCGCACGACAAAGGCCTGGAGCTGACGCTTAACATTAAAAACGACGTGCCGGATAACGTTATTGGCGATCCGCTGCGCCTGCAGCAGGTCATTACCAACCTTGTCGGGAACGCCATTAAATTCACCGAAAGCGGTAATATCGACGTCCTGGTAGAGAAACGCTCGATCAGCAGCAATAAGGTCCAGATTGAAGTCCAGATCCGCGATACCGGCATCGGCATTCCGGAGCGCGACCAGTCGCGTCTGTTCCAGGCGTTCCGTCAGGCGGATGCCAGTATCTCCCGCCGTCATGGCGGCACCGGTCTGGGGCTGGTGATCACCCAGCGTCTGGTGAACGAGATGGGCGGCGATATCTCTTTCCACAGCCAGCCAAATCGCGGTTCAACTTTCTGGTTCCACATTAATCTGGACCTCAATCCGAACGTGCTGACCGATGGCCCGGTGACGGACTGCCTGAAAGGCAAGCGTCTGGCCTACGTTGAACCTAACGCTGCGGCGGCGCAGTGTGCGCTCGACATCTTAAGCACCACGCCGCTGGAGGTGGTCTATAGCCCAACCTTCTCCGCTCTGGCCGTTGAGCATTATGACATCCTGCTGATGGGGATCCCGGTCACCTTCACCGGCGAGCTGACCATGCAGCAGGAGCGGCTGGCGAAAGCCGCGTCGATGACCGACTACCTGCTGCTGGCGCTGCCTTGCCACGCGCAGCTGAATGCAGAAGAGTTGAAAAATGACGGGGCCGCCGCCTGCTTGCTTAAACCGCTCACCGCGACCCGCCTGCTGCCTGCGCTCACGGAATATTGCCGTCTTAGCCAGCATGCCCTTCCGCTGATTAACGATGAGCAAAAATTGCCGATGAGCGTGATGGCGGTGGATGATAATCCGGCCAACCTGAAGCTCATTGGCGCATTGCTTGAAGACCAGGTTCAGCATGTTGAACTGTGCACCAGCGGCGCGCAGGCGGTTGAACAGGCTAAGCAGATGCAGTTTGATTTAATCCTGATGGATATTCAGATGCCGGGCATGGACGGCATTCGGGCCTGCGAGCTGATCCACCAGCTGCCGCATCAGCAGCAAACGCCGGTTATTGCTGTCACCGCGCACGCGATGGCGGGCCAGAAGGAGAAGCTGCTGAGCGCCGGGATGAATGACTATCTGGCAAAGCCCATCGATGAAGAGAAACTTCATAGCCTGCTGTTGCGCTACAAGCCGGGTCATATTGGCGGAACGTACACGGTTTCCAGCGAGCAGTCTGAGATAAGCGTTAATCAGAACGCCACCTTTGACTGGCAGCTTGCGCTGCGCCAGGCGGCGGGTAAACCCGATCTCGCCCGCGACATGCTGCAAATGCTGGTCGCGTTTCTACCGGAAATTCGCAATAAGGTGGAAGAGCAGCTGGTGGGTGAAAACCCGGAAGATCTGCTGGACGCAATCCACAAGCTGCACGGCAGCTGCGGGTACAGCGGCGTACCGCGGCTGAAAAACCTCTGCCAACTGCTGGAGCAGCAGCTGCGTGCGGGCACGCCGGAATCGGAGCTTGAACCGGAGTTCCTGGAGCTGCTGGATGAAATGGATAACGTGACGCGCGAAGCGATGAAGGTGTTGGGGAGCTGAGGTAGAAGCCCGGTGGCGCTACGCTTACCGGGCCTACAGGTGCACTAACGTAGGCCGGGTAAGGCGAAGCCGCCCCCCGGCAATCCCAGCTAAAATGCCTGCCCCACTTTCAGCACCGCCGCGATATTTCTTGCGGCCATCCTGACGTTCTCGCCGGCATTTTCCAGCGCGTCTTCCAGCGAGCAGATGGTGTAGATCACGCTAAACACCGCATCAATGCCGTGATCGTGTACCACGCCAACGTCCGCCGTCAGGCTTCCTGCAATGCCGATAACGGGTTTGTTAAAGCGTTTCGCCACCTTCGCCACCCCCACCGGGACTTTGCCGTGGATCGTCTGGCTGTCAATGCGGCCTTCTCCCGTGATCACCAGATCCGCATCGGCCACCTGGTCGGCCAGGTGTAGCGCATCGGTCACAATCTCAATGCCCTGGCGCAGCTGCGCGCCGCAAAAGGCGTAGAGCGCCGCGCCCATGCCCCCCGCCGCGCCGCCGCCAGCAAGGTTTAGCACATCAATATCCAGGTCCCGGGCAATCACGCTCGCATAGTGCGCAAGCGCGTTGTCCAGGGTGACGATCATCTCGGGTGTGGCCCCCTTCTGCGGGCCAAATACGGCTGACGCGCCGTCCTTCCCGGTAAGCGGATTGGTTACATCGCAGGCCACCTCAATCCGGCACTCCGCCAGACGTCTGTCCAGCCCGCTCAGGTCGATACGCGCGAGTTTTCCCAGCTCGCCCCCGCCCAGCCCAAGAGGCTGTTCATTGTCGTCCAGCAGCCTCGCACCCAGCGCCTGCACCATGCCTGCGCCGCCGTCATTGGTGGCGCTGCCGCCAATGCCAATAATGATATGCTTAACGCCCGCATCCAGCGCGTGACGAATCAGTTCGCCCGTGCCCCAGGAGGTGGTTTTCAGCGGATTACGCAGCGAAGGTGCAACCAACTCCAGGCCGCTTGCCGCCGCCATTTCAATAAAGGCGCTCTGCTTATCTCCGGACAAGCCATAGAACCCCTCCACGCGCTCGCCCAGCGGGCTGGTCACCGGAACATGCACAATGCTTCCCTGCGTTGCAGCGATCATCGCCTCAACCGTCCCTTCGCCACCGTCCGCGACCGGCAGTTTCACATAAACCGCCTCGGGAAAGATCTCGCGAAAACCACGTTCTATCGCTGTCGCAACCTCAAGCGCACTCAAACTTTCCTTATACGAGTCCGGTGCGATAACAATTTTCATAAGCCATCCTTACGCATAGTCGTTACGTTAAGCATACACCACGTAAAAGACCGCCAGTGGGAGCGGTCCCAATGCGTTTATCGTACCATGCACGGACGTTTATTGTCGAATGCCCAGTCCGGGATCAAATACTGCATCGCCATCGCATCGTCGCGCGCGCCCAGACCGTGTTTCTGATACAACTCATGGGCCTTCATGACCTGATCCATATCCAGCTCAACCCCCAGCCCCGGCGTGGAAGGCACCTGCACCATGCCTCCTTTGATCTCAAACGGCTGCTTAGTCAGACGCTGATTACCTTCCTGCCAGATCCAGTGGGTGTCGATAGCCGTGATGGTGCCCGGCGCGGCGGCGGCGACGTGCGTGAACATCGCCAGAGAGATATCAAAGTGGTTGTTGGAGTGCGAACCCCAGGTCAGGCCAAACTCATGGCACATCTGCGCCACGCGCACCGAGCCCTGCATCGTCCAGAAGTGCGGGTCAGCCAGCGGAATGTCGACTGACTGGAGGGATAAGGTATGCCCCATCTGACGCCAGTCGGTAGCAATCATATTGGTCGCGGTTGGCAGCCCTGTAGCGCGACGGAATTCCGCCATCACTTCACGGCCAGAGAAGCCTTGTTCAGCGCCGCATGGATCTTCCGCATATGCCAGCACGCCTTTCAGCTGCTTGCCGATCGCGATCGCTTCATTAAGCGACCAGGCGCCGTTCGGATCCAGCGTCACGCGCGCCTGCGGGAAGCGTTTTGCCAGCGCGGTGATGGCTTCCGCCTCTTCTTCCCCGGCCAGCACGCCGCCCTTCAGTTTAAAATCGTTGAAGCCATATTTCTCGTAAGCGGCTTCCGCCAGGCGCACCACCGCATCCGGGGTCATTGCCTCGTCGTGGCGAAGCCGGTACCAGGCGCATTGTTCTTCGGGCTGGCTCTGGTAAGGCAGTGGCGTCAGCTTGCGGTCGCCGACAAAGAACAGATAGCCCAGCATTTCCACTTCGCTGCGCTGCTGCCCCTCGCCCAGCAGCGACGCAACGTTAACGCCCAGATGCTGGCCCAGCAGATCCAGCATCGCGGCTTCAATTGCGGTCACCACGTGGATAGTGGTGCGCAGATCGAAGGTCTGCAGGCCCCGGCCCCCGGCATCGCGATCGGCAAAGGTATTGCGCACGGTGTTGAGGACATTTTTGTATTCGCCCAGCGTTTTGCCCACCACCAGCGGAATGGCCTCTTCCAGGGTTTTGCGGATCTTCTCCCCGCCCGGAATTTCGCCCACGCCGGTATGGCCAGCATTGTCTTTGATAATGACAATGTTGCGGGTAAAGAACGGGGCGTGCGCGCCGCTCAGGTTCATCAGCATGCTGTCATGGCCCGCTACCGGAACAATCTGCATGGCGGTGACGACAGGGGTAGATAAAGTACTCATCATTCAATCCTTTTATCAGTGACGTCCGAAAACAGGGCGCTTACGGTCAAATGTCCAGCCGGGAATAAGGTACTGCATCGGGCCCGCGTCGTTACGCGCGCCGCCCGGCAATTTTTTATACGCCTCATGGGCTTTCTGGATCCGATCCCAGTCCAGCTCCACGCCCAGGCCCGGCGCATCCGGTACGGCAATTTTGCCCTCTGTGATTTCCAGCGGATTTTTCGTCAGGCGGGCTTCCCCTTCCTGCCAAATCCAGTGGGTGTCGATGGCGGTCGGGTTACCCGGCGCTGCGGCGCCAACGTGGGTAAACATCGCCAGCGAAATATCAAAGTGATTGTTCGAGTGACAGCCCCAGGTGAGCCCCCAGTCATCGCACAGCTGGGCCACGCGCACTGCGCCGGAGAGCGTCCAGAAGTGCGGGTCCGCCAGCGGTATGTCGACGGCGTTCAGCATCACCGCGTGACCCATTTCGCGCCAGTTCGTGGCAATCATATTGGTCGCCACCGGCAGCCCGGTGGCACGACGGAACTCGGCCATGACTTCGCGGCCCGAGAAGCCCTGCTCCGCGCCGCAGGGGTCTTCCGCATAGGTCAGGACATCCCCCAGCCCTTTGCACAGGCTAATGGCTTCATCCAACAGCCATGCGCCGTTGGGATCGACGGTGATCCGTGCATCCGGGAAGCGCCGTTTCAGCGCCCGGGCCGTTTCAATCTCCTGCTCGCCGGGCAGTACGCCGCCCTTCAGCTTGAAATCCTTAAAGCCGTAGCGATCCTGCGCCGCCTCGGCCAGCCGCACCACCGCGTCGCTGGAGAGCGCTTCCTGGTGGCGCAACTGATACCAGTCGTGGTCGCCCGCGGTTCGGGCCAGATAGGGGAGATCGGTTTTATTGCGATCGCCAACGTAGAACAGATAGCCCAGCACGGTGACTGCATCGCGCTGTTTGCCGGGCCCCAGCAGTTCGCAGACCGGGACATTGAGCGCCTTCCCCAGTAAATCAAGCAGAGCCGCTTCCAGGGCGGCAACCGCGTTGACGCGCAGTTCAAACGTCCAGGCACCTTTTCCGAACGTCTCAAAGTCTGCCGACTGATTGCCCTTATGCACCCGCTGAACCACCTTGTTCAGGCGGGCAATCTCCTGCCCCACGACCTGCGGAATGGCATCGACCAGCGTCTGGTAAATCACCTCTCCGCCTGGCGCCTCGCCCACGCCGGTATTTCCTGCGCTGTCTTTTAGCACGACGATATTACGGGTAAACCAGGCGTTATGCGCACCGCCAATATTGAGCAGCATGCTGTCCTGCCCGGCCACCGGGATGACCTTCATCTCCGTGACGGTTGGGCTCGATTGCGTTGTCATCAGCCACGCTCCGCAACAGGTTTAAGTTCGACGCGTTTGATATCCCCCACCAGCACCAGGTAACTCAGCACCGCCACCAGCGCATGCACACCCACGTAGATTAGCGCACCGTTGAACGATCCGGTGGTGCCGACGATGTAGCCGATAGCGATGGGTGTAACAATCCCGGAGATATTGCCGAACATGTTGAACAGACCGCCGCTCAGGCCGCTGATCTCTTTCGGGGCCGTATCCGCCATCACCGCCCAGCCCAGCGCGCCAATGCCTTTGCCGAAGAAGGCCATCGCCATAAAGCCGATAATCATCCACTCGGCATTGACGTAGTTACAGAACACCATGGTCATGGAGAGCAGCATGCCGAGCACGATAGGCGTTTTACGCGCGATGTTCAGGGAACCGGTGCGGCGCATCAGCCAGTCGGAAATGACCCCGCCGAGCACGCCTCCCACGAAGCCGCAGATGGCCGGAACCGAGGCGACAAACCCCGCTTTAAGAATCGACATGCCGCGTGCCTGCACCAGGTAAACCGGGAACCAGGTGATGAAAAAGTAGGTCAAGGCGTTGATACAGTACTGGCCCAGATAGATCCCGATCATCATGCGCGAACCGACGAGCTGCCTGATCTGCGCCCATTTCTGGCTGAACGGGACTTTCGCCGTCGAGGATTTCTGATCCATGTTGATCAGCGCGCCGCCTTCTGCGATGTACTCCAACTCTTTTTTGTTTACGCCAGGATGCTGGTTGGGTTCGTGGATCACTTTCAGCCAGATAAAGCTGATGACGATCCCGAGTCCACCCATAAAGAAGAACACGTGCGACCAGCCCACCTCATGGGTCAGCCAGCCCATAATGGGCGCAAAGATCACCGTCGCGAAGTACTGTGCGGAGTTAAAAATCGCCACCGCCGTTCCCCTCTCCTGCGCCGGGAACCAGGCCGCCACAATGCGGCTGTTGCCCGGGAAGGAAGGCGCTTCCGCTAACCCCACCAGGAAGCGCAGCGTGAAGAGCGCCACGATAATGCCGAAGCCGCTGAAGATATCGACGAAGCCCTGCAACAGGGTAAACATCGACCAGATAAAGATGGACCAGAAATAGACCCGTTTAGAGCCAAAGCGGTCCAGCAGCCAGCCGCCAGGAATTTGCCCGATGACGTAGGCCCACGAGAAGGCGGAGAAAACGTAACCCATGCCCACGGGATCGAGGCCGATATCTTTTGCCATTTCCGAGCCGGCAATCGACAGCGTGGCGCGGTCACCATAGTTAAAGGACGTGACGATAAACAGCATCACCACTATCCAGTAGCGGGCATTGGTGCGCTTTTCAGCGCTGCTCGCTGCGTGGCTTAATGAACTCATTGTTGCACTCCTGAAACATAGCTTTCGCCTGGTTCATTCTGTACAGCACCGGTAGGGTAAGCAGAATGAGATAGATTTTGTCGTTTTGGTACGGCCTGAAGCCGTTTTATCGTGACCGGAAAAGTATATGAAGGAGTGCCTCTTCACCTCACCGTGCAAAAACACAGTATTAAAGGGTGTAAGGGAGGTTGTTTAGGGCATAAGCCCAGAGGAGTGGAAGGTGGTTCACGGAAATGGCGTTTGGGGCAGGGGGTAATGCCGGGTGGCGGCTACGCCTGACCCGGCCTGGAAAACCCGTAGGCCCGCGCAAGCGAAGCGCCGCCGGGCAGAGTGTTATTTGAGAAGTGAGGCCCAGTTCTCCACCCACGGGTTTGATTCGCTTTCTGGCTCCGGGTGCTCACCCGCATCAATCAGCAGCATCTCGCCCACGCGCTGGGCGCACTGCTCCTGCAGGAGCGCATCGAACTGCTTGCCGCCGCCGCAGAAGTTTGCGTAAGAGCTATCGCCGAGGGCGATGATGCCGTAGTGAACATCTGGCTGATAGCCAAGCTGGTCTTTAATGCCCTGGAACAGCGGCACGATGCTGTCCGGCAGATCGCCCTGCCCGGTGGTGGAGGTCACCACCAGAATGTATTTATCTTTATACTTTTCCCAGTCCGCCAGCTCCGGATCTTCATAGACCGTGGCTTTATGGCCCTGGCTTGCCAGAATCGCCTCCGCCTCTTCCGCGACCAGCAGCGAGTTGCCGTACATTGTGCCGACAAAAATGCCTACTTCAGCCATGCTATTTTCCCATATTGAATGCGCTTACTCTTCATCCTGAACGTTGCCCGATACAAACTCAACCCTTTCATTTTCGGGGAGTTGTCCGAGCCAGCCAAACTGTGACAGCGCCTGCATCCAGACGTCGTCCAGCCCCGCACGGATAGTCAGCGGCTCGCCGGTAAACGGGTGCGTCAGGCTGAGCTCGCTTGCGTGTAACATCAGACGATGGCAGCCAAAGTGCTCGGCCGCGCTGCGGTTCTGGCGCAAATCACCGTGTTTGCTGTCGCCAATAATCGGGTGGCGCAGATGCGCAAGATGGCGTCGCAGCTGGTGCTTACGCCCGGTTTTGGGCAGAAGCTCAACCAGGCTGTAGCGTGTGGTCGGAAATTTGCTGGTGGCCACCGGCATTTCCGTCGTCGCCATGCCGCGATAATCCGTCACGGCGGGCTGCGGGCCTTTATCATCGCGGGCAAATTTATCGGCAATTTTGTCCAGTTCCTCCACCAGCGGGTAGTCCAGGGTGGCAGACTCGGTCAGCCAGCCACGCACGACCGCGTGGTAGCGCTTCTGGATCTGGTGCTGTTCGAACTGCTGCGCCAGCACACGGCCAGCTTCGCTGGAAAGCCCCATCAGCAGCACGCCGGAGGTCGGCCGGTCGAGGCGATGGGCGGTAAATACATGCTGACCAATCTGGTCGCGAACGGTCTGCATCACCACCACTTTCTCGTCGCGATCCAGCCAGCTGCGGTGCACCAGCCAGCCTGACGGTTTATTCACCGCCACCAGCCACTCGTCCTGATAGAGGATCTCAAGCGTCATGCATCTTCACCGGCAAACAGGGCATCCAGTTTTTCCAGTTCGACCAGCATGACGTCGCGCGCAGGGTGCGTCGCTTCGAGCGCCATTTCATAATAGGGAGAGACAGCAAACGCCTGCGGCAAGGGGTGCCCCCCCTCAAGCAGGGCGTGCATGCGCGGAATTAACACCCACTGCAGCCACTCAAACGGGGCCAGCGTATCCAGGCAGAAGGGCTGGGTGCTGGCGAACGCTTCTGGCTGCGGCGCGGTCTCCTGCCACAGCTGATGTTGGCGCAAAAGGGCTTCGATGGCGTGCAACTGAGCACGAACGCTATCGTGTTGCGTCATAGTAACCTCAACTGAAAATGTGAACGGCGCGCAGCATAGCATTGCGAAAGGCAGAAATAAAAAAAGGGAGCACTGTAAAAACAGTGCTCCCGGTTCGTTCCGCAGCATTCCAGCTACAATTCGTGCTCCCTGCTCATCCGTGACAACTTTTCCTGAAGCCCGAAGGCCTGGTCATCCGTCTACCTTTCGCATCCTGCACACATCTTCCTGACGTGTTTGTTTCATCCTGAAACGTCCTGGCCTTCCTGACCCACCGACCATCCTGACCGGCTCTCGTTCTCCTTCCTGGAGGTGTCCCTTACGCATCCTGCGTTATCCACTTTGCTTCATCCTGAAGCCTTCCTGCAGCGCCATCCTGACGAGTCCTGTGTGAGAAACGCCATCATCCTGATGTTCGTTTCTCGTGTCGGCTTCCTGTCGACGGAGATAGAATCCGCTATTCCGCTTCGTCTTACAACCCACTCAGCCAGCGTTGTAAGACGCCGGGACTCCCTAAAAATAATAGGATGAACAACTAATGCATTGAAAAATAGAGTGATATTAATCTGAATTTAATGAGGTAATACTGAATGTTCCAGCGATCTCTCACAAACCTTGTAAGAGATCTCTCACACGCGCTGTAGCAGCATGGATTACAGAAGGGGCTCAAGTCGGGTGAGGAAATCCGCAAGAGAGGGGGCGAGAGTCTCGCGATTGCGGGTACCGATAGTCTCTTTAATCACTTCACCTGACAGGTTACAGACGGAGATAACGTCCAGCTCGCTGTCCAGCGTGGCGATAAAGAGCGTCGGAGAAAGCTTAAGGCGCTTTTGCGTGACCAGATGACCGATCAGGTTTTCCTGAACACGCTGCAGATCGTCTTCGCTCCAGGTCTGCAACAGCGTCAGCGTCATGTCCGCAAAGCGCGCAGGCATATCCCCTGCAAACTGCGTGGCATAAAACGCATGAACCGCTGGTTGTACCACAATGTCCATTGCCCGTTCAACCGCATTTACATTCTGCTCGCCGGTATTCGGCTTCGGCTGCCAGATCACGTAATCATCAAGCGAAGAGATAATGCATGGCGAAGGGACGCCATATAAATCAGCGCTTTGCGGCCACGTGCCCTGCTTTTCATGCCATGCGTCGCAGTAGCGGGTCGTAAAGGTAGTGAGGGCATTTGCAGTTTCGATGTCCACCGATTTCTCTCTTCTTGTCAGACAGGATAAACTCAGGCCATAAGTGTACCTGTAAAGTGGCTATGAAACATGTCTTACGAAAATCATCAGGCGTTAACCGGCTTAACGCTGGGTAAATCGACCGATTACCGCGATACCTACGATGCAAGCCTGCTGCAGGGCGTGCCGCGTAGCCTGAACCGCGATCCTCTGGGACTGCACGCGGACGCGCTGCCGTTCGTGGGTGGCGATATCTGGACGCTGTACGAACTCTCGTGGCTCAACGCGCGCGGCCTGCCGCAGGTGGCGGTGGGCCACGTTGAGCTGGACTACGCCAGCGTGAATCTCGTCGAGTCGAAAAGCTTTAAGCTCTATCTCAACAGCTTTAACCAGACCAAATTCAACAGCTGGGAGGATGTTCAGCACACCCTGGAACGTGATTTAAGCGCCTGCGCGCAGGGAAAGGTGAGCGTCTCACTGTATCGCCTGCACGAGCTGGAAGGCCAGCCGGTCGCCCACTTCAACGGAACCTGCATCGACGATCAGGACATCGAGGTGGAGAATTATGAATTCAGCGCGGACTACCTCGAAAACGCGGCGAGCGGCAAGGTGGTCGAAGAGACGCTGGTCAGCCACCTGCTGAAATCCAACTGCCTGATCACGCATCAGCCGGACTGGGGCTCGGTGCAGATCCAGTACCGCGGCCCGAAAATTGACCGGGAAAAGCTGCTGCGCTACCTGGTGTCGTTCCGCCATCACAATGAATTCCACGAGCAGTGCGTGGAGCGCATCTTTAGCGATATTCAGCGCTTCTGCCAGCCAGAAAAATTGAGCGTTTACGCGCGCTACACCCGCCGCGGCGGTCTGGACATTAACCCGTGGCGCACCAATACCGATTTTGTGCCGGCGACGGGCCGGCTGGTGCGTCAGTAATATAAATATTTTCACAATATGCGCGGTATCTTCCGCGCTTTAGGTTGTGAAACGTCACGCGCCAGGGCTATTGTAATCAACAGGGAAAGACGATAATCGTCCCGTAAGGAGCTCACTTGATTACACATATTAGCCCGCTTGGCTCAATGGATATGTTGTCGCAGCTGGAAGTGGACATGCTTAAACGCACGGCCAGCAGCGATCTTTATCAACTGTTTCGTAACTGTTCACTTGCCGTTCTGAACTCCGGAAGCCTGACAGATAACAGTAAAGAACTGCTGTCCCGCTTCGAAAGCTTTGATATCAACGTGCTGCGCCGCGAGCGTGGCGTGAAGCTTGAAGTCATCAACCCGCCGGAAGAGGCGTTTGTCGACGGACGCATCATCCGTTCACTTCAGGCTAACCTGTTTGCCGTGCTGCGTGACATCCTGTTTGTTAACGGGCAGATCCACAACGCAGGCCGTTTCCAGCATCTCGATCTGGAAAGCTCGGTCCATATCACCAACCTGGTGTTCTCCATTTTGCGCAACGCCCGTGCCCTGCACGTGGGTGAAGCGCCGAACATGGTCGTCTGCTGGGGCGGTCACTCCATTAACGAAACCGAATACCTTTATGCGCGTCGGGTGGGTACCCAGCTTGGCCTGCGCGAGCTGAATATCTGTACCGGCTGTGGTCCGGGTGCGATGGAAGCGCCAATGAAAGGTGCCGCAGTGGGTCACGCGCAGCAGCGCTACAAAGAGGGACGGTTTATCGGCATGACCGAGCCGTCCATCATCGCCGCAGAGCCACCTAACCCGCTGGTTAATGAACTGATTATCATGCCGGATATCGAGAAACGTCTTGAAGCGTTTGTCCGTATCGCCCACGGCATCATCATCTTCCCGGGCGGCGTGGGGACAGCGGAAGAGCTGCTCTATCTGCTGGGTATTCTGATGAACCCGGCCAACAAAGATCAGGTTCTGCCGCTGATCCTGACCGGACCAAAAGAGAGCGCCGACTACTTCCGCGTGCTGGACGAGTTTATCGTGCACACGCTGGGTGAAGCCGCGCGTCGTCACTATCGCATCATCATCGACGATGCTGCGGAAGTGGCGCGTCAGATGAAAAAAGCGATGCCGCTGGTGAAAGAGAACCGTCGCGATACCGGGGATGCCTACAGCTTTAACTGGTCAATCCGCATTGCACCGGATCTGCAGATCCCGTTCGAGCCTTCACACGAGAACATGGCGAACCTGAAACTTTACCCGGATCAGCCGGTGGAAGTCCTGGCCGCCGATCTGCGTCGCGCCTTCTCCGGGATTGTGGCGGGCAACGTCAAAGAGGTCGGTATCCGCGCCATTGAGCAGTACGGTCCGTACAAGATCCACGGCGATCCGGAGATGATGCGCCGTATGGATGACATGCTTCAGGGCTTTGTCGCCCAGCACCGCATGAAGCTGCCGGGCTCAGCCTATATTCCTTGCTACGAAATCTGCACCTGACGCTTAGCGATATCTCATCAAAGCCGGGTCGCCCTGTTGCGCGTCCCGGCTTTTTTTATTCCTGATGTAATTCATAGGCATCACTTATATCTTTTACAAAGTTGTCACATACGCAAACGATTACCTGCATTTTGCAACCGTAAATTATCAGCCTTAATCCAAATTACCTGCCAGAAAATACTAAAAACCCATTTCTTTACAGCGAAAGACACCTATATCACGGGGCGGTCTTTCAGCGCACATGTCGTTGGTGGTAGCCTTCGCGCCCGTAAATTCTCTTTGATGTTTTTTTAACAGATAAATGGTCTAAAGATGCCCACATCATAAGTGGATTATTGCATTTGGGATCACGATCACTGATAGATTCATAACTAGAATGTATCTTTCCGCCCGCCAATAGTTACGGGCAAAAATTATTAAAAAACCGTCACTGAACGAATTTCATATTACCGTCAGGCACTTTTTCATCGGATTTGACTAAAAACCTGACAATTCGCTTCCTCCAGGAGATACAGATGGAAACCACTCAAACCAGCACCGTTGCTTCGATTGAATCCCGAAGTGGTTGGCGCAAAACGGATACCATGTGGATGCTTGGCCTTTACGGCACGGCAATCGGCGCTGGTGTACTGTTCCTTCCTATCAACGCAGGCGTCGGCGGTCTGATTCCGCTGATCATTATGGCTATCATTGCTTTCCCGATGACCTTCTTTGCACACCGCGGTCTGACCCGCTTCGTGCTGTCCGGTAAAAACCCGGGTGAAGACATCACTGAAGTGGTTGAAGAGCATTTCGGCGTGGGCGCAGGTAAACTGATTACCCTGCTCTACTTCTTCGCGATTTACCCTATCCTGCTGGTTTACAGCGTGGCGATCACCAACACCGTTGAAAGCTTCATGCTGCACCAGCTGCACATGACGCCACCACCGCGTGCCATCCTGTCTCTGATCCTGATTGTCGGCATGATGACCATCGTGCGCTTCGGTGAGCAGATGATTGTGAAAGCGATGAGCGTACTGGTGTTCCCGTTTGTGGCCGCACTGATGCTGCTGGCCTGCTACCTGATCCCACAGTGGAACGGTGCAGCGCTGGAAACCCTGTCCCTGAGCAGCGCGTCTGCGACCGGTAACGGCCTGCTGATGACCCTGTGGCTGGCGATCCCGGTTATGGTCTTCTCCTTCAACCACTCTCCTATCATCTCCTCTTTCGCCGTGGCGAAACGTGAAGAGTACGGTGATGGCGCAGAGAAGAAGTGCTCCAGCATTCTGGCACGCGCTCACGTCATGATGGTGCTGACCGTTATGTTCTTCGTCTTCAGCTGCGTACTGAGCCTCTCCCCGGCGGACCTGGCGGCAGCGAAAGAGCAGAACATCTCTATTCTGTCTTACCTGGCGAACCACTTTAACGCACCGCTGATTGCGTGGATGGCACCGATCATCGCGATGATCGCCATCACCAAATCCTTCCTGGGCCACTACCTGGGCGCACGTGAAGGCTTCAACGGTATGGTGATTAAATCTCTGCGCGGTAAAGGCAAGAGCATTGAAATCAACAAGCTGAACAAAATCACTGCACTGTTCATGCTGCTCACCACCTGGGCGGTAGCGACGCTGAACCCAAGCATCCTGGGCATGATTGAAACCCTGGGCGGCCCGGTCATCGCGATGATTCTGTTCCTGATGCCGATGTACGCGATTCAGAAAGTCCCGGCTATGCGTAAGTACAGCGGTCATGTCAGCAACGTCTTTGTGGTTATCATGGGGCTTATCGCTATCTCTGCGATCTTCTACTCCCTGTACACCATGTTCTGATTCTCACCCGCGCCGTCCCCGGACGGCGCACGCCCTCCTCTCTGACTGAAAGCAATGGACGCATCATGATTAGCGTATTCGATATTTTCAAAATCGGTATTGGTCCTTCCAGCTCTCACACCGTCGGACCGATGAAAGCCGGTAAGCAGTTCACGGATGACTTGATTGCACGCGGCATTTTGCACGACGTCACCCGCGTGGTTGTCGATGTATACGGCTCGCTTTCCCTGACCGGGAAAGGCCACCACACCGATATCGCCATTATCATGGGCCTGGCGGGAAACCTGCCGGACACCGTTGATATTGATGCGATCCCTGGCTTTATCCAGGACGTGAACACCCACGGGCGCCTGCTGCTGGCGAACGGCGAGCATGAGGTTGAATTCCCGGTTGACCATTGCATGAATTTCCATGCGGACAACCTGTCGCTGCACGAAAACGGTATGCGCATCACCGCGCTGGCCGGCGACAAAGCGGTATACAGCCAGACTTATTACTCTATCGGCGGCGGTTTTATCGTCGACGAAGACCACTTTGGTCAAACCAACACCTCTTCTGTCGAGGTGCCGTATCCGTACAAAACGGCGGCAGACCTCCAGCGCCACTGCCAGGAGACGGGCCTTTCCCTCTCCGGTCTGATGATGAAAAACGAGCTGGCGCTGCACAGCAAAGAGGAGCTGGAACAGCACTTCGCTAACGTCTGGGATGTGATGCGCGGCGGTATTGAGCGCGGGATCACCACCGAAGGCGTTCTGCCGGGCAAGCTTCGCGTACCGCGTCGTGCGGCAGCGCTGCGCCGTATGCTGGTGAGCACCGACAAAACGACAACGGACCCGATGGCCGTGGTGGACTGGATCAACATGTTTGCCCTGGCGGTAAACGAAGAAAACGCCGCAGGGGGCCGTGTGGTCACCGCACCGACCAACGGTGCCTGCGGCATCGTTCCGGCGGTACTGGCGTACTACGACAAGTTTATCCGTGAAGTGAATGCGAACTCGCTGGCGCGCTACCTGCTGGTGGCCAGTGCGATTGGTTCTCTATATAAGATGAACGCCTCCATTTCCGGTGCGGAAGTGGGCTGTCAGGGTGAAGTCGGCGTGGCGTGCTCCATGGCGGCAGCGGGTCTGGCGGAGCTCTTGGGCGCAAGCCCGGCGCAGGTGTGCATTGCTGCGGAAATCGGCATGGAACACAACCTGGGGCTGACCTGTGACCCGGTTGCTGGCCAGGTACAGGTGCCGTGTATCGAGCGTAACGCGATTGCCTCCGTGAAGGCGGTGAACGCGGCGCGTATGGCGCTGCGCCGCACCAGCGAACCGCGCGTCTGTCTCGATAAGGTTATCGAGACCATGTACGAAACCGGTAAAGATATGAACGCCAAATACCGCGAAACCTCTCGCGGCGGCCTGGCGATGAAGATCGTAACCTGCGATTAAGCCTCTCAGGAAGCCTCGTTTTGCGAGGCTTCTTCCTGTTTTCCCCACCATTCATAGTTTCATGCTGCTGACAGTGTTACCCTTCATGCATTAGATAGAAGGGAGATTATCTGTGGCCGTTCATTTACTTATCGTCGATGCACTTAACCTGATTCGCCGTATCCATGCGGTACAGGGGACGCCTTGTAAAGACACCTGCCTGCACGCGCTGGAACAGCTTATCCGCCACAGTGAACCCACCCATGCGGTCGCGGTATTTGATGACGAAGCCCGAAATACGGGCTGGCGGCACCAGCGTCTGCCCGACTACAAAGCAGGACGCGCACCGATGCCGGACGATCTTCACGCCGAATTGCCCATGCTGCGCGCCGCATTTGAACAGCGGGGCGTCCCCTGCTGGGGCGCACAGGGAAATGAAGCCGACGATCTCGCGGCCACCCTGGCCGTAAAGGTGGCGAGTGCCGGGCATCAGGCCACGATCGTTTCAACGGACAAAGGCTACTGCCAGCTGCTCTCCCCCACTATCCGCATTCGCGACTATTTTCAAAAACGCTGGCTGGATGCGCCGTTCATTGCCAGCGAATTTGGCGTATCGCCTGAGCAACTGCCGGATTACTGGGGCCTGGCAGGGATCAGCAGTTCTAAAGTACCGGGAGTGGCCGGGATTGGGCCGAAGAGCGCCGCGCAGTTGCTGACCGATTTTCAGAGTCTGGAAGGCATTTACGCCCGTCTGGATGAGGTGCCAGAAAAATGGCGCAAGAAGCTGGAGGCGCATAAAGAGATGGCGTTTATCTGCCGGGAAATCGCAACGCTACAGACGGATTTACAGCTGGACGGGAATTTACAGCAGTTAAGGTTAGAACGTTAAAACGACGACACGGTTTTGTAGGCCCGGTGAGCGCAGCGCCACCGGGCAAAACAAAGCACGTATTAGCGCTCGTCGCGACGCCCGCCTACGGCCGCCCACCAGCGACGAATATGCACCGTCACCTCTTCGCGGTCGTGATACAGCTGACGCGCCTGGATCTCCACATTAATCCCGTGTTCGTCCATCTGCTCCTGAATGTAGGCCAGGTTCTGCGACACTTCCTCATAGCGCTTTTTCATCGGCAGCTTGAGGTTGAAAATGGTCTCGCGACACCAGCCGTTTACCAGCCAGGAGGCCATCAGCGCGGCCACTTTCGCCGGTTTCTCAACCATGTCGCACACCATCCATGAGATGTTGTTACGGTTCGGGCGATAGCGGAAGCCGTCTTCACGCAGCCAGGTGACCTGCCCGGTGTCCATCAGGCTTTGCGCCATCGGACCGTTATCGACGGACGATACCCACATATTGCGTTTCACCAGCTGATAGGTCCAGCCGCCCGGGCACGCGCCGAGATCGACGGCGTACATGCCGTTTGCCAGACGCTCATCCCACTCATCCGCCGGGATAAAGACGTGGAACGCCTCTTCCAGCTTGAGCGTGGAACGGCTTGGCGCATCGGCCGGAAAGCGCAGACGCGGGATGCCCATAAAGAAAGGAGAGTTGTTGGTGGTGTACGAATAGCCCGTATAGCAGCAGCCCGGTGCGATAAAGAAGATATGCACCACCGGACGCTTCGGCGTTTCGTAGTTCGTCAGCACGCCCGCATCACGCAACGCCGCACGCAGCGGAACGGTGAACTTACGGCAGAATTTCATCAACTCTTTACTTTCGTTGGTATCCGCCACTTCAACGCGCAGATCGCCGCCCTTCTCCACCACGCCCTGCAGCATGCCGACAATGGGGGTGATGCGGTCTTCCGGGGGAAGATCCTTCAGCAACTCACCCGCGACAAACATCTGGCGCGCAAAGATCAGCGAGCTGAACGGCAGCTCGCGTGCCAGCTTATCCGCATCTTCAGGCTGATAGCATTCAAAAACCACGTAACCCGCGTTTTCTTTTACGCGAGCAAAGCCGAAGATTTCGCGCTTCGCCGCTTTATCGGTAATTTCCGCGGCGCACTCTTTCTCAAACCCCGGGCGACAATATAAAACAACCTTATTCATGAACAACGCCCTTGCGTTTCAGACGGATAGCTCCGATAAACATTAATACCCAACCCGCCAGGAAGCTGACGCCGCCGACAGGTGTAACAAACGCCCACAGGCGTAAATGCGAAAGTGCCAGACAGTAGAGGCTGCCGCTAAAAAGCACCGTGCCCAGCGCCAGGAAGACGCTGCTCCAGTAAAACCAGATGCTGATACGGCGCTGCATCGCCACCGCCAGCCCAAAGATCGCCAGCGTATGGAACGCCTGATATTCAAGGCCGGTCTGGATCCAGCCCATCTCTACAGCGCCCAACGACTTGCTTAAGACATGTGCGCCGAAGGCGCCCAGTGCAACAAAAATAAAGCCACTCACCGCGGCAAAAATCAGCATGAATCGGCTGGTCATGTTTAAGTCCTGAATTAATGCGTGCCCGGCACACAAACGTTATTGTTCATACCTGAAGCGGAATTTTTCTTGCTCGCTTGCCGCTTTCGCCAGTATCCACTGCCGGAAGGCGGCTATTTTACCCAGTTCTGCCTGACTGTCATGACAAACCAGATAAAACGCATTCTTGCTGACCAGTACATCATTAAAAGGGCAGACCAGGCGACCTGCCTCGATTTCGGACTGCGCCATGACGTTGTTCGCCAACGCCACGCCCTGCCCGTGAATGGCAGCCTGTAACACCATCGCACTGTGGCTAAAGATGGGTCCCTGCTGCACGTTTATATGAGTAAGACCTAATTGACGGGTATAAGTTTGCCAGTCGCGTCGAGAGGCATCATGTAAAAGCGTATGCTGCGCCAGGTCAGCGGGGGACTTCAGCGCCTTGTCACCCGTTAACAGCAGGGGAGAACAGACCGGCAGGAGATATTCTGCGTATAATTTCTCAACACGCAAGCCCGGCCAGTTACCGCGACCATAAAAAATCGCGACGTCCACGTCATCGGCCAGCTTGTCTTCCTGACGATCCACGGCCTGGATTCGAACGTCTATCCCCGGATAAGCTGAGTTAAAGCTTGAGAGTCTTGGCACCAGCCACTGAATGGCAAAACTGGGCAATAAACTGACAGTCAGGGCACCTTTTGCACTGCGGGCCTGTAGCTTACGCGTGGCTTCAGTGAGCTGCGAAAAAATCTCTTTAATATCCTGAAAATAGCTCTGCCCCTCTTCGGTCAACAGCAACGAGCGGTTGCGTCGACGAAACAGCTTAAGGCCCAGAAAATCCTCCAGAGACTTGATTTGGTGACTTACTGCGGCCTGTGTCACAAAAAGCTCATCGGCTGCGCGGGTGAAGCTCAGGTGACGTGCTGCTGCATCAAAAACACGTAATGCGTTGAGGGGGGGCAATCGCTTTGACATGGTTATCTGGCTTAGATGTTAACGGAATTTAACAAATAGGAAACAACGTTTAACCTATTAGTTTTTTTTATCTGAGCCATTATAATTTGTCCGTTGAGGAACTACCAGCAAATACCTATAGTGGCGGCACTTCCTGAGCCGGAACGAAGAGCTTTTTTCGGAATGCGTGTTCTGAAGGGCTTTTGGCTTACGGTTGTGATGTTGTGTTGTTGTGTTTGCAATTGGTCTGCGATTCAGACCACGGTAGCAACGCTACCAATTTTTCACTTCCTGTACATTTACCCTGTCTGTCCATAGTGATTAATGTAGCACCGCCAATTTGCGGTGCTTTTTTTTCGCCTGCGATCGGTTAATGCTCGATCTCTTTCATCTCTTTCACGTCCGTGCGGTTGATCTGCTGCTTGTTCCCGTTAGCATCTTTGTACGAAATCATCCCGGTATCGTTATCGGTTGTCGGTTTCCCTTCCGAAACGATGGAACGACCATCGTTGGTGTGCATCACGTAGTTGTTACCGGAACAGGCGCTCAGGGCAAAAGTAAACGCACAGGCAGAGATGATTGCAGCTGTCTTATTCATGATTATTCTCCTTTAGCAATTAATGCTATTCAAACCTCGATTTATAACAGGCTAAAACATCCGCCTAACACTATTTAGCATAACCTGCTTTTTTGGGGTCATCAGGATAAGCAGACAATTCCGATAGATATCAACCTCCTTGCCCTGCCGCTGAAATTGCGCGACGATCGTGATATTGAAATGAGGAATCCCATGAACGCTTTCAGTCCTGCGCAGTTCCGCGCACAGTTTCCGGCGCTGGCCGATGCCGGTATTTATCTGGACAGTGCCGCCACCGCCCTCAAGCCACAGGCGGTCATTGACGCCACGCAGCAGTTCTACAGCCTGAGCGCCGGGAACGTGCATCGCAGCCAGTTTGCCGAAGCGCAGCGATTAACCGCGCGCTATGAAGCGGCGCGCGATCGGGTTGCGCACCTGATCAATGCCGAAAGCGGGAAGAGCATCGTCTGGACGCGCGGCACCACCGAGGCCATCAATATGGTGGCCCAGTGCTACGCGCGCCCGCTGCTTCAGCCGGGCGATGAGATCGTCGTCAGCGAGGCGGAACATCACGCCAACCTGGTACCGTGGCTGATGGTGGCCGAACAAACGGGTGCACGCGTGGTGAAGCTTCCGCTTGGCGCAGACCTTCTGCCCGATGTGGCCCGTCTCCCCGAGTTGATTACCCCCCGCAGCCGCATTCTGGCGCTCGGACAGATGTCCAACGTTACCGGTGGTTGCCCGGACCTGGCTCAGGCTATTCGGATAGCCCATGCCAGCGGGATGGTGGTGATGGTCGACGGCGCGCAGGGCGTGGTGCACTTCCCCGCCGACGTGCAGGCGCTGGATATCGACTTCTATGCCTTCTCAGGGCACAAGCTCTATGGACCAACCGGTATAGGGGCGTTGTATGGCAAGCCGGAACTGCTGGCAAAAATGACGCCGTGGCTCGGGGGCGGCAAGATGATCACCGAAGTGACTTTTGACGGTTTCAAAACGCAGGATGTGCCTTACCGCCTGGAAGCCGGTACGCCGAACGTGGCGGGTGTCATTGGCCTAAGCGCGGCGCTGGAGTGGCTGGCAGAAACAGACGTTGTTCAGGCTGAAAGCTGGAGCCGGGGACTGGCGACGCTGGCAGAGGAAGAACTGAAGAAGCGCCCGGGTTTCCGCTCGTTCCGCGTTCAGGACTCAAGCCTGCTCGCCTTTGATTTTACGGGTGTGCATCACAGCGACATGGTGACGCTGCTGGCCGGGTATGGCATCGCCCTGCGCGCCGGGCAGCACTGCGCGCAGCCGCTGCTGGCGGCGCTCGGCGTGAGCGGTACGCTGCGTGCCTCGTTCGCGCCCTATAACACACAAAGCGATGTTGACGCGCTGGTCGCTGCCGTTGACCGCGCGCTTGAAATACTGGTGGATTAATGACTCACGCTGCTTTAGCCGGACATCCGTTTGGCACCGTCATCACTGAAGAGACGTTAAAACAGACCTTTGCCCCGCTTTCACAGTGGGAAGATAAATATCGCCAGCTGATTCTTCTTGGTAAGCAATTACCGACCCTCTCTGACGATCTCAAGGCGCAGGCGAAAGAGATCGCTGGCTGCGAAAACCGCGTCTGGCTGGGCGTAAGCGTGTCCGGCGAGAAGCTGCACTTCTTCGGCGACAGCGAAGGCCGCATCGTTCGGGGCCTGCTGGCCGTATTGTTGACGGCAGTGGAAGGGAAAAGCGCGGCGGAACTGCTGGCGCACTCGCCGCTGGCGTTATTTGATGAGCTGGGGCTGCGCGCGCAGCTCAGCGCCTCGCGCGGTCAGGGGTTGATCGCGCTCAGCGACGCGGTACTGGACGCCGCCCGTCAGGCTCAGGCCTGACGTTCCGCCTTCGCCATCATCTTCTTCAGGGCGTGAGACACCGCCACAAAGCCGAAGGAAGCGGTCACCATGGTGGCCGCGCCAAAGCCTGAGGCGCAATCCATTCTCTTTGGCCCTTCCGCCGTGCTTTTCATCGCACACACGGAGCCATCCGCCTGCGGGTAGACCAGCGCTTCGGTCGAGAACACGCAGTCAACGCCCAGCTTGCCTTTGCTGTTTTTCACCACGTTAAAGTCGCTTTTCAGGCGTTCACGCAGCTTGGCGGCAAGAGGATCCTGAATGGTTTTCGCCAGATCGGCCACCTGGATCTGCGTCGGATCGATTTGCCCGCCCGCGCCGCCGGTCGTCACCAGTGGGACCTTGTAACGACGACAGTAGGCGATCAGCGCGGCTTTTGGACGCACGCTGTCGATGGCGTCAATCACATAGCTGTAGCCTTTGCTCATGTACTCCGCGACGTTATCTGCCGTCACAAAGTCGTCGATCACCGTCACGCGGCACTCCGGGTTGATCAAACGGATGCGCTCCGCCATGACCTCAGATTTTGCCAGGCCGACGTTATCACGCAGGGCGTGGATTTGACGGTTGGTGTTGGTGACGCACACGTCATCCATATCAATCAGCGTGATTGCGCCAATACCGGTTCTCGCCAGCGCTTCTGCGGCCCACGACCCCACACCACCAATGCCCACGACGCAGACATGCGCATCCGCAAACAGCTGCAGGGCTTTTTCACCATAGAGACGTGCCGTGCCGCCAAAACGCTGGCGCCAGGCATCGCTGATTACCACAGACATAACACCTCAGATGTAAAAAGGGTGAGGTTCTCCTCACCCTGAACAGTAATCCGTATTGCGCTCAGAATACCACAATCAGCCGCTGAATACGTTTCCGGCACCCGGTGCGGCCTTCAGTACCCACACGCGTCCGTAGTGGTTATACCAGCCTGCGCGGTGGCCTGCATCCGGGCCAATGCCCTGATAGATATCGAAGTGCTGACCTTTGATCGCGCCGCCGACGTCCAGCGCCACCATCAGACGCAGCTCATACTGGCCGTTGAACTTGCCATTGTTGTCCAGCAGCGGGACCTCTGCCAGCAGCGTGGTGCCCGCAGGAATAATCGAACGATCCGATGCTACCGACGCACGGCCAATCAGCGGTACCGCGCTCGCCCCTTTCACCGGCGCGAAGTTTTGCGGTTTAAAGAAGACAAACGACGGGTTCTGCTCCAGCAGCTCACGCACCTCGGCCTCGCTGTGCTTTTCGCCCCACTCGCGGATCGCCTGCATCGACATGTCTTCTTTCTTCACTTCGCCGCGGTCGATCAGCACCTTGCCAATACTGCGATAGGCGTGGCCGTTTTTACCGGAATAGCTGAAGAAGTTAAGCGGTGAACCGTCGCCAAAATCAATGTAGCCGCTGCCCTGAACGTCCATGATGAAGTTATCCATCAGGGAATTGCTGTAGGCCAGAACGTAATTTTCACTCAGCGCACCGGCGTAGATTTCGGCGCGCGACGGCAGACGACCGCGTTTTGGCGGCATACGGTAGATAGGATACTGGAATTCGCCCTGACGCGTGTGTCGCGCCTGGATAACCGGGGTGTAGTAGCCGGTAAACTGAACGTTGCCGTAATTATCGGCCCCTTCCATCTGCCAGGCGTCGATACCAAACTGGCGCATGTTGCGCGTATCGCCGCCCGCCCGCAGCCAGTCCTGTACCGCGCTATAAACGTTATTCTGTGCGCTATATAAACGCGGTGACGCGTTGCGGATCTGGTAGACCTGCTCGGAGAAATCACCGGCATTAATCGGTGCGCCGACAGCATCAGGCTGATTAACTAAAGAGAAAGGCTTGGATAACTTCCCGTCTTTATACTGTTGACCGCGATCGGTCGGTTTGGAAGAACAGGCCGCAAGAATCGCTACCATTGCGCCCGCCATCAGATACTTCGCCCAACGTCCTTTCATTCTGTCTCGTCTTTAAGTTGCCCATTTCCGCGTGATGAAGATAACAAACCGCCAGGGCTAATGAAATGCGATCGCATGCCCTTTGGCAAATTTTGCGCAAAAAATAGTCCAAACAGCGCCATGTCGTTCAATTTGCATACAAAATCATGATAAATGTGAAAAAGGGGTTGCATCACAAACCTATCCGAGTATAGTGCGCATCCACGGACGCGGGGTGGAGCAGCCTGGTAGCTCGTCGGGCTCATAACCCGAAGGTCGTCGGTTCAAATCCGGCCCCCGCAACCAATTAAAATTTGATGAAGTATCTTCTACGACAGTAGAAAGACGGACGCGGGGTGGAGCAGCCTGGTAGCTCGTCGGGCTCATAACCCGAAGGTCGTCGGTTCAAATCCGGCCCCCGCAACCAATCAAATTTGAAGAAGTAAGCTTCTACAAGAGTAGAAAGACGGACGCGGGGTGGAGCAGCCTGGTAGCTCGTCGGGCTCATAACCCGAAGGTCGTCGGTTCAAATCCGGCCCCCGCAACCAACACTTCTAAAACAATAAACACCCTTAAGGGTGTTTTTTTGTATCTGTCGTTTGTGAATTTGCCGGGCGTAAACCCGGCCAAAAGATCTACCCGCGCCGCGCCAGCGTCGCCCCGTCAGAGAAATACGCACGAATCCCTGCCAGAATCGACTCCGCCACTTCCTGCTGGAATTTTGCCGTCTTGAGCTTACGCTCCTCTTCCACGTTACTGATAAACGCGGTTTCAACGAGGATGGACGGGATGTCCGGTGCCTTAAGTACTGCAAATCCGGCCTGTTCAACGCTGTTCTTATGCAGCTTATTGATGTTGCCCAGCTTGCCCAGCACCGCTTTACCAAACTTCAGGCTGTCGTTAATGGTCAACGACTGCACCATATCGAACATGGTGTGGTCAACGTAGCGATCGCCGCTTTTGCTCACGCCACCGATCAGGTCCGAGGCGTTCTGGGTGTCCGCCAGGTATCGCGCAGCGGTACTGGTCGCGCCTTTGGTTGAGAGCGCAAACACCGACGAGCCGCTTGGCTGACGGCTGGTAAACGCATCCGCATGGATCGAGACGAACAAATCTGCGCGCTGCTTCTGCGCTTTCGCCACCCGGACCTTCAGCGGAATAAAGACGTCTTCATTGCGCGTCATATAGGCGCGCATATTGCCTTCTTTATCAATCAACGCCTTCAGACGACGGGCAATTTGCAGAACCACGTCTTTTTCACGCGTGCGGTATTTCCCCACCGCGCCGGAGTCTTCGCCGCCGTGGCCTGGATCGAGCATGATCACAATCGGACGATCGCGCCCTGCTTTCCCCGGCTGCGGACCGCTTTGCGCCGGCGGAACCTGACGCTGCAGATCGCCCTTGTTGTAGTCCTCCAGCAGAGCGAGAAGCGGATCCTGAATATCCGTCGCATTGGCCGGGTAGAGATCCATGACCAGGCGCTCTTTGAACGTCGCGACAGGCGCCAGGGCAAACAGCTGCGGCTTCACGTTCTGCTTCAGTTCAAACACCATGCGCACGGTTTGCGGATCGAACTGCCCGACGCGCGCCGATTTAATAAACGGATCGTCGCCGCGGATCTGCGCCGCCATCCCTTTCAGCACGGAGTTGAGGTTAACGCCTTCGAGATCCACCACCACACGTTCCGGGTTGCTGAGGGCAAATTGCTTATATTTCAGCACGCGATTGGATTCGACCGTCACGCGCGTATAGGTCGACGATGGCCAGACGCGCACCGCCACGACCTGACTGGTGGCGGCAAGACCGACCTGACTGACGCTAAGCAACCACATTGCCCCGGCCCCTTTTAACAAACGGCGGCGGCTTATTGCTGAATTGGATCCCGACATGCTTCTCCCGAGCAAGAACACTGATTGATATACAAAATGTCCAGATTGACCGAAAACTTTAACGAATGACGCATAAACTGTCATCTATAAAAGGGTAAACAATCATACGCTAACGCACGGATTACTTATCATTTTCTGTGGGTCGCGGAAAATTTGCGCTTGCACACGCGGCCACAATCGAATAAAAATACAGAAATTACGAATAAACATTCATTAAGGGTTGTGCCATGGTGAAGGAACGTAGAACCGAACTGGTCCAGGGATTCCGCCATTCTGTTCCCTATATCAACGCCCATCGGGGAAAAACGTTTGTCATCATGCTTGGCGGCGAAGCCATTGAGCATGAAAATTTTTCCAGCATCGTCAATGACATTGGCCTGCTGCACAGCCTGG
Organism: Enterobacter sp. HK-058-C-ECC; assembly: GCF_047531125.1. Lineage (NCBI taxonomy): Bacteria > Pseudomonadati > Pseudomonadota > Gammaproteobacteria > Enterobacterales > Enterobacteriaceae > Enterobacter > Enterobacter sp. HK-058-C-ECC. The sequence continues at coordinate 148,912 of NZ_JBLKCH010000003.1, forward strand.
GGATCCGCCTGGTGGTGGTCTATGGCGCGCGCCCACAGATCGACGCCAACCTGGCCGCTCACCACCATGAGCCGATTTACCACAAACATACCCGCGTCACCGATGCCAAAACCCTTGAGCTGGTGAAGCAGGCGGCAGGCCTGCTGCAGCTGGATATTACCGCTCGCCTGTCCATGAGCCTGAACAACACGCCGCTGCAGGGCGCGCATATCAACGTCGTGAGCGGCAACTTCATCATTGCCCAGCCGCTCGGCGTGGACGATGGCGTGGATTACTGCCACAGCGGCCGCATTCGTCGTATTGATGAAGAAGCCATACACCGCCAGCTGGACAGCGGAGCCATCGTCCTGATGGGCCCGGTCGCCGTTTCGGTGACCGGCGAAAGCTTTAACCTCACCTCAGAAGAGATCGCCACGCAGCTGGCGATCAAGCTGAAGGCGGAAAAAATGATTGGGTTCTGCTCCTCCCAGGGCGTCGTGAACGATGAAGGAACGATCGTGCCGGAACTCTTCCCGAATGAAGCCCAGGCCCGCGTGGAGGCGCTGGAAGCCGAAGGCGATTACTACTCCGGCACCGTCCGCTTCCTGCGTGGCGCCGTGAAGGCCTGCCGCAGCGGCGTGCGCCGTAGCCACCTGATCAGCTATCAGGAAGATGGCGCCCTGCTGCAGGAGTTGTTCTCCCGCGACGGTATTGGTACGCAGATTGTCATGGAGAGCGCGGAGCAGATACGCCGCGCCACCATCAACGATATCGGCGGTATTCTGGAACTGATCCGCCCGCTGGAACAGCAGGGTATTCTGGTGCGTCGTTCACGCGAGCAGCTGGAGATGGAGATCGACAAATTCACCATTATTCAGCGCGATAACCTGACCATCGCCTGCGCCGCGCTCTATCCGTTCCCGGAAGAGAAGATCGGTGAAATGGCCTGCGTGGCGGTGCATCCTGATTACCGCAGCTCTTCACGCGGTGAAATGCTGCTTGAGCGCGTGGCGGCACAGGCGCGCCAGATGGGGCTGAGCAAGCTGTTCGTCCTGACGACGCGCAGCATTCACTGGTTCCAGGAGCGCGGGTTCACGCCGGTGGATATTGACTCCCTGCCGGAAACGAAGAAAGAGATGTACAACTATCAGCGCCGTTCAAAAGTGCTGATGGCAGACCTGGGATGATATGACGCCCTCACCGTCCGGCGAGGGCGTTCGTTCAGAGGGACTCAAATATCGCGCCCAGCCCGCTTCGGCGTTCCGTGCGGGTGGCAATCGCCTGCACCAGCACGCGTTCATCCGTATACAGTGACAGGCGCTGACGCGCGCGCGTAATGGCGGTATAGATCAGCTCGCGGGTAATGACGGGGGAAAGCTGCGTGGGCAGGACCAGCGCCGCGTGGATAAACTCGGAGCCCTGGGATTTATGCACCGTCATCGCCCAGGCGGTTTCATGCTCGGGCAAACGGCTGGGCTGGAAAGACTTCACGCTGCCGTCCGGCATCTGGAACCAGACGCGCAGGCCCTGGCCGCAGTCGAGCGCAATCCCGATATCCCCGTTAAACAACCCCAGCGCGCTGTCGTTACGGGAGATCATCACCGGTCGCCCTTCATACCAGCGCGAGTGCGGGGTACGGTTAATTTTGCGTTTTTGCGCCAGCAACTGTTCCAGCCTGTCGTTAAGACCCCGGACACCAAAGGGACCTTCCCTCAGTGCACAGAGCAGCTGATATTCACCAAACGCGGCAATGACCTGCTCCGGCGGACGCTGCTGTTGTACCCCCGTCAGAAAGTGCTGATACCCCTGCAGGGCATCATCCAGCATCGCCTGATACGCCTCCCCGCTTTCCAGCGATTTTTTCTCAATATCCGTAAAGGTTCCGGCAAACACCGCGGAGGTGGCGTGCCTGTCTCCCCGGTTTACGGCCGCCGCAAGCTGGCCGATGCCGGAGTCGCTGCCGAAACGGTAGCTTTTCTGCAGCAGACACAGGCTGTCGCGCAGCGCGCCCGCAAGCGAGTGGCTTTCAGAGGTGAGCGTACATCCGGTGAGACGGGCGAGCTCCTGGGCGCGTTCAGCGGTATACCCCAGGCTGGCATAGGTGCAGATATCGCCCAGTACGGCCCCCGCCTCCACGGAGGCAAGCTGGTCACGATCGCCGAGAAAAATGACGCGCGCGTGCGGCGGTAGCGCATCAATCAAACGCGACATCATCGTCAGGTCAATCATCGACGCCTCATCCACCACCAGCACATCCAGGTGCAGGGGATTACCGGCATGATAGCGCAGACGCTGGCTGCCTGGCTGTGCGCCAAGCAACCGGTGCAGCGTGCTGGCTTCATTGGGGAAAAGCGCAAGCTGATCCCCGGTTAACGGCAGCTTTTGCAGTGCGCCGCCCAACGACTCCGTCAGACGCGCCGCCGCTTTACCGGTGGGGGCCGCCAGGCGAATACGGCACTTTTGCGCACCCGAGAGCTGAATCAGTGCGGCAAGCAGTTTTGCCACGGTGGTCGTTTTCCCGGTGCCCGGACCGCCAGAAATCACCGAGATCCGACGCGTTAAGGCCACGGCAGCCGCCACTTTCTGCCAGTCTGTCGCCTCGTCAGAGGAAAACAGCGTATCCAGCGTTTGCCGGAGGCGCGTTTCATCGCAGGGAAGCGGGGCGTTGGTCTCGCTGAAAAAGCGCGCCACCGTCAGTTCGTTACGCCACAGCCGGTTAAGATACAAACGCTCGCCGACCAGAATCATTGGCGTCCCGGTATCGGCTCCGCTCACGGCAGGCGAACGGCGTAGTATCGCCTGCCAGTCCACGGCATCACCCAGCAGCGCGAAACACGACTGTAAAGCCGGAGGCATTTTCTCATCCACCGCCAGACGCGACAGCGGCAGACATACGTGCCCCTCCCCCGCGTCTTTGCTCAGAATAGCGGCGGCAAGCATGACGGCAGGCTCCTCGCCTGCCACCATCATGGCAAACTGCACGTCCAGGTGGCGCAGTAATCGTTGTTCAACCGCGTCCAGCAGTAGCGCCTGCATCGTCATGCCACCTCCTCCGTGCCTGCAGCAAACAGGTTATCCATTTTTTCAATCAGCTCCACAGCCGGACGCGTGCTAAAGACGCCGGAACGCGGGTCGTTGGCATCCACGCCGCGCAGGAACAGGTAAATCACGCCGCCAAAATGCGCGTCGTAACGGTAATCGGCAATACGATGGCGCAGGTAACGGTGCAGCGCCAGGGTATAAAGCTGGTACTGCAGATCGTAGCGATGCAGTTGCATAGCCGACGCCATCGCCTGTTGGGTATAGGCTTCGCTGTTTTCGCCCAGCCAGTTCGATTTGTAATCCAGCAGGTAGTAGCGCCCGTCGTGGCGGAAAACAAGGTCGATAAAGCCTTTTAGCATCCCCTGCACCTGGCGGAAGTTCAGCGGCGGGCATCCGGCGGATAACGGATCGTACTCGCGGATCAACGCATCAAGCGCCTCGGCCCTGAGCGGGCTGGCGATGGGGAGGTAAAACTCCATCTCCACCTGCTTATCTTTGGCGGTCAACTGGCTAAGCGAGATCCCCTGCGCGGTGAGCGGAGCATGCAGAACCGCGCGGATCCAGTCGGTGAGAACCGGCTGCCATTGCGCGTCGTAACCACCGCTCTGTAACATCTGTAGCACCCACTCTTCGGAAACCGGCTGGGTAAAATCCAGTTCTTCAAACAGGCTGTGCAAAAACGTGCCCGGCGAGGCGCCGCGCGGGAACTGGTGCGGCGTCAGCACCGGCTCAACGGGTACGCTACCGGCGCCTGCGGCATCCACGTCCAGTTTTGGCATCAGATCCTGCGCAATACTCTGCCCGTGCTGCTGTAAGCCGGAGTAGCTGGTAACGCGCCAGTCGTCGGCAATCGTGCGTACCACCCGACGGGCATGGAGATCTGACTTGTGCGGCTCCGGCATGTGCCAGCGGCTGTTGTCGGGCAGCGAAGGAATATGCAGGGCAACATGCTCAGAGCAAAGGGATTCGATGCACTGGCGCAGGCCCGCCGCGTCTTTGGGTTCACCCTGCTGAATAAGCCGCCCCAGCGCGCTCAGATGAAAATCGCTCTCCCCGCTCTTTTCGCCCCGACGCCGGAACAGCGGCGCAACACCCAGGCTGCAGTGCCAGACCGAGCGGGTTAGCGCCACATAGAGCAGGCGTAAATCTTCCGCCAGACGTTCGGCCTCTGCCAGCTCAACGCTGGACTCCGCGTTGCTGAGATCGAGCACCGCCTCAAAAGACTCGCGATCGTGGTAAAAAGCCTGATCCTGCACGCGGTAATTGGCGATAAACGGCAGCCAGACCAGCGGATATTCCAGGCCTTTCGACTTGTGGATGGTGACGATCTGCACCAGATGTTTATCACTCTCGAGGCGCATCTGCTGGCTGGACGAATTGCTGTTCGGATCGGCAATCTGCTGCGCCAGCCAGCGCACCAGGGCGTGCTCGCTCTCCAGCTGCGTACCCGCTTCCTGCAAGAGTTCGCTGATGTGCAAAATATCAGTTAGCCGCCGCTCCCCGCCTGCGGTAGCCAGCATATTCTCCGCAATGTGGCGCTGAGCCATGAGCTCGCGCACCATCGCCATCACGCCGCGCTTCTGCCATCTTTCCCGGTAGTGGACAAATTCCTCCACCACAGCATCCCACGCGGCTTCGTCATTGTTGAGGGTATCAATATCGCGCGCGTTCAGTCCGAGCATCGCGCTGGCTAATGCGCTGCGCAGCGTGCTTTCCCGCTCCGGGGCCAGCACGGCCTGCAGCAGCCATAACATCTCCTGCGCCTCAAGCGTTTCAAAGATGCTGTCACGGTTCGAGAGGTAGACGGAGGGGATATTCAGTAACGTCAGGGCGTCGCGGATGAATGCGGCCTCCTGACGGCTGCGCACCAGCACCGTAATATCCGATGCCTTTACCGGGGTGGGGTTATCCCCCTTCCACAGCAGCGCCTCGCCCCGCGCCCCGGCACTGAGCCAGTCACGGATTTGCGCGGCACAGTGCTGGGCCATGGCATTTTGATAGTCGGCAACGCCACAGCCTTCCCCATCCAGCAGCCAGAAGTTCATGGCAGGCTGCGTCACGCCGTTAAACTCGAAGCGCAGCGAGGCATTTTTCGGGGCAAATTTTACCGGCTGAAACGGGATCTCCCGGAACATAAACGCCGTATCCATACGGCTAAACAACGCGTTGACGCTTTCCACCATGCCGGGAGAGGAGCGCCAGTTAGTATCGAGCGTGTAGTGCGCATCAACCTCGCTGCGAGCCTTCATATAGGTGAAAATATCCGCACCGCGGAAGGCGTAGATGGCCTGTTTCGGATCGCCGATTAACAACAGCGCGGTGTCGGGCTGCTGGCGCCAGATACGGCGGAAAATGCGGTACTGCTGAGGGTCGGTGTCCTGAAATTCGTCAATCATCGCGACCGGGAAGCGGGTGCGAATCGCGGCGGCAAGCGCTTCGCCATTTTCACTGCACAGCGCCGCATCCAGGCGGCTCAGCATATCGTCGAAACCCAGTTCACCCCGGCGGCGTTTCTCGCGCGCCACGGCTTCACGAATTTCGGTCATGGCGCGGGTGATCATCAGATCGTTGAGCGTGAGAGGCTCCGCCAGCAGGGTTTCAATCGCCACAAACAGGGGATGCTCAGGCACAATGCCGTCGGTTTTGGTCCGCTCAGCCAGGAAACGTTGGGAGAATTTCTCCAGCGCGTCCGGGAGCTGATAGCCTCGCGTCTCTTCCTGCGCCCAGGCGCTGATCTTATCGATCCATTTTCCCTGATTGCCACGGTTGAACTTGCGACGGTCAATCCCGGAATTTTCGATAATGGCGTCAATCTCGCCGACTGACTCCATCCATTTTTGCTTGATATCCGCAATTTTCGCGATGATTTTTTCATGCCGTGAGGCCAGAGTTTCATCTGCCGGCGGCGGGGATTTAATGACCGGCGCTTCCCCCTGCAGATAACGATCGATCGCGCGCAGCAGCGCTTCCGGGCCTTTCCAGAGCGCATGTACCGCTTCGGCGATATCACGCTGTAAGGGGTAGCAGTGGCGACGCCAGAAATCCGCGCAGGCCTGATAGCGAAGCACGGACTCATCTTCAATGAGCTGCTGTTCGAACAGCATACCGGACTCGAACGCATTCAGGCTCAGCATGCGCTGGCAAAAACCGTGAATGGTAAAGACGGACGCTTCATCCATCTGCCGTTCAGCGAGCAGCAGCCACTGGGCGGCCTGCTGCTTATCGGCAATCTCTTCCAGAAGGCTGGCGTAGAGGGGGTTATCCGTGCTCTGACGCAGACAGGCAATGCGCAGCTCGTGGATGTTGGTACGAATACGGCCCCGCAGCTCTGCGGTAGCGGCCTCGGTGAAGGTGACCACCAGCAGCTCTTCCACGCTCAAAGGACGTGGAAAAGCAGCGTTGCCGCCAAGCCCTAACAGCAGGCGCAGATAGAGGGCGGCAATGGTGAAGGTTTTTCCCGTTCCCGCTGAGGCTTCAATCAATCGTTCACCCTGCAGAGGTAAACGTAAGGGATCAAGGGACTCAGCGGTATCGGTCATTCTTTCTTACTCCAGGGCATAGATTGCTGCAGCGCGCTGACGCTCTTCCAGACTTTCCAGCCTTTCGGGTTTACGTACTCCGTTTTCCCGTTCTGGCTACCGGAAACCTGAGACAGGATGGTTATTCCCTGCGGCTTAATAACCGCCTGATGGAAGAAGTCGGCAACCTTCTGCGGCGTCAGCTGTTTTATCTCGGCCACTACTTTATCACGCGAATCAAATTTCAGATTACCGCGATCGAAATCTTTGCTCAGTTGCGAGGCTTCTTCACCCAGCGTCTGCGGCGGCTGCATCACCTGCGCGATGACGGCCTGCTGGATCTGGGCAAACTCTTCCGGCTTCATGGCGCGCAGTTTTGCTTCCACCTGCGGGAAGAAGGCCTGGTAACGCTGCCAGAGATACGCCGGTTGTTTATCGCTGCTTTGCAGCAGGAAACCCAGCCCCCACTGACGACCGACGTTCATGGAGAAGGCAAACACCGCGTAGCCAAGCTGCTCCTCTGTGCGTAACTGGTTATAGAACCACGGCTGAATAATCTGTCCCAGCACGGCGCTCTGCGCTGAACTGGCGAATTCATCATAGCCCGTTGGCACAAAGACCGCGGCCAGCGCGGAATCCGTGCTGTTGCCCGCCTTTTCAAAAATCACATTCTGTTTTTTCTCAACCAGCACGTCCTGGTTGCGGCACCACTCGTCGCCTTTAGAGCCGAGCTGAGTGCGAACATTCTCCGCCAGGGTTTTGGCCTGCTCCTCACTCATGTTGCCGACGATCAGGAACTCCGGACGCGTGTTGGTTTTCAGCGCATCGCGGTACGCGAGCACGTCTTTTAAGGAGATGGAAGGCAGCAGCGCGCGGCGATCCTCACGCTGGAAATAAGGAACCTGCGACAGCATTTGCGCCGGCATAAGCGCCAGATCGTAAGCCTTGCCCTTCTCGGCAGAATCCATCATCTGGGCATACCAGGATTTAGCCTGCTCAAGCTGCTCCTCCGTCGGCGTGTAGCTGAAGTAGCCCTCCAGCAGAGCCTGGAACAGCTGAGGCAAGCGCTGGGTATAGCCGTTTGCATTAAGCATCAAACCGTTATTGGCGTTGGTGGAGAAGCTGATCCCGCCCACGGCGGCCTGGTTGCTGAGCTGATCGAGCGCGATACCGGCGAGATAGTCATTGAGCGCGAACATCACCTGATTTTTGGCGCTGTTCATGGCTTTCGGGTTACGCAGCACCACGCTGACATCGGCTTTAGGCTCACTGGCGAAATAGCGGCTTGGGGTATACACGACGCGCAGCGTGGGCTCATCAATAATGAGCTCCGGGTGCGGGTAATCTTTCGTCGTTTTGATCAGCGAGAAGTCATCCGGAATATAGGGGTTCAGCTCCGGCAGCTTCAACGCAATCTCCCCGGCCTTTTTCTGCCAGTCGGCGAAGGTCTGAGCGCTGATTTTATCCACCTGATAAGGGGCATCGACAAAATACGCCGTCTTGTTATGCGGTTCGTTCGGGCTGATGTACCAGATGCGGGCATTCTCCGGCGTCATCATCGCCAGGCGAGCTTTTACCGCCCCGGCATCGTACCGGTCGGCAATATTCACCGCGTCGAGAGTATGTTCCACCGGCACGCGGATCATGGTATCCGCCAGCCACTCCACATAGTCCATGTCGCGGGTGATGGACGGGTAACGGAAATCGAGATCCAGCACGTGCGCGAGTTCATCAAAATAGCGCTTATCGACGCCTTTCTCGCGCAGCAAAGCGAGGTAGCTAAAGATAGCCGCCACGACTTCATCGCGGTTGGCCTGTCCTTTGTCGGTCAGCGTCGCGGAGATCGCCAGCACGCCGCTATTGCCGTTCACAACCGGATCGGAGTCGGCGCGAATGCCTTCCGCCAGCCCCTGCTTTTGCAGCCAGTCAGACAGCGTACCCGGGCTACGATTACCAATCAGGTAGGTGACCAGCTCATCGGTTTTACTGCGAAACTGTGCCGTGTTGTTATCAATGCGGAATTCCACGCGCAGCACTTTGCGCGGCATAGCAGGAACGTAGTGGATCACGATGCCTTTTTGCGCATCCGTGACCACCGGAACGGTGATTTGCGGCAGGTCGATATTTTTATTCGGCACCCGGCCAAAGGTTTTGGCCGCCATGGCTGCCAGCTCTGGCAACGGTTTATTGCTGTAGATGACCGCCTTCATCAGGTTGGCGGAGTAGTATTTATCGCGAAACGCGTGCAGGGCATCCAGCACCGGGCTGTTCGGTTTGTCGCTCAAGGTTTCCAGGTTACCCCCGGAGAAGCGCGAGCCCGGGTGCGCAGGGTTGATGGTTTCGGCGCTGACCTGCGCCATGCGCATACCGTCTCGGGTGCGGGCCATGGTCAGCTCGGCATTCACCGCATTGCGTTCACGCTCGGCGTATTTTTTATCCAGCAACGGCGCGGCGATGGAATCAGCGAGGCGATCGACCGCCCCTTCCAGCGCATCATTTTCGACTTCGAGATAAAAGGCGGTGCGGTACGGCGCCGTACTGGCATTGTGGCTGCCGCCATGCATCTTCAGAAATTCGGACAGGCTATCTGGCTGCGGGTATTTTTTTGACCCCATCAGCGTCATATGTTCCAGATAGTGTGCAAGCCCAGGATGAGCGTCAGGATCTTCCAGCGACCCAACCGGCACCACTAATGCCGACAGGGATTTCACCGCCTGCGGGTCGGAAACCAGCAGCACGGTCATCCCGTTATCAAGGCGAATAGCCTGATATTGACGGGTATCCTTTTCGCTCTTACGGATAGTTTCCTGAACGGGTTGCCAACCGGAGTCTGCGTGAGTGACGGGCGCCCAAAGGGCAATAAACAAAACAAACGCTTTAAACAAGGTGCTGCCTGGCATTACGACCTCTTTATCACGGCTACATCATTAACAAACTGCGTGCTGGACACGCCAACATCTCTTTCTTTGGGTACATCAGTCCGTGATAAGAAATGCATCATAAATGAACACCCTTATCTGCGCAATTTTTATACAGCGCTCAGGACTGATTAAATTTAAACAACGGCAGCAGGTAGCGCTGCGCCTCTTCCGTGATAGCCTCCAGGTATTCTGGTTCGAGCGTTCGCCACAAACGCTGATACCAGACATCATCCCCTTCGCCCCGCACCATCATGTTTCCTTCGTAGGCCTGCATAAATTTGCTGCGTGCTTTCTGCAACGAAGCCTCATCCGTTAACATCGCATCATTCTGTGCGTCATAACAGGCTTTTATCCAGGCGCCGCCACTTTCCGGCAGTAACAGGAGCGGTTTGTTCATTCCCTGGCGGTAGCCCTCAATGTACAAAGAGAGATACCCTAACGCCTGCTCGGCTTCCATCGGCGGGAAGCGCCACTCGCCCTCTTTGCGCACGAAAATCCGGCTTTCACCTTTATGCCCTCCCGCACTGTAGACAAGATGTTCGAGCCAGAGTTGCAAACCCTGAGAAACGCTGAGCATAGAGGGCCGCCAGCGCAGCAGCCCATCCGGCTGAACCTGGGTTAACCAGCCCGTGAGCTGTACCCCGTTGCAGTTGAGATCGATTTCAATACTTTTCCCTGGCTGTCGGCACGCTCGTACGCGCTCTGCCAGGGCGGTCATCTCCTGACACTGCGCCTCCCAGACGATCTCCCCAAACGCTCCGTAGGGCAGCTGACCTGCAGCACGGTAGCGGCGGTAAAGTTTGTCGGCATCTTCCTCTTCAACCAGCGCGTTCAGCAGCTGCAGATTTAACTGATAGCGCTCCAGACCTTCCAGCGTAAACGGCTCTGCCTCAGGAATTTCGCTCTCTTCAGAGCGGAAGTTGACCTGCAGTCGTTGCTGGAAAAAGGCGCGCACCGGATGCGCCCAAAACCGCTGAAGCTGCTCGAAGGTCAGTGTGTCGATAGGGCGCGGGGCAAGTTCCTGAATGAAATCGGTATGCGCATTCCCTTCCTTTTTCGCCGCCGGCAACCACTCAAGGGCGTAGCTCTGGCGCTCGCTGGCAATATAGTTCACCGGGTCAAACGGCATGCGGCTGTGGAAACAGGTGATATGGGCTTTCACCCTCTGCTCGCTCTCATCACAGTTGCGCTCCTCATCTCCCGGCAGGTAGTGGCTCTGGCCGATATAGTCCACCAGCTCCTGCACCAGAACGGAGGGGAAACGCTCGCTGTTGTCCTGAATGGAACGACCGATATAGCTGATATAGAGCTTACTCTGCGCGGAAATGAGCGCTTCCAGGAAGAGGTAGCGGTCATCATCACGGCGGCTACGATCGCCCCGTTTTGGGTTTGCGCTCATCAAATCGAACCCCAGCGGCGGCAGCGCGCGCGGATACACACCGTCGTTCATGCCAAGCAGGCAGACCACCCTGAACGGGATAGAACGCATGGGCATCAGGGTGCAGATATTGACAGGACCCGCCAGGAAACGCTGGCTGATTCGCTCCTGGTCAAGCCGCTGCGTCAGCTCATCCCGCAACAGCGACAGCGGGATGGCCTCGTGGTAATGAGAATTCACGCCTTCGTCGATGATAGCCTGCCACTGGGTTTCAATGAGCGCCATCGCCGCTTCGGTGTCATTGTCCGGCAGGAAGAAATCATTGAGTAACGCCCTGCAGACCGGGAGCCATTCTTCAAGTGGACGCGGCTGCAACAGCGCATATCGCCAGCGGTTAAGCTGCATTAATAGCGATGCTAAATGCCCCACCAGTTCAGCAATTAACCCGCTGGACTCATCGTAAGGCAGCACCTCATTCCACTCGCCCTGGCTGCTTTCCATGGCATAGCCCAACAGCATACGCGTCAGGCCAAATCGCCAGGTGTGCTGCCCGGTAGGGGGAAGCTCGAATTCCTGAACGTTATCGTCATCGATCCCCCAGCGTACGCCAGACTCGTTAACCCACTGACGAAGGTAGCGCAGGCCCTCTTCATTGATGTTGAAGCGTGCGGCCAGCACGGGAACATCCAGCAACGCCAGGACATCTTCGGAGATAAACCGGCTATCCGGCAGTGACAGGAGAGTGATAAACGCCTGTAATACCGGATGCGACTGGCGGGCACGACGGTCAGATATCGCGTAAGGCAGGTATCGCTCGCCCGTCGCGCTGCCAAAAACGGCCTGAATAAAGGGACTGTAGCTGTCGATATCCGCCACCATCACCACGATATCGCGTGGCGTCAGGTCGGGATCTTCCTGCAGCATCGCCAGCAGCTGGTCGTGAAGCACTTCGACCTCACGCTGCGGGCTGTGACAAACGTGGATCGTGATACTGCGATCGTCAGGATCCAGTTTTCGCTTATTGTCGCTGCGTTCGAACTCGTTCGCCGTCACGCCCATGACAGCACGGTTTTCCAGATCCAGAATATCTAACTGGATATTATGCAGCAGGCTGTCCGGGGCGATCTCAACAAAGGCATCCACGTCACCTTCACCTGAGGAAGTGATGTCTGAAAGCATGTGAATGTAGTCACGCCCCAGCTTCCCCCATGAGGCAAGCAGCGGATTGGGCAGGTTCTGAATACCGTCTTCATCGAAAAGCTGCCCGGCAGTCGAGCCGTCTTTAAACAGCGGGATGGATCGTTCTTCAAAAAGGCGTTTTCGTTGGCGGGTCACCAGCCGCGCCAGCCAGCGTTCGTCGAGGATATCCCCCCAGTACTGTCGGCAAGGGTTGGTAAACAAAATATGGATATCAATATGTTTACCCAGCGCATTCAACGCTTTCAGATAGACAGGGGGTAATGCGGATATTCCGCAGATAAATACGCGTGACGGCAGTCGGGCCGGGCGCTCCGACGCATTTTCAAGTATCGAGATAAACCGATCGTAGAGATTGGCACGGTGCCACTTAGGCTGGCCCAGTTTCTCCGTATGCTCTACCAGGGCTTTCCACAGCGGGGCCTGCCATATTTGCGCCTCCGGCAGGCCTTCAACCAACTCGCCCGCTTCCCAACGAATTAACCAGTCAGAGCGATAAACAAGGTATTGGTCGTAGAGATCGGCGGTGCGCGACGCCAGTTGGAACAGCTTGCGCTTGTCGGTATCGTCATTGAGGTAGTGACGCAGCATGGCAAATTCATCGTGCTGCAGCATTTCCGGCAGCAGCGCCATCAGCTTCCAGCTCATGGCCTGCTTGTTGAACGCGCTCTGCTCCGGGATATCCGGCAACACGCGGACAAACATCTCCCAGATAAAGCTCGCAGGCAGCGGAAAATCAATATTCGCGGCAATGCCAAACTTGCGGGAAAGCGACATTTGCAGCCACTGTGCCATACCGGTGCTCTGCACCAGCACCATTTCAGGCTCAAAAGGATCGTCAAGCCGCTCGCGCTCAACGATAAACTCCATCAGTGCTTCCAGCACATCCAGACGATTTGAGTGGTAGACCCTTAACATAGACGCTCCCGACTACTGGCTAACCGGGCAATGCAGACGCGTTAACTCACCGCGCCGCCCCAGAGGAGAAATAAGTGTAACCGTGATGCTGACACATCCTGCGAGCGTTGTCTGCCCCCGACGGGCCTGCCAGCCTGCAGGAAGAACATTTGTTGAGAGCTGAGACTGGTTCCAGGCATGGTGCCAGAGCTGGCGATACTGATTAAATGCGGTGAACCGCGCCGCCAGTGCCCGGTGATACCCCGACAGTGCGGTCACGACCACCAGCAGCAGCATCATCGCCAGCAGGACCTCAACCATGCTAAACCCTTTTTCTCTGCTCACGGCAGCTGACATAACGCGCTCTCCTTAAGGGGACAAAAATCGCTCCAGCCGTGAGGCGAAAAGCGCACGTTCCCGTCGACGATCTCCCCTGCACGCCAGAGCAGCAGGTCGTTACCGCCGGCTGTCAGTAGTACACGCGCCTCACTCAGTTGACGCAAACACACTCGCCATGTCGATGCCTTTTTGCACTGGATTTGTAGCTCTGGCGCCCAGCGCTGAACACGTCCCCACTCAAGCGCGGACTGTACCGTCGCCTGCTGCTGAAGCGAGCGGCTCTCACCGCCAACGAGCGCACTGAACGTTGTGACCTGCTGGTTTAGCCCCGTCAGGATCAGGGTACCGAGCACCAATAAAAGCAGAACCAGCGCCAGCGAAGACATCCCGCGTTGACGGCTCACAGGTTGTACCCCGTGACCGTATACAACGCCTGCCAGGGTTCCCCTTTATCGCCTTTACGCCTCGCGGCCAGTTCGATAATTACCTCTGGCGCAAAACCGGCATGTTCCACTTTCCTCACGACAAAATGCGCGATCGCAAGCCTGTCCGGGTCCGTGAGCTTTTCCCACCCTTTTCCTTCACACGACGCCGCGCCACGCAGGGTTTCCAGCGCCCCCGATTCCAGACGAAAACCGGTGCTATCATTTTCTGATGTGCTGCTATCCCAGCGACCGTTACTGTTGGCATCCCACCGCACAATGATGCAGCTCCCCTGCCTGCCGATCGCCAGCGCCTGTCCCTGGCAATTTCCCGCGCAGTACCCCGCACGCTGAAGCTGTTTGCCGAGGGCGAACAGGTGTTGCCAGACCTCTTCTTCCAGCTCTCGCTGGCCGGATTGCAGTAATACGGCCCGCTGTAGCCCGGGTAAAAAACGCGATGCGCTTATCAGCAAAAGGCTGCTCATCGCCGTGGCAATCAACACTTCTGTCAGTGAGAAACCGCGCTGCCTCATCAACATGAACCTCCCTCAGAGACCTGACACATCCTGATGCGTCCTCCATTTGAGACCATAATCAACCATTCTCCAGCACGGCTTTGAACGCGTATCCGCCCCGCCCATGCCGTATCCCGTAATCCGTAGAACCCGAGGGACGGCGTGACCTCGCCGATCGTGACCTCAGGCCAGAGTGGAATCAGCACAAAGGGACTGTCCTTTTCACAGCCTTGCACGGCAGAGCTCGCCAGACAGTCCCGGTCCCCCATCCGCTGACGGGTAATTTGATGGTCGCGGTTGTGGCGGTTGGCATGGTTGCGCAGAAACAGAAGGTAATCTCGCACCTGGCTGGCGGTTTGCCACAACCGCTGTTGCCGTTGCCAGCTGTCCCAGCCGTACAGGCCCGAGGCGCTAAGGATGACGACAAGCGAAACGGCGACCAGCGTTTCGATAAGCGTAAAACCGTTCTCTTTTTTCATACCGGGAGTGTGGCGAAGCGCCGTGGACATGACGAGTATCGGATCCTCGTTTTACGAGACGTCATCCGGAGAAGTGGGAGAGTTGCAGCGCGTTGCAGGCTTTCTGGATAGCGCTTCGGGAAACGGGAGACAGGCGAAAAAAAACCGGCGCTAAACAGCACCGGTTGTGTCAGGCTTTATCGCATCAGATCGCGACGGGCGCTTTGATGCCCGGGTGCGGGTCGTAGCCCTCAATCTCGAAATCATCAAAGCGGTAATCGAATATTGATGCCGGTTTGCGTTTGATAATCAGCTTCGGCAGCGCACGCGGTTCGCGGGTCAGCTGGAGATGCGTCTGTTCCATATGGTTGCTGTAGAGATGGGTATCCCCACCGGTCCAGACGAAATCGCCCACTTCCAGGTCACACTGCTGCGCCATCATGTGAACTAACAGCGCATAGCTGGCAATGTTAAACGGCAGGCCGAGGAACACGTCACAGGAGCGCTGATAGAGCTGGCAGGAGAGTTTTCCATCCGCCACATAGAACTGGAAGAACGCGTGGCACGGTGCCAGCGCCATTTTATCCAGCTCGCCGACGTTCCAGGCGGAAACGATGATGCGGCGCGAGTCCGGATCGTTTTTCAGCTGGTTCATCACGGTGGTGATCTGGTCAATATGGCGGCCATCAGGCGTGGGCCATGCGCGCCACTGCTTGCCGTAAACCGGGCCCAGATTGCCGTTTTCATCTGCCCATTCGTCCCAGATTGAGACGTTATTTTCGTGCAGATACGCAACGTTGGTATCGCCTTGCAGGAACCAGAGCAGTTCATGAATGATCGAGCGCAGATGGCAGCGCTTTGTCGTCACCAGCGGGAAACCTTCTTGCAGGTTGAAGCGCATCTGGTGGCCAAAAATGGAGAGCGTACCGGTGCCGGTGCGGTCGTTTTTCGGCGTGCCCTCATCGAGCACTTTTTTCATCAGTTCAAGATACTGTTTCATGGTTCCTCAGGAAATCTGTTGCTGTGGACGACGACGATACGCCCAAATCATCATAATGGCACCCGCGACAATCATCGGAATGGAGAGGATCTGCCCCATGCTGATGTACTGTACCCACTCGCCGGTAAACTGTGCGTCCGGCTGGCGGAAGAACTCGACGATAATACGGAATGCACCGTAGCCGATCAGGAACAGGCCGGAGACAGCCCCCATCGGGCGCGGTTTGCGGATAAACAGGTTGAGGATGATAAACAGCACCACGCCTTCCAGCGCCAGCTCGTACAGCTGAGACATATGGCGCGGCAGCACGCCGTAGGTATCGAAAATGGACTGCCACTCAGGATGCGACGGCAGCAGCGCCATGTCTTCCGCGCGCGAGCCCGGGAACAGCATGGTAAAGGAAACGCTCGGGTCGACGCGGCCCCACAGCTCACCGTTGATGAAGTTGCCCAGACGGCCCGCCCCGAGACCAAACGGGATCAGCGGCGCGATAAAATCGGACACCTGGAAGAAGTTGCGTTTGGTGCGTTTGGCAAAAATCACCATCACCAGGATCACCCCAATCAGGCCGCCGTGGAAGGACATGCCGCCGTCCCAGACGCGGAACAGATAGAGCGGATCGTTCAGGAATACCGGGAAGTTATAGAACAATACGTACCCAATACGGCCACCGAGGAACACGCCGAGGAAGCCCGCATACAGCAGGTTTTCAACTTCGTTTTTAGTCCAGCCGCTGCCAGGACGGCTGGCGCGACGACCAGCGAGCCACATGGCAAAAATGAAGCCCACCAGGTACATCAGACCGTACCAGTGAAGCGAAACAGGTCCTACTGAGAAAATGACCGGATCAAATTCCGGAAAATGCAGATAACCACTGTTCATCTGTCACCACAAGATGTTGTTATTCCGCTGAAAGTGGACAGCGGTAGAAATGCGATTCTGCCGTAAGCAGAGGCTCCAAAGTTGCGAATCATAGCATAAGGCGGGCGCGGAGGATGCGCCAGAGATGTAAAAGATGTGTATAGGGTTTTATGTACGCTGGTGCCCTCACCTTCCCCCTCTCCCTGTGGGAGAGGGAGAAGGGCTTTAGCGGCCGCCGCGGATCAGACCGCCCATACCGCGTCGTTCCATAAACGCCGCGACCTGATGACGGACCTCCGCTGCCAGCTGCGCCTCAAGGCTGCGTTCTGCCAGCTCGCGGGCATCATCGATGTCGATATGCCGCAACAGGTATTTCACGCGAGCAACAGCGCGACCGTTCATCGACAGATGGCGGTATCCCAGACCAATCAGGATCGCAACGCACATGGAATCCCCGGCCATTTCACCACACAGGCGTAAATCAATGCCGTACTGCTCCGCTTCTCGGGCAATCATCGCTAAGGCGCGAATAATCGCCGGATGCAGACTATCGTAGATACTGGCGACGCGGGTATTGTTACGGTCGACGGCCAGAATATATTGCGTCAGGTCGTTGGTGCCGACAGAGATAAAATCAACGCGGTTTGCCAGCTGCGGCAGCATAAAGACCATCGAAGGCACTTCCAGCATGACCCCAATCCGCGGTTTCGGGATCGCATAGCCGATCATCTCTTCCACTTCACGGCCAGCACGTTCGATCAGTCGCCGGGACTCGTCGATCTCATCAATGCTGGTGACCATCGGCAGTAAGATGCTGAGATTGCCCGTCGCCGCGTTGGCACGCAGCATCGCGCGCACCTGGATCAGGAAGATCTCCGGCTGATCGAGCGTAATGCGGATCCCACGCCAGCCCAGGCACGGGTTTTCTTCGCTGATCGGCATATAGGGCAGCTGTTTATCCGCCCCGACGTCCAGGGTTCGCAGGGTGACAGGTTTGTCGTTAAACATCTGCAGCATCCCCTGATACTGCGCCACCTGTTCCTCTTCAGAGGGGAAACCGCTTTGCAGCATGAACGGGATTTCAGTACGGTACAGGCCAATACCGTCGATGCGGCTGCCCAGCTTCTCTTCGTGCTCGGGGCTTAAACCGGCATTGAGCATGACTTTGATCCGCTCACCGCTCTTAAGCTGGGCGGGCAGGTTAACGTCATCTTCCGCCAGCTTGCTTAATTCATTCTCTTCGCTGATAAGACGCTGGTATTCCTGGAGCAGAACCGGCTCAGGATCGACCAGCAGCTCACCGCGATAGCCGTCGACCACCAGCGTACGTCGGTGCAGCACCGACGGCTGAATGTCCGCCCCCATAACGGTAGGGATGCCCAGCGCGCGCACCATAATGGCGGCGTGTGAGTTGGCGGCACCATCGCGCACCACCACACCGGCCAGCCTGTCCTGCGGCAGTTCAGCCAGCGTCGTTGCCGAGAGTTCGTCGGCGACCAGAACAAACCGTTTTGGCCAGGCATTCGGGCCCTGAATGGTGTCATCAAGATGGAACAGCAGGCGCTGCCCCAGAGCGCGCAGATCCCCTGCCCGCTCTTTCAGGTAACCGTCGGTCAAAGCCGCAAACTGGTCGGCAAATTTTTCGATGACCTTCTTAACCGCCCACTCCGCGACCGAGCCCTTATCCACTTCCGCAAAAAGCTCACGACGCAGACGCGCATCGGAGAGCAGGTGCGAATAGAGGTCGAAGATGGCCGCCGTCTCTTTTTGCGCGCCTGCGGCAAAACGCTTGCTGTAACGACGAAATTCATTCGCTGCCTCTTCCAGCGCGGCGGTGAGACGCTCGCGCTCCAGCGCTTCATCAAGCGTTGAGGCTTCGTAAACCTGCTCCATTAACGGCAGCGTGGCGTCCATCCAGCCTTCAGCAATCGCCACACCTGGCGATGCCGGAAGGGCACGAATGCGCGTATGGCGATACTGACCAAAGAGCGCGGCAAGCTGAGACTGAGAGAGGATCGCCGCCATCTGCGTGGCCAGCGTGACGAGGAAAGACTCCTCGCTTTCGTCGTACTGACGTAGTTCACGCTGCTGGACAACCAGCACGCCGAGCAACTGGCGACGCTGGATAATCGGCACGCCAAGGAAAGCGCGGAAGCGCTCTTCTTTTACGGAAGGGATGTATTTAAAGCTGGGGTGTTTTTGCGCGTCAGCAAGGTTAATAGGTTCAGCCAGTCGCCCAACCAGACCCACGATACCTTCATCAAATGCGAGCGTAACGGTGCGTCCACGTGGTTTTTTCAAACCACGGGTCGCCATCAGGTAATAGCAGCGCCGATCGTGGTCGGCCAGATACACCGAACAGACCTCGGTCTCCATCGCAAGACAGATGTCGGTGACCAGTATATTCAACGCCTCGTTCAGACGCGGCGCGCTGGCCACCTTCTCGACTATTTCTCGCAAGCGGGTGAGCATGATTTGCGTAGCTTAACCTCTTTTACGTCGCCAGGCAGGTGCGCTCTGCGGCTTAGGCGGGATCTCCTGAAGCTGCATCACCACACTTGCAAACTCTTTCATCACCCTACGGTAAACATCGCGCTTAAATGACACGACCTGACGAACAGGATACCAATAGCTCACCCAGCGCCAGCCATCAAACTCCGGCGTACTGCTGGTTTGCATATTGATGTCTGAATCGTTGCCCACCAACTGCAACAGAAACCACTTCTGTTTCTGGCCGATACAAACCGGCTTTGTGTCCCAACGCACCAAACGTTTCGGTAACTTGTAACGCAACCAGTTGCGGGTCGAAGCCAGGATGCGAACATCTTTTCGGCTCAAACCGACCTCTTCAAAAAGCTCCCGGTACATCGCTTGTTCTGGGGACTCTCCCGGATTGATCCCGCCTTGCGGGAACTGCCAGGAGTGTTGACCATATCGACGGGCCCACATCACCTGGCCCTGACGATTACAAATTACTATTCCTACGTTCGGGCGGTAGCCATCGTCATCAATCACCGGACTACCCCAAACTAAACCTTATATATGAATGATTGTTTCACACTACAGGGAGGCGGTAAACCACTCTCTTACAGGCCTGCAACCTAATAACAATTGAATAACTCACAAATAAGTGCTGAGTTATAAACAGATGAGCGACAGTGAAGGGAATTTTATTCACCTTTTCTGTGGATATAGTTGTGAAGAAGTGTCTGATTACCGATGAACAACCTCAACGACCGTCGAACACCCTTTTTTGCTCGCATTGATTAACATGATTATATTCATAGAGTTAGATGCGTTTGCGTAAACAAAAAACTGAATAGCGTGACGATCGTCACACCAGGGATCGTCGTGCTGATGAAAGATCGAACAGCGTCGGTTTTATCCACAGATTGTGCCAATTAGTTAGTCACAATTTGTGTGAAAATTCGATTTTCATCGCACGTCAAGGCTGTAAATGGAAACAGTAGTCAGGGTTATGCCCAGTTATCCCATTTTTCTGTGGATAACATGGTGTAAGATCCTGTTCATTGTCAGTGACCAGATTTGAACAACCGCTTTTTCCACCCAGGCGAAACGATTTCAGACCAATAAAAAAACCTATAAATCATAGAGATGTCATATTGGTACAGAAAAAGTTAAACTCTATCCACAGGGGACAATTTCTTCGTTTATTTTTTAATCAAAAGGTTACCGTCATGCATCCGCTTACACCCTTGGGCTCACCACCGTCCAGCGAGAGCCAGTTGCTACTGCAGGCACAGCGTCTGGCCGGTTTTTCGCTTGGCGAGCTGGCAGCAATGGCCGGGCTGCCGATCCCGAAGGATCTGAAACGAGATAAAGGCTGGATCGGCATGCTGCTGGAGCTATGGCTGGGTGCCAGCGCAGGGAGCAAACCTGAGCAAGATTTTGCAGCCCTTGGCGTGGAGCTAAAAACCATTCCTGTAGACCGCCAGGGCAAGCCGCTTGAGACCACCTTTGTCTGCGTTGCGCCATTAACCGGCAATACCGGCGTAACGTGGGAAACCAGCCACGTTCGTCACAAGCTGAAGCGCGTATTGTGGGTACCGGTTGAGGGTGAGCGTCAGATCCCCCTGGCCGACCGTCGCGTTGGCGCGCCGCTGCTCTGGAGCCCGGACGAGAATGAGGAGCATCAGCTGCGTCTGGACTGGGAGGAGCTGATGGACATGATTGTTCTTGGGCAGGTTGAGCGCATCACCGCCCGACACGGAGAGGTATTACAGCTGCGCCCAAAAGCAGCCAACAGTAAAGCCCTTACCGAGGCAATCGGCGCGCAGGGTGAGCCGATACTGACGTTGCCGCGCGGTTTTTATCTCAAAAAGAATTTCACCGGCGCACTACTCGCACGTCATTTCCTGTTGAAAACATAGTTTTTTACTTATTTTGAGAGCTCTCAAACATAATCGACTGCTTTTTAAGATTTTACCGCTTCCTCAAGTCGCCATATCGGGTTAATACTAGATTATGATTTGATACAAGCCAGATGAGGACGATAACGATGAAAAAATGGGCAGTATTAGTGTCAGCAGTCGGTTTAGCGTTTGCCGTGTCGGGCTGTAGCAGCGATTACGTCATGGCGACAAAAGATGGTCGAATGATCCTGACCGACGGTAAACCCGAAGTCGACGATGATACCGGTCTGGTCAGCTACCGCGACCAGGAAGGCAATAAAATGCAGATCAATCGCGACGAAGTATCGCAAATTATCGAGCGATAATCAGAGAGAGGTCAGTCGCTTGCTGGCCTTTTTGATTTTTTTCTTCCCCTTTTGCTTCCCCTCTGCCATGTTTATATTCCTTTGTCGGGTACGCCCTGACGCGGTTTATATGTCTACTGAGGAAGCCGGCTATGCATTATCACCGTATCCCCCACAGCGCTCTGGAAATTAGCCAACTGGGGTTGGGCACGATGACATTTGGTGAACAAAACAGCGAAGCCGATGCCCATGCACAACTCGATTATGCCGTCAGCCAGGGCATTAACCTGATTGATGTCGCAGAGATGTACCCTGTTCCGCCACGTCCTGAGACGCAGGGACTTACCGAAACCTACGTCGGTAACTGGCTGGCAAAACGCGGCAACCGTGAAAAGCTGGTGATTGCCTCCAAAGTCAGCGGCCCCGCGCGCAACAACGATACTGGGATCCGCCCGAACCAGATCCTCGATCGCAAAAATATCCGCGCCGCGCTGGACGCCAGCCTCAAGCGCCTGCAAACCGACTATCTCGACCTGTACCAGGTACACTGGCCGCAGCGGCCAACCAACTGCTTTGGCAAGCTCGGGTACAGCTGGAATGAGAGCGCCCCCGCGGTGACGCTGCTGGAAACGCTGGAAGCGCTGACCGAATGCCAGCGTGCGGGAAAAATCCGCTACATTGGCGTGTCTAACGAAACGGCCTTTGGGGTCATGCGCTATCTGCACCTGGCGGATAAGCACGATCTGCCGCGTATCGTGACTATTCAGAACCCGTACAGCCTGCTTAACCGCAGCTATGAAGTGGGCCTGGCCGAAGTGTCGCAGTATGAAGAAGTGGAACTGCTTGCTTACTCCTGTCTCGGCTTCGGCACCCTGACGGGGAAATACCTGAACGGCGCGAAACCGGCCGGGGCGCGTAACACCCTCTTTAGCCGCTTTACTCGCTACAGCGGCGAGCAGACGCAGAAAGCCGTTGCCGCTTATGTGGATATCGCGAAGCGTCACGGTCTTGACCCTGCGCAGATGGCGCTGGCCTTCGTGCGTCGTCAGCCGTTTGTTGCCAGTACCCTGCTGGGCGCAACCACGATGGAACAGCTGAAAACCAATATTGAGAGTTTCCACCTGAACCTGAGTGAAGAGGTGTTAGCGGAGATTGAAGCAGTGCATCAGGTTTATACTTATCCTGCACCATAGCCTGACGCTTTTGCCCGGTGGCGCGACGCTTACCGGGCCTACAGGTGCTCAAACCCAGGCCGGGTAAGGCGAAGCCGTCACCCGGCCAGATATCAACGGCGACGTTGCCAGAGCCATAATGCAGCAATCGCAATCGCAAACAGCCCGCCAAACCCGACGCCAATCCCCACCACCGGCACCCCCACTTTTACCGCCAGCGAGTAAAGCCCCAGCATGAACAGCATCGCCAGGTTTTCACCCAGGTTTTGTACCGCAATGGCATTGCCTGCCCCGACGGTCTGCTTGCCCCGCTCCTGCAGTAACGCATTCAGCGGCACCACGAAGAAGCCCCCCAGAATACCAATCAGGATGAGGAGGGCATACGCGGGCAATAACGCATGCTGCAGCGAGAAGATAAGCACCACGACGCCAATCAGGATCCCTGCGGGCATGCAGCGTGCGACCGTCTCCAGCGTGACCAGCTTCGCCGCCGCGCCCGCCCCAACCACAATCCCGATAGCCACCATCGCATTAAGATAGGTTGGCGTCGCGTTGTCCGTAATGCCCAGCGCCACCGGCACCCACAGGACCAGCAGGAAGCGCAGCGTAACGCCCGCGCCCCAGAACATGCTGGTCCCCATCAGGGAGAAACGCGTTTCACCGTTATGCCACAGCACGCGGCAGGCGGTAAAGAAACTGCCGGTCATCGGTTTAAATCGCCAGGATTGACCCGGGCGAGCCGCAGGCAGCTTCGGAATAAACAGGTTCGCCACGACAGCCCCGCCATACACCACTGCACACACGCCCAGTGCCGCCAGCACATGCCAGTCGGCCAGCACGCCGCCCGCAACGGAGCCAATCAGGATAGCGGCAATAGTGGATGACTCCATCAGACCATTGGCTTTCACCAGCTTATCCCCGGTGGTCAGCTCGCCGAGAATGCCGTACTTCGCCGGGGAGTAGGCAGCGGCGCCAATGCCCACCAGCGTGTAGCCAATAAACGGATTGAAGCCAAAGCAAATGCTGGCCGCCCCCAGCAGCTTGAGGCCGTTGGCAAACATCATCACCCGGCCTTTCGGGAAGCTGTCCGCCACCTGCCCCACAAACGGAGCAAAAATAATGTAAGCGCCCACAAACACCATCTGCAGGATCGGCTGACTCCAGTCGGGGTAAAACTCGGCTTTCAGCAGCGCCAGCGTGGCAAACAGCAGCGCGTTATCACCGAACGCAGAAAGAAACTGCGCGGCGATTACGGCCATCATGCCTTTCGACCTGAGGGATGTGTTAGTGTGTACTGACTCACGCATTTTGCTGTTCCGCCTCTTCAACCATGCCTTTCAGGGTCACGAAATCTGGCTTCCCGCTGCCCAGTACCGGGAGCTGTTTCAGGTAGCGAATATCGCGCGGCACGGCCAGTTCAGGAATACCGTGTTCACGCGCATAGCTCAGTAACCTGTCGCGCTTAAGCTCACCGTCGGTCGTAAACAGCACCAGCGCCTCGCCTTTGCTGGCATCGCTCTTCACCACCGTGGCGTGCATCTTCTCGGCGGACACGGCCGTCGCCAGTTGCTCCACCATTTCCAGAGAGACCATTTCGCCGGCAATTTTGGCGAAGCGTTTCGCGCGTCCCTGAATCTGTACAAAGCCCTGTTCATCGAAACGGACAATATCCCCGGTGTCGTACCAGCCGGTTTCAACCTCGCCGTTGACGTTTTCCGCCGTCGGCGCTTCCAGCACGCCCGGGTTTTCCACGCGCAGATACCCGTTCATTACGTTTGGCCCTTTCAGCTGTAGACGGCCCCCGTCCTCAATGCCCGGCACCGCCAGCAGACGCGCGTCCATCCCCGGCAGAATTCGGCCAACCGTGCCCGGTTTCGCCGCCATCGGCACGTTAATCGAGACCACGGGCGCACACTCGGTAACGCCATAGCCTTCGAGAATGCGCAGGCCAAACTTGTCCTGCCAGATCTGGCGCGTGCTCTCCTGCAGTTTTTCCGCGCCAGCCACCACATACCGCACGCGATAAAAATCATACGGATTGGCAAAGCGCGCATAGTTCCCCAGGAAGGTTGAGGTCCCGAACAGAACGGTACAGTTACGGTCATACACCAGCTCCGGCACAATGCGGTAATGCAGCGGGCTCGGGTAGAGGAAAACTTCTGCGCCGGTCAGGAGCGGCGTGAACAGCCCCACCGTCAGGCCAAAGGAGTGGAACAGCGGCAGCGCCGACATAAAGCGGTCGTTCGCGGTAAAGTCGGCGATACTTTTAATCTGCTCAACGTTCGCCAGAATGCTCTTGTGGCTGTGGACGACGCCTTTCGGGTTGCCCTCTGAGCCTGACGTGAAGAGGATAATGGCGTCATCTTCCGGCTGCTGTTTGACCTGCGCCAGACGCGGCACCAGCAGATGCGCAAAAATCCACAGCTTGTCGCCGGTGGTCACGTCCGCTTTCAGATCCTCCAGGAAGACCCAGCGCACCTGGGTGAGCTGCTCGGGAAGATGCCAGAGCTTGCCTTTGTCCAGAAACTGACGGGAGGTAAAGACGGTATTAATCTGAGCGGCAGCAATGGCGCTGGTCAGCCCCTTCACGCCCGCCGTGTAGTTCATCATCGCCGGGATCCGGCCCCGGGAAACCGCGCCGAAAATCACCGCCGCGCTGATGCCCGCGTTAGGCAGCATCAGGCCAATCTTTTCGCCCTTTTTGCTGTACTTCTCCAGAATACGGCCCACAAACAGGGTCTTGGTCAGCAGTTTGCGATAGGTATCCGGGGTAAAGTTGATGTCTTCGATGCAGTTTTTCTTCGCGCCATAGCGGTACTGCGCGGAAAGCAGGGATTCGTACAGCGTTTCGCGCGGGCGCACGGCCATACGCGCTTCCATCATAATCTGATGCAGCATTTCCCCGGCGATTTTACGGCGATCGCGGGCACGCGGCGCGTCGGGCATCGGTAACGACGTTGGCGGCAGGATATGCAGCGTGATTTTGGGGAACAGACGCTGCTTCACCAGCCCCTTGAGACGGCTGAAATGGGTCAGCTCCGCGCCTTCAATACGCAGCGGCACCACGGTCGCTTTTGACTTCGCCGCGACAAACCCCGCGCCGTCGTAGATTTTCATCAGCGAACCGGTCACGGAGATACGCCCTTCCGGGAAAATGACCACCGGGCGCCCCTGCTCGACCAGGCGTACCAGATGTTTAATCATCATCGGTTTTGTCGGGTCGAGCGGGACAAAATCAATCAACGGCGTGAGCCAGCGCATGTACCACTGCTGGCTGATGGAGGTATACACCGCAAACACCGGGCGCACGGGCAAAAACAGCGCCAGCAGAATGCCGTCTATAAAGGAAACATGGTTTGGTGTGATGAGAACGCGTTCGCCGCGAAGCGCCCGGGCATCGCCGGTGATGCGGATGCGAAACAGAATACGGAAAAGCGTACGGAAGAACCCAAATAGCATCTCAACTCCCTTTGCCAGCCAGTGTGGAGGGTCGATAGTAAATGGTGGCAGATTACACGAGAAGTGGTAAGGGAGCGACAGCAAAAGTGGAGGCGAAAAAAAACCTGCGCATCCGCGCAGGTTGGTGCAAGAGATGAGTACGAAACCGTACTAAGAATTCTCACCAATCAATACCTCTGGGATCTCAACTGTATCAACCTCTTTAACACCCTTGCTATCGGACAATCGCAACAGCCTGAGGCAAAGTGTAACTAAAGGTTCAGATTCACATCCTTCAGACATGACTGGGCGTGTAACGATTACACCGCCAGGGGTGTGCTGCGTCACGTTTGTGGAGCGCGAAAATCCGCTCCCCTTGAATGCACGCCGCTTTTCCGCAACACTATTTGGTGTGTAAACGCTTACCCCCAATAAGAAGGTAATGAATGGCGACAATAAAGGATGTGGCCCGTCTGGCAGGCGTGTCGGTGGCAACCGTCTCGCGCGTAATTAATGATTCACCAAAAGCCAGTGACGCATCACGTCAGGCGGTACAAAGCGCCATGGAATCCCTGAATTATCATCCCAATGCCAATGCCCGCGCGCTCGCCCAGCAGTCTACAGAAACCATCGGGCTGGTGGTGGGGGATGTTTCCGATCCCTTTTTCGGCGCCATGGTGAAAGCGGTTGAACAGGTTTCTTATCAGACAGGCAATTTTTTGCTGATCGGCAATGGCTATCATAACGAACAAAAGGAACGCCAGGCCATTGAACAGCTGATCCGTCACCGCTGCGCGGCGCTGGTGGTTCATGCCAAAATGATCCCGGATGCCGAACTGATTCATCTGATGAAGCAGATGCCGGGCATGGTGATTATCAACCGCATTATTCCCGGCTTTGAGAAACGCTGTGTTGCCCTCGACGACCGCTACGGTGCCTGGCTTGCCACGCGGCACCTGATTCAGCAGGGCCATACCCGAATTGGCTATCTCTGTTCCAATCACCCGATTTCCGATGCGGAGGATCGCCTGCAGGGCTACTACGACGCCCTGCGTGAAAACGGGCTGCCGTGTAATGACCGTCTGGTGGCCTACGGCGAACCGGATGAGAGCGGCGGTGAACAGGCCATGACCGAGCTGCTGGGGCGCGGACGGAATTTCACGGCGGTTGCCAGCTATAACGACTCTATGGCCGCAGGGGCGATGGGGGTGTTGAATGACAACGGGATTGAGGTACCGGCAGAAATTTCGCTGATTGGCTTCGATGACGTGCTGGTCTCCCGCTACGTTCGCCCGCGTCTGACCACCGTGCGCTACCCAATCATCACCATGGCAACGCAGGCCGCCGAGCTGGCACTCGCGCTGGCTGAACAGCGTCAGCCGCCGGAAATAACGCATCTGTTTAGCCCGACGCTGGTCCGTCGTCACTCCGTTGCGTCGCCTGCAGAAGCGCAGAGCGAATAACGGTAGAGGTGAACCCGCGTGTTGGGGTATTCCAGCCCATCACCGATATACTGCCAGCCGTAACGTTCGTAGAAGTCGCGGCAGGCAGACCAGAGATGGAGCTCCTCATACCCGAACTGCGCGGCGTAAGCGATAACATGCCGCTGAAGTTCTCCCGCCAGCCCCTTGCCTCGCGCCGCGTCGTCAACGTACAGCGCCGCCAGCCACGGACAGAGATCCTGTCGGGTGATCAAATCGCAGCGCCAGAGCCCCACCGTACCAAGAAGCTTTTCGTCCTCAACGGCAATAAACGTCAGCGGTAATGCCCCCGGCGTCTGGCTGTGCTCAACAATACTGTGGAAAAATTCCCGGGGAAGCCCTTCGCCAAAGGCCTGCCAGATCCAGTCGGTAACATGCTCAGCATACTGCGGTGCATCGTAGAGCGGGAGGATAACTGTCTTTTTCACGTTTCACCTGCGTATTCTCATTAATGGGCTGGCCTGACGTCTCCAGCTCGATTGGCGATTATTTTACCAGAGCCAGACTATTTAGTTTGACTTCAGGCAGGCCTGACGAATCGTTACCAAAAAGCGTGATCGTGGCGGAATTTTTGCGCTTCCCGCATCGCTTATACGGCGTAAGCTCTGTGTTAAACTGCAGATCATTACGTGGAAGCAGGAATGTAGAATGGCAACAATGCTGGATGTCTCACTGCGCGCGGGCGTGTCGAAGGCCACGGTATCGCGCGTGCTGAACGGCACGGGTCAGGTTAAAGAGAGTACGCGTCAGCAGGTGTTTGCTGCGATGGAAGAGCTGGGCTATCGGCCGAACTTTCTCGCACGCTCGCTGGCTAACCAGACCAGCAACAGCATTGGTCTGGTCGTCTCGACCTTCGACGGCTTTTACTTTGGCCGCCTTCTCCAGCAGGCGTCGCGGCAGACTGAAACCCACGGGAAACAGCTGATCGTCACCGACGGTCACGACGCGCCGGAACAGGAAGAGCAGGCGGTGCAGATGCTGGCCGATCGCCAGTGCGATGCCATCGTGCTTTATACGCGCTATATGAGCGAAAAAGCGATCATCAAACTGATGAACACCGTAAAAACACCGCTGGTGGTCATTAACCGTGAAGTGAGCCAGGCACCGGATCGCTGCGTGTTCTTCGAACAGCAGGATGCCGCATTTAAGGCTGTGGATTATCTGATCGAACAGGGTCATCGGGAGATCGCCTGTATCACCGTCCCGATCCATACCCCAACCGGAAAAGCGAGGCTGATGGGCTATCGCAAGGCGCTGGAAAAGCACGGCATCCGTCTGGACGAGCGTCGGATTAAGTACGGCGATGCGGGAATGACCGGGGGATATGAGCTGTGCAAGGAATTGATTGCCGACGGTGTATCGTTTAGCGCCCTGTTTGCCTGTAACGACGATATGGCGCTGGGGGCGTCCAAAGCGTTACACCAGGCGGGGCTTAAAATCCCGCAAGATATTTCACTGTTCGGCTTTGACGATGCCCCAAGCGCGAAATGGCTGGAGCCTGCGCTCTCATCGGTTTATCTGCCCATCGACAATATGATTGTCACCGCCATCGATCAGGCGATCCGGCTGGCAAGAAACCAGCCGGTCGATGCCATCCCGCCGTTTACCGGCACGCTGGTCTTACGCGATTCGGTCACCACCGGGCCCTACTTTACTCAGATGAGTTCTAAAGCCAGCAGTTCCTGAATGGTCTGGCGACGGCGGATCAGCCGCGCCTTGCCGTTATCAAACAGCACTTCCGGCAGCAGCGGGCGGCTATTGTAGTTAGAGGACATTGACGCCCCGTACGCGCCGGTGTCGTGCAGCACAAGGTAATCCCCCGGCTTGACCTCTGGCAGCGCGCGGGTCTCCACTTTGCCGCCTTCCTGCTGGGTAAACACGTCACCCGATTCGCACAGCGGCCCCGCAACGACCGTCTCAACGCGCGGCGCCTGCGTTAAATCGCGGCCGTCGGCAGCCAGGGCAGTAATGTGGTGATAGCTACCGTACATGGACGGACGCATCAGGTCGTTAAAGCCCGCGTCAATCAGTACGAAGTGGCGAGACCCCATCTCCTTCACGCTGCGCACCTGCGAAACCAGCACACCGGCTTCCGCCACCAGGAAACGGCCCGGCTCAATTTCCAGTTTTACCGCGTGGCCAAGATGCGCGGCGATTTGATCGCGCGCGGCGCTCCACAGACCGTAATAGTGATCGGTATCGATCGCCTCTTCCCCTTCGCGATAAGGAATGGAGAGACCGCCGCCCGCAGAGATCGCCTCCAGATCCTGACCGAAGTCGACAACCTGACGCACCATCGCGCCGCACACCTGCTCCAGGTGGCCGTAATCCACCCCTGATCCAATGTGCATATGAATCCCCACCAGCTTCAGGCTGTAGCGTTGTAATACCTCCAGCGCGGCAGGCATATCGGCATACCAGATCCCGTGCTTGCTGTTTTCGCCGCCGGTATTGGTTTTTTGGCTGTGGCCATGACCAAAGCCCGGGTTCACGCGCAGCCAGACGCGATGGCCGGGAGAAACCTGACCCAGCTGTTCCAGCATATCCACAGAACCGGCATTCACCGGGATCTGCAGCTCGTGAACGCGCTCAAGCGTCGCATCGTCGATCACATCGGCGGTAAAGACGATCGCGTCGCTGTCGGCTTTCGGATCGTATCCGGCCGCCAGCGCGCGCTCGATTTCGCCGAGTGAAACGGAGTCCACCTTCACGCCCTGCTCGCGCATCAGGCGCAGAATATGAATATTGGAGCAGGCCTTCTGGGCAAAACGCACCACGTCGAACTGATGCAGGGCGGCGATCTTCTCGCGGACGATCTGCGCGTCGTAGACCCACACCGGGCAGCCAAACTCGGCAGGCAGGCGCAGCAGGTTGTCGGCGTTCAAATCGGTATCAGTCTGGTTCAGCGGGCGTGGCATGGTCTTCTCCGGATAAATGCGTTTTGATGATTACGCCACAGCGCAAAGAGAATAAAAAATATCGTTTTATCGCGAGTCTATGCAAAAATGATATGGACAGTTCTCTGCTTTCAGGTGCCCTATGCCCGCCGTCAATTTACGCCATATCGAGATTTTCCACGCCGTGATGACCACCGGCAATCTCACCGAAGCCGCACAGATGCTGCATACCTCGCAGCCGACGGTAAGCCGCGAGCTGGCCCGCTTCGAGAAAGTGCTGGGGCTGAAGCTGTTCGAACGCACCCGGGGCAGGCTTCACCCGACGGTACAGGGGTTACGTCTGTTTGAGGAAGTCCAGCGCTCCTGGTACGGGCTGGACAGAATAGTGAGTGCCGCGGAAAGCCTGCGCGAGTTTCGCCAGGGCGAGCTGTCGATTGTCTGCCTGCCCGTCTTCTCGCAATCCTTTTTGCCGATGCTGCTCCAGCCCTTTCTGGCCCGCTATCCGGAGGTCAGCCTCACCATCGTGCCGCAGGAGTCTCCCCTGCTTGAAGAGTGGCTTTCGGCTCAGCGTCATGATTTAGGGATAACCGAGACCCTCTCCTCCCCAGCGGGCACGGCGCGCACGGAGTTGCTCTCATTAGATGAAGTGTGCGTTCTGCCCGCCGGACATCGGCTTGCCGGTAAGGCGGTACTCACGCCGGAAGATTTCCACGGGGAAAACTATATTAGCCTGTCGCAGACCGACAGTTATCGACAGCTGCTGGATACCCTGTTTGCCGAGCATCAGGTAAAACGGCGAATGGTGGTAGAAACGCACAGCGCGGCCTCGATTTGTGCGATGGTGCGCGCAGGCGTCGGCGTCGCGGTGGTGAATCCGCTTACGGCGCTGGACTATGCGGAAAGTGGAATTGTTGTGCGTCGGTTTAGCGTCTCGGTTCCTTTTACCGTGAGCCTAATCCGCCCATTGCATCGCCCGGCGTCGGCGCTGGTGGAGGCGTTCAGTGAGCATCTGCAAGGAGGGCTAAGTATGTTGACCGACCGGCTGAATAAGATGTTGAATCAGACGCCCCACTAAACAGCGGGCGCCTGAACACTCAGTTAAAACGTTTCGCAATAGCCGCTACACGCTCGCCGAATTTCACCGCGGTTTGCAGATCGCCGCTGGCAATGGCGCCAGCATCAGCATCTGAAGGAGACTGCACCAGTAAACCAACAGAACCGCCCAGATTATTAATGTCCTGACGGGTAGCGGCAAGCGTATTTGACGGCGGTAGCCCCAGGCTCACCCAAATCCCACCGTGTTGAGAGGCCAGCGTTTGCAGGTATTGTAACGACACCTGCTTATCACCGTTCAGGCTGGCGCTGTTGCTGAAGCCCGCGAACACTTTGTCCTGCCAGCTACGCACGAACCAGGCTTTAGAGGTCGCATCAGCGAATTTCTTAAACTGCCACGGTACGCTTCCCATGTAGGTTGGCGCGCCAAAAATAATCGCTTTAGCATCGTTGAGTTTTTGCCAGTCGCTTTCCTGAATATCGCCATTGCTGTCAATGGCGATCAGCTCAGCCTGCGCGCCCTCGGCGACTGTTTCTGCAACGCGTTTAGTATGACCGTAGCCAGAATAATAGATAACTACAACGCTCATGATTTATCTCCTGATGCAATATTGCCTTGTGAGTCAAACGATTAAGACGATTTTAAAATTGCTCTGCGAGCCCGTTGCCATTTTCGGTTCCCTGGTATCAAATAGAAACCTTACGTCGTTTTATACACGCAAATATTCACGGGCGTAAGAAGGCACTTTTATCTCACCTGGTTACCTCGAGGGAACCACCATGACCCCTACAGCAGTATTGAAAAAGGAGATGCCTCCTTACAACGTGTTCGATGAGCGCTGCCCGACACGCGGCGTGCTGACGCGTATCGCCGATAAGTGGGCACTGTTAATCCTTGCGCGCCTTGAGAATGGACCGATGCGCTTTAATCATCTTCAACGCGATATTCAGCGAATCACCAAAAAGGTGCTGACCCAGTCTTTACGCAAGCTGGAACGAGATGGGCTGGTGTCGCGAAAGATATTCGCCACGGTACCTGTCACAGTCGAGTACAGCCTGACACCGCTTGGCCAGACGTTAACTGAAACGGTGACGGTGCTGGCGCACTGGGTGGAAAATAATATTGATGCTATTGTGGCGGCGCAATCCGCTTATGACGCCGCCAACATGTAACCAGAACCGGATGCTCAGGACAGCATAAACGCCACGGCATCCGCAGCATGAATAGCGGTGGTATCAAATACCGGGAGAGGGCTTCGCTCAACGGGTACCAGTAAACCGATCTCCGTGCAGCCAAAGATCACCCCTTCGGCCCCCTGCTGCGCAAGTTTTTCGATGACGCTGACGTAGAAGGCGCGGGAGGTTTCACTGAAGGTGCCAAGGCAGAGCTCGTCAAAGATAATCTGATTGATGCCCGCCCGGTCTTCTTCTTCCGGGATCAGACTTTCGATCCCAAACTCGCTGCGCAAGCGCCCGCGGTAGAAATCCTGCTCCATGGTGTAGCGTGTGCCCAGCAGCGCTACGCGGCGCATCCCGGATGCCGCAATTGCGCGCCCGGTCGTGTCAGCGATATGCAGGAACGGCAGCGAGCAGCGGTTCTCAATATGCGACGCCACCTTGTGCATGGTATTGGTACACAGCACTATCCCCTCGGCGCCGGCCCGCTCAAGCCCGAGCGCCGCCTGGGCCAGGATCTCCCCGGCTTTGTCCCACTCGCCGCTCGACTGGCAGGCTTCGATTTCATGGAAATCCACGCTGTGCAGGAGCAGGCTTGCGGAGTGCAGACCACCCAGACGCTGCTTCACCCCTTCGTTAATCAGGCGATAATAAGGGATTGTCGATTCCCAGCTCATTCCACCTAACAGGCCGATCGTTTTCATCATCCCTCCTTTTCGTTGATTTCTTCTTTTAACATAACCGATGCCAATAAAAAAAGGCGCTCTGTTCAGCGCCTTGTTAAACCAATATCCGTTATCGCCTGCATACGCTGGAATACGTAGACAGGCAATACGATCACACGCCGATGTTTCGCAGCTTCTCCCCGGCCATCAGCTTGCGCTCGATGTGTTCCAGCGTCACGCCTTTAGTCTCCGGGATCAGCCAGAACGTGATGCCAATAAACGCCACGTTCAGCACCGTATAGAGCCAGAACGTTCCCGCTGCGCCAATCGCGTCCAGCAGCGTCAGGAACGTCGCGCCGATGATCATGTTCGACACCCAGTTGGTGGTCGTGGAGCAGGTGATGCCAAAGTCACGGCATTTAAGCGGCTGGATTTCGGAGCACAGGATCCACACTACGGGCGCGGCGCTCATCGCGTAGCCTGCGATACACATCATGGTCATCCCGACAGAAAGCCAGGAAAGTCCGCTGGAGGCCGTACCGTTATCAAACTGCATCAGGCAGTAGCCGAGGATCAGCGTGCCGAGCGCCATCACGCTGAAGCCAATTTTGAGCGCCGGTTTGCGGCCCGCCTTGTCCACGGTGAATACGGCAATAAAGGTGGCGAACATGAAGGTCAGCCCGACCACCAGGGTGGCGATCATCTGCTGTTCCGTGGTGGTGAACCCGGCCATTTTGAAAATGCGCGGCGCGTAGTACATGATGATGTTCATGCCGGTGAACTGCTGCATCGCCTGCAGCAGCATGCCGAGGAAGACCGCCCGGCGCACGTTGCGGTTGATTTTAAACAGCGCCCAGCCCCCCTGTTTGAGCTTCAGGCTTTCGCGGATCTCGTTCAGCTCTTCGCGGGCTTTTTCGGAGGTATCGCGCAGCATGCGCAGCACCTCTTCTGCCTCCACGTGGCGCCCTTTTTGCGCCAACCAGCGCGGGCTGTTCGGCAGGAAAATCACTAAGACAATCAGCACCACCGCTGGCAGCGCCAGCACGCCGAGCATTGCGCGCCAGTTTCCGCTGTAGCTGAAGTACGTGTCAGACAGGAACGCCAGCACAATACCCAGCGTGACCATCAGCTGATACATGCTGATCATCTTCCCGCGCACGTTCTCACTCGCCATTTCGGAGAGATAAAGCGGTGCCGTATAGGAGGCAATCCCCACCGCCACGCCCAGCAGCACGCGGGAAAGCAGCAGAACCTCAACGTTTGCGGCAAACGCGGAGCCAATGGAGCCGGCGACAAACAGAATCGCCCCGGCCATCAGGCTGTATTTGCGCCCCAGACGAAACGAGAGCCAGCCGTTGAACAGCGCGCCGATGGCCGCGCCCAGCATCATGCTGCTCACCACCCACTCCTGCAGGCGGCTGCTCAGGGTAAAGTGATCGGTAATAAACGGTAATGCACCGGCAATGACGCCAATATCCAGTCCAAATAACAGGCCCGCCACGGCAGCGGCAATGGAGACAAACTGATTCATGCGCCGGGTATCGCGCAGCGCAGCGGGCATTAGGGTAGAGTCATTTATAGATGTCATATTTTTCCTGCCTCAACAGCAAAATTCGTTAAATGAAATTACGAGATAGTGAAGAAAAGTGTCAGGCGGGAATTCGTGAAGATATGGATTATTTCGCTATGGCATCACGATCTGTGATGGACATTACAATTTCAACTAATGCTGAAATCGCACCGTTTTTTATTAATTACCTAATATTTAAGCGATAAAACTGTGATACGCGTCATTTATGAATTTTCAGTATGGATTTTTCATCTTATGTCATATGGATAATGGCAATTTTTAGCCAAAAAAAACCTCCACCCGAGGGCAGAGGTTCGTCATGCAGGTGGAATTAACGTGCCAGCCAGCCGCCATCAACCGCCACGGTGTAGCCGTTGATATAGTCCGATGCCGACGAGGCCAGAAAGACCACCGGCCCCATCAGATCGCGCGGAAGACCCCAGCGCCCCGCAGGAATACGGTCGAGGATTTCCGCGCTACGCTGCTCGTCTGCGCGCAGCTGCTGGGTGTTGTTGGTCGCCATGTAACCCGGCGCAATGGCATTCACATTAATATTATGCTTCGCCCACTCGTTTGCCAGCAGGCGGGTCACACCCATCACGGCGCTTTTGGACGCGGTGTAAGACGGCACGCGGATACCGCCCTGGAACGAGAGCATGGAGGCAATATTCACGATCTTGCCGCCGTTCCCCTGCGCGATAAAGTGCTTTGCCGCCGCCTGGGACATGAAAAATACGCTCTTGATGTTCAAATCCATCACGTCATCCCAGTCGCGTTCGCTGAAGTTGATCGCATCTTCACGGCGAATCAGTCCGGCGTTGTTGACCAGAATGTCGATATGGCCGAATTCCGCCACCGCGCGATCCAGCAGTTCAGGAATGGCATCGATTTTACGCAGGTCGGCGGTCAGGCTCAGGAAACGACGACCCAGCGCCGTCACGCGTTCGATGGTTTCCGTCGGTTCAACGATATTAATCCCGACGATATCGCAGCCCGCTTCCGCCAGGCCTAACGCCATCCCCTGACCCAGCCCGGTGTCACATCCGGAAACCACCGCCACTTTCCCCTGCAGAGAGAATGCATCCAGAATCATGTTTATTCCTTACTCTTTCAGAGCCTGTCACTCACAGGCAGGTTTACGCTTCACCGCCCGCGACTAGCGCAGATCGCTGACCGCAACATGGTCCATATCATCAAAGACCTGGTTTTCGCCCACCATTCCCCAGATAAAGGTGTAGGCTTTTGTCCCAACGCCGGAGTGAATAGACCAGCTCGGCGAAATCACCGCCTGCTCGTTGTGCATCACGATATGGCGCGTTTCCTGCGGCTGTCCCATCATGTGGAACACGCAGGCGTCCTCATCCATGTTGAAGTAGAAGTAGACTTCCATCCGGCGCTCGTGGGTATGGCACGGCATGGTGTTCCACAGGTTCCCTGGCGCAAGCTCGGTCAACCCCATGCTGAGCTGACAGGTCTCCAGCACGTCCGGCACGAAGTATTTATTGATGGTACGGCGGTTGCTGGTGAGGTTGTCGCCCAGCGTCACGGGCGCGACGTCTGCCGTGGTCACTTTTTTGGTTGGACAGGTGGTGTGAGCCGGCGCGCAGTTGTAGTAAAACTTCGCAGGCTTGCTGGCGTCGATGCTGGCAAAGACCACGTCTTTCGCCCCTTTACCTACGTACAGTGCCTCGCGATGGCCAATCTCATAGCACTGTCCGTCTACGGTGATGGTGCCCGGCCCACCGATATTGATCACCCCCAGCTCGCGACGCTCGAGGAAATAATTCACGCCCAGCTGTTTACCGACCTCGCCGCCCACGGAGACGGTTTTCGTGACGGGCATAATGCCGCCCACAATAATGCGGTCGATATGGCTGTAAACCATGGTGTACCTGTCGGCCTCGAATATCTGCTCGACTAAAAATGCCTTGCGCAGCCCCTGAGTATCCAGCGTTTTGGCGTGCGCGCTGTGGATGCTTTCTCTGACGTCCACGGTAACCTCCAGATGTGGTCATGCCCGAAGGCGGGAAGTAAAACGAAACAGCGTTCCGTTTTTCATAATAAGCACATACTATCGGCATAAAGTGAGCTTTTCAATTACATTTAAAACAACGTTTCATTTTTTATTTTTGTTTATAACGGAAATGATGTTCGGATCACAATTAAACCGACGGGAGAAAAAGGGCACAAAAAAACCTCCCGGAGGAGGTCTTTTCAATGAGGAAAGGTTAGCGTTCGATGGCCAGCGCCACCCCTTGCCCGCCGCCGATACAGAGCGTGGCAATCCCTTTGCGGGCATTGCGCTTTTTCATTTCGTGGACCAGCGAAACCAGGATCCGGCAGCCGGACGCCCCGATCGGGTGCCCCAGCGCGATCGCCCCACCGTTCACGTTAACCCGCAGCGGATCCCACTCCAGCATTTTTCCGACGGAGATCGCCTGCGCAGCATAGGCTTCATTCACTTCGATCAGATCCACATCAGAAAGCTGCCACCCTGCACGCTCCAGACAGCGACGGGTGGCGTAGACCGGCGCGATCCCCATTAGCGCAGGATCAACCCCCACGCTGGCGAATGCCTTAATGCGGGCCAGCACGGGAAGATCGAGTTCGAGGGCTTTGCTTTCGCTCATCATCATGACGGCGGCAGCGCCGTCGTTAATGGAAGAGGCGTTTCCCGCCGTCACCGAGCCCTGCATTTCAAAAGCAGGATTCAGCCTGGCCAGCCCTTCAGCGCTGGCGTCGGTGCGAGGCTGTTCATCGGTATCCACAACCATCACCTCGCCGTTCTGACGCAGCGCGCTGACCGGGACAATTTCGTCGCGAAAACGACCGGAATCAATCGCCGCACGCGCTTTTTGCTGCGAGCTCAGCGCATAGGCATCCTGCACCTCACGGCTGATACCGTACTCGCGCGCCAGATTTTCCGCCGTCACGCCCATATGATAGTCATTGAAGGCATCCCACAGGCCGTCATGCACCAGACTGTCGAGCAGCTGACTGTTGCCCAGCTGTGCGCCGGTGCGGCTGTCGGTCAACACGTGCGGCGCGCGGCTCATATTCTCCTGCCCGCCCGCAATGATCACGTCCGCCTCACCACACTGAATGGCCTGCGTCGCGAGATGCAGCGCTTTTAATCCTGAACCACAGACGTCGTTGATGGTGATAGCGGAGACGGTATTGGGCAGCCCGCCCTTCAGCGCCGCCTGACGCGCAGGGTTTTGCCCGGCACCGGCCGTGAGGACCTGTCCCAGAATCACCTCGTCAACTTCATGTGCTGCGATCCCGCTACGTTCCACGAGCGCTTTCACCACCACGCTCCCCAGGTCAACCGCCGAGTGACGCGCAAGCGCTCCCTGAAAACAGCCGATAGCTGTACGCAACGCACCCACTATTACGACATCTTTCATCACGACCTCTGTGTTAAATGACATGACGATAGTAGAGGATTGTTACTGGCAATTATCTTAATTGTTTAAAAATAGTGAGTTTAATCACAAGGATCAGCGTGCATCCTGCAGATACTGTCGCAGCCAGCTTCCGGCAACGCCGGGAGGGGACCGTTTATTCCACAGCAGATCGATGCCGATCGCCCGCGGCCAGCCGGGAACATTGAGCTGTACCAGGGATTTCGCGGCGGCAAACTCATCCACCAGCGCGCACGGCAAGACGCACCAGCCAAATCCCTGTACCGCCATACTCAAGAGTAACAGGTAATTCGGGGCTGACCAGACGGGCCCGCGCGCGATCTCCGCCTCGCGCTCAAGATAGGTGCTCAGCCGCAACTCTCGCCAGCCGTGCAGCTCGTCACGCTGAACGTCATGTTGTCCGGCGAGCGGATGCGTGGTCGCGACATAGATCGCCATGCGGGTCTGCATCGGCAGCCGGATAGCGCCGATATCCGTAGGATAACCGTCTCGCGCTTCGGTGAGGCCGATCTGTGCGCGCTCCTTTTGCAGCAGGTCGATCACGTCCTCCTCCTCGCCAATCAGACATTCGAATTCCGTATGGGGAAAGCGCGCGTCAAACTGTTTCATCATCTCTTCCAGCACGTCCGGGTTGAGGGTATCGGAAAGGACAAACGTCAGACGCGCCTCCGTTTGCGCCGATAGCGACACCGCCAGCTCATCCAGCCGCGTGCTGGCGGCGAGTATAGCCTGCACATAGCCCAGCACCTGTTCTCCCTGGGCCGTTAACACCGGCTGGCGTGCCGAGCGGTCAAACAGCTCGAAGCCCAGATCGGCTTCAAGATTGGCAATGGACGTGCTGACCGTCGACTGGCTTTTACGCAGCCGGCGTGCGGCCGCAGAGAAAGAGCCTGCCGCAACGGTCTCGACAAACGCGGTAAGGGCTTCGGGTGAATAGCGCATAACCTATCTACTTTAGCGATGGATACTATCTTTAATATATCAGCTTTAGCGATGAAAATAGGCCACATCAACGCCGATACCGGCGAATAACGAGGTCTATCGCTATGCAACATCAGGATGCACTCCACCGTAAACTGCCGGAGCGGATCTTTCATGCAGTCTGTTTTGAAGGAATTGCGACGGCGATCCTCGCCCCTACGGCGGCGTGGCTCATGCAGCGTTCCGTGGTGGAAATGGGTGGGTTGACCATTATTCTGGCGACCACCGCCATGCTGTGGAACATTATTTATAACTTCGGCTTCGACCGTTTCTGGCCCGTTCAGCGCGTCAAACGTACGGCAAAAGTGCGTGCGTTGCATGCGCTGGGGTTCGAATGCGGGTTTATTGTGATTGGCGTGTCGATTGTCGCCGCCGTACTGGGCGTCACCCTGCTGCAGGCATTCACACTGGAAATAGGTTTCTTCCTGTTCTTCCTGCCGTACACCATGTTCTATAACTGGGCGTACGATTGCCTCCGCGAGAAATTTCTTAAGCGCCGCCAGCAACGACGCGCCCTGGCAGGCTAAACCCCTTCTGGCCGGACGTCCGTTCCGGCCAAACGCCTTCGAAGCAACTGCGCTCTCCGTGCATAACTATGGTAAATTGCACTCCATTCCGATGGTTTGATAGTTGATACGTTGCTCTAATGTCGAAAATTTGGTCAAAAGATGAGACTCTCTGGAGTTTCGCTCTCTACGGCACGGCCGTGGGCGCAGGAACGCTCTTCCTGCCCATTCAGCTGGGCTCCGCAGGCGCAATCGTCCTGTTTATTACCGCCCTCGTGGCCTATCCCTTAACCTACTGGCCGCACAAAGCGCTGGCGCAATTTATCCTCTCGTCGAAAACGAAAGGCAACGAAGGGATCACCGGCGCCGTTTCGCACTATTACGGCCGGAAGATCGGCAACCTGATCACTACGCTCTATTTCATCGCCTTCTTTGTGGTGGTGCAGATTTATGCGGTGGCCATCACCAACTCGTTAACCGAGCAGTTGGGAAAACACCTGACGGTGGATACCACCGTTCGCGTGCTGGTCAGCCTAGGCGTGGTGCTGGTCCTGAATCTGATCTTCCTGATGGGACGGCATATCACGATAAAAGTGATGGGCTTCCTGGTGTTTCCGCTAATTGCCTATTTCCTGTTTGTCTCGCTCTACCTGATCGGCAGCTGGCAGCCCTCGCTGCTGACCAGCCAGATGGCCGTCGATCGCCACACGCTGCACCAGGTCTGGATTTCGATTCCGGTGATGGTGTTTGCGTTCAGCCATACCCCGATTATCTCCACGTTTGCCGTTGACCGTCGCGAGAAATTTGGCGACGGCGCCATGGATAAATGTAAGAAAATCATGAAGGTGGCGTACCTGATTATCTGCCTGAGCGTGCTGTTCTTTGTCTTCAGCTGCCTGCTTTCCATTCCGCCGTCGTACATTGTGGCCGCCAAAGAGGAAGGGGTGACGATCCTGTCCGCGCTGTCGATGATGCCCTCTTCACCGGCGTGGTTGGGAATTTCCGGGATTGTCGTAGCGATAATTGCGATGTCGAAATCGTTCCTCGGCACCTATTTTGGGGTGATTGAAGGGGCGACGGAGATCGTGAAGTCGTCGCTGAATCAGGTGGGCGTGAAAAAGAGCCGCGCCTTTAACCGCGCGATTTCCATTATGGGGGTGTCGTTAATCACCTTTGCCGTCTGCTGCATTAACCCGAACGCCATTTCGATGATTTACGCCATCAGCGGTCCGCTTATCGCCATGATCCTGTTTATCATGCCGACGCTGTCGACGTATCTCATCCCCTCCCTGAAACCGTACCGCTCCATTGGCAACCTGCTGACGCTGATCGTCGGGGTGCTGTGCGTGTCGGTAATGTTCGTCGGCTAACCCCTCTTTGATGCCCGGCGTTCTGCCGGGCATGTCATTCAGTCTCGTCCCGTAACGTCCAGCGGAAAAGGTCTGTCCTGCACCACCGTTTTCATGACAAGCGTTGAGCGAAGATGCTGCACGCCAGGCATGGCGGAAAGCTTCTCGTCATAGAGCTTCTGGAAAGCGGAGAGGTCGCGGGTCACAACGTGCATCAGATAATCGGGATCGCCAAAGAGACGCTGCGCCAGCACGATCTGCGGGATCTCCTCCACCGCCTCCTCAAACGCGCTAACCG
The DNA here is from genome assembly GCF_047531125.1 of Enterobacter sp. HK-058-C-ECC. Taxonomy (NCBI): domain Bacteria; kingdom Pseudomonadati; phylum Pseudomonadota; class Gammaproteobacteria; order Enterobacterales; family Enterobacteriaceae; genus Enterobacter; species Enterobacter sp. HK-058-C-ECC. The sequence goes on from NZ_JBLKCH010000003.1 coordinate 190,167, forward strand.
CCTTTCGGTCCCCCTCTTTCAGCGTCGCAAAGACGATTGCCAGGAAGTTAAACCCCATTTTGGCGGGATCCAGGCTGGCACGGTATCCCGTTATGGCCCCGCTTTGCTCCAGCGCCCGCACGCGACGATGACAGGGCGAGAGGCTCAGATTGACCCGCTCAGCCAGCTCGGTAAGCGACAGGCGTCCATCAGACTGGAGCGCCGCAAGAATTTTTCGATCGATGCTGTCCATTTGGAAGATTTTCTCAATTTCACCGTGTTATGAGCATAACATTGAAAGCCTATTTCGCAGGGTTAACGATATTCTTTTTCGCAACGTTTAACGCACTGCGGGAGTTTTCAGAACGATGGAAATGAGTATTGTGGCCGGCTTTTGGGTGGTTTCGTTTCTGCTCATCATGACGCCAGGCGCCGACTGGGCCTACGCCATTAGCGCCGGGATTAACGGGCGACGCGTGGTACCGGCGGTGCTGGGGCTGATGTCAGGGCATCTGTTAGCCACGCTCATTGTCGTGGCTGGCGTGGGGGTCGTGATTGCTCAACATCCGCTGGCGTTAACCGGGCTGACCCTCGCGGGGGCCGCGTATCTTCTGTGGCTCGGCATCGGACTGTTGCGTCACCCTGCCGCCCCGGAAAAGGCGAGCCACCACGCGGGAAACTGGCGACAGTGGGCGGTGAAAGGGCTCTGTATTAGCGGCCTAAACCCGAAAGTGTTTTTGCTGTTCCTGGCCCTGCTCCCGCAGTTTACAGACCCGACCGGGAGCTGGTCGTTAGCAATGCAAATGTCCACGCTTGGGATGATGCACCTTATCACCTGTACGCTGGTCTATCTGCTGGTGGGGTATGGTTCGAAAGCGGTGCTGGCGACCCGGCCACAGGCGGCGCGGCGCGTGAGCATGGCATCTGGAGGGATAATGGTGCTAATCGCGATGGTATTGCTGCTTGAGCAGGTAAGATAAAAAAACACCGGCCATCGCCGGTGTTATTTACGCCCGAATATCGTCATATTCCCGCGTTTTATCAAACTCATGTTTCGCGAACGGGCACAGCGGAATAATTTTGCGGTTCTCACCGCGCATCTTCTCCACCACCTTCGCCACCAGCTGTTTACCGACGCCCTGCCCTTTCAGGCTCTCATCCACATCGGTGTGCTCGATAATGCTCAGGTGCTCGCCGGTCGGCACGAAGACAATCTCCGCGACCTGGTTGCCGTTCGCATCATTCACGTAAAACTTGTTATGGCCTTCCAGAATATCCATGGTTCCTCGCTTATTTTTGGCGATACTTCAGCGCACCGCTCGGGCAGGTATCAATCACGCGGACAACCGTTTCAACGTCCACTTCATCGGGAATAATCCACGGTTTACGTTTCAGATTAAACAGCTTTGCGCTGCCACGCACGCAGTTACCGGAGTGTTTGCAGATCCCGGTGTTGAAGTAAACGTCAATTTTCTCGCCGGTATAGGCCCGGTAACCCGCATCCAGTAGCTCTTTATCCATGACATTGCCTCTGTAATTATTATCGTGCTGAATGAAGAATAGCCTGACGGGATCCTGATGGCTATAACGCCGAAAACGAAAAGCCAGGTCACAACTCTTTTCTTGCCAGATTGCGTCCGCTATTTGCCCATGTCAGGCTCGGCAAATGTCACTTTTACATAACATCCGCAGGTTGAATGAAACGCAGACTCTCTTTTCAGGTAAAGCTGTTTTTAGCGCTGGTGTGCTTCTCTTGCCTGCTGTTAGTTCTGCTGGGAACGATCCTGTTTCATTTTATTGACCGGCAGCTCCATCACGATCTCGGCCAGCGTGCCCGGGTTCAGGCCAGCCAGATCGCGCTGATGCCGGGTCTGGCGGCAATGGTTGCGGCCAGAGATATCCCCGGCATCGCTCGGTTAATCCAGCCGCTGCGCGCCGAAAGCGATGCCAGCTACATTGTGATTGGCGATACCGAGGAACAGCATCTCTATCATTCGGAATCCCCGGAGCGGATTAATTTACCGATGATCGGCGGAGATAATGCGGAGGTATTAAAGGGCAAAACCATTATTTCCGTGCGCCAGGGCGGGATTGGGGTTTCACTGCGCAGCAAAGCGCCGATCTTTAACGCACAGCACCAGGTGATTGGTATTGTCTCGGTCGGCTATCTGACCTCCTATATTGCCAATATTAATGCCCGCATTCTCTGGCAGTCCGGGCTGTACGGCGCGGCTCTTCTGCTGCTGCTGTTTATGTTCTCCTGGCTGTTTACCCGCAATCTCAAAAAACAGATGTTCCGACTGGAGCCGAAAGATATCGCTCAGCTGGTTTTGCAGCAGCGCGCGCTATTAGAAGCCATGTATGAGGGGGTATTTGCCGTCAATGAAGAGAAGCAGCTGATTTTAATTAACCGCGCCGCACGAGAAATGCTGGATATTCGGCAAAGTGAGAAAGCGCTTATCGGCAAACCGCTGGAAGACGTTCTGCAGACGTCGCCGGGCTTTTTATCCCAGCGCTACGCCTCGGTGAGCAGTGGCAGCCACGACCAGATTGCCGTGCTGAACCAGCGGGAGGTAATCGTCAACCGGGTGGCGATTGAGGTCGAACCCGGCGTTGAAAGCGGCTGGGTCTACAGCTTTCGCGACAAAAATGACATCAACACCCTCAGCAGCCAGCTCAGTCAGATCAAGCGCTATGCCGATAACCTGCGCATTATGCGCCACGAGCAACTGAACTGGACCGCCACGCTGGTGGGCTTGCTGCAGATGAAACACTATGACGAGGCGATTCGTTACATCCAGGTGCAGTCCGAAGGCGCGCAGCGGGTGCTGGACTTCGTCTCCGCCCGTTTTTCCTCTCCCGCGCTGTGTGGTCTGCTGCTTGGAAAATACGTCAGTGCGCGCGAAAAAGGCATCGAGCTGCTGTTTGACCCCGCCTGCCAGCTCACCCGCATGCCTGCCACGCTCAACGAAACGGAGCTGATGTCCATTATTGGTAACCTGCTGGATAACGCGGTGGACGCGACCCTTAAGGCTCCGGTCCCCGCGCCGGTGGAACTCTACATTTCTGACCGTAACCAGGAGCTGCTGATCGAGGTGGCCGACCGGGGCTGTGGGGTGGAGGATGCGATGAAGCCGCATATTTTCCGCCAGGGATTCAGCAGCAAACCGGAACGTGAAAACGACATTGTGGGCACCGAGCACGGTATTGGCCTGTATCTGGTGGCAGGATATATCGATAAGGCTGGCGGCAGCATTGAGATTGCCGACAACACGCCACAAGGGACTATTTTTTCTGTGTTTATTCCGAATGGGCTAAAGCATGACCCGAGCACTTGATGTTGTGATCGTTGAAGATGAGCCGCACCTGGCGGAGCTGCATCGCGAATATATCGAGCAGAATTTTCATTTACGCGTGGTGGGTATCGCCGCGTCGATTGAGCAGGCATGCAGCCTGATTCGTCAGCATCAGCCGCGGCTTATCCTGCTGGACAACTATCTTCCGGACGGTAAAGGCGTGGAGCTCATCGATAACCCGCTGCTGAAAAGCTATGAGTGTTCGGTGATCTTCATCACCGCCGCCAGCGATATGCAGACCTGCAGCCACGCCATGCGCAGCGGCGCGTTTGATTACCTAATCAAGCCCGTCTTTTTCCAGCGCCTGCACGCTTCGCTGGAGCGGTTTATGCGCTTCATCCACACCGTGCAGCAGGTGAAGGTGGTCGACCAGCATGCGCTGGATCGCCTGTTTCATCTGCCTGCCGCGGAAGCCTCCGTTACGCCGTCCACAAAAGGCATTGAGCCCCAGACGCTGGAGCGGATTAAACGCCTGTTCGCCGAGCATCCCGACAGCGCGATGTCGGTTGAGGAGGTGGTGGAAAACGTGGGGATCAGCAAAACCACGGGGCGCCGCTATCTCGAATACTGCGTGGAAAGCGGGTTAATCAGCGTTGAAATGCTGTACGGCAATATTGGTCATCCTCGCCGGTTATACCGCAAAGCCCCCGATAAACCGTAATCCGAAACCGTTCGTTGGCTAACGTTCGCGGATTTTATGGTGTTAATTGCTGAAACGACGGCGACAATCACACTTCGGAATCATTGCCCTCGCCTCCCTATTGTCGGAGGCGCGCTTTACGCTATGTTGACAATTAGTTCCTCAAATGTAACTAAAAGGTTAACTATAATGTCGAACACGTTCCGAATTTCTCTGCTTACCGCTACCGTACTGTTCTCTGCTTCTGCACTCTCTGCCCTGCCGCAGGGGTATCCTGCTGAGTATCAAAAAGTGGTTGATGCCGCCACGAAAGAGGGCAAGGTTGTCATCTATTCCACCACCGACATCAAAGCTGCCGGTCCGCTGATTCAGGGCTTCGAAAAAACCTACCCGGGCATTAAAGTCGAATACAACGACATGAACAGCACCGAGCTGTACAACCGTTTCATCAGCGAACAGGCTTCCGGCGGCGTGAGCGGCGACGTGGTCTGGAGCTCCTCGATGGACACCGGCCTGAAGCTCGCCACCGACTACGCCATGGAGTACAAATCTCCGGAGCAAAGCCAGCTGCCGAAATGGGCGGTCTGGAAAGATAAGGCCTACGGCACCACCTATGAGCCGGTGGTCTTTATCTACAACAAGCGTCTGATCCCGGCTGGCGACGTGCCGGATTCTCACGCCGCACTGGCGAAGCTGATTGCCAGCCAGACGGACAAATTCAAGAACAAAGTCACCACCTACGATATCGAAAAATCGGGTCTGGGCTTTATGCTTTCGGTGCAGGATCACAACGCCGATCCAAACTACTTTAAGACCCTGGCCGACGTCGCCAAAGGAGGCCTGTCGGTGCAGTCGTCTACCGGCACCATGATGGAGCGCGTCTCCTCCGGTGAAAACCTGATTGGCTTCAACATCCTCGGTTCTTATGCGGAAGCGCGTGCGAAAAACGATCCGTCACTCGGCATCTCCTATCCGAAGGATTACACCCTGGTGCTGTCGCGCGTGTCGTTCATCAGCCAGCAGGCGCAAAACAGCAATGCCGCGAAGCTGTGGCTGGACTACGTGCTTTCTGAACAAGGGCAAAACATTCTGGCCAATCAGGCGGACATCCCCTCCATTCGTAACGATATCGAAGGCAAGAACGATATCGACGGCCTGACCAAAATCCTCGGCAACGCGCTGAAGCCGATCCCGGTTGATGAAACGCTGCTGGAATACCTGCAGCCGAAAAAACGCCTCGAGTACATCAAAGAGTGGCGTACCGCCGCCGGTAAATAAGCGTCTGAGCGCGGCGCTGGCCGCCGCGCTCCCTTATCGACTGAGTTCGTTTTTCTGGGCTGCAATACCAGGGATACCCCATGAATACATTACGCAGAAAGTGGCAAAGCCTGCCGCGAGGCATCGTCGTGCTGATAACCGCCCTGGTTATCTACACGCCGCTGTCGTTTATCGTGATCCAGAGCTTCCTGTCCGCGCCGTTCTTTTCGCCGTCAAAAGAGTGGAGCTTTGAATCATTTGATTTTATTTTCACCGACCCCGATTTTTATAAGGCCCTGAAAAGCGGCTTTATTCTGGCTTTCGGGCTGGTCTTTATCTCTATCCCACTGGGCGGCGTGCTGGCGTTTCTGATGGTGCGTACCGACCTGCCCGGTCGCCGGCTGATTGAGCCGCTGATCCTGGTCCCGATTTTCGTGTCACCGATGGTGCTGGGCTTCGGCTACGTGGTGGCCGCCGGTCCGGTGGGCTTTCTCTCCCAGTGGGCCGAGGCGCTGATTGGCTTTGTGCCGTGGAACATCTACGACATGTCGAGCATTGTGGTCATCGCCGGCCTGACGCACGTCCCGCACGCCTATCTGTATATCTCGTCAGCGCTGCGCAGCGTGGGCTCCGACGTGGAAGAAGCCGCACGCACCGCGGGCGCGTCGCCCTGGCAGGTGATGACCTCCGTCAGCCTGCCGATGGTACGTCCGTCCATTCTCTACGCCACCGTGCTGCTGTTCTTCCTCGGGCTGGAAGTGTTCGGCCTGATGCTGGTCCTCGGCGACCCGGAAGGCAACATGGTGCTGGCGACCTATCTCTATAAGCTGACGAACAAGATGGGTACCCCATCCTATAACCTGATGGCGGCGGTTGCCGTGGTGCTGATCTGCATCACAATCCCGCTGGTGATGCTCCAGCGTCGCCTGATGCGTACTGCCAACCGCTTCGTCACCATGAAGGGCAAGGCCTCGCAGGCCCGCGCGCTACCGCTGGGTAAATGGCGCTGGGTGGCTGGCGCGGTGATTGCCTTCTGGCTCACCGTTACCATCGGCGTTCCGCTGCTCGGCGTGGTGCTGCGCGCGTTTATCTCCAACTGGGGCGTGGGCGTTTCGCTGTGGGACGAGCTTTCTCTGAACACCTTCCGCACCATCTGGGCGCAGCCCAACCTGCTGCGCGCCATCGTCAACTCCATGGCGATTGGCGTCATTGGCGGCGCGCTGGCCGTGGTGTGCTACCTGTTTGTCGGCATTGCCATGCACCGTAAGCCGGACAACACCACGCGTTTCCTGGACTACAGCGTGCTGGTGCCGCGCGCCGTGCCTGGCCTGCTGGCGGGTCTGGCCTTCCTGTGGGTGTTCCTGTTCCTGCCGATGTGGCTGGATAACTCGCTGAAATCCGGCTGGCTTTCCGGGTTTGCCTGGACCGACTGGATGCGTGAGAACGTCATCGTCTGGCTGCGCTCGCTGCGCAGCACCATTTTCAGCGTCTGGCTGGCCTATACCGTGGTGTGGATGGCCTACGGGCTGAGGCTCATCTCTTCCACGCTGCTGCAGGTAGGGCCGGAGCTTGAAGAGGCGGCGCGCAGCACCGGGGCGACGCGCGGGCAGATCACCCGCCACGTCACCATTCCGCTCTCTCGCTACGGTCTTATCGGTTCGTGGCTGCTGATGTTCCTGATCTTTGAGCGCGAATATTCAACGGGTGTGTATCTGCTTTCGCCCGGCACGGAGACCATCGGCTCGATGCTGGTTTCCCTCTGGGCCGCGGGTGCCATTGATATCGTGGCGGCGCTCTCTTTCATTAACATCCTGCTTGTCGTGGTAGGTCTGGGCATTGCCCTTCGTTTCGGAGTGAAAATACATGATTGAATTAGCGGTTGACGATCTGCACTTAACCTACGGCGACAATCCTGTTTTAAAAGGTGTCTCCATGAACCTGAAGCGCGGCGAAGTGGTCTCCCTGTTAGGCCCCTCCGGCAGCGGCAAAACCACCCTGCTCCGCGCCGTCGCGGGTCTGGAAAAACCGACCCAGGGCTCGATTGTGATTGGCAACAATAAAGTATACGACGGCACGCCGCGCAGTGAGGTCCCGGCGGAAGAGCGTAACCTGGGGCTGGTATTTCAGTCCTATGCCCTGTGGCCGCACAAAACCGTGTTTGAGAACGTGGCCTATCCGCTCAAGCTGCGCAAAGTTCCGGCCAAAGAGATCCAGCAGCGCGTGCAGGACGTGCTGGACCAGCTTGGCCTGGGCCATCTTGGCAAACGTCACCCGCACCAGCTCTCCGGTGGGCAGCAGCAGCGCGTGGCGATTGGCCGTGCGCTGGTGTACAACCCACCGGTGATTTTGCTGGACGAGCCGCTTTCCAACCTCGACGCCAAGCTGCGCGAAGAGGCCCGCGTGTTCCTGCGCGAGCTGATTATCAAGCTCGGGCTGTCCGCGTTGATGGTGACGCACGACCAGAACGAAGCGATGTCCATTTCCGACCGTATCCTGCTGCTCAACAACGGCAAAATTGAGCAACAGGGCACGCCGCAGGAGATGTACGGCTCGCCGAAGACGCTGTTTACCGCCGAGTTTATGGGCAGCAACAACCGCCTGCACGGCAAGGTCACCGAAGTGCGCGACGGTAGAGCGCGTATCGAAGGCAAAGGCTGGGTGCTGTGGGGCCAGGCCGGTGAAGGCGTGCAGAGTGGCGCTGACGCCACGGCGGTGATCCGCGTCGAGCGCGTCGCGGTGGTTGAGGGGCCAGGGGAAAATCAGCTTGAGCTGCCGCTGCTCACCAGCATGTACCTCGGCGACCGCTGGGAGTACCTGTTCCGCACGGTGGGGGATGATTTTGTGATCCGTGCGTATGGGCATGAGGTTCGGGATCCGCAGCACTGCCATCTTTCGCTGCCGGAGAAGCATGTTTGGGTGTTTCCGAAAGGGTGAGGGTGAGGGTGAGTGTGAGAGGAAAAGGCTGCGGGATGCGGCCTTTTTACATTAGAAATGTATTTAGTTTAACTTAACTCAAACTCAATAAAATATAACGCTTTGAATTTGATACGCTTATTTACCACCCACTTTCCCTGTCGGTACAATTTCCTTATGAATTTGTATAACAACATGAGGAAAAGAAAAATGGCTATTCCAGCTTACCTATGGCTTAAAGATGACGGCGGCGCAGACATTAAAGGCTCTGTAGACGTTCAAGATCGTGAGGGCAGCATTGAGATCACCGGATTTTCCCATAATCTCAGCATTCCAACGGACGGAATGACGGGAAAGATCACAGGAACCCGCAAGCACTCAGCTGTGCTAATTCAAAAAGAGTTTGATAGTTCATCCCCCTACCTCTATAAAGCCGTAGCCACTGGTCAGACGCTAAAATCTGCTGAGTTCAAATGGTACAAGATCAACGACGCAGGACAGGAAGCGGAATACTTCAACTTCCTGCTTGAAGGCGTAAAAGTTGTCGGCGTTTCGCCAGTGATGCACGACACCAAAGATCCGACCAAAGAGAAGCATACCCACCTTGAGTGCGTAGAACTTCGTTATGAAAAAATCACATGGAAATACTGCGATGGTAACGTGCAGTTCACCGATGCATGGAATGAGAGAGCGCAAGCGTGAGATACCCAACATTAGCGGCATCACCTCACCCGCCGTTTGATGTGTCCTCTTTCGCCCCGCCAGGCGTGAATATCGTCAGTAATATGATGATGGCTCGCTTTCATCGTGGCCCGTCAGCCCTCACCTATGCATGGTTTTATCAGCAGGTAAGAGGGCATGGACCATGGGATTACAAACAGCGCGATAGACAGTTCGAGAGTTTTGGAAACTTCCATTACGGGGCTGTTGGTCACGCTGCGGGGATTCCTGACGAAGTATTACTTAGGGGCGCAGGATGGGCGCAAAGTCGCGCAGGAACAACTGATGCGGCTTTTGGTAATTGGTATGGCTCAACGCCTTACGGCGATGATCCTAATGACCAATATTGGATAAGAGCGGGTATCGACTATGCAAAACGCACAGGTTTTTAAGAGACGGTATCTTCTTCTGATACCGTTGATTGTTATCGCCTTTGGGGTTTACAACATGCTGCACTTCTCACCACTTGAGCAAGAGATTATCAAGAAGGTGAAAGTAAACAACCAGGCTAATCTATTCATCACGGAAGCGAGTGCAGGCGCCACCACAGGCTTTTCCTACCGTTTCTATTTGTATGATGCTAACAAAGACGATAAATCATTTATTAAGAGTCTGAAGGACGATGACGAGCCTTTCATGATCACTACGGACAAAAACGCATTGAGGAAAGTCGAAAATGATGCGATCTATCTGTCAGTGAAGGGAACCATCTACACCTTTCACAACCAGGCGGCTTATAGAGTGCATGATTCAATCTACTTAGTACCTGTCTACCTCACAGCCATACCCTTCTAAGAGCATAGCCAGCTTTCACGCTGGTGTGACGCAGTGGCAACACCAGGATATTTTAAGCAGGAAGATGTAAACTGGGAGAATAAAGAGACGGCCCCCCACGGGGCGGGTTGTGAAAGTATTTCCTGTTGTCTTCGACCTTATTGCACTTAAAATGACCAGACACATTTTGGGATGGAGTCTTTAATGGATATTGCGCTGCTCAACAGGGGGTGGAACAGAACATGGTCAGATACCATGGTAAATCTGGAAGCCCGGAAACTCGTCGAAACTGCAAATCGGCTATCAGCATTCTATTTGCAAGATGGGATAACACGTATCAAGTTTGTCGAAGAGATAAGGCAGGTCGTAGAGAAAGAATTTGAAACTGCACTACGGGCCAAAACCGATGAAGAATGCATTGCATGCATCAAAAATCTGCGTGCCGAAACAGATAATCTGCAAGAACAAGAACGCTTGTTAAGAACCAGAGCCGCCCAACTTTATGCAAAGGTCGAGTTTGTCAGGGAAAACAATAAAATCGTCGGATACGTGATTTCGGCAATTCATATAGTGGTATCTGGAGCAGCATTATTTGGTGGGATGGTTATGATGTCCACTATGACCCCTGTTGGAGTTCTTGCAGGAGCAGTTTTATTTGTTGATGGTATTAACGGTATAACAAAAGAAGCAAGCCATCTTCGCTATGGTGAACAATCCAAATCGGAAGGAATTTTTGCTGATGGCGCAATGGAGACCGCACAATTTATGGGGTTTAGCCCAAAAAGTGGATTAGCTCTTTATAATACAGTGACTCTAGGGACGAGTGTCTATAGTATCTTCGGCTTAGCAAGGAAACCCGGAGCTTGGCGATTATTCCGTTGGCTGCCGCGTGATTACTACCGAAAAGTTGACACAATGAGCAAGCCTAAGCTAACGATGAAAATCGCTGGATATGGTGTCAAAGCGAAAGTCATTTTTGATCTTCTGGCTACTGATAACAGTACTAATTAAGATTTGTTCGCTCTACAGAATCGCCAAGATTTATAAGCAAGTACAGGCGGTTGTATAAAAATTGCAACCGCTGCGCCACAAGAAAGGCCAATAGCACCAGAGAAAACACTCTGCTCAGATGCGAACATCACAAGAAAAATGAATACAGCAAGGCAACCGGATACAACCCACACGGCAAGAATAAATCGCCTGGCCAGGTCCCTGATTGCATTCCCCAACGTTCCACCATAGCTTTCAACGTTGTTCTTTATCTTCTTCAAATCCGATGGTGTAAAGCCAGAACTCAACAAAGCCTCATCAGTAACATCCATATTGTCCTCTCCGCATTTCTTAACTGGCAATGGCACACATAATCATAGAGATGAACTTTACAGTAATCCACTTGATGTTTGTGCAATGTATTAGATTTCAGACAATAGAAGCCATAAAGCCCCGTTAGTGGTACAAGCAACAAGCGGAGCATAGCGACTGCATCAGGCCAACCTGGTTGGTTTCGCTTTGCGAAAGTCACCAGTGACCAAATCAGATTGTCAGAGGGATCACACCTTATCAGGGTGCTCGTGTACCTTTCGGAGCGTGAGCGAAGCGCTGGAAGGGCCTGCATATCGTGTGCAGGTACGTTTACCACTATACACCTGTTTACGCAGCCACAAGGCCGCACATCGGGCTTAAATGCGTATGATCAATCTGTTCGGGAGATATGCCAGATATGCGGCTTTTTGTTCGTTGTTTTGCTGTCGCGGTAAGAACCTGGAACCACCGCCAGCGTGATGATGTGCTCCCTTGTACCACAGACCAATCACGCGACAGGTGCGGGCGTAGAACAATGGGTAGTTTAAGTTGTACCTGCTAAAGCGGGGCAACGTAACTAACTGCCAAATCATAACTTATTGATTTATCCGGAGATTGAAGCGGACGAAGGGAACAAAACAACAACAAACAAACCCAGTTAAAACGCGGATCGTTCCTGTTATAAAAAATCAACTATACACATTCCTATACACATCCAACATAGCTTAACGCTTTAGCTGACCGATGACACCAACTGACCTTAAAAAAGACTACCATTCATAGCTATGATCTTTGGCTTTCTGAGAAAACGTCATGTCGTGAGCAATAAGGACTATGAGTAATCAGATGGAGGACAAAATTGACTGAGCGTATAGACAGTTCAACTCTCTCGTTTGATCTGGATTATAAGACTGCAAACTTAAGTATCTGTTTCATAAGATAAAATCAAAAATCACCCATCAAAAAATTTTGAGAGCGAAAGCCTAGTGGAGTGGCTGTGAATCACTTCATTTGGCCCATGAAGGCAACGGTACCTTTTCGATACATCCCCAAGAATTCAAATAACCTCAAACAAGTATTTGATACCCTGCAATGCTAGGGCACCTTAATTGTGCCCTTTTTATAAAAAATATTTATATTGTTTTTACGGAGATACAAATCAAACACGTAAATTACCTTTAGGCAACTCTAAAATTGAGACATTCCTATATTTATCAACCTCCCACCCATTCACAAAAGCAATATGGAGATATATAAACCCAATTAAATTATTTATATCTTTGATATCTCTAATAATTGATTCTTTTGTATAATCGTGATCATAGCTTGCTCTGTGTATCAAATCATGCCTCCTCTCAATAAATTGAGAAAATAAATCATACCCATTCAGCTTATTTCTTTTGTATTTTCGAAAAACCCCTGACACGTCAATTTTCTTATTAATAGCACAAAAGTGACTTGAAACTTTACTTATCTCTTGGAAGTTTAGCCACTTTGAAATAGCCTCACAAACATCCATTTCTTTATTTTGTATTCTAACAAGCTCATCACCGCCCAAACGGTTGGATGAAGATATTATTTTATCTCGAACAGAAGAGTACCGTAACAATGCGATATACGAAGCTCTGAAAAATTCCTCAGTTAGAGAAATAACATACGGAATCAATATGTTAGCAATCATTACCTTTGGATTGTATTTATTCAAAAATGAAAACTCACCATCAAAAGTTTGAATAACACCTTCATTGTTATTCTCAAGATAATTTGTAATCATAGTTATTGTTTTCAGATTCTCACAAAAACTTTCGTATGCATACAAAACTCCAGCCTCAGCTCCAGATAGTCTGTCAGAGCTAATTTTAAAATATCTATTCCTACCATAATCAGAATGAAACCACCCACCAAACCTTTCTTTTATTTTCTTTATAGTGTAGTTGTGGAAATCCGTATCATCAGCTGAACGCCATATGCTAGTGTGAGTACTAATCTCTATTTCACGATCAATTCCAAAGTCATATATCTCGAGTGAAACACCTTCTTTATATTTGTAATCTATGAATTCAAAGAAAGTCATTGAATAAACAACATATTCATCTGTTTTCTTTTTCCCTTGAAACCTATAACCAACAAACTCTAAAAACTCCACTATCTTAGATGGTTTGAATGTAGCAGGAATAAAATTAATGCAATCACACCCCATATTATTCAATCCTTATGTTTTCTTCCAATGAATAGGTCTTTATTAAAAGCGAAGTATACAACCATTTGCTTAGCTTTAAGCCAGTTTTTGTAGCTAGTTGGCCGTTCGAAGCAACTGTAACTTAGACTCCCCTGCTCCGTTCCTCCCATTTACCCTGCCCTTGTGAGAGTAAGCAGGAGCATGAGACCAAGCATGACTCTTGGGTAACTGGCGCGGGTGAGGATGGCCACTTTACACTTTTGCTTTCCACCCCGCGCGAACCTTAACATTTCTATACATCGTCACTTTACACTTTTGCTCTCAGGCCAGTATTAGTAAGGCTCTCAACGGGGTTTACACTTTCCATTTTTTAACTCCAAAACCCTGGCATTTCTTAGCATCAGTCGCTGACTTGACACTTTTCGGGCTCAGGGAAGATTTTCATGTATATTTCTGTATATCTTGACTTTACACTTTTGCTGCGAGGCCAGTAATAGCAGGGCTTTGGGCGGGGTTTACACTTTTTCTTTGTAATGACGGTTTATCAGTCGAAGTTCTCCAGAGGCAACGTGAGAGCCTTTAAACCTGCCGAACTCCAGAGAGAAACATCATCTATCAGTTTTCCGGAACGGATCCTATCCAGCGTATAGCAAATTTCCCGTCTCAGGGCATGGATAGCCACAAGGGCATTCTCTTTGAGATCGTACTGAGTAAAAAAATACTCAGCATCCCCATCATCAAGCCGGATCCCGCCGTCATCCATGAATTCAACATCCCAGTAAATTTCATCCACTGCGGCACGAACGCGCTCAATAATATGGCCTTCATCCTCAGGAAAAGGCTCTACGTTGTCGTTTGCTTTGATCATCTCCCAAAAGTCAGTCCATGTCATTTCAAGGGCGCGTTCTCGCCCCATGTCTGGCGGCTCAGCTTTTGCAGACTTTTTTTCCTGCTCTCAGTAGCTGCGGCGTCGATTTTGTTTCCGGACATCACAACTTCACCTTTTGCCACCCAGTCATAAACCGTCTGCCGACTACTTAATGACAGCATTTTGGGCTTGCCATCGAAGCGGTATCGAAACCGCCACCCTTTAGATCCGTTAGGTTCAATAAGCAACGACAGGCCGTTACCGTCACTAAGCGTATAGGGCTTCTCACGCGGCTTAGAACATCTGATTTCAAGGTCAGTAAGTGGCATTGTGTATAGTTCCGAATGATGGCGAACCGCCTATACACATTACTATACAACTGTATGTGTAGATTTAACTAGAACCATGTAGAGTTTGGAATTATCAAATCAGTCTGAGAGGCTTATGATTACTGGGTTTTGTAGAGGTGCGGAGAACTTGAGAAAGGTTTGTTTGGAGCGGGCGAAGGGAATCGAACCCTCGTATAGAGCTTGGGAAGCTCTCGTTCTACCATTGAACTACGCCCGCTTTGAGGTGCGTAAGGCATTATAGACCTTACGCACCTTCATACAAGCCTCTTCAAAACTAACCGGCGATTAAATAATCACTTAGCACTTCGGTTTGCTGCCGGGCGCAGGAAGATAGCGCTGCGGATCGATGGCCGTCGCCTTATAGCGGATCTGGAAATGCAGCTTCACTGAATCCGTACCGGTGCTGCCCATGGTGGCAATCTTCTGCCCGGCTTTGACGTTCTGCCCGTTGTTGACCAGCATCGTGTCGTTGTGCGCATAGGCCGTGATGTAGTCTTCGCCATGCTTAATCATAATCAGGTTACCGTAGCCGCGAAGCTGGTTACCCACATAAACCACTTTCCCCGCGCCGGAGGCATAAACCGGCGTACCGCGCGCAGCGGCGATATCAATACCCTTGTTGCCACCTTCAGAGAGTGAGTAAGGGGCGACCACTTTACCGCTGGCAGGCCAAATCCAGCAGCGCTGTCCAACCGGCGGCCATGACGATTGCGGCACCTGATAAGACGGCGTCACTTTGGCGGTTTTGCCTTTCGAAGAGGGCTTTTTGCCCGCGGACGATCCGCCGCTAACCTTCAGCTGCTGCCCCACCTCGATGGTGTAGGGCGGCGAGAGGTTATTCAGCCGCGCCAGATCCTTCACGCTGGTCCCCGTTGCGCGCGAAATCCGGTACAGAGTGTCCCCACGTTTGACGGTGTAGACCGAACCGGAATAGCTTCCCGTATCCGAAGATTTGCTCCCTGAACAGCCCGCCAGTAATAGCGTCAGCGTCAGGCAAAAAATAGCGGTAAGGGGTTTTCTCGTCAGGCTTCCTGCAAACAAAACAGATCCTCGGTCAGCGTGAATGGCGCACTATGATAACAGCCAAAACGAACAGGGGTCATGCCCTTTTCCGCTCTACGAGCCAAACCGTTCGTATAAGAATGCAGTATAATGCTTCGGCTGATGGTGCTGAACCACTCGGCATTTTGGCACTGGAGCATCAATGAGTATTCAAGAACACGTTATTTTGGTAAACGACCAGGGAATGGTGATTGGCACTCAGGAAAAGTATGCCGCGCACACGTTACATACCCCGCTGCATCTGGCGTTCTCTTCCTGGCTTTTTAACGCAAAAGGCGAATGTCTGATCACCCGACGCGCCTTAAGCAAAAAAGCCTGGCCCGGCGTCTGGACCAACTCCGTGTGCGGCCACCCGCAGTCGGGTGAAGAGACAGTCCAGGCGATAATCCGCCGCTGCCGCTTTGAAGTGGGCGCAGAACTGACCGATATCACCGCCGTCGCCCCTGAATTTCGCTATCGGGAAACCGACCCATCCGGGATCGTGGAAAACGAAATTTGCCCGGTGTTCGCCGCCCGCATCACCAATGACGTGACGATAAACGAAGATGAAGTGATGGACTATCAGTGGGTTGAGCTGGACGCGCTATTCCGCGCGCTGGACGCGACGCCCTGGGCCTTTAGCCCGTGGATGGTCATGGAAGCGACAACCGCCCGCGAAAAACTCAAAGCCTTCGCGGCGCAATAAAAAAGCCCCTTTCGGGGCTTTTTTACATCTTAACGCCTTACTTCACCGGGCGCATCGCCGGGAACAGGATCACGTCACGGATGGTGTGGCTGTTGGTGAACAGCATCACCATACGGTCGATACCAATCCCCAGACCCGCCGTTGGTGGCAGGCCGTGCTCCAGCGCGGTCACGTAGTCTTCGTCGAAGAACATCGCTTCGTCGTCGCCTGCCGCTTTCGCATCAACCTGATCCTGGAAGCGCTGAGCCTGGTCTTCCGCATCGTTCAACTCGCTAAAGCCGTTGCCGATTTCACGGCCGCCGATGAAGAATTCGAAGCGGTCAGTGATCTCCGGGTTCTGGTCATTACGACGCGCCAGCGGAGAGACTTCAGCCGGGTATTCGGTGATGAAGGTCGGCTGAATCAGGTGCGCTTCGGCCACTTCTTCGAAGATCTCGGTCACGATACGGCCCAGACCCCAGCTCTTCTCAACCTTGATACCGATGCTTTCGGCGATCGCTTTCGCAGAATCGAAGTTATCCAGATCGGCCATATTGGTTTCCGGACGGTACTTCTTGATCGCTTCGCGCATGGTCAGTTTTTCGAACGGCTTGCCGAAGTCGAAGACTTCTTCACCGTAAGGGACCTGCGTGGTGCCCAGAATATCCTGCGCCAGCGTACGGAACAGGGATTCGGTCAGCTCGATCAGATCTTTGTAATCCGCATACGCCATATAGAGTTCCATCATGGTGAACTCTGGGTTATGACGAACGGAGATCCCTTCGTTACGGAAGTTACGGTTGATTTCGAACACGCGGTCAAAACCACCAACCACCAGACGCTTCAGGTACAGTTCCGGCGCGATACGCAGGTACATGTCCAGGTCCAGGGCGTTGTGATGGGTGATGAACGGACGCGCAGACGCGCCGCCAGGGATCACCTGCATCATCGGGGTTTCCACTTCCATAAAGTCGCGGTTGACCATGAACTGGCGGATACCGGCCATTATCTGGGAGCGAATTTTGAAGGTCTTGCGGGATTCATCGTTAGAGATGAGATCCAGGTAGCGCTGACGATAGCGCGCTTCCTGATCCTGCAGGCCGTGGAATTTGTCCGGCAGCGGGCGCAGGGCTTTGGTCAGCAGACGCAGCTCGGTGCAGTGGATAGACAGTTCACCGGTTTTGGTTTTGAACAGTTTACCTTTTGCGCCCAGGATATCGCCCAGGTCCCACTTCTTGAACTGCTCGTTGTAGATGCCTTCCGGCAGATCGTCACGGGAAACGTACAGCTGGATACGGCCGCCAACGTCCTGCAGGGTCACGAAGGAGGCTTTACCCATGATACGACGGGTCATCATGCGGCCCGCAACGGCCACTTCAACGTTCAGCGCTTCCAGCTCTTCGTTCTCTTTCGCGTCGAAGTCAGCGTGCAGTTGGTCTGAGGTGTGGTCACGACGAAAATCGTTCGGGAACGGCACGCCCTGCTCGCGCAGCGCTGCCAGCTTCTCGCGGCGGGTTTTCAGTTCGTTGTTAAGATCGACTACCGCGTCAGCGCCCTGTGCTTGTTGTTCAGACATGTTGGTTCCTCATAACCCTGCTTTCAAACTTGCTTCGATAAATTGGTCCAGGCTGCCGTCCAGCACCGCCTGCGTGTTGCGGGTTTCAACCCCGGTACGCAGGTCTTTGATGCGGGAGTCATCAAGGACGTAAGAACGGATCTGGCTGCCCCAGCCGATGTCAGACTTGTTGTCTTCCATCGCCTGTTTCTCTGCATTTTTCTTCTGCATCTCCAGCTCATAAAGCTTCGCTTTCATCTGCTTCATGGCCTGGTCTTTGTTCTTATGCTGGGAACGGTCGTTCTGGCATTGCGTTACCAGCCCGGTTGGAATGTGGGTAATACGCACCGCCGATTCCGTACGGTTAACGTGCTGGCCGCCCGCGCCGGATGCGCGATAAACGTCGATACGCAGGTCCGCCGGGTTGATTTCGATATCGATATCTTCATCAACTTCCGGGTAAACAAACGCGGAGCTGAAGGAGGTATGACGACGGCCGCCGGAGTCGAACGGGCTCTTACGCACCAGGCGATGAACGCCAGTTTCAGTGCGCAGCCAGCCGTAGGCATAATCACCGATGATCTTGATGGTGACGGATTTAATACCGGCCACTTCACCTTCAGACTCTTCGATAATTTCGGTTTTGAAGCCGCGCGCTTCGGCCCAGCGCAGATACATACGCATCAGCATGCTGGCCCAGTCCTGCGCTTCGGTACCGCCAGAACCTGCCTGAATATCGAGATAGCAGTCAGCGCTGTCGTATTCGCCGGAGAACATGCGACGGAATTCAAGCTGCGCCAGCTTCTCTTCCAGCACGTCGAGTTCTGCTACGGCTTCGTTAAAGGTTTCTTCGTCGTCGGCTTCGACGGCCAGCTCCAGCAAACCGGAAACATCTTCCAGCCCCTGGGCCATTTGATCCAGCGTATCTACGATAGCTTCGAGAGAGGAACGCTCTTTACCCAGCGCCTGTGCGCGTTCAGGTTCGTTCCAGACGTCCGGCTGTTCCAGCTCGGCGTTTACTTCTTCAAGACGCTCTTTCTTGGCATCGTAGTCAAAGATACCCCCTAAGAACGTCAGAGCGCTCCGTGAGGTCCTGAATACGGTTTTTTACCGGATTAATTTCAAACATGGTCTGTTTTCTTTTATGGACTTGTCAAAATGCGGTGATAAGAGCGGGATTGTACCGAATCCACGCCCTTTTTTATAGAGATTACTGCCGCTAAATTGGCCAGATATTGTCGATGATGATCTGAAGGGTGCGGTTACCGCGAAACTCGTTGATGTCCAGTTTGTACGCCAGCTCGACCTCGCGCACGCCGTTGTCCGGCCACACCGTCGTGTCAACGTTAAAGGCAATGCCGTCCAGCAGCGGGCCGCCGCCGACCGGTTCCACCATCACCTTCAGATGACGCTCGCCGACGATGCGCTGCTGCAGCAGGCGGAAACGGCCGTCGAACAGCGGCTCCGGGAACATCTGCCCCCATGGACCGGCATCGCGGAGCATTTGCGCCACGTCCATCGTCATCTCAAGCGGTGAAAGCTCGCCATCGGACACCACTTCACCCTGCAGCAGGGCCGGGTCAATCCAGTCGGTAACCAGCTCGCCGAAGAGGCGCTGAAACTCGTCGAATTTCGCCTCTTCCAGCGACAGGCCTGCCGCCATCGCATGGCCGCCGAACTTGATCATCAGGCCCGGATACAGCGTATCGAGACGCTCCAGCGCGTCGCGCATGTGCAGACCCTGAATCGAGCGGCCAGAGCCTTTCAGCGTGCCGTCGCCCGCGGGGGCGAAGGCGATCACCGGGCGGTGGAAGCGCTCTTTGATGCGCGACGCCAGAATGCCGACCACGCCCTGATGCCACTCGGGATGGTACATCGCCAGGCCGCCCGGCAGCGTATCGCCGCTGCGCTCCAGTTTTTCACACAGGGTCAGCGCTTCGGCCTGCATCCCCTGCTCAATCTCTTTACGTGTCTGGTTCAGGGCGTCCAGCTCGTTGGCCAGCACGCGCGCTTCACCAATGTTGTCGCACAGCAGCAGCGCGACGCCAACGGACATATCGTCCAGTCTTCCGGCCGCGTTCAGGCGCGGCCCGAGGGCAAAGCCCAAATCGCTTGCCGCCAGCTTGAGCGGGTCGCGGTTGGCGATTTCCAGCAGCGCCTTGATCCCCGGGCGGCACTTGCCTGCCCGGATACGGCTCAAGCCCTGCCAGGTCAAAATACGGTTATTGGTATCGAGCGGGACCACGTCAGCGACGGTACCCAGCGCCACCAGATCGAGATATTCGGCCAGGTTTGGTACGGCAATACCGCGGGATTCGAACCAGCCCTTGTCGCGTAACAGGGTACGCAACGCCAGCATCAGATAAAACGCCACGCCTACGCCCGCAAGGGATTTCGACGGAAAATCACAGTCGCGCAGGTTGGGGTTAATAATCGCCTCGGCGGCAGGCAGCGTTTCACCGGGGAGATGGTGATCGGTAACCAGCACCGGGATCCCCAGCGCGTGGGCATGATCAACCCCCGCATGGGAAGAGATCCCGTTATCGACGGTCATGATCATCTGAGCACCGCGGGCGTGGGCCTGATCGACCACTTCCGGGCTGAGTCCGTAGCCGTCTTCAAAACGGTTCGGCACCAGATACGTGACGTTATCGCAGCCCAGCGCGCGCAGGCTGAGCACGCTCAGCGCGGTGCTGGTGGCGCCGTCGGCGTCGAAATCCCCTACCACCACGATGCGCGTGCCCTCACGCAGGGCGTGGTAGAGCATTTCAGTGGCTTTTTCGATGCCGTTCAGCTGCTGCCAGGGCAGCATCCCTTTCACGCTGCGTTCAAGATCTTCAGCGCGACGCACGCCGCGGCTGGCGTAGAGGCGCTTCAGCAGCGGCGGGAGATCGTCCGGTAAATCAACCGGTTCAACCGCCTCGCGGCGGCGCAATTTTATCGGGGCTTTCACGCGGATTATTTACCACTAACCTGTTTCTGGTGCGCGTCGAGGAACTCTTTCATCTCTTTTGGTCCCTGATAGCCCGGAACGACATACCCGTTGCTCAGGACAATCGCTGGCGTACCGCTCACGCCAAACTGCACGCCCAGCGCGTAGTGGTTAGCAATGTCGATATCGCAGGAGGCTGGCTTAACCTCTTTTCCGCTCATCGCATCATCAAAGGCTTTGTTGCGGTCTTTCGCACACCAGATGGCCTTCATGTCCTGCTCTGGCTGGCTCTGTACGCCCGCGCGCGGGAAGGCGAGATAGCGCACGGTAATACCCAGCGCATTGTAATCTTTCATCTCTTCATGCAGCTTGTGGCAGTAGCCGCAGGTGATGTCGGTGAAGACGGTAATGACGTGTTTTTCCTGCGCCGCCTTATAGACGATCATCTCTTTTTCGAGCGCGTTCAGGTTTTTCATCAGCAGCTGGTTGGTCACGTTGACCGGCTGCGCGCCGCTCACGTCGTACATTGGCCCCTGAATAATGTGTTTGCCGTCTTCGGTGACGTACAGCACGCCGCTGTTGGTCAGTACCGTTTTCATTCCGGCGACCGGTGCTGGCTGAATATCGCTGCCGGTGACGCCAAGCTTAGCGAGCGACTGTTTGATAGCGGCGTCGTCAGCATGGGCGAAACCGGTAAAGGAGGCTGCCAGCAGGGTGAACAGCGCGAAACTCTTTTTCATAGTTGATCCTGTTACAATTCGTCGGCACTCACGCACGAGGGTGGTGCTGTTGGTGTAGCTGCCGCAGGCGTTCCGTCGCGACATGGGTGTAAATTTGCGTCGTGGAAAGATCGCTATGTCCCAGCAGCATCTGCACCACGCGTAAATCCGCGCCGTGGTTGAGCAGATGCGTCGCGAAGGCATGACGCAATACGTGCGGCGAAAGCTTTTCACTGTCGATACCGGCCAGTGTGGCGTAATGCTTGATGCGATGCCAGAACGTTTGCCGCGTCATCTGCTGTGCGCGCTGGCTCGGAAACAGAACGTCGATAGACGCGCCGTTGAGCAGCCATGGGCGACCGTGCTCCAGATACGTTTCCAGCCAGTAAACCGCCTCTTCGCCCAGCGGAACCAGCCTTTCCTTGTTTCCTTTACCGATGACGCGCACCACGCCCTGACGCAGGCTGATGTCGCTCATCGTCAGGCCAACCAGTTCCGAAACGCGCAGGCCGGTAGCATACAATAGCTCAAGCATGGCTTTATCGCGTAACTCCAGCGGCAGGTCAACTGCTGGTGACTGTAATAATCTCTCAACTTGTGCTTCGCTGAGATCTTTCGGCAGCCGCTGCGGAAGTTTTGGGGATGCCAGCAGCGCGCTGGGATCGTCCTCGCGGATCTTCTCACGGTAGAGATGCTGGAACAGCCGACGCATGGCGCTGAGCAAGCGCGCAGAACTGGTCGCTTTGTAGCCCCCTTCGACACGTTCACCGAGCAGTGCCTGCAGATCGTCGCTTTGCGCGCTCGCCAGCGAGAGCTGCCGACGGGCCAGCCACTCCACCAGCATGGTAAGATCGCGCCGATAGGCGCTGAGCGTATTCTCGGCCAGATTTTTTTCCAGCCACAGCGCGTCGAGAAACTGTTCAACGAGTGCGAGATCCTTTTCCACATCAGCCCCTTTGATTCTGCAGTCAGGTCATTATGCCTGATTGTGACCGGTTTCTGGTACACTACGCGCAAAGTCAACGCAAGAATTGAGATAGTTACGCGATGAATATTGGTCTGTTCTATGGTTCCAGCACCTGCTACACCGAAATGGCGGCAGAGAAAATTCGCGACATCATTGGCCCGGAACTGGTGACGTTGCATAACCTGAAAGATGACGCGGTCGCGCTGATGGAACAGTACGATGTACTGATCCTAGGCATCCCAACCTGGGATTTTGGTGAGATACAGGAAGACTGGGAAGCCATCTGGGATCAACTCGATTCAGTCAATCTCGACGGCAAAATCATTGCCATGTACGGCATGGGAGATCAGCTGGGTTACGGGGAGTGGTTCCTGGACGCGCTCGGCATGCTGCACGACAAGCTGGCGCCGAAAGGGGTGTCTTTCATCGGCTACTGGCCAACCGAAGGTTACGAGTTCACCAGTAAAAAGCCGATTATTGCCGACGGCGAGCTGTTTGTTGGGCTCGCGCTGGATGAAACCAACCAGTACGATCTTAGCGATGAACGCCTGCAAACCTGGTGCGAGCAGATTCTGGGCGAAATGGCAGAAAAGTTTAGCTAACGCGCATTACCCCTGCGTCGTCTGTTGCAACAGCATCCGGCGCAGGTCTCGCCATTCGGCAGCATCCATACTGTCAGCCGCCAGCCAAAGATGCTGGCAACGCCCGCCGTCCACCTTGCGTAACCGTAACATCATGCCGCTGTTGAGCATCCAGGGCATACCGAGAATATCCCACTCTTTTCCCTGCCAGCGCAGGCGGGAATCCATCAGTAGCTTGATCTCTCCCTGACGGGCATTAATGCGACGCTGGCTGCGTACGCTGTCAAACACGACAAACGAGAGTAACAGCAGCCACAGCGGCGTATAGCTCAGCGGCCACGGCATCAGTAACACAAAGGCCGCAACCAGGCCGTGGAGCAACAAAGACATCCACTGCGAGCGCCACGAGACGCGAAGATCAGATTGCCACAGGACCACGTTCCCGATTCCGTGTTTGAATTAATTGCACCATCCGTTGCAACTCGGTGTCGGCGGGTTTGCCGTGGTTCATCAGCCAGTTGAATAAATCCGGATCGTCAGACTCAAGCAAGCGAACAAACAGATGCTTATCATCATCGCTTAAGGTGTCATACTCATATTCGAAGAAAGGCATGATGGAAATATCAAGTTCACGCATGCCGCGACGGCACGCCCAGTGAATACGGGCCTTGTTGTTAATATCCATGTTCAGTTTCCTGCATTACGTTTGGCACAGTCGGTACCCCATTCAGTGTTCTTTATTTCTCTACGGGGACACCAGCTAGTGTAACGTGTTTTTGAGCGTTTCATTACTGGAATATTGCGATCGACGAGCAGGCTTCCAGAATAATCCCTACAAAGACAGCGGATTACATTATTTTGCGTGGTGTTACGCACAACCGGTTTATGGCACAAATGGCCTGTTGAAAGCGCTTGCATTGCCTGCAGGCTCTTTTACCATTAGGCATTATCAAAGCGTTAAGCAATTCAGGATATCGTTATGGCCTTTACACCATTTTCTCCTCGCCAGCCCGCCGCCTCTGCGCGTCTGCCGCTGACGCTTATTTCTCTTGATGACTGGGCGCTGGCGACGCTCACCGGTGCCGACGCCGAAAAATATCTGCAGGGCCAGGTGACCGCCGACGTCAGTCAGATGACCGAACACCAGCACCTGCTGGCCGCCCATTGCGACCCAAAAGGCAAAATGTGGAGCAACCTGCGTCTGTTCCGCCGTCAGGACGGTTTTGCCTTTATTGAGCGCCGCAGCCTGCGTGACGCCCAGCTCAAAGAGCTGAAAAAATACGCGGTCTTCTCCAAAGTCACTATCGCCCCGGACGACGAACATGTCCTGCTGGGTGTGGCCGGCTTCCAGGCGCGTGCGGCGCTGAAAAATCTGTTCAGCGAACTGCCGGATGCCGAAAAGCAGCTCGTCAGCGAAGGTGCCACCTCTATCCTGTGGTTTGAACACCCGGCTGAGCGTTTTCTGTTAGTCACCGATGCTGAAACCGCCGAGCGCGTCACCGAGGCGCTGCGCGGCGAAGCGCAGCTTAACAACAGTCAGCAGTGGCTGGCGCTGAACATCGAAGCGGGTCTGCCGATCATTGACGTCGCAAACAGCGCGCAGTTTATTCCTCAGGCAACGAACCTGCAGGCGCTGGGCGGCATCAGCTTTAAAAAAGGCTGCTACACCGGCCAGGAGATGGTCGCACGTGCGAAATTCCGCGGGGCAAACAAACGCGCGTTATGGACACTCGCGGGCCATGCCAGCCGCGTACCTGAAGCAGGGGAAGATTTAGAGCTGAAGATGGGTGAAAACTGGCGCCGTACCGGCACCGTATTAGCCGCCGTACAGCTGGATGATGGACGTCTTCTGGTGCAGGCCGTTATGAACAACGACATGGAAGCGGACAGCGTGTTCCGCGTGCGTGACGATGTGAACACACTGAGCATCGAGCCTCTGCCCTATTCACTGGAAGAGTGATGCTGTATCGCCCGGTGGCCCTGCGCTTACCGGGCCTACTTATCCCGTAGGTCGGGTAAGGCGAAGCCGCCACCCGACAAAAAACTACGCCTGCCCCACATACAAATAAATCGCCAAAAAGTGGCACACGCTGCCGCCCAGCACAAAGCCGTGCCAGATGGCATGGTTGTACGGAATACGCTTGCAGACGTAGAAAATGACGCCGAGCGAATACACCACGCCGCCTAAGGCCAGAAGCGTTACGCCCCCTATCGACAGTTTGATTGCCAGCTGGTACACCACGATCAGCGACAGCCAGCCCATGGTCAGATAGGTGACCAGCGACAGCACCTTAAACCGGTGCGCGATGGTGAGCTTAAACAGGATCCCGAGCAGCGCCAGGCTCCAGATAACAATCATCAGGCCGCGCGACAGCGGTGAGTTGAGTCCCACCAGCAGAAACGGCGTGTAGGTGCCTGCAATAAGAAGGTAGATAGCGCAGTGGTCAAACTTCTTGAGCCACATCTTGGCCCGCTGATGCGGGATCGCGTGATACAGCGTCGAGGCCAGGAACAGCAGGATCATGCTCCCGCCATACAGGCTGTAGCTGGTAATAGCCATTGCGCTGGCATTGGCATCGACCGCCTGCACCAGCAATAACACTAAACCGACAATCCCAAACACCAGGCCAATGCCGTGGCTGATGCTGTTGGCTATTTCCTCAGCCAGCGAATATCCCTGTGCGATTAATGGTCTACTCACCATACAAAACTCCGGGAAAACAAAAGATGATTATTCATCGCATCACTATGCTAACTGAGAATGATTCCAGTGAACACCTGTTAGCTAAAATAATTTCACTTCAGGATTTATACCTAAAAATCATAGGCATAAATGAATTTTTCACCTAACATTTGTTCACATTAAAATTTAACCATTAAGAATCAAGAGCATAAAAATGGATCCTGCCGTCTGGCCGCATGTTATGATGGATACATGAGGTCTGAATAAGAGTTATGCCATTGTGAGTATGTTTACCCACTCCGCCATTGCCAGTCTCAATAACCTGGAGATGATGGTCTACAACTATGTCATTAAAAACCGTGACAAAGTCATGTACATGACCATCCGCGAGCTGGCGGATGCGGCGGGTGTCTCGACGACCACTATCCTGCGCTTTTGCCGCAAGCTTAACTGCGAAGGCTACTCGGAGTTTCGCGTACGCTTTAAGCTTTATCTTGAACAAAACGAGCCCCAGCAGGCGAATTTCGGCGCCAGCGAAATTATCAGCTTCTTTAAAAGCGTAAATAATGAAGAGTTCGACGCGTTATTAGATAGTGCGGTCGATATTATTTTATCGTCGGAACGCATTATATTTGTCGGCGCAGGAACGTCAGGCTCGCTGGCAAAATATGGCGCACGTTTCTTTTCTAATATCGGAAAATTCAGTAACCATATTGATGACCCTTATTTCCCGGTCACCAATGACATGGCGAAAAATGCGCTGGCGATTGTGCTCTCCGTCTCGGGTGAGACCGAGGAGATCCTGCGCTTCGCCAGCCAGTTTAGCCTGCATCATTGCAAGGTGCTCTCCATTACCAGCCACGAGCACTCGCGTCTCGCAAAACTGGCGGACTTTAATCTCTCCTGGCACGTTCCCCAGACGCGTATTGCGGGCGTCTACGATATCACCACGCAAATTCCCGTCATCTATATTCTGGAATCTCTCGGCCGTAAGCTGGCGAAGAAACTTGCAGAATAAAACACCCTGTTTTTTTGATGTGACAAATCACATTTACCGTAAATTGTTATATCGTGACATTTAATTTCGCTTTGCTAGACTCGATGCCAATAAGCCATTTATTGAGAATAGCACCGATGAAAAAATTGACCTTACCAAAAGATTTTTTATGGGGTGGCGCGGTTGCCGCTCACCAGGTTGAAGGCGGCTGGAACAAATGCGGCAAAGGGCCAAGCATTTGCGACGTATTAACCGGCGGCGCACACGGCGTGCCGCGCGAAATCACGCAGGACGTGGTGCCGGGGAAATATTATCCCAATCATGAGGCGATTGATTTCCACGGCCATTACAAAGAAGACATCAAGCTGTTTGCCGAGATGGGCTTCAAGTGTTTCCGCACGTCTATTGCCTGGACGCGTATCTTCCCGAACGGTGATGAAACGCAGCCAAACGAAGAAGGGCTGAAGTTTTACGACGACATGTTCGATGAGCTGCTGAAATACAACATCGAACCGGTGATCACCCTCTCCCACTTCGAAATGCCGCTGCACCTGGTGAAGGAGTACGGTAGCTGGACCAACCGTAAAGTGGTCGATTTCTTTGTGCGCTTCGCGGAAGTGGTCTTCGAGCGCTACAAAAACAAGGTCAAATACTGGATGACCTTCAACGAAATCAACAACCAGCGTAACTGGCGCGCGCCGCTGTTCGGCTACTGCTGCTCGGGCGTGGTCTATACCGAACATGAAAATCCGGAAGAGACCATGTATCAGGTCCTGCACCACCAGTTTGTGGCCAGCGCCCTGGCGGTGAAAGCCGCGCGCCGCATCAACCCGGAGATGAAAGTCGGCTGCATGCTGGCGATGGTGGCGCTCTATCCGTTCTCCTGCAAACCGGAAGACGTGATGTTCGCCCAGGAATCAATGCGCGAGCGCTACGTCTTTACCGATGTCCAACTGCGCGGCTACTACCCGTCCTACGTGCTGAACGAATGGGAGCGCCGCGGGTTCTCCATCAAAATGGAAGCGGATGACGAGCAGATCCTGCGTGAAGGCACCTGCGACTACTTAGGCTTCAGCTATTACATGACCAACGCGGTGAAAGCGGAAGGCGGTACCGGCGATGCCATTTCCGGTTTCGAAGGCAGCGTACCGAACCCGCACGTGAAGGCCTCCGACTGGGGCTGGCAGATTGACCCGGTAGGCCTGCGCTATTCCCTGTGCGAACTGTACGAGCGTTACCAGAAGCCGCTGTTTATCGTGGAAAACGGCTTCGGCGCCTACGACAAGGTGGAAGAAGACGGCAGCATTAACGATGACTATCGCATCGACTACCTGCGTGCCCACGTGGAAGAGATGATCAAGGCCGTCACCCACGATGGCGTGGATCTGATGGGCTATACGCCATGGGGCTGTATCGACTGCGTGTCGTTTACCACCGGCCAGTACAGCAAGCGCTACGGCTTTATCTACGTGAACAAGCACGACGACGGCACGGGCGACATGTCGCGTTCCCGTAAGAAGAGCTTCGAGTGGTATAAGGGCGTGATTGCCAGCAACGGCGAGGCGCTGTGATTTTTTGCCCGGTGGCGCTGCGCTTACCGGGCCTACACGCATAGTAGGCCGGGTCGCCACCCGGCTTATTTCCCGCCCGCCAGCTCTATAAAACTCCCCGTTACGTACGACGCCTTTTCGCTCAGCAGCCAGACAATCGCCTGGGCGACCTCTTCCGGCTGGCCGCCGCGCTGCATCGGCAGTAACGATTTTACGCGATCCACTCGCCCCGGCTCTCCGCCGGAAGCATGGATATCGGTATAGATCAGACCCGGACGGACGCAGTTAACGCGAATGCCCTGCGCCGCGACCTCCAGCGATAAACCCGTTGTCAGCGAATCCACCGCCCCCTTGGACGCGGCGTAATCCACATATTCACCCGGCGCGCCCAGACGGGACGCCGCGGAAGAGACATTTACTATCGCCCCGCCCTTGCCGCCATGTTTGAAGGACATGCGTTTTACCGCTTCCCGGCAGCAGAGGAAATAGCCCGTGACGTTGGTCGCCAGGACACGGTTAATGCGCTCGGCGGAGAGATTCTCGATGGTGGATTGCTCAAACAGAATCCCCGCATTATTGACCAGCGCGGTCAGCGGCTCGCCTTCGCGATCGAGGCTGTTAAACATCGCCAGCACCTGAGCTTCATCGCTGATGTCTGCACGTACGGCAAAGGCTTGACCACCCGCATCCACAATCTGCCTGATGACGTCCTGCGCGGCGTTAATGTTGTGATGATAGTTCACCGCCACGGTGTAGCCTTCGCGGGCCAGCTGCAGCGCGGTGGCTTTCCCGATGCCGCGGCTGGCGCCGGTGACCAGTGCAATTGCCATTATCTTCTCCCAATAAAAAAGCCGGGTGGCGGCTTCGCCTTACCCGGCCTACGTTACTACAGCAGCAATGTTACTGGTATTCGCTCATCGGTACGCAGGAGCAGAACAGGTTACGGTCGCCGTAGACGTCATCGAGACGCTTCACGGTCGGCCAGTATTTGTTCGCCACACCTGCCGGGAAGACCGCCAGCTCGCGAGAATAACCGTGGTTCCACTCAGCCACCATCTCGTGCTGGGTGTGCGGGGCGTTAACCAGCGGGTTATCTTCCAGCGTCCACTCACCGTCCTGCACGCGGTCAATCTCCATGCGGATGGCCAGCATCGCGTCGATAAAGCGGTCCAGCTCGGCTTTGCTTTCCGACTCCGTTGGCTCCACCATCAGCGTACCCGCAACCGGGAACGACATGGTAGGCGCGTGGAAGCCGTAGTCGATCAGACGCTTGGCGATGTCCAGCTCGCTAATGCCGGTCTGCTCTTTCAGCGGACGAATATCGAGGATGCACTCGTGCGCCACGCGACCGTCGCGGCCGGTATAGAGCACCGGGAAGGCAGACTTCAGGCGCGTCGCAATATAGTTGGCGTTCAGAATGGCCACCTGGCTCGCCTGCTTCAGCCCTTCCGCGCCCATCATGCGGATATACATCCAGCTGATTGGCAGGATAGAGGCGCTACCGAACGGTGCCGCAGAGACCGCGCCCTGACGGGTCAGCATGCCTTCAATCTGAACCACGCTGTGGCCCGGCACAAACGGCGCCAGGTGCGCTTTCACGCCGATTGGCCCCATGCCCGGGCCGCCACCGCCGTGCGGAATACAGAAGGTTTTGTGCAGGTTGAGGTGCGATACGTCCGCACCGATAAAGCCCGGCGAGGTAATGCCCACCTGCGCGTTCATGTTTGCGCCGTCGAGGTATACCTGACCGCCGAACTGGTGCACCACGTCGCACACTTCACGGATGGTCTCTTCATACACGCCGTGGGTGGACGGATAGGTCACCATGATGCAGGAGAGTCGGTCGCCCGCCTGCTCGGCTTTCGCGCGCAGGTCAGCCAGGTCGATGTTGCCGTTTTTATCGCACGCCACAACCACCACTTCCATGCCCGCCATCTGGGCAGAGGCCGGGTTGGTGCCGTGGGCGGAGCTTGGGATCAGGCAGATATCGCGATGGCCTTCGTTGCGGCTTTCGTGATAGTGACGGATTGCCAGCAGGCCCGCATATTCACCCTGCGCGCCGGAGTTCGGCTGCATGCAGAGCGCGTCGTAACCGGTCAGCTTCACCAGCCAGTCGGAAAGCTGGTTGATCATCACGTGATAACCTTCCGCCTGCTCTGGCGGGCAGAACGGGTGCAGCTCGGAGAATTCAGGCCAGGTGATTGGGATCATCTCTGCCGCGGCGTTCAGCTTCATGGTGCAGGATCCCAACGGGATCATCGCCTGGTTCAGCGCCAGATCCTTGCGCTCCAGAGAGTGCATGTAACGCATCATCTCGGTTTCGCTGTGGTAGCGATTAAAGACCGGGTGCGTCAGGATGGCGTCGTTACGCAGCATGCTGTCCTGAATGGAGCGGCTGTCGAGCGCAACTTCTTTGTCGAGCGCATCAATGTCCAGACCGTGCGCGTCACCCAGCAGCACGCTGAACAGGTTCAGGATATCGTCGCGGGTGGTGCTTTCATCCAGCGTAATGCCGACGGCGTTGTGGATGTCGCTGCGCAGGTTGATCTTTGCCGCGTCCGCGCGGGCCAGCACGGCGGCCTTGTCCGCCACGTCCACGCACAGGGTGTCGAAGTAGTGGGCATGGCGCAGCTTAAGACCTTTTTGCTGCAGGCCGCAGGCCAGGATATCGGCCAGGCGGTGAATGCGGCTGGCAATGCGTTTCAGACCAGCCGGGCCGTGGAACACGGCGTACAGGCTGGCGATGTTAGCCAGCAGCACCTGTGAGGTACAGATGTTGGAGTTCGCTTTCTCGCGGCGGATATGCTGCTCGCGGGTCTGCATCGCCATGCGCAGCGCGGTATTACCGGCAGCATCTTTGGAGACGCCGATAATACGGCCAGGCATGGAACGTTTGAATTCATCTTTCGCGCCGAAGAACGCCGCGTGCGGGCCGCCGTAGCCCATCGGTACGCCGAAGCGCTGTGCTGAGCCGAATACGATATCCGCGCCCTGTTTGCCCGGCGCCGTCAGCAGCACCAGCGCCATAAAATCGGCGGCAACGCTCACAACCACCTTGCGGGATTTCAGCTCGGCAATCAGCGCGCCGTAGTCGTGAACTTCACCGGTGGTGCCCACCTGCTGGAGCAGCACGCCAAAGACGTCCTGATGATCCAGCACTTTGTCAGCGTCGTCGACAATCACGTCAAATCCGAAGGTTTCCGCACGGGTGCGCACCACGTCCAGCGTCTGAGGATGCACGTCCGCCGCCACGAAGAAGCGGTTAGCGTTTTTCAGCTTGCTCACGCGCTTAGCCATCGCCATCGCTTCGGCGGCAGCTGTCGCTTCATCCAGCAGAGAAGCGGAGGCGATATCCATGCCGGTCAGGTCCAGCGTCACCTGCTGGAAGTTCAGCAGCGCTTCCAGACGGCCCTGGGAGACTTCTGGCTGATACGGCGTATAGGCGGTGTACCAGCCCGGGTTTTCCAGCATGTTGCGCAGGATCACCGGCGGCAACTGCACGTTGGTGTAGCCCATGCCAATGTAAGACTTATAGCGCTTGTTCAGGCCGGCGATGGCCTTCAGCTCCGCCAGCGCGGCGAATTCCGTAGTGGCTTCCCCCACCTGAGGCGGCGTGGCAAGCTGGATGTCTTTTGGCACAATCTGGCCGATCAGTGCGTTTAATGAATCCGCGCCAACTGTCTTTAGCATCTCCTGCTGTTGCTGAGCATCCGGCCCAATGTGACGTTCGATGAAGGCGCCACGGTTTTCAAGCTGGCTTAAAGTCTGTGTCATGAGCGATGGTTCCTGAAACGTGCAGTGAATCGTAGTTATCTGTAACGCTGTTGCCCGGTGGCGCTAACGCGTACCGGGCCTACGTTGATCTCCAGGCCGGATAAGCGCAGCGCCATCCGGCACAACGTTATTCGTCTTCCAGTAGTGCTTCGTATGCGGTCGCATCCAGCAGCGCGGCAACCTGGGATTCGTCGCTGGCTTTGATCTTGAAGATCCAGCCGCCTTCATAAGGCTCGCTGTTGACCAGTTCTGGCGAATCGCTCAGCGCGTCGTTGACGGCAACAATTTCACCGCTTACCGGCGCGTAGATATCGGATGCTGCTTTTACGGACTCCGCCACGGCGCAGTCGTCGCCCGCGCTCACGGTCGTGCCCACGTCAGGCAGGTCAACAAACACCATGTCGCCCAGCAGCTCTTGCGCGTGCTCGGTGATCCCTACGGTGTAAGTGCCGTCCGCCTCTTTGCGCAGCCACTCGTGTTCTTTGCTGTATTTCAGTTCTGCTGGCACATTGCTCATTGAAGTTCTCCTGATAAAAATGATTAGGCGACCGGCTTACCGGCGCGAACAAAAATCGGTTTGGTCACGTTGACCGGCATTTCGCGGTTGCGGATTTGCACCACCGCCGTTTCGCCAATCCCCGCCGGCACGCGTGCCAGTGCAATACTGTAGCCCAGCGTCGGTGAGAAGGTTCCGCTGGTGATCACGCCTTCGCGAGGATTGCCGTCAGCATCGGTAAAGCGCACCGGCAGTTCGCCGCGCAGCACGCCCTTCTCGGTCATCACCAGGCCCACCAGTTGTTCAGTGCCCTTCTCGCGCTGCATCTCCAGCGCTTCACGGCCAATAAAGTCACGGTCAGCCGGTTCCCACGCGATGGTCCAGCCCATGTTGGCGGCCAGCGGAGAGACACCTTCATCCATCTCCTGACCGTAGAGGTTCATGCCTGCTTCCAGACGCAGCGTATCGCGCGCGCCCAGACCCGCAGGCTTCACGCCCGCTTCCACCAGCGCACGCCAGAAATCAGCGGCCTTCTCGTTTGGCATCGCAATTTCGTAGCCCGCTTCACCGGTGTAGCCGGTGGTGGCGATAAACAGATCGCCCGCCTGCACGCCAAAGAACGGCTTCATGCCAGCGGTGGCGTTGCGCTGCTCGTCGTTAAACAGAGAGGCGGCTTTCGCCTGCGCGTTTGGTCCCTGCACGGCGATCAGCGACAGATCGTCACGGACGGTGATGTCGATGGCATAAGGTTCGGCGTGTTGGGTGATCCAGGAGAGGTCTTTTTCGCGGGTGGCGGAGTTTACAACGAGGCGGAAGAAATCTTCAGTGAAGTAATAGACGATAAGGTCATCAATCACGCCGCCCGAGGCATTCAGCATGCCGGTATAGAGCGCTTTACCCGGCGTCTTCAGTTTGGCGACGTCGTTTGCCAGCAGATAACGCAAAAACTCCCGGGTGCGGCTACCGCGCAGATCGACAATTGTCATGTGGGACACGTCGAACATACCGGCATCGGTGCGCACCGCGTGGTGCTCATCAATCTGCGAGCCGTAGTGCAGCGGCATCATCCAGCCATGGAAGTCCACCATGCGGGCGCCGCATAACACGTGTTGTTCGTACAAAGGAGTCTGTTGAGCCATCTTGTCCTCGTTGAAAAAATTCACCGTGAAACCCGGTATCGGCCCCGCGTTCGGGCACCGACGCAAACGTTCTCTTTTACCTGAACTTACCACCGAAACCGGCAGTTAACCATAAGGCAAAATGGGTCATCACATTAGCTTATGACCAAAAAACGCTAAAAAGCCTACAGAGTTATTCACTGGAAAAATGCGATTAATCCCGCACAAAATTAACAATGATCTAACAGGATTTAGCACATGGTGATATTTCGTGCGGAAAAACGGGCCAAATTTCCGCACCGAAAAAAAAGCGACATTAGTAAATCTAATGCGAAAAATGAGGTGGAATTAGATTATTTCAAACGAGGGGATTTCCCCGGCGCAGAGGCCGGGAAAATAAAGTGTGATGGGGATCTAAGTTAGCGCAGCCAGTCAGGGAGATCGTTAAGACCCATCGCCTGACGGAGAAGTTGAGGTTTGACGCCAGGAAGCGTATCGGCCAGTTTAAGACCGATGTCGCGCAGCAGTTTTTTTGCCGGATTCGCCCCGGCAAACAGCTCGCGGAAGCCCTGCATGCCCGCCAGCATCATCGCCGCACTGTGCTTGCGGCTGCGCTCGTAGCGACGCAGATAGAGATGCTGGCCGATGTCTTTTCCTTCGCGATGCAGGCGACGCAGCTCCTCGACCAGCTCCGCCGCGTCCATAAAGCCAAGGTTAACGCCCTGCCCGGCCAGCGGATGAATGGTATGCGCCGCATCCCCCACCAGCGCCAGACGGTGCGCCGCAAACTGACGCGCGTAGCGGCCGGTTAACGGGAACACCTGACGCTCGCTTTCAAGCGTGCAAAGGCCAAGGCGGTTATCAAAGGCCACGCACAGCGCCTGGTTAAAGGCCTCCGGCGTCGCCTCATGCATCTGCCGGGCTTTGTCCGGCACCAGGGACCAGACTATCGAGCACAGGTGCGGATCGGCAAGCGGCAGGAACGCCAGTATGCCGTCGTTGTGGAAAATCTGGCGCGCCACGCCGCCGTGCGGCTCTTCGGTGCGGATCGTCGCGACCAGAGCGTGATGACGATAGTCCCAGAAGGTCAGCGGGATATCGGCTTTATTACGCAGCCAGGAGTTGGCACCGTCAGCACCGACCACCAGGCGCGCGGTCAGCATGTCGCCGCTCTGCAGGGTGATAAACGCCTCGTTTTCGCCCCACGCCACCTGCTGGATCTGCGCAGGCGCAATCAGCGTCACGTCGCTGCACTGCTGTGCTTTTTGCCACAGCGCGTGGTGGATCACCGCGTTTTCAACGATGTGGCCCAGATGGCTATAGCCCATGCTTTCATCATCAAAAGCAATATGACCAAAGCTGTCTTTATCCCACACCTCCATGCCGTGATAACAGCTGGCGCGGTTCGCCACAATATCTGACCAGACGCCAAGGTGCGTCAGCAGCTTTTCGCTGGCCGCATTAATGGCCGAGACGCGGAGTTCCGGCGGCGCATCCGGGGCAACGGGCTGGGGCTGTTTTTGCTCCAGCACCGCCACGCGCAGGCCGCTGCCCTGTAATCCACAGGCCAATGCCAGTCCGACCATTCCGCCGCCAACGATGGCGACATCAACATTTTGCACGGTGATAACTCCTTAACGCGCGACCCAACCCAGGGTCCGCTGCGCCAGCACGTCACGTGCCGGAATGAATAGTTCCATCGCCATCAGCCCGAGATTACGACCCGCAACCAGCGGTGCCCAGCGATTGGCAAAAAGATGGACCAGGCCATCGGTCACACCGATGGTAGCCTCTTTATCCGCCTGACGGCGCTTCTGGTAATGACTCAGCACCGAATACGCCCCGCAGTCTTTTTGCTCGCCCCACGCCTGCGCCAGTGATTCGGCCAGGCTCATGACGTCGCGTAAGCCAAGGTTAAAGCCTTGCCCCGCGATGGGATGCAGCGTCTGCGCGGCGTTACCGACAAGCGCCAGACGATGGGAGATGGACTGAGATGCCGTAGTCAGCGAAAGCGGATAGACCGTCCGCTTGCCGGCATGGGTAATACGCCCCAGCCGCCAGCCAAAGGCTTTCTGCAGCTCGGTGCAAAAACGTTCGTCGGACCAGGCCTTCACCTCTTCAGCCTTATCCTGCGGATGACACCACACCAGGGAACAGCGTCCATCCGACATCGGCAGCATCGCCAGCGGGCCATGCTGCGTAAAGCGCTCAAACGCCCTGCCGTTGTGGTCAGCTGCGGTAGCGACGTTCGCAATGACCGCCACCTGGCCGTAAGGCTGCTGGCGCCACTCCACGCCGCACTGGGTGCCGAGCGAGGAGCGCGAACCGTCCGCAGCGACCAGAAGCTGGCCTTCAAGGACGGTGCCGCTTTCCAGCGTCACGCTGACCGACGCTTCACTTCGGCTCACGCTGGCCACGCGCGCGGGGCAATGCAGCGTGACGCCCGGCGCGTCCTGGAGCAGGCGGAACAGACGCAATCCGACGTCGTGTAGCTCAACAACCTGACCCAGGGCATCAATCCGGTAATCCTGCGCGTCCAGCGTGACAAAACCTGCATGGCCGCGATCGCTGACGTGTACGGTCCCGATCGCCGTGGCACGGTCGGCAATGGCCTGCCAGATACCAATGCGCGAAAGCTGCTGGCAGGTGCCCTGCGCCAGCGCGATGGCGCGGGCATCAAACCCGGGGTGGTTGGACGCCTCTGGCGCAACGGCTTCCACCAGGTGCACCGGAAGCTGCCCCTGCGTCAAATGCGAAATGGCCAGCGCCAGCGTGGCCCCGGTCATGCCGCCGCCAACGATAATCACGCTCATGCGCGCGCCGCTGCCATCAGCGCCTCGATATCGTCAGCGTTTTTCACGACGCTGGCGGTCAGGTTTTCGTTACCGGTCTCGGTAATCACGATGTCATCTTCAATACGAATACCAATCCCGCGGTACGCTTCAGGCACGTCGGCATCCGGCGCGATATACAGACCCGGCTCCACGGTTAACACCATGCCCGGCTCCAGCACGCGCGAACGGTCGGTGCCGTAGGCGCCAACGTCATGCACGTCCAGCCCCAGCCAGTGGCTCAGGCCGTGCATAAAGTACGGTCGATGCGCATTTTCAGCAATCAGGGTATCTACGTCCCCTTTCAGGATACCGAGCCTGACCAGACCGGTAATCATGATGCGCACCACTTCACCGGTCACTTCCTGGATGGAGGTACCCGGACGATACAGCCTGAGCGCCGTCTCAAGGGATTCGAGAACAATGTCGTAAATCGCGCGCTGTGCCGGCGAGAATTTACCGTTCACCGGGAAGGTCCGGGTGATGTCCCCCGCATAGCCCTGATATTCGCAACCGGCGTCAATCAGCACCAGATCGCCGTCGCGCAGCACGCTTTCGTTTTCGGTGTAGTGCAAAATGCAGCCGTTTTCCCCGCCGCCGACAATGGTGTTGTAGGAGGGATAGCGCGCGCCGTGGCGGTTAAATTCGTGGTGAATTTCGCCTTCCAGCTGGTATTCGAACATCCCGGGACGGCATTTCTCCATCGCACGGGTGTGCGCCAGCGCGCTGATTTCGCCCGCGCGGCGCATCACGTTCAGCTCTTCTTCAGACTTGAACAGGCGCATCTCATGCACCACCGGACGCCAGTCCGTCAGCGTGGCCGGTGCGGACAGGTTCTGCCGCGAGCCTTTGCGCAGCTTATCCAGCGCGGTGAAGACAATCTCATCGGCGTAAGCATATTCGCCCTGCGCGTGATAGAGCACGTCGAGGCCGTTAAGCAGCTGGTAGAGCTGCTGGTTGATTTCGCTAAACGCCAGCGCACGGTCGACGCCCAGCTTTTCCGGTGCGGCCTCTTGCCCTAAGCGGCGACCAAACCAGATTTCGGCCGTCAGATCGCGCACGCGGTTGAAAATCACGCTGTGGTTGTGGGTGTCATCGCTCTTAATCAACACCAGTACCGCTTCCGGCTCGTTAAAGCCGGTGAAGTACCAGAAGTCGCTGCTCTGGCGATAGGGATATTCGCTGTCGGCGCTGCGCGTCACTTCGGGCGCGGCAAAAATCAGCGCGGCGCTGCCCGGCTGCATTTTTGCCAGCAGCGCCTGACGGCGGCGCGAATACTCTTGACTCGAGATAACCATGACACCCTCCTGTGCGTTATTTTTCTTAATGTAAGGTTGGCTTGCGGACTTCCGGCGCAGTCGGCTGTGAGCGCGTAAAGTTGTCGTGGCACAGCAGTGCCGCCACGCGCACGTACTCGATGATCTCTTCGAGAGACATTTCCAGCTCTTCCTGGTCTTCGTCTTCATCGTAGCCAAGCTGGGCGATGTTGCGCAGATCGTCGATCGCTTCACCCGCTTCACCGGTGACTTTATCCAGTTTAGGCTGGGTGACGCCCAGACCCAGCAGATAGTGATTTACCCACCCCGCCAGCGCATCGGCGCGATCGAACACGCTGACGTCGTCGCCTTCAGGCAGATAAAGCTGAAAAAGGAAGCCATCGTCTTCCAGCGAATCACTGATGGCGGCATGCATTTTACGCAGCGCTTCCGCCAGCTCGTGACCAAACGCCAGCCCTTCATTCGTGAGGTCGTGGATCAGCGGCTGCCATGAGCTGTCGCTGTTTCCGCCGCACAGCATGCCACTGATCAGACCGTGCATTTCGGCAGGGGTTAAACCGACTCCCTGCTGGTTCAGTAACTGGTTTAAATCCTTGTAACCAGGCATTTCGTTCTGTATAGACATGCGCATTCGTCATCATTGGGGGGAAGTTTCATGATATGCTACCACTTTGGACCCTGGTGATACCAGAAAAGGGCTTGTATCTTCACATCAGGGTAGCTATAGTGTCGCCCCTTCGCAGCCCCCGGGGCATCAGGCGAAGGCAGCGCAGTCAATCAGCAGGAAGGTGGCATGTCTGCACAACCCGTCGATCTCCAGATTTTTGGCCGTTCACTGCGAGTGAATTGTCCGCCTGAACAAAGGGATGCTTTGAATCAGGCTGCGGACGATTTGAATCAGCGGTTGCAAGATCTAAAAGAACGCACTAGAGTCACAAATACTGAGCAGCTGGTTTTCATCGCCGCGTTGAACATCAGCTATGAACTGACTCAGGAAAAAGCGAAGACCCGCGACTACGCGGCAAGCATGGAGCAGCGCATTAAAATGCTCCAGCAGACCATAGAACAGGCATTGCTTGATCAAGGTCGCAATCCCGAAAGACCGGGACCCAAGTTTGAATAACACTTCTCAGTTGACTATGGTAGAGTAACTGTGAAGACAAAATTTCTCTGAGATGTTCGCAAGCGGGCCAGTCCCCTGAGCCGATATTTCATACCACAAGAATGTGGCGCTCCATGGTTGGTGAGCATGCTCGGTCCGTCCGAGAAGCCTTAAAACTATGACGACACATTCACCTTGAACCAAGGGTTCAAGGGTTACAGCCTGCGGCGGCATCTCGGAGATTCCCTCTCTTTTCTTCTACCGACTACCATGACTCAATTCCCTGAAGTTTCGGCTTCACGCCAGGACATTCGTCAGCTCATTCGTCAACGCCGTCGTGCGTTAACCCCCGTTCAGCAAGCGCATTTTGCCCAGCAGGCCGCCGCCCGTATGATGGCGTATCCTCCTGTCGTGATGGCGCGCACGGTTGCCCTGTTTCTGTCGTTTGACGGCGAGCTGGATACCCAACCGCTGATAGAGCAACTCTGGCGCGCCGGGAAGAAGGTATACCTGCCGGTGCTACACCCGTTCAGTGAAGGCAATCTGCTGTTTTTGCACTATCACCCGCACAGCGAGCTGGTAGTGAATCGTCTGAAAATCACCGAACCGAAACTCGACGTGCGCGACGTGCTCCCGCTGTCACAGCTGGATGTACTGATTACGCCGCTGGTCGCGTTTGATGAGCAGGGACAGCGCCTGGGAATGGGCGGTGGATTTTACGACCGGACGCTGCAAAACTGGCAGCAGTATGGGTTGCAGCCGGTGGGCTACGCGCATGATTGCCAGGGCGTGGAGGCGTTGCCGGTAGAAAAATGGGATGTGCCGTTACCGGCGGTGGTGACGCCCAGTAAAACCTGGACCTGGTAGAATAAAGCCGGGTGGCGGCTACGCCTTACCCGGCCTACATAAATCCTCGAACATTGTAGGTCGGGTAAGCGTAAGCGTCACCCGACACACAGACCGCACGACCGTTGTAGGTCGGGTAAGGCGCAGCCGCCACCCGACACCACAGACCGCACCATCAGTACAGCAGACGCGCGCGAATCGTCCCCGGAATGGCCTTCATGCT
Source organism: Enterobacter sp. HK-058-C-ECC (assembly GCF_047531125.1). Taxonomy (NCBI): domain Bacteria; kingdom Pseudomonadati; phylum Pseudomonadota; class Gammaproteobacteria; order Enterobacterales; family Enterobacteriaceae; genus Enterobacter; species Enterobacter sp. HK-058-C-ECC. The sequence continues at coordinate 229,882 of NZ_JBLKCH010000003.1, forward strand.
CAGCAGCGCTTTCTCGGCCACATCGTCATCCGCTTCGATATCAATAACCACATAGCCCATCTGCGAGTTGGTCTGCAGATACTGCGCGGCAATGTTAACGCCCTGCTCGGCAAAGATCTGGTTAATCGCGGTCAGCACGCCTGGACGGTTTTCGTGGATGTGCAGCAGACGACGGCCACCGTGCAGCGGCAGCGACACTTCCGGGAAGTTCACCGCAGAAAGCGTAGAACCGTTGTCGGAGTATTTACTCAGCTTACCCGCCACTTCAAGACCGATATTCTCCTGCGCTTCCTGAGTTGAACCGCCGATGTGTGGCGTCAGGATCACGTTGTCGAACTCGCACAGCGGAGAGGTAAACGGATCGCTGTTGGTCGCAGGCTCCGTCGGGAAAACGTCGATGGCGGCGCCCGCCAGGTGCTTACGCTTCAGCGCATCGCACAGCGCAGGGATATCGACAACCGTGCCGCGCGCGGCGTTAATCAGCAGTGAGCCCGGCTTCATCAGCGCCAGCTCTTCTGCACCCATCATGTTTTTGGTGGACGCATTTTCCGGCACGTGCAGACTCACCACGTCACTCATGTTCAGCAGGTCAGACAGGTGTTGAACCTGGGTGGCATTGCCCAGCGGCAGCTTGCTTTCGATATCGTAAAAATAGACATGCATACCGAGAGATTCCGCCAGAATCCCCAGCTGGGTACCGATGTGGCCATAGCCGATGATACCCAGTTTTTTTCCACGGGCTTCGTAGGAACCCGCAGCCAGTTTGTTCCAGACGCCGCGGTGTGCTTTGGCGTTAGCCTCCGGAATGCCGCGCAGAAGCAGCAGCAGTTCGCCAATCACCAGCTCCGCCACGGAACGGGTGTTGGAGAACGGGGCGTTGAAGACAGGAATACCGCGTTTCGCGGCAGCATTCAGGTCAACCTGGTTGGTACCGATGCAGAAGCAGCCGATAGCCACCAGCTTTTCCGCCGCGGCAATCACATCTTCAGTCAGGTGAGTACGGGATCGCAGGCCAATGAAGTGGGCATCACGGATGGACGCTTTCAGCTCTTCGGTATCGAGCGCGCCTTTGTGAAATTCGATGTTGGTGTAACCTGCCGCACGAAGGCTATCGATTGCTTTTTGATGCACGCCCTCGACCAGCAGGAATTTAATCTTGTCTTTCTCCAGTGATACCTTTGCCATTTACCCGACCCTGTTTTTGTCTGAACTGATGTTGTGCTGGATATAAATCCGCTGTAGCCAACATATCAAAAAAAACTATTGCAGCAATATGAACGTTTGCGTCGGCACGCTGAAGGAAAGTCATACAGCGCAAAATGGCAGAGGAAAATGCTATGGAAATTTACAAACGCGGAAGGATCGGCAAAAGAGGCATAAAAACGTGACACAAGTCACCGAATTTAGCGTATCAAAAATTTTTTAGCGGGGGGAGGACTCCCCCCGTCAGATCATTTTACGATGGTTTTCACGCCATCAGCGGTGCCGATCAGCGCCACATCCGCGCCACGGTTGGCGAATAGCCCTACGGTTACGACGCCAGGAATGGCGTTGATGGCATTTTCCAGCGCAATCGCGTCGAGAATTTCCAGACCGTGAACGTCGAGGATCACGTTACCGTTGTCGGTCACTACGCCCTGACGATATTCCGGGCGACCGCCCAGCTTCACCAGCTGACGGGCAACCGCGCTGCGGGCCATCGGGATCACTTCAACCGGCAGCGGGAAATTCCCCAGAATGTCCACCTGCTTGGAGGCGTCGGCAATGCAGATAAACTTGTCCGCAACGGAGGCGATGATCTTTTCACGCGTCAGCGCCGCGCCGCCGCCTTTGATCATCTGCATGTGGCCGTTGATTTCATCCGCACCATCAACGTAAATCCCCAGACGATCCACTTCGTTGAGATCGAAAACGGTAATGCCGAGGCTTTTCAGCTTTTCCGTGGAAGCATCAGAGCTGGAAACCGCGCCCTCGATCTGCCCCTTCATCGTGCCCAGCGCATCGATAAAGTGTGCCGCGGTTGATCCCGTACCGACACCGACAATGGTACCCGGCTGTACGTACTGGAGAGCGGCCCATCCTACTGCTTTTTTCAGTTCATCCTGCGTCATGATCGTTTTGCCTGTGGTGTGAAAACTCAGGGCGCATTATAGAACACGTCGAATGGAATTCGTCTGCCACAAAGGGAAAATTGTGTCATAGTGCAGAATAAGCAAAATTAAGGAGCCAGCCAGAGCAATGAAACGTCCGGACTACAGAACACTACAGGCACTTGATGCAGTTATTCGTGAACGAGGTTTTGAGCGCGCGGCGCAAAAGCTTTGCATCACGCAGTCCGCCGTCTCTCAGCGTATCAAACAGCTTGAAAATATGTTCGGCCAGCCGCTGCTGGTACGTACCGTACCGCCACGTCCAACCGAGCAAGGACAAAAGCTCCTCGCCCTGCTGCGCCAGGTTGAACTGCTGGAAGACGAGTGGCTGGGTGACGAGCAAACGGGCTCTACGCCGCTGCTGCTCTCTCTGGCGGTCAACGCCGACAGTCTGGCAACCTGGCTGCTGCCGGCCCTTGCGCCGGTCCTCGCGGACTCCCCTATCCGCCTGAATTTGCAGGTTGAAGACGAAACCCGTACTCAGGAGCGCCTGCGTCGCGGTGAGGTAGTTGGGGCGGTCAGTATCCAGCCTCAGGCGCTGCCAAGCTGTCTTGTCGATCAGTTAGGCGCCCTGGATTACCTGTTTGTGGGTTCAAAAGCCTTTGCCGAGCGCTACTTCCCGAACGGCGTCACCCGCGCGGCGCTGCTGAAAGCCCCTGCCGTGGCGTTCGACCATCTGGACGATATGCATCAGGCGTTCCTGCAGCAAAACTTCGATCTGCCGCCGGGTAGCGTGCCGTGCCATATCGTTAACTCGTCTGAAGCCTTCGTGCAGCTTGCGCGCCAGGGCACCACCTGCTGCATGATCCCGCATCTGCAGATTGAGAAAGAGTTGAAAAGCGGTGAGCTGATTGACCTGACGCCGGGGCTGTATCAGCGCCGGATGCTCTACTGGCACCGTTTTGCGCCGGAAAGCCGGATGATGCGCAACGTCACCGACGCGCTGCTGGCGTACGGGCATAAAGTATTGAGACAGGATTAAAAAAGAAAAGCCGGGTGGCGGCTACGCCTTACCCGGCCTACAGATTACTGAGCCGGTTTCGGCTGTGCTGCAACGGGTTCCAGCTGGAAGACCACATCCACCTGATCGTCGAACTGAATGGTTGGCTGCTCGTAAGTTTCCTGAGCGGATACCGGGGCGGCATCAGCCTTCATCATACGAACCATCGGGCTTGGTTGGTAGTTAGAGACGTGGTAACGCACGCTGTAAACCGGACCGAGCTTGCTCTTAAAGCCAGAAGCCAGCTGTTCCGCCTGGTGAATGGCATCATCAATCGCCGCTTTACGCGCTTCGTCTTTGTATTTCTCCGGTTGCGCAACGCCCAGCGACACGGAACGGATCTCGTTCAGGCCCGCCTTCAGCGCACCGTCCAGCAGCGAGTTAAGCTTATCCAGCTGACGCACAGTCACTTCAACGGTACGCACGGCACGGTAGCCTTTCAGGATGCTTTTACCATTCTGGTAGTCGTAATCGGGTTGAGTACGCAGGTTCGCAGAGTTGATATCTTTTTTACCGACACCGTTCTGCTCGAGGAAAGAGAGGTATTGCGCAACGCGATCGTCAGCCTGCTTCTTGGCCGTCGCCGCATCTTTCGCCGCCACATTCACCTCAATTGCCAGGGTTGCAACATCGGGTACCGCGTCCACGCTTGCGGTGCCTGACGTGACGATGTGCGGGCCATCCGGCAGTTCACTTGCCTGCACCGACACCGCACCGAAACTCACTAATGCCGCCAGGGCCATCACTTTAAACCTCACTGTCATTCCTCCATGTTGCGAAGAGTGCCCCAATAACAGGGCGCATGCCAGCAAGCTTAGCGGGTCTTGTTCAGTTGTCCATAAGACAAGGATTAGTTGAACAATTCCTGGACATGATGAATCCCCTCTTTCGCCAGCTGGAAAGCGATAAACCACATCACCAGGCCGACCAGGGTATTAATGATGCGCTGGGCTTTGGCCGTACGCAGACGAGGAGCCAGCCATGCCGCCAGAATGGCGAGACCGAAGAACCACAGGAAAGAGGCGCTGACCGTGCCGAGCGCAAACCAGCGTTTCGGTTCAACGTCCAGTTGACCGCCCAGGCTGCCCAGCACGACGAAGGTGTCGAGATAGACATGAGGGTTTAGCCAGGTCACCGCCAGCATGGTGACGATAATCTTCCAGCGGCCCTGCTTCATGACCTCCGCGCTCGCCAGTTCGAGGTTGCTGCTCATCGCCGTTTTCAGCGCGCCGAAGCCGTACCAGAGCAGAAACGCCACGCCGCCCCAGGTGACCAGCGCCAGCAGCCACGGAGACTGCATCAGCAGCGCGCTGCCGCCAAAAATCCCGGCGCAGATCAGCAGTAAATCGCTTACCGCGCACAGCAGGGCAATCATCAGATGGTACTGGCGGCGAATGCCCTGATTCATCACGAACGCATTTTGCGGTCCTAGAGGAAGGATCATGGCTGCACCTAAGGCAAGCCCTTGAAAATAATAAGATAGCATGACGATTTTCTCGCAGTGTTGTTCTGGAAGCCGACTATACTGCGCGAATCACATAAGAGGAAATGGATAATATTAATTGGGTATTAGCGGAGCTTATGAAAGTAAAGCCCGGTGGCGCTAGCGCTTACCGGGCCTACGGGTGACGTTATTCTGCTTCTTTGACTTTTTTGACGTTTACGTCCATCTGCGGGTACGGGAAGCTGATGCCGTTGGCGTCGAAGTCGCGCTTAATGCGTTCCAGCACGTCCCAGTACACGTTTTGCAGATCGCTGCTTTTGCTCCAGATACGCACCACAAAGTTAATGGAGGAAGCGCCGAGTTCATTCAGGCGAACCGTCTGCTCTTTGTCTTTCAGGATACGCTCGTCTGAAGCAATGATGTTGGTAATCAGCGACTTCACCTGATCGATGTCGGAGTCGTATGCCACGCTGATAATCAGTTCGTTACGACGCACCGGCTCACGGGAGAAGTTAATGATGTTGCCCGCGATAATTTTCCCGTTCGGCACGACCACGATGCGGCCATCGACGGTGCGCATGGTCGTTGAGAAAATTTGTACCTGCAGCACGGTTCCGGCAATGCCGCCAAGGTCAACGTACTCGCCGGAGCGGAACGGACGGAAGGTCACCAGCAGAACGCCTGCCGCCAGGTTTGAAAGCGAGCCCTGCAGCGCCAGACCAATAGCCAGACCGGCGGCACCGAGAACGGCGATGACGGAGGCGGTTTGCACCCCAACACGGCCCAGCGCCGCAATCAGCGTAAAGGCGATAATGCCGTAACGCACCAGTGCGGAGAGGAAGTCAGCCACCGTGGCGTCAATGTGACGGGCCAGCATCACGCGGTTAACCGTACTCGAGACAATACGTGCCACGATCATCCCGACGATGATGATGGCAATCGCCGCGACGATGTTCACGGCATAGCTCAGCAGCAGGGCCTGGTTGCGCACCAGCCAGTTACCGGCGTTATTGATGCTGTCTACAACATCGAGTTGTTCCATTTATTCTTCCTTTTGTTAAACCAAAACACAAAATCCATCCCCCATGGAGACAGGCAGGTCTGTAAAGGGTAAACAAAAAGCACTGGTTTTGCCAAACAGATCACAAAAGCAGGTCTGGCAGGGTATTGAAAAAGCATAAAAAAAGGCCCGCATTTGCGGGCCTTCTGATGCTGTTAGCAGCTCAAATTACAGAACGTCGATCGCGTTCAGTTCTTTGAAAGCCTGCTCCAGACGGGTCACCATGGACGTCTGCGCTGCGCGCAGCCATACGCGTGGATCGTAGTATTTCTTGTTCGGCTGGTCTTCGCCTTTCGGGTTGCCCAGCTGGCCCTGCAGGTAAGCTTCGTTCGCTTTGTAGTACTGCAGGATACCGTCCCAGGTTGCCCACTGGGTGTCGGTATCGATGTTCATTTTCACAACGCCGTAGCTTACGGAGTCTTTGATTTCCTGAGCAGAAGAACCGGAACCGCCGTGGAAGACGAAGTTCAGGCTGTTGTGCGGCAGGTTGTGTTTCTTGGAAACGTATTCCTGAGAATCACGCAGGATGGTTGGGGTCAGAACCACGTTACCTGGTTTGTAAACGCCGTGTACGTTACCGAAGGACGCTGCGATGGTGAAGCGTGGGCTGATTTTGCTCAGCTCGGTGTAAGCGTAATCAACGTCTTCTGGCTGGGTGTACAGTGCAGAAGCGTCCATGTGGCTGTTGTCCACGCCGTCTTCTTCACCGCCGGTGCAACCCAGTTCGATTTCCAGGGTCATGTCCATTTTGGCCATGCGCGCCAGGTACTTAGAGCAGATTTCGATGTTTTCGTGAAGTGACTCTTCAGACAGGTCGATCATGTGAGAAGAGAACAGTGGCTTACCGGTTGCCGCGAAGTGTTTTTCACCCGCGTCCAGCAGACCGTCGATCCACGGCAGCAGTTTCTTCGCGCAGTGGTCAGTGTGCAGGATAACTGGAACACCGTAGTGCTCAGCCATCTGGTGAACGTGGTGCGCACCAGAGATAGCGCCCAGGATTGCAGCACCCTGAGGAATGTCAGTTTTCACGCCTTTACCTGCGATGAACGCAGCGCCACCGTTAGAGAACTGAACGATAACCGGTGCTTTAACTTTTGCAGCGGTTTCCAGTACGGCGTTGATGGAGTCGGTACCCACGCAGTTAACTGCTGGCAGAGCGAAGTTGTTTTCTTTAGCTACCTGGAACACTTTCTGTACGTCATCACCAGTGATAACGCCAGGTTTTACGAAATCAAAAATTTTAGACATGTTGCTTAGTCCTGTATCTTCGGCCGTTAGAAAAGGTGCGAGCTCTTAAAAGCGCGCTGAAAATTGGGCAGGTTTCCCTGCCCTTGAATGGCTTACTTCTTAGCGCGCTCTTCGAGCATTGCTACTGCTGGCAGTACTTTGCCTTCCACGAATTCGAGGAATGCGCCGCCACCAGTGGAGATGTAGGAGATCTTGTCAGCGATACCGAACAGGTCGATTGCTGCCAGGGTGTCACCACCGCCTGCGATAGAGAACGCTTCGCTGTCTGCGATAGCGTTAGCAACGATTTCAGTCCCTTTGCGGAAGTTCGGGAATTCGAACACGCCAACCGGGCCGTTCCACAGGATAGTTTTTGCGTTTTTGAGGATTTCAGCCAGTTTCTGTGCAGAAACGTCGCCCAGATCCAGAATCTGCTCTTCGTCTTTGATGTCGTTGACAGACTTCAGAGTCGCGGTTGCGGTTTCGGAGAACTCGGTCGCGACGCGAACGTCAGTTGGAACCGGGATATCACAGGTACCCAGCAGGCGTTTGGCTTCGTCAACCAGGTCTGCTTCGTACAGGGATTTACCCACGTTGTGGCCCTGAGCGGCAACGAAGGTGTTCGCGATACCACCGCCAACGATCAGCTGGTCAGCGATTTTAGACAGGGAATCCAGAACGGTCAGTTTGGTAGAAACTTTAGAACCACCAACGATAGCCACCATTGGACGAGCAGGTTCTTTCAGTGCTTTACCCAGCGCTTCCAGTTCGTCAGCCAGCAGAGGACCGGCACACGCAACGTCTGCGAATTTACCGATACCGTGGGTAGACGCCTGAGCACGGTGCGCCGTACCGAAGGCATCCATCACGAATACGTCGCACAGTGCAGCGTATTTTTTGGAAAGGGTTTCGTCGTCTTTCTTCTCGCCTTTGTTGAAGCGAACGTTTTCCAGAACAACCAGTTCACCGGCTGCAACGTCAACGCCGTCCAGGTAATCTTTCACCAGGCGAACCGGGTTGGACAGTTTGTCTTTCAGGTAATTAACCACTGGCAGCAGAGAGAACTCTTCGTTGTACTCGCCTTCAGTTGGACGACCCAGGTGGGAGGTGACCATCACTTTAGCGCCCTGCTTCAGAGCCAGCTCGATGGTTGGCAGAGATGCACGGATACGCGCGTCGCTGGTCACTTTGCCATCTTTAACCGGTACGTTCAGATCGGCACGGATGAAAACGCGTTTACCAGCCAGATCCAGATCGGTCATCTTAATTACAGACATGGTGAATCCTCTCGTTGATTCTTAAAGTTTTGCAGACGCACGATGCGCCTTACCTGAAACCTTGAGCAGCCATTGCTAACGTGGTGTCGAGCATTCGGTTAGCAAAGCCCCATTCGTTATCACACCAGACCAGCGTCTTGATAAGGTGTGCGCCACTGACCCTCGTTTGCGTGCCATCGACGATGGCGCTGTGCGGGTCGTGGTTAAAATCTACTGAGACCAACGGTAATTCCGTATAGTCAACTATACCATGAAATGCCCCCTGTGCCGCTTTTTGCAGCAACAGGTTGACTTCACAGGCTTTTACCGGTTTTTTCACCGTTACGCTAAGGTCGATTGCGGTGACGTTGATTGTTGGGACGCGCACGGCAATCGCTTCAAAACGGTCATTGAACTGCGGAAAAATTCGGGTGATCCCTGCCGCCAGTTTCGTATCCACCGGAATGATTGACTGGCTCGCTGCACGCGTGCGCCGTAAATCCGGGTGGTAAGCGTCAATGACCTGCTGATCGTGCATGGCGGAGTGAATCGTGGTCACGGTGCCGGACTCAATGCCATACGCATCGTCTAACAGTTTGATGACCGGAATAATGCAGTTGGTGGTACAGGAGGCGTTGGAAACAATGCGGTGTTCGGCCTGCAGCTCATGCTGGTTGACGCCAAACACGACGGTCGCGTCGAGGTCGTTACTGCCGGGATGAGAAAACAGAACTTTTTTCGCGCCGGCTGTCAGATGCGCTTCGCCATGTTCGCGATTGCCATACACACCGGTACAGTCAAGTACGACATCCACACCCAGTTCACGCCAGGGTAGCCCGGAGATGCTGTTCTCATGCAGCACACGAATCGCGTCATCACCCACAAAAAGCTGATCTCTTTCCTGGCGCACATCCCAGGCAAAGCGTCCGTGGCTGGTGTCATACTTCAATAAATGCGCCATGCCCGCAGCATCCGCCAGTTCATTGATTGCCACCACGGTTATTTCCGCCCGACGTCCGGATTCATACAAAGCACGAACCACATTACGCCCGATGCGACCGAAGCCATTAATCGCTACGCGTACGGTCATAGATCTCCTGCAAAGCAATCCCTGAGTGTGAGGTGGCTGAAAGAGTAATCCAGCTACGCCCGAAGGGGAATCCTTGCTGTCACAAACTGCGATTGATTGGTCAATTGTCGAACATTTAATCGACTGAAACGCTTCAGCAAGAATAAGCGAATCGGGGAATAAAAGGAATGTCTGTCCAGATGAATAAGCGAGCTATATGACTTGCGTCACATTTTCGGTGGAATAATGACGCAAAAAAAGCCGGGGGTGGCGCTAGCGCTTACCCGGCCTACTTTCGAGCCATTTGTAGACCCGGTAAGCGTAGCGCCACCGGGCAAAACGGCGATTACAGCAGTTCTTTCGCTTTTGCGACAACGTTCTCAACGGTGAAGCCGAACTCTTCGAACAGCTGCTCTGCCGGAGCAGACTCACCGAAGGTGGTCATGCCGACGATAGCGCCGTTCAGGCCCACGTATTTGAACCAGTAGTCAGCGATACCCGCTTCCACTGCCACACGCGCGGAAACCGCTTTAGGCAGTACGGATTCACGGTAAGCGGCATCCTGCTTGTCGAACGCGTCGGTAGACGGCATGGAAACCACGCGCGCCTTCACGCCTTCGGCAGCCAGTTTTTCCCATGCGGCAACGGCCAGTTCAACTTCAGAACCGGTAGCGATGAAGATCAGCTCTGGCTGGCCCGCGCAATCTTTCAGCACGTAACCACCGCGAGCGATGTTCGCCAGCTGCTCTGGCGTACGCTCCTGCTGTGCCAGGTTCTGACGGGAGAGGATCAGCGCGGTAGGACCGTCCTGACGCTCAACGCCGTATTTCCACGCTACTGCGGATTCAACCTGGTCACACGGACGCCATGTGCTCATGTTCGGGGTTACGCGCAGAGAAGCCACCTGCTCTACCGGCTGGTGAGTTGGACCGTCTTCGCCCAGACCGATGGAGTCGTGGGTGTAAACCATCACCTGACGCTGTTTCATCAGCGCTGCCATACGCACGGCGTTACGCGCATATTCGACGAACATCAGGAAGGTAGAGGTGTACGGCAGGAAACCACCGTGCAGGGAGATACCGTTGGCAATCGCAGTCATACCGAATTCACGTACACCGTAATGGATGTAGTTACCGGCAGTGTCTTCATTGATTGGCTTAGAACCGGACCACAGGGTCAGGTTAGATGGCGCCAGGTCAGCGGAGCCGCCGAGGAACTCAGGCAGCAGAGGACCAAACGCTTCAATGGCATTCTGAGACGCTTTACGGCTCGCAATTTTAGACGGGTTCGCCTGCAGCTTAGCGATGAACTCGTTCGCTTTCGCGTCGAAGTCAGACGGCATGTCACCTTTCATACGACGGGTGAATTCAGCCGCTTCCTGTGGGAAGGCTTTCGCGTAAGCCGCGAACTTCTCGTTCCACGCCGCTTCTTTCGCCTGGCCTACTTCTTTTGCATCCCACTGAGCATAGATCTCAGATGGGATTTCGAATGCAGGGTATTTCCAGCCCAGCGCTTCGCGGGTCAGTGCAATTTCCGCGTCGCCCAGCGGCGCGCCGTGGGAGTCGTGCGTACCCGCTTTGTTCGGGGAACCGAAGCCGATGATGGTTTTGCACATCAGCAGGGACGGTTTGTCCGTCACAGCGCGCGCTTCTTCTACTGCACGTTTAATCGAGTCAGCATCGTGACCATCAACGCCACGCACAACGTGCCAGCCGTAAGCTTCGAAACGTTTAGCGGTGTCGTCAGTGAACCAGCCTTCAACGTGACCGTCAATGGAGATACCGTTGTCGTCATAGAACGCAACCAGTTTACCCAGCTTCAGGGTACCTGCCAGGGAGCACACTTCGTGAGAAATGCCTTCCATCATGCAGCCGTCGCCCATGAACGCGTAGGTGAAGTGGTCAACGATGTCGTGGCCAGGACGGTTGAACTGCGCCGCCAGGGTCTTCTCAGCGATCGCCATACCCACAGCGTTAGCAATACCCTGACCCAGCGGGCCGGTGGTGGTTTCTACGCCAGCGGTGTAGCCCACTTCCGGGTGACCTGGAGTTTTGGAGTGCAGCTGACGGAAGTTTTTCAGCTCTTCGATAGGCAGATCGTAGCCGGTGAGGTGCAGCAGGCTATAGATCAGCATAGAGCCGTGGCCGTTAGACAGTACGAAACGGTCGCGGTCAGCCCATGACGGGTTCTGCGGGTTGTGGTTCAGGAAATCGCGCCACAGGACTTCGGCGATATCAGCCATACCCATAGGGGCCCCTGGGTGGCCGGATTTGGCTTTCTGTACTGCGTCCATGCTCAGCGCACGAATAGCATTAGCAAGCTCTTTACGTGAGGACATTTTAACTCCAGATCGGACTGTTAAAGGCCATGCCCTTGACGACAGCGCGTTTTGGGCTACGCCGGAAAAAAGTGCCAACAATGTAACCCAAGCGGCATGCCATGTACATGGACCATTCTTTTGCAGCTTAAGAAATCTCTGGATCATGCTCGCATGTTGCGCAATCTGCTCGCCCGGCCCTGTAGATATTCCTTATACTTAGCCCGACACCGGCTTCGCTGACGGTGCACTTTTCGGATTTTATTCAGATTAACGAGTACGGAAGCAACCTCATGAAAATGCGTGCAATAGTGCTGGCCCTGGGTACAACGCTCCTGCTGAGCGGCTGTCAGAATATGGATTCTAACGGCCTGATGACCTCAGGCGCAGAGGCCTTTCAGGCCTATTCCCTGAGCGATGCGCAGGTAAAAGCGCTGAGCGACCAGGCCTGTAAAGATATGGACGGAAAAGCCACGCTTGCGCCGGCTAACAGTACCTACACGCAGCGTCTGAATAAGATTGCTTCCGCGCTGGGCGATAACATCAACGGCCAGCCGGTGAACTACAAGGTTTACATGGCGAAAGACGTCAACGCCTTCGCGATGGCGAACGGCTGTATCCGCGTTTACAGCGGCCTGATGGATATGATGACCGACAACGAAGTGGAAGCGGTCATCGGCCATGAAATGGGCCACGTTGCGCTGGGCCACGTGAAGAAAGGGATGCAGGTTGCCTTAGGCACCAATGCCATCCGCGCAGCGGCGGCCTCAGCAGGCGGTATCGTTGGCAGCCTGTCCCAGTCACAGCTTGGCGACGTGGGTGAAAAACTGGTGAACTCCCAGTTCTCCCAGCGTCAGGAGTCCGAAGCGGATGACTACTCCTACGATCTGTTGCGCAAACGCGGCATTAATCCATCCGGTTTAGCCACCAGCTTTGAAAAACTGGCCAAACTGGAAGCAGGACGTCAAAGCTCAATGTTTGACGATCACCCTGCCTCAGAAGAGCGCGCACAGCATATTCGCGACCGTATGGCCGCAGACGGAATTAAATAATTTCAGAAGGAGGCAGTTTTGCCTCCTTTTTATTTCGCATGAATTGTTAACTTAACAGCACGTATCGATAACACCTCTGAAAGCCCCGCCAAATCTACCCTGTTACATTGAAATGTCTGGTCACATAATTATTGCAAAGGTCACTTTTTCCGGTAATTATCACCCCTGCAGTTATTCAATTAATATATCCAGACAGAGACGTTCCCTCCGTGAAAAAAGAATTATCATTAATTGCTTTAAGTTTATTTTCCGCATTACCTGCCGCTGCAAGCCAGCAATCCGACAGCCAGGGTTTTATTGACGACAGCCATCTGGACCTGTTTTTACGCAATGCGTATATCAGCCGTGATTATCATCAGGGCCAGCAGGACAAAGCCGAATGGGGTCAGGGGATCATCGCCACGTTTGCATCCGGCTATACCGAAGGGCTGGTGGGCTTTGGTGTGGACGGCATTGCTCAATACGGCGTGCGCCTGGACGGCGGTCGCGGCAAGAGCGGCGCAGGCGGCATCGACTTCTTTAAGCAGGAAGACGACGGCCGGGCAAAATCCGATCTGGCAAAGTTTGGCGCAACCGCCAAAATGCGCATCTCGAATACCGTACTGAGCTACGGGAATCAGCGTCCTGAGCTGCCCATCGTCAATGCCGACAGCTCTCGCCTGCTCTTTGAAAGCTACACCGGCACCCTGCTGACCTCAAAAGAGATCGACGGTCTGGAAATTAACGCCGGTTATTTCACCGACGAGCAGCGTAAAAGTGACGACCGCCACGACAGCGGGCTGAAGAGCCTCTCCTTCGGCGGCGCGAGCTATCAGTTCAACGATCAGTTCAGCGGCGCGTTTTACGCCTCTCACAATGAAGAGGTGATGAACAAGCAGTATCTGGGCCTGAACTTCAAACAGCCGTTCAGCACCGGGCAGCAGCTGGTGCTCGACTTCAACGGCTATAACTCCCGTCTCGACCAGAGTTACGCGGACAGCCTCGATACAGGCCGCAGCAACGCTATCTGGAGCCTGGCGGCGAGCTACATCTGGGATATTCACACGTTCAAAGTGGCGTACCAGCAGAGCAGCGGCAGCACCGGCTACAACTACGGCGGCTACCGCGATCAGGGCGGCGTGGGTGATGGCGGTAACACCATCTGGCTGGCAAACTCCTACTGGTCTGATTTTAACGGCGAAGATGAACGTTCCTGGCAGGCATCTTACGGTCTGGACTTTGGCGGCCTTGGCCTGCCGGGTCTGAGCTGGACCACCGCCTACGTGCGCGGGGACAACATCAAAACCGCGGAAACCAGCAACGGCAAAGAGCACGAGTGGTTTAACCAGATCCAGTACCAGGTGCAGGATGGCCCGGCGAAGGATCTGAAACTGAAACTGCGCTATTCCGTGCTGCGCGTCTCCAGCAACGCCAGCGACTATAACGTGGGCGGGGACGAGATCCGCGCTTACGTGGAATACCCGTTTAACGTGTTCTAAAGGCAATAAAAAACCTCTCCAGGGAGAGGTTTTTTTACACCAGAAGAGACTTATTCGCCTTTTTTGGCTGCCTGGATGTAGAGCATTTCCAGTGCCAGGGTCGCTGCGGCCAGCGCAGTGATCTCGGACTGGTCATACGCAGGCGCCACTTCCACCACGTCCATCCCGACAATGTTGAGATCCTTCAGGCCGCGCACCAGCTTGATGGCGCGGTCTGAGGTCAGGCCGCCGATCACCGGCGTACCGGTACCCGGTGCAAATGCCGGATCGAGGCAGTCGATGTCGAAGGTCAGATACACGGGCATATCACCCACGATCTGCTTCACCTGCGCGAGGATGTCATCCACGCCGCGGTCGTTAACCTGACCCGCATCCAGCACGGTGAAGCCGTTATCTTTGTCGAACTCAGTGCGAATACCAATCTGCACGGAATGATTCGGGTCGATCAGACCTTCGTTCGGCGCGGTAAAGAACATGGTGCCGTGGTCAAACTCACAGCCGTTCGCGTAGGTGTCGGTATGCGCATCAAAGTGTACCAGCGCCATTTTACCGAAGTGCTTCGCGTGGGCGCGCAGCAGCGGCAGGGTCACAAAGTGGTCGCCGCCGAAGGAGAGCATGCGCTTACCGGCAGCCAGCAACTTCTCGGCGTGGGCCTGCAGCTTTTCGCTCATCTCACGCGCATCACCAAAGGCATACACCAGGTCACCGCAGTCCACCACGTTCAGGCGCTCGCGCATGTCGAAGTTCCACGGGAAACGGTTGTGCTCCCAGGCCAGGTTAGTGGAAACCTGACGGATCGCCGCCGGGCCATGACGCCCACCCGCACGGCCTGACGTTGCCATGTCGAACGGCACGCCGGTGATCACCCAGTCCGCGTCGCTGTCGTACGGCTGGAAGTTCATCGGAAGGCGTAAAAAACCAAACGCGTTAGATACCAGAGAGTTATCGTACTGATGACCTAAAGTGCTCATGTCCTGTCCTCGTATCATAGATAGACGATCGTTGCTAAAGGTGAAAAAAAATCCCTTCCGCGTCGTTAAGCCCGACGAGGAAGGGATCGTTTCATATCGTAATGCTGTATGGCGCTAAGAATAGCGCCTGAATCCTTTAAATTCAAGCGACTCATAAATACAAATTATATAGCCACCTCTTACCATTCATCGAATAAAACAATAGCCATAAAAATATTATAATCTTTACATTCTTAATATTTTCCCAATGAATATTTAAATACTCCCGCTACGGGCTCACCCCTTATAATTCAAGAGTAAAGTCTTTCCATAAAACATTCATACATACATAAACAGCATGTGATAGTCCGAATTCGGATTTTATTTAGTTATAGCGTGTAGTTTTCTCTTTTTTTACTCCCTACAATCCCGCCGCTTTATTAAAATTTATTTCTAAATGGAATTATCTATGAACAAATATTTAAAAATTGGTCTTTTTACCATTCTGGCGGGAACAGGTACTGCAGCAGCGGCAGATGATGGCACGATTACCTTTGACGGTACTATCAGTGACGCAACCTGTACTATTACAGGCGGTGATGCACAGGGTGAATCCACCTCTCCTGATTTCACCGTGCATCTGCCTAGCGTCAGCACCACCGCGCTGGCAACAGCTGGTCAACGCGCGGGTGACACGCCATTCTTCATTAAACTGAGCGGTGCAAATTGCACCAATAACAAAGTCGCCAGCGTCTTCTTCGAACTGGCACAGAGCACCAATATCAACGCCACCACTGGTAACCTGAAAAACACCGTCACGACGGGCGGTGCCGATAAAGTTGAAATCGGCCTGTTAGATTCCAGCAAAGCGGTTATGAACCTGAACACCGCAAACAACAGCCCAAAAACCGCGACCATTTCGGGTAATACCGCTCGCTTCGACTACTGGGCGCAATACGTTGCCACCGGCGGTGCGGCTACGGCCGGTAAAGTCACCACTGACGTCGTTTATTCCATTAAGTACCAGTAATACCTCTAAGCAGTGGGATTTATCCCACTGCTTTCCCTGCCACATATAGGAACGTTGAGCCTGATGGTCAGTAATATTTTCAAAGTGATGTTAATGGTGACATTGACGTGGTTCCCCTGCGCCAACGCCACTATACAAATTTTAACGACTCGCGTGGCATTCAATGCAAACGAGAGTGAACAAACCGTTCGCGTGAATAACCTCAGCAAAAACCCGGAGCTGGTGCAGGTATGGCTTTCCAGCACCGATAAAACCGATGGAACAGAGAAGGAGAGCCTTCCGTTCTTTATCAACCCTCCCGCTGCGCGCGTTAACGGTCAAAAAGGGAAAGTTTTCCGTATCTTCCAGACAGCGGAAGCCGCAGGAAAATACCCGAAAGATCGCGAAACGCTGCTCTGGCTAAACGTGCTGGATATTCCACCAGAACTGCCTGAAGAGGCGGATCAGAACCAGATCAAAATGGCGTTCCGCACAATGATCAAATTTTTCTATCGCCCAGCGGGTCTGAAGGGCAATCCCATGCAGGCGGGCGACGATCTGAAGTGGGAATTGCGTAAAGCGGCAAAAGGCTACGACGTGGTGGGAACCAATAACTCACCTTTCCACGTGAGTATGACCAGCGTATGGCTGACGAATGCCGACAATAAAGACATTGAGA
This sequence comes from Enterobacter sp. HK-058-C-ECC, assembly GCF_047531125.1. Classification (NCBI taxonomy): domain Bacteria; kingdom Pseudomonadati; phylum Pseudomonadota; class Gammaproteobacteria; order Enterobacterales; family Enterobacteriaceae; genus Enterobacter; species Enterobacter sp. HK-058-C-ECC. Next base: position 246,573 of record NZ_JBLKCH010000003.1, read on the forward strand.
TCCCGGGTGACATGATTGTCCCTTATGGAACGCTGGTTTATCACTTTCCGCAGGTCAGCGCAGTGAGTGGACGCGGCATATTCAAATACAACTATATCACTGATTTAGGCGCATATATTAAGCGCACTTATAACTTTTAATATTTTATACGTTCTACCTTTGGGAAGGTTAAATGTCCGCACGCCATAATAAATACAGGCTTCTCAAAAAAGCGAAAAGTACCCTTGGCCAGATCATTATTCTGGCATTGTTCGTTTCAGGCCAGGCTAACGCCGAAGCAGAGAAAAAAGCGGTAAACTTTTCTCGCGGCTTTATGAATTTCTATAACAGTGGGTTAGACCTTAGCCAGTTCGACGGGGTAGATAAAATCCAGCCCGGAGATTACAAACTGGAAGTATTTAGCAACCTGCGGAAATTAGGCACCTGGCCCATTTCATTTATTCCGGCAAAAAATAAGCAGGGCGTAAATGCCTGCATGACGCCGGAAATGATTATCCGCTTTGACGTCGACACCCGCAAACTGCCGGAAAACTGGAAGACGGGCCGCTGCCTGATCCTTGAAACGCTTGTGCCCGGCGCAACCGTGACCTACAACCAGGATGATGAGCGTCTGGACGTCACCGTCCCGCAGGCAATGCTGCTTAATACGCCGGAGGGATACATCAGCCCTGAGCTATGGGACGACGGTGAACCTACCCTCATGGCCTCCTATGCGCTGAGTGGTTCAAGCACGCGCAACCGTGAGTTGGGCGAAACCAGTAACTATCTCTTTGGTAACCTGCAAACGGCGATGACCCTCGGGGCGTGGCGTTTTGTGACCTATGACACCCTGAACCTCGGCAATGATATTGACGATGAGGGGGTCGATCATCTGCAGGCATTTGCCAGCCGGGGGATTGCAGCATTGCAGTCTGAAGTGGTGCTGGGCGATCTCAATACCAGCGGGGAGATGTTTGATACAACGGCCATTCGCGGCGCAAGGCTTGCCACCGACGATCGCATGCTGCCGGACTCCGTGCGCTACTACGCGCCTGTTGTACGGGGTTTTGCCAACAGCAACGCCACGGTCACCATCAAGCAGTCCGGCAGCACCCTCTACGAAAAAGTGGTGCCGCCAGGTGAGTTTGCCATCAGCGATCTCTATGCAACAGGCTACAACGGCGATCTGGAGGTCACCGTCAAAGAGACGGATGGCACCATCAACACCTTTACGGTCCCCTACTCCAGCGTTCCGCAGCTGCTGCGCGAAGGTTACTTCCGCTATTCGCTCTCGTCGGGGGAAATGCGTAATACGTATCTTGCCGATGCGCCATGGATGACCGAGGGCACGCTTCAGTACGGTCTGCTGAATAATCTGACGGGGTACGTGGGTGCGCAAACCGCGTTTGATGGCGATTACAACGCCCTGCTGGGTGGTGTGGCCATCAATACCCCGCTCGGGGCATTAGGTCTGGACGTTACCCGCTCTTATACGAACTTTAACACAGGTATGAGGAGCGATGACTGCGGTTCACTGTGTGACATGTCCCTGCGGATCAGTCTTGCTAAAAACCTTTCAGAAACCGGTACAAACTTCAGCCTGGTAGGTTACCGCTACTCCAGTAAAGATTACTACTCGCTGGCGGATGCCGTCAGCGTGAAGCAGGCGCTGGAGCACGGTAACGACCGATATTTACCCGAGCGCTACCGTGAACGCCTGGAAGCAAACATCAACCAGATGCTGCCTGCCGGCTGGGGAAGTTTTTACGTCAGTGGTTTCATCGGCAACGTCTGGAACGATGAACTGGGCCGCACGGAAAAATCCAACTACGCGCTGGGATACAACAACCGGTTTGGCACGTCGACCTGGGGTATTTCACTTGGCCGAACCAATAATGAAGACGGTGGTCATGACGATACGATCTACCTGAGCGTATCCATGCCGCTTGGCCATCGTTATGAAAAACAGGCCCGCCTGGGGGTGAACTTTAGCTACAACAGCGATGAGGCCACCATCCGCACCTCGCTCAGCGGCTCGGCTGGCGAGCGTTCACAGTATGGCTTCAGCGGCTACTTCAGTGAGTCCAGCAGGCCGGAAACCAACTTCGGTACCAACCTTTCTTACGTGGGCGATAGCGCTTCCGGCGGCGTCGCGTTCAGCCAGTCCCTCCACAGCTTCATGGGTGGTCTGAATATGAACGGTGGCGTGGTTGTGCACCGTGGCGGCATCAATTTGACCCCAACGTTAGGCGACACCATTGGCGTAATCGAGGCCAAAGGCGCTGAAGGGGCAAGAGTTTACCCTGATTCAAATGCGGTCATTAAAGATAACGGCTATGGCATTGTCGGCTATCTGACGCCTTACCGATACAACGATGTCTTCATTGATCCAAAAGGTACATCAATGAGCGTCGACGTCGAAGATACGCGTAAGAGCATTGTGCCCACCGCGGGTGCCGCCGTGCATATCAAAATGGAAACGCAGCAGAAGCAACAGACCTTTGTGCGCTTCACGCATGCCTCCGGGCAGAAGATCCCCTTCGGCGCATCCATTACCGACGGTAGCGACGCCACGCTCGGTATGGTCGGCCAGGGTGGACTGGCAATGTTGACCTTGCCTGAATCTGGCAAGCCGATCGTTATTAAATGGAATAGCAATAAAGTGATGAATACGTGCTCAGCAGAGGTCAATCACCTTTCTGATGACAGAAAAAACCGCAACATGAATAAAGCCGCCTCCTTTGATGCAATAGAGATTATCTGCAAAGGCCTTTAAGAGAAAATGAATAAATACATTACGACTCTGCTTTATCTCCTTATATTATCACTGTTATGGATATTTAGCCTTGAAGCAAAAGCCTCAGCGTGCAGAATCGACGGTGTGGAAAAGGTGTTAAATATCACAGACAACATTACGCTGAACCCTGCGGATAAAGGTTCCGCAGGAACGGTATTATGGTCTAAAACCTATACCGCACCTAACATCAAATATAGCTGTGATGAATCAACGCAAACGCAGTGGCACACTGCATACAGCCGAAATTATCTCTCTTCCTCGATAGATAAAGTCTATGCAACCGAAATTCCGGGGATTGGTATTCGGATGAAATGGCCAGCCAATACCGGAAACACCTGGGTGCCGGGTAACTCCGGCTCTCCTGTGACCTGTAGTCCGAGCTGTTCAATCGATAACAGCACGGTGCTGCTGGAGTTTGTTCAGACCGGCACCATTAATCAGGGTGAAACCGAGATCCCTGCCGGTGAAATGGTTAACGTAAAAGTCAAACCTTTGCTCACGCCAGAGGATGAGCTTCGTATTCTTACTATCAATTTATCAGTACCGATTAAAGTGAATACGCGTTCATGCTCCATTTATCCCTCGTCGACCAACGTCAATTTAGGGACCTACAGTATTGCCTCATTCCAGAACACGCAAAATTACCAGGGCGATAAAAAAGACTTTTCTATTACCATCACCTGCCCGGAAGCGGAACAAGTTGGCTTAACAATCTCTTCTATGATCGGGACAAAATTCGCCTCATCGAGTGGTCTGCTGGGCGTTGAGACCGGCGAAGGCTATGCCCAAAACTTCGCGATTATGATTTACGAAAAATCAAGTCCATATGTCTCAACATCCCTTGTTCTTGGGAAAGAAATTGTTTTCCCGGTTTCATCCCGATTAACGAAAAACTATCAGGCTCAGATTTACGTTCCTACAGAAGTTAATCGCGCAAATTCATTAAGTGCTGGCAGGGTAGTCGGCGCAATTCAATACACCATGGCTATAAAATAATTATCCAGGAGAGATTCGTGCTTCAGCGTTTTTCAAAATATGCGCTTTTATTAGTGCCGCTCATTCCTTTGGCTCACGCTACGGCGGCACTTCCCGGCCAGCAAAATAAACAGGAACTGGATCGTCTCGAAAGACAAACCAGCCAGGCATTAATAGAAGAAGCCAAGCGGACAGAACGGTTAATCCAGCAACAAAAAAAATTGCGTGAAGCCGGAGAAGAAACCCTGACCAGCAGCGACTCGAGCTGGCGCTTTCAGATCAATCATATCGCTATTCTTGATGATACGCTGTTTGACGATTCACCACTGCGTCAGGCGATTATCGATCGCTATGAGGGCAAAATGCTCGGCAGAACAGAAATATTTGAACTGGTTAAAGAGCTGACCGATTTTTATATTTCTCGCGGTTATGCCACAACGCTGATTGGTATTGAGCCAGGCAATATCAAAACGGGTACGCTCTCTCTACGCGTGCTGTGGGGAAAAATAAACGATCTTAAGGTTAACGGGCATGAACCGTCTCTCCGTGAACGCACGCGCCTGTTCACTGCCTACCCCTTTGCGAAAGACAAGATTCTGAACATGCAGGATATCGATCAGATGGTCGAAAACCTGCTGCGCGTTTATCCCAAAGACAATATTGATATTCAGCCGTCGATTGTAAACAGCTATTCCGATCTTAATCTGCTGCACGAGCCTGAGTTCCCCCTTTCTGTTGCCGCGGGCCTTAACAACTCTGGCATTAAGGCTGACGGTTGGCAGCAGTATTATGGCAGCGTAACCGCTAAAAACATTGCCGGTATCAATGATATTTTCAACGTATATTATTCATGGAATAACCTGAAAAATAACCAGGATAATCAGGATTCGTGGTCAACGAGTTACAGCATCCCGCTGGGTTACTGGTCATTCGACGCGCTTTATTACAAATCCAGCTACGATAAAACCCTTGCCGGCAATAACGCCAGCTACGCGTCTGACGGAGATTCAGACCGCGCTTCACTGCGTATCAGCCGCATGCTGGGCCGTAACGCCACGGGTAAAACCAGCTGGTGGGCAAAAGTCGAAAGACGTAACAGCGACAACAGCATTGAAAACCACCGTATAGACGTCAGCTCTAAAACCTATACCGCGATGTCGTCAGGCGCAACGTGGGTCGGTGCCCTGATGAACGGCTGGTTCTATGGCGATGTGGGCGTGACGGCGGCGGTTCCCTGGTTCGGTTCTGCCTGGAAAAACGATGCCGATCTCAAAGGATTTGACCTTGATTACGTCAAGTACAACGGCATTGCCAGCTGGACGCGTCCGCTTTTTCAGGCTGGCCGACTGGGTGGCGTCTATGAACTCAACGCCGGGTTCCAGTACACCCCGCACGTCCTGGTCAGCGATGCCAAATTAACGCTGGGGGATGAATTCACCGTGCGCGGCTTTAAGGACGATAGCCTGCTGGTTGATAGCGGCGGCTGGATCGCCAATACGCTGCAGTTTCCTTTTGATATTGGCATCGGCGGTATTTATCAGCTTATTCCCTATTTAGGTTATGACCTGGGCTTTGCCAAAGATAATTGCCCTAAAGGTGTCAACGTATGTGACAGCCAATTCATGATGGGTGGCTCGGTCGGAATTAAAGCTACCGGTAGCCATTTCTCAACATATGTCCTCGCGGGCTGGCCTATAAAAAAACCAGATTCACTGGAAGAGAATACCGTCGATAACACGGTCGTTTATTACAAGATGGAAGTAACTTTCTAATTTAAGGAATTTTTATGAGCAATAATAAAACTTCAAAAACGAAGCTAACCGCTGGGAATTTACATAAACACCTTTGTCCCCTTTTTATTTCGATAGCGGGTATCCTCGCCGCTAATGCCGAAGCCGCGACGGTGCCGGATGCCAGCCAGAGCAAAGGGCCAACCATGGGCCAGGCGGCTAACGGCACGCCAGTCGTGAATATCACCGATCCGAATGCGAAAGGTGTTTCACTGAATAAATTTGACCAGTTTAACGTTGATAAAAATGGTCTGATCTTTAACAACAACATGCAGGATGGCGTGTCTAAGATCGGGGGCTATACGGTTAAAAACGCCCAGCTTGAGCATGAAGCAAAAGCCATTATCAGTGAAGTGACAGGTGCCCAGGCGTCCTATATTAACGGCACGATGGAAGTCTTTGGCAGAAAAGCGGACGTGATCGTTGCCAACGAAAACGGCATTAGCGTTAACGGCGCCACCACCATTAATGCCAACAGCCTGACGCTGAGTACCGGTAAGGTACAGATGAAAGAGGACGGCAACTATAAGCTTGCGGTTGAGAAAGGTAACGTTTCTGTCACGGGACAAGGTATTTCTACCGAAGGGCTGACTTACTTCGACATCGTCAGCCGCAGCGCTCAACTGGAAGGTGAAATTGCGGGTCAGGCCGACATCAAGGTTGTTGCGGGCCAGAACGATTACGACCTCTCCAGCCGCGTGCATACCGTTCGCAATGCGGGTGACGGACACGCACCGGATGTCGCGATTGATGGTCGGGCAATGGGGTCGATGTACGGCGGTAAAATTCAGCTTATCAGTACCGAGTCCGGTGCGGGCGTCCGTCACCAGGGCAGTATCATAGCCACGGATGATATTGAGATCAGCGCTAACGGCGACGTGACGCTGACGGGCATACGCAGCGACAAAAACGTCACCGTCAGCGGCAACAATATTGCCCTCAATAAAAACAGCAGCGGCGCCGGGAGTACCGAAGCGCAGAATAATATTATCCTGCATGCCCTCTCCGGCCTGACGGTGAATAACGACCTGATCTCCCGTACCGGTACCATCCGCATTGATGCGTCTACCCTGCTGCAAAACACGGCGGCAATCCTCGCGCAAAACAGTGCGACGACAGCGGTTCCCGCGATTCAGATTAATGTTGCCGGGCAGTACACCCTTTCCGGCAAACTCAAGGCGCTGGATGCTAACGGAGCCGTCATTTCCGGTGGCGTCGTTACGTTAAAAAATGGCGATTTTGTCGTCATTCAGAATGGCCAGCAGGTGCCATTCAGCACTCTCGTCTCCGACGCGGAGGTCGTCAGCAACAGTGGTGATATCAACATCACTGCGGGCAGCATGACCAACAATGAAGGCGTTATTCTCGCGAAGAAAGGAACGCTTCAGTTCAACCTCACCGGCGCATTTGAAAACAAGGGTTCCGTCAGCTCCACAGGGGATATCCGGATTGCATCAGGTTCGATGAAGAACAATGGCATTCTCTATGCCAGCAACGCCCAGACGCTGTCTGTTGGTCATCTTGACAATGCAGGCCGCCTCTACGCGGATAACAATCTGGTCATGACCGCCAGCGCCCTTAATAACAGTGGTCATATCGGTGCGGATAGCGGTGAGATGCGCATTAACGTCAACGGTGATGTGTCAAACAGCGGTACCCTGAGCGGTAACGATGCGCTGATCTTTATTGATGCCGACGGTAATATCGTCAATGACGGCACCATTGCCAGCAACAAGCATGACGTGACGCTGACATCCGGCGGTGACACCCTCAGCAATACCGGACGTATTGCAGGGCGTAATGTCTCCGCCAGTACCCGTAAGGCCGGTGCAACCGTCAGTAACAGCGGCAGCGTCAGCGCGAGCGAGAAGTTGACCATCGCCACCGAGAATCTGAAAAACCAGGGCGGCACGCTGAGTGCGGCCACAGACATGCAGCTTGAGGTCAAAAAAGCGCTGCTGAATAGTCAAAAAGGCAGCATTGTTGCCGGAAAGAATCTGACCCTAAATGGCGACGGCGCGCTGGCTGTAAACAATAACGATGGGCTGATCCAGGGCGAAAATGTCCATGCCAGCGGAATTTCCACCCTCGCCAACACGCATGACGCGCTGATCGCGGCAAGAGAAAACCTCTCCGTTTCAGCAACAGCGTTGCTTAACGACGCCTCAACGATTCAGGCCGGTAGCCTGACGCTCGATCGCGTTAGCGCCGTCGATAACCTGAACGCCGCCACGCTGTATGCCAGCAAGACGCTGCAACTGACCCATCTCAACACGCTCAATAACACCGGCAGCTTTGTGATTTCTGACGGCACACTGTCACTGTCCGATGTGAACACCCTCAATAACACTGAAGGTGCAACCCTGTTCGGCGCAGAAAACACCACGCTGAGAAACGTAGGTACCCTGAATAACAGCGGCGCCTCGATGATTAAATCGGATGCCGCCCTCTCCATCGCGGGAGCAACCACGCTTAACAACAGCAGCGATGCGGTGATTGCCTCGGCTGGCGATATGAACATCAGCGGCGTGAAGACGTTAAACAACCGCGCCGTTATGATCGGCAATGGGACCATTGCGATCGACGACGTTGACGATCTGAAAAACGAAGGTGTGGTTCAGGCGGGCCTGGATCTGATCATCCGCAACGTTAAAAACCTGACCAACAAAGGCGAAGATCATGTGTTGGTTGCGCTGCGTAATCTGACGATTGAAGACGTTGAGTCCCTCGTCAACAGCGACAGCGCGGTGATCTCCGCCAATATGAAAACGGTCCTGAACGCCATTGGCGTTGTGACAAACCGCACGGCGGGCATCATCCAGGCCGTTAATGGACCGCTGGAGATTGTTGCCGACACGCTGAGTAATCTCGGCAGTATCACCGCTGATGATGGACAGCAGTCAGTATCCACTATCGTGGCGGGCGGCGACATCACGATTAACGCGCAAAACCTGACCAACACCGAACAGGCGGTGATTGTGTCGACGCAAAGCGACTTGTCTCTTAACGTCGCTCACAATGCGATCAATTCTGACGCGGCAGTGATCTCTGGGGCAAATAACACTACCCTTAATGTGGCCGGAGGAACGATCACCAACGAAAGAAATGGTCTGATCGCCGGTAATAACGTCACGATCAACGCGTCGAAACTGAATAATCATGAATCTGGCGTAACGGTCGCCAGAAACGACATGAATCTCAACCTTGACACGCTTAATAACACCAGCGGCATCCTCGAAGCGGGTCATGATTTAATGCTCAGGGTTAAAGATTCCCTCACCCTGGATGACATGACCCGCAATATTCGCGCGGGTCATGATATGACGCTGAGCACCGAAGGCTCCCTGTTCAATAACACCATGATGGAAGTGATTGGCAACCTGACGCTGCAGGCAGACGGTAAATTTGTCAACAGCAAGTCTGTCGTGACGGGCGGGGATATGCACATCCATGCCGGTGGGATGACGAACAACAGTAACAGCCTGCTTTGGTCGCTGGGGCAGATGGATATTGACGTCCGCAATGGCACCTTTGTGAACGACTTTACGGGCAACATTCTGAGCATGGGCGACATGTCGCTCATCGCGAAAAGCCTGATTAACTACGCCGGGATCATTCGCTCCGAGCAAAATATTAATATTGATGCTGCCTATCTGGAAAACCAAAGCACCTATACGGGCGGCACGATTTCGCAAACCCAAACGCAGGATGCGGTGGGCAAATGGTCCGGTGTAGATAACGTGATGACGCAGGTCAGCATCACCACGGTGCTACACATTCCGGTTCTGAGCTCTGATATCGCCATGGACAAACTTGGCGAAATCAGCGCGGGTAAAGATATCAATATCAACCAGCGCGATCTCTTCGCGGACAAAGAGATCAAAAATACAGGCGGCCTGATCCAGGCGGGACGTGATATCACCATTACCGGTAATCTCCTGAACTCGCCAAAATATACGTCAGAATCGATGTATGATTATCTGCGCCTCCCGCTCAATGAACCGATCGTGCTGACCGACTTCTGGAAGGTGGCTGCAGGACACTACACGACGCTGACCTTTAACTCGCTGTATCAATATCTCGATTTCGTCTTCGGCAACGGTGAGCCCGAGACCAAAAGCGGCAGCGAGGATCCGAACAGAAATCGTAGCTATAAATCCCTGATCGACGCCGCGAATACCTCAACCCAGCTCAGCTATGTCATGAGCAAAGTGTTTGGCGAAACGTGGAGTGCGCAGGAATACGCCACCCTGAGCACGGCATGGCATAGTCTGACCGACGGTGATGCCAGCACTAACTCACTGAAGAAAAATATGATCTACTTTGTGCCGTCTGAAAAAGGCGAAATCACAGCGGGTCGTAACTTCACGCACAATGGCGGCACCCTGGATAACGGCCTGGCGAACGCGGGTACGATCAGAGAGAACGCCACTATTCAGAATATCGACGTGGGTGACTACAGCGTAGATACGGTCATTGCAGGGTATGATGTTGCCGTTAATACCAAAACCCTGGAAGAGCTGGCCATGGGGATTAGCCCGCTGCCGACCATAAAGGATTTGGTCTCCCTGCCGGGCATGTTTGAAGTCACTGACGAATTCAAAAAAGCCTCCGCGGCGGCGAAAAACGGTACCGAATACAGCGGCCCGACTAACCACATCATTCCAATTTTCGAAACGCGCCCGGAAATGATCGACCAGAGCCAGTACAGCGGCTCTGACTACTATTTCGACAAGGTGGATTACACCACCACCGAAACCGTTAACGTCATTGGGGATAACTACTTCATCTCCGAATTGATTCGTCGAGAGATCAGCCGCTCCGTGGGCAGCATGTTTGCGATACGAGACGGTCTCGAAGGCGATGCGCTGGTGCAGAATCTGATGGATAACGCCGGTATTGCGGCGAAAAACAGCGATCTGAATCTGGTGGTGGGCCAGCCCCTGAGCGAAGAGCAGCGCAATGGGCTGACCCAGGATATCGTCTGGTTCGTGAGCCAGAACATCAAAGGGACGGAAGTGCTGGTGCCGGTGGTCTACCTTTGCCCTGAAACCCTTCGCCAGCTGGCTTCCGGTGATATCAGCAATGGCACAGCGTCCATCGCTGCCGGGAATAGCCTGTCTGTTGATGCCACCGCCATCAACAACGTGAACGGTACCCTCTCCTCCCGGGGTGACGTTACGCTGGTGGCTGAGGGTGATATCAAAAATATCAGCAACGCGACGAATGCCGGCATCTCTGCGGGTAATAACGTCTCAATGACGTCGGAAAAGGGCAACATTGCCTCTAACGGTGCGGCAGTGAACGCCGGTGGCGACATTGACATGAAGGCTGAACAAGGCGACATCACTCTGACCGCGTCTGTCGGCCACGGCGAAGACGGCAAACAGATGATTCATGCGCACGATGACGGCGTCACCGCTGGCGGCAGTATCAATATGCAGGCGAAAACTATCACCTCCAACGCGGCGGATATTACGGCAGGCCAGGATGTGAACATGAAGGCAAGCGAAGGTGACGTCACCTTCAACGACCTGCATCAGATTGATTCTACCCGTACCATCAATACCGAGATCACCGGTCTGTCCAGCTATACCACCACCGACACCAAAACGGTCAGCGGGGAAGCTATCGGCTCAACCGTTAAGGCTGGCGGTAACTTTCAGATTGATGCCAGCAAGAATGTGGTCATGGAAGGCGGCAGCATTAACGCCAACGGCGGCGCCATCAATGCGGCAGAAAACGTTGAGATAAAAACCTCTGAAAACGTGTCCGTTCAGGAACAAACCACGCAGTCTCGCCAGTTTATTGCTGATGCCTCAATCAGCGGTGGCGGTAAATCCGCCTCGGTGTCCTACGGCAAAAACGAGGGCACTACAAAAAATACCACTTCTGGCGACTACTCCAGCGCGGGCGGTAGCTCTGAAACCTCCGCGGTTGGCGACAAACCAGGCCGCGCGCCGATCACCGATACGGCAGGTTTCAGGGTGGGTATAGAAGACACGACCGATACCGTGTCGACCCAGAGCAAGCAGAACACCAACGCGTCCATTAATTTTGCCGATTCCGGCTCCGTGAATGCAGGAAAAACGGCGGATATTGGCGGCGCTGACCTCTCAGCCGGCGATAAGCTCAGCATTAACGCGCAGGATGTCGCCAGCACCAAATACGAGGATGAAACCAAAACCACCACCACACACAAAGACCGCTTTATCGGTATTTCAGGTGAGGCCCACAGTGCCGTAGCTGACGCGATCGACAAAACCGGTAATCTGATTGATAAATCGCAGAAAGGTCAGTCAATTAACGGCGGAACCACGACGGCGGAAGTGCTGGGCGATGTGTCCAACATCCTGTTGAACGATCTTGCTGGCGCCTCCGTCACTATCGGCGGTAATACGACGAAAACGAAAGAAACGAGCACCACAACGGCGGAGAACATCACCAATATCAATGCTAAAAACGTCAGCATTAATTCGACCAACGATACCACGCTCAACGGCGTGAATGTGAACTCGCAGAATACGGAGATCAATGCGGGTGGTGATGTGGATATCAACGCGGCGAAATCAACGACCTCTTACACCAGTGAAACCGACAAACACAAAGGCGGTATTACCGCAGGCGTCGGCGTGGATATTACCGGCGTAAGCGGCGGCGTTTCGGTCGATTACAACGGCAGCACGGAGCACGGCTCCGGCAGCTCGACGTCGTACCAGAACAGTACCCTTACCGGCGAAAATGTGACGGTGAATGCGGGCGGTGATATGCACATGAAGGGCGCTAACATTGATGCTGCGAAGGCCGATGTGAATGTCGCGGGCGACATGAGTGTCACCTCCGTGCAGGATACCGAGCACACCGAAAGCAGCCGCGGTAACTGGGGCGCCTCGGTGGGCATATCGGGCACGTCGACAGGCGTTATCCCTAACGTATCCGTAAACGGGGGCGGAGGCTCCGAGAGTTACGATTCGGTTAAAACAGCGAAGCAATCCGGTATCAATACCTCGGGCGAACTGAATGTCAAAACCGGCGGCGACCTGAACATGACCGGGGCCAACCTGGTGTCTCAGGACGGCTCGGGCTCGGTGAACGTTGCAGGCGATATCAATGCGAAAACGCTGGAAGACCACGTTGAGCAGGATGGTTTGTACGGCGGCGGCGGTATCGGCCTGAGCGTGAAGGACAAAAAGGCCGTCGTGCCGTCTGCGAACATCTACGTCGATACCGTGGATGAAATTCACTACAACGAAACGCAGAAATCCACCATCGCAGTGGGTGACACGACCAGCGCGGCGGTAAACGGTGAGCTCAACGCCGATAAAGAGGCAATGTCGACCGTGACGCGTGATGAGAAAGAAGCAGGAAATAACATCTCCTACACGCTCGCCGATCCAGGCATCCGCAAGAAGAAGAAAAACGGCGCTGACGCAGACAGCGATACGCCAGCGGTGCCGGATGACGGCCATACGGGCGGTGGCGGTTGTCCACACAAGTGTACGCCGACTAAGCCGGGCTCAGCGCAGCAGACCACGACAACGACGACGCGCACCACGTCCGATTCTCAGCACATGACGGTTGAGAAAACGACGGCGTCAACGACCTCCACGTCCGCCTCTTCGGTGGTGCATAAAGAGGCCGTCGCGTCTGAAACAGCACACAGTGAAGCCGTGCCGAAAGTCGTGCCGTCAGCGTCTCAGCCGTTGACGCCAAAAGCAAAACCAGAGGCCGCAACGGTCACACCAGTGAAGAAATGGGCCGTACCGGAAACTCACTATCCGGTGCTTTCTCCGGGCTCCGCGACGGCTAAAACCGGCAAAGACATGCCGAAAACACCGGACCACAGGAAGTGGAATGGCGACATGACCAACGGCGTTGCGCCGTCCAGCAACACCAAAGGCGATGACGTTAAGCTCTCTCCGGGGTCGTCCACCGGTCAAACCGGGATGGATATGCCGAAAACGCCGGAGCACAAGCAGTGGAATGGCGACATGAGCAAAGGTGCGATGAACGCGCGTCCCCAGTGGAAGGCGTTGCAAATCGATCGACCGATTAATATCTATGCCCCGGTGACCATCACCTTCACCGACCAGCAGTACAGCTAAAACAAAAGGGTCTGACTTTCGTCAGACCCTTTTTTAACGCCCCATTCGTGCGTTATTCGTCTTCCAGGTACGTATAACCGTACAGACCCGCTTCAAACTCTTCCAGGAACTGCTGCTGCAGCGCATCGTCCAGCCCGGTGTTTTTCACCTGGTCGCGGAACTGCGTCAGCAGGGTTTTCGGATCGAGCTGAACGTATTCCAGCATGTCCGCCACGGTATCCCCTTCGTCAGACAGCTCAACTTCCACGCTGCCGTCAGGGAAGACAAACACGTCAACCGCCTCGGTATCACCGAACAGGTTGTGCATGTTGCCGAGGATCTCCTGATACGCGCCGACCATAAAGAAGCCCAGCATCGGCGGGTTCTCCGGGTCGTACTCCGGCATTGGCATCGTCGTTGCGATACCGTCGCCATCAACGTAGTGGTCGATTGCGCCGTCAGAGTCACAGGTGATGTCCAGCAGCACCGCGCGACGTTCCGGGGCGTGGTTCAGCCCTTCCAGCGGCAGAACCGGGAACAGCTGATCGATACCCCATGCATCCGGCATCGACTGGAACAGCGAGAAGTTGACGTAGATCTTATCCGCCATTCGCTCCTGCAGCTCGTCGATAATCGGACGGTGCGCACGGTTGCTCGGGTCGAGCTGTTTCTGCACTTCATGACACATGTTCAGATAGAGCTGTTCCGCCCACGCGCGCTCCTGCAGGCTGAAGGTGCCTGAAGAGTAGCCGACGTGGATGTCGTGCAGGTCCATCTGGCTGTCGTGCAGCCATTCGCGAAGGGAACGACGCGTGCCCGGCTCGTGCATCTCCTGCCAGGTTTCCCACATGCTCTGCAGGGAACGCGGCGCATCGTCTGCCGGCGGCGTCGCTTCGGTGGTTTCGCTGCGCTCAACGCCGATGATGTTCGAGACCAGCACCGTATGGTGCGCGGTGACCGCGCGACCGGATTCGGTGATCACCGTCGGGTGCGGCAGGCCGTTCTCTTCACAGGCATCGCCGATCGCCCAGATAATGTTGTTCGCGTATTCGTTCAGGCCGTAGTTCACAGAGCAGTCAGACTGCGAGCGGGTCCCTTCGTAGTCCACGCCCAGGCCGCCACCCACGTCGAAGCACTGAATATTCACGCCAAGCTTGTGCAGCTCAACGTAGAAACGCGCTGACTCACGCACGCCGGTCGCGATGTCGCGAATGTTGGCCATCTGCGAGCCGAGGTGGAAGTGCAGCAGCTGAATGCTGTCCAGACGACCACGCTCGCGCAGAATTTCTACCAGCTGCAGCACCTGGTTCGCCGCCAGGCCGAACTTGGATTTTTCGCCGCCGGAGGACTGCCATTTGCCGGAACCCTGTGACGCCAGACGCGCACGCACGCCAAGGCGTGGCACCACGTTCAGACGCTCGGCCTCTTCCAGCACGATGGCGATTTCAGTCATCTTCTCGATAACCAGATAGACCTTGTGGCCCATCTTCTCGCCAATCAGCGCCAGACGAATGTATTCACGGTCTTTATAGCCGTTACAGACGATCACTGAACGGGTCATGCCCGCATGGGCCAGAACCGCCATCAGCTCCGCTTTGGAGCCGGCTTCCAGACCCAGCGGCTCGCCGGAGTGGATCAGAGATTCGATCACGCGGCGGTGCTGGTTAACCTTGATGGGGTAAACCAGGAAGTAGTCGCCTTTATAGCCGTAGGATTCACGCGCGCGCTTGAACGCGGCGTTAATCGAACGCAGGCGATGTTGCAGGATCTGCGGGAAGCAGAACAGTGCAGGCAAACGCTGGCCCTGAGCTTCACGGGCTTTCACCAGTTTGGCGAGATCCACGCGCGCTTCAGGGACGTCCGGATCCGGGCAGACGCTGATGTGGCCCAGTTCGTTGACGTCGTAGTAGTTATTGCCCCACCAGGCAATATTGTAAGTGCGCAGCATCTTGCTGGCTTCCTCGGAGCTCATCGCAACCTCCTGCATAGAACGTAGTACACCCTGTTCGCCCGCTGACGAAGGCGAAAAAGAAGACATGTCGTCAGACATAGCGAACCTCAACTCTTTGTATTAAGTGTAAAACAGTTGACTACTATCGCAGCGTTATACGGCGATAACAACCCATAAACGGCTCCGTTTCCCAGCAGAGTATGCTGAAATCCAGACCGTGCGACCGGTTTCTTATTCATATCATTGTAAAACACGTATCCGAACTCTGTATGACAAGGTTCGGCGAAACCACGAGAAAACTCTTGTATTAACAAGAGCGCCCTTGTTCAGTTTTCACAAAGCGTGGCCGGCCCTGGAATCCTGAGAAGCGCCGAGATGGGTATAACATCGGCAGGTTTGCAGACTAGAAATGCGGGTTGCGGGAATCAAATGCGCGCCAGAACGGCTGCGCTGAATTAGCGGAAAACGATGGTTCATTATCTCGTATCACCTCCACGGCCGCCTCTGCTGAAACGGACCCCAAGCCAAAGCTAAAAGTTCACTGCTTTACCCGGCTGGAAGTGGCGACACGATGAGTTCATCGAGCGCTTATTTTATATGAGCCGCGCGCCGCGTTTTATACCGAGAAGGGGGCTAAAAAGCAAAACAAAAATGCGCGTGTTGCCAGCACCGTCAGGAATTTTTGCCAGCAGCAATTTCAACTGAGTGAGAGATGAGTCAAAAAAAACTGGAAATCGGGTGAAGAAGTGACCTAAAATAGCCATCCAGATGTTAATCCATCTATACTGATTAACACTCATACTGCCAGTGTCAAAAACCTGCAGGCCTTGGTAGAATTATCTCCTTTGGCTATTCCACACAGCAGCTTGAGCTAACCAAATTCCTCTTAGGTGAAATAAAACATGGCAAAACACCTGTTTACGTCCGAGTCCGTATCAGAAGGACATCCTGATAAAATTGCTGACCAAATTTCCGATGCGGTGCTGGATGCGATCCTCGCGCAGGATCCAAAAGCGCGCGTCGCGTGTGAAACCTATGTCAAAACCGGCATGGTTCTGGTTGGCGGTGAGATCACCACCAGCGCATGGGTTGATATCGAAGAGATCACCCGTAACACGGTGCGTGAGATCGGTTATGTGCATTCTGATATGGGCTTTGATGCCAACTCCTGCGCGGTACTGAGCGCGATTGGTAAACAGTCTCCAGACATCAACCAGGGCGTTGACCGTGCCGATCCGCTGGAACAGGGCGCGGGCGACCAGGGCCTGATGTTCGGCTATGCAACCAACGAAACCGACGTGCTGATGCCAGCACCGGTCACCTACGCACACCGTCTGGTGCAGCGTCAGGCTGAAGTGCGTAAGAACGGCACCCTGCCGTGGCTGCGTCCGGATGCAAAAAGCCAGGTCACCTTCCAGTACGACGACGGTAAAATTGTCGGTATTGATGCGGTCGTTCTGTCCACCCAGCATTCCGAAGAGATCGATCAGAAATCCCTGCAGGAAGCAGTGATGGAAGAGATCATCAAGCCGGTTCTGCCAACCGAATGGCTGAGCAGCGCCACCAAATTCTTCATCAACCCAACCGGACGCTTTGTTATCGGCGGCCCAATGGGTGACTGCGGCCTGACCGGTCGTAAAATCATCGTTGATACCTACGGCGGCATGGCGCGTCACGGTGGCGGCGCATTCTCCGGTAAAGATCCATCAAAAGTGGACCGTTCTGCAGCGTACGCGGCACGTTATGTGGCGAAAAACATTGTGGCTGCCGGCCTGGCTGACCGCTGTGAGATTCAGGTTTCCTATGCTATCGGCGTGGCTGAACCCACCTCCATCATGGTTGAAACCTTCGGTACTGAGAAAGTGCCTTCAGAACAGCTGACCCTGCTGGTGCGCGAGTTCTTCGACCTGCGTCCATACGGCCTGATTCAGATGCTGGATCTGCTGCACCCAATCTACAAAGAAACCGCTGCATACGGTCACTTTGGTCGTGAACATTTCCCATGGGAAAAAACCGACAAAGCCGCTTTGCTGCGTGAAGCTGCCGGTCTGAAGTAATCGACTGCCATCGCTTTTAAAAGGCCAGCCTTCGGGCTGGCCTTTTTTTTGTCGGGTGGCGGCTACGCCTTACCCGACCTACGGGTACGGAGTTTTTGTAGGCCGGGTAAGGCGCAGCCGCCACCCGGCTGAAAGGCGCACCGTTTGGAACCGATTACACCGCAGCGGATGTCTTCCGCTTTCAGAATATTCTCTTTGCGTGATCGCCTTTCTTCTGCTGTTACATTCCCTTTCAGTTAAGTCTGAAATGTGTCCTTTCGCGATGCGCATCACCTCATTTACCTCTATATTTTCAAAGCCTTAATTTTATTTACGGTTACACGCAAGTGTAACCGATTACACCAATGTGATTAATCTCACATATTTTTACGGGTCGCTCACCTACCCTTAACATCAATAAAACTGATAACCCAACTGGAGGGCATAATGCCTGACAATAAAAAACAGGGGCGTACGTCCAACAAGGCGATAACATTCTTCGTCTGTTTCCTCGCCGCCCTGGCAGGATTACTTTTTGGCCTGGATATCGGCGTGATTGCCGGTGCATTACCTTTCATCACTGACGAGTTCCAGATCAGCGCTCACACCCAGGAGTGGGTGGTGAGCTCCATGATGTTTGGCGCGGCCGTCGGGGCCGTCGGCAGCGGCTGGCTCTCCTTCAAGCTCGGACGTAAAAAGAGCCTGATGATCGGCGCGATCCTGTTCGTTGCCGGCTCACTCTTCTCTGCCGCAGCGCCTAACGTTGAGGTCCTGCTGGTTTCCCGCATTCTGCTCGGTCTGGCCGTCGGCGTGGCGTCCTATACCGCCCCGCTTTACCTGTCTGAAATTGCGCCGGAGAAAATCCGCGGCAGTATGATTTCGATGTACCAGCTGATGATCACCATCGGTATCCTGGGCGCGTACCTTTCCGATACGGCGTTTAGCTACAGCGGCGCATGGCGCTGGATGCTCGGCGTGATCATCATCCCTGCAGTTCTGCTGCTGATTGGCGTCTTCTTCCTGCCGGACAGCCCGCGCTGGTTTGCTGCAAAACGTCGCTTCCACGATGCCGAACGCGTGCTGATGCGCCTGCGCGATACCAGCGCAGAAGCGAAAAACGAGCTGGAAGAGATCCGCGAAAGCCTGAAGGTCAAACAGTCCGGCTGGGCGCTGTTTAAAGAGAACAGCAACTTCCGTCGCGCCGTTTTCCTTGGCGTACTGCTGCAGGTGATGCAGCAGTTCACAGGGATGAACGTCATCATGTACTACGCGCCAAAAATCTTTGAGCTGGCGGGTTATACCAACACCACCGAGCAGATGTGGGGGACCGTCATCGTGGGTCTGACCAACGTGCTGGCAACCTTTATCGCCATCGGTCTGGTGGACCGCTGGGGACGTAAGCCAACCCTGACGCTGGGCTTCCTGGTAATGGCGGCCGGTATGGGCGTCCTCGGTACCATGATGCATGTGGGCATTCACTCCCCAACCGCCCAGTACTTTGCGGTAGGCATGCTGCTGATGTTTATCGTCGGGTTTGCGATGAGCGCCGGTCCGCTGATCTGGGTGCTGTGCTCTGAGATCCAGCCGCTGAAAGGGCGTGATTTTGGTATCACCTGCTCTACCGCAACCAACTGGATTGCTAACATGATCGTCGGCGCAACGTTCCTGACCATGCTCAATACCCTGGGCAATGCAAACACCTTCTGGGTCTACGCCGGTCTGAACATCTTCTTTATTGTGCTGACCATCTGGCTGGTTCCAGAAACCAAACACGTGTCTCTGGAACATATTGAACGTAACCTGATGAAAGGTCGTCCTCTGCGCGAAATCGGCGCCCACGACTGATCCTCTTACGGGAGGCGCCTCTTGCGCCTCCCCGCTTCGCGCTTTATGCTCTGCCCCTATGAAAGCACCCCGTCTCCCCATCGCCATTCAGCAGGCCGTTATGCGCAGCCTGCGGGAAAAACTCGCCCAGGCGAACCTGAAACTCGGTCGCAACTACCCTGAACCCAAACTCGTCTACCAGCAGCGTGGCACCTCGGCCGGTACCGCCTGGCTTGAGTCGTATGAGATCCGCCTTAACCCAGTGCTGATGATGGAAAACCAGCAGGCGTTTATCGATGAAGTGGTGCCGCACGAGCTGGCGCATCTGCTGGTGTGGAAACACTTTGGCCGCGTCGCGCCGCATGGAAAAGAGTGGAAGTGGATGATGGAGGCGGTGCTCGGCGTTCC
Source organism: Enterobacter sp. HK-058-C-ECC (assembly GCF_047531125.1). NCBI lineage: Bacteria > Pseudomonadati > Pseudomonadota > Gammaproteobacteria > Enterobacterales > Enterobacteriaceae > Enterobacter > Enterobacter sp. HK-058-C-ECC. The sequence continues at coordinate 266,417 of NZ_JBLKCH010000003.1, forward strand.
GGCCCGCCGCACGCATCAGTTCGAGCTGGAATCGGTACGCCGCAATACCTTCCCCTACCGCTGTCAGTGCCAGCAGCACCAGCTTACCGTCCGTCGCCATAATCGCGTGGTGCGCGGCGAGGCGACCTACCGCTGCGTCAAATGCGGCGAGCCGCTGGTGGCGGAATAATTATCTGAACTTTCAGGAACTTTCCTGATCTGACTGATTGCATACAGGAACAACATTCGTTACGTTGCGGGCTCGTTTTGACACGGAGTGTAAGATGTCCCGTAATTTTTCTCTTGCGGTCGCCTTTTTGACGACAGCGCTCTCAGGCCACGCCCTGGCCGACGGTATCACCAGTTTCTCTCAGGCCAAAGCGGCCGGTGTTAAGGTCAACGCCGACGTGCCGGGCGATTTCTACTGCGGCTGTAAAATTAACTGGCAGGGTAAAAAAGGGGTCGTTGACCTTGAGTCCTGCGGCTACAAGGTGCGTAAAAACGAAAACCGCGCCAGCCGTATTGAATGGGAACATGTCGTTCCGGCATGGCAGTTTGGCCACCAGCGCCAGTGCTGGCAGGATGGCGGACGTAAAAACTGTGCCAAAGACCCGGTTTACCGCCAGATGGAAAGCGATATGCATAACCTGCAGCCCGCCGTAGGTGAAGTGAACGGCGACCGGGGTAACTTCATGTACAGCCAGTGGAACGGTGGCGAAGGCCAGTACGGCCAGTGCGGTATGAAGATTGATTTTAAAGAGAAAGTCGCCGAGCCCCCTGCCCGCGCGCGCGGCAGCATTGCCCGCACCTATTTCTATATGCGTGACCGTTACGATCTCAACCTTTCCCGCCAGCAGACGCAGCTGTTCAACGCCTGGGACAAGCAGTACCCGGTGACGGAGTGGGAATGCCAGCGCGACGAACGTATCGCCAGAGTCCAGGGGAATCACAACCCTTACGTCCAGCGGGCTTGCCAGGCGCAAAAGAGCTAACCTACACTAGCGGCAATTCGCTTACATCGTATGAGACACGGAATTTCTGACTATGCGCATTCCCCGCATTTACCATCCTGAACTGATTACCGCAGGCCGCGAAATCGCCCTGTCTGATGACGCCGCCAACCACGTTGGCCGCGTGCTGCGCATGGGCGCCGGTCAGGCAATACAGCTGTTCGACGGCTCGAACCAGGTTTTCGACGCCGAAATTACGCGGGCAGATAAAAAAAGCGTACACGTGAACGTCCTGCGCGGTGAAGTGGATGACCGGGAATCACCGCTGCACATCCATCTGGGCCAGGTGATGTCGCGCGGCGAGAAAATGGAGTTCACGATCCAGAAATCCATTGAACTGGGTGTAAGCCTCATTACGCCACTTTTTTCTGAGCGCTGTGGCGTTAAACTGGATGCGGAACGTCTGAACAAAAAGATCCAGCAGTGGCAGAAAATTGCCATCGCGGCTTGCGAACAGAGTGGTCGCAACCGGATTCCTGAGATCCGCCCGGCGATGGACCTGGAGGAGTGGTGTGCAGAAGAGGACAGTGGGCTGAAGCTCAATCTTCATCCGCGCGCCAGCGCCAGCATCAATACGCTGCCGCTGCCCGTTGAGCGCGTTCGCCTGCTGATTGGCCCCGAAGGTGGCCTGTCGGCGGACGAAATTGCGATGACGGCACGTTACCAGTTTACTGATATTCTGTTGGGACCACGCGTTCTGCGCACTGAGACAACGGCACTCACGGCCATTACCGCGCTACAGGTACGGTTTGGCGATCTGGGTTGACGCATTATTGGAGAGAAAGATGATCAAGCTCGGCATCGTGATGGACCCCATCGCAAACATCAACATCAAGAAAGATTCCAGCTTCGCTATGCTGCTGGAAGCGCAGCGTCGCGGCTATGAACTCCACTATATGGAGATGAACGATCTTTACCTGATCAATGGTGAAGCCCGCGCCCGCACCCGCATCGTTAACGTCGAGCAGAACTACGACAAATGGTATGAGTTCGGCACCGAGCAGGACATTGCGCTGGCCGATCTCAACGTCATTCTGATGCGTAAAGATCCGCCGTTCGACACCGAGTACATCTACTGCACCTATATTCTCGAACGTGCAGAAGAGAAAGGCACGCTGATCGTCAACAAGCCGCAGAGTCTGCGCGACTGTAACGAGAAGCTCTATACCGCCTGGTTCTCTGACCTGACGCCGGAAACCCTGGTGACCCGCAACAAAGCCCAGTTGAAAGCATTCTGGCAGAAGCACGGCGACATCATCATGAAGCCGCTGGACGGCATGGGCGGCGCGTCGATTTTCCGCGTGAAGGAAAGCGATCCGAACATTGGCGTGATTGCCGAAACGCTGACCGAACTGGGCACGCGTTACTGCATGGCGCAGAACTATATTCCGGCGATCAAAGACGGCGACAAACGCGTTCTGGTGGTGGATGGCGAACCGGTCCCTTACTGCCTGGCGCGTATCCCGCAGGGTGGCGAAACCCGTGGTAACCTGGCGGCCGGTGGCCGTGGTGAGCCGCGTCCGTTGACCGAAAGCGACTGGGAAATTGCCCGCCGCGTTGGCCCTACGCTGAAAGCCAAAGGCCTGATCTTCGTCGGACTGGATATCATCGGCGATCGTCTGACCGAAGTGAACGTCACCAGCCCGACCTGCATTCGTGAAATTGAGGCGGAATTCCCTGTCTCAATCACCGGCATGCTGATGGACGCTATCGAAAAACGTTTACAAAAATAACCTAACAATACTATTAGTGACAGCGCCTGAGTTTGTCCCCATACTGGGCGCTGTCGCTTTTTAAACCAGGAAACAGTACCTCTGACAATGAATTTACAGCATCACTTTCTTATTGCCATGCCTGCTCTCCAGGACCCGATTTTTCGCCGCGCCGTGGTTTATATTTGTGAATACAATGAAGACGGCGCGATGGGCATTATCATTAATAAACCGCTGGAAAATCTTCAGGTTGAAGGGATTCTGGACAAGCTGAAAATCCCGGCTGAAGCGCGACTGCCGGAAATCCGGCTTGATAAGCCCGTGATGCTGGGTGGACCTCTCGCAGAAGATCGCGGTTTTATCCTGCATACGCCGCCAGTATTCTCTTCCAGCATTCGCATCTCCGACAACACCGTTATCACGACCTCGCGTGACGTGCTCGAAACGCTGGGCACCGCAGAGCAGCCTTCTGAAGTGCTGGTGGCGCTGGGCTATTCGTCGTGGGAGAAAGGCCAGCTTGAGCAGGAGATCCTCGATAACGCCTGGCTCACCGCGCCTGCGGACATGAATATCCTGTTTAAAACGCCGATAGCCGATCGCTGGCGCGACGCGGCGAAACTGATTGGTATTGATATTCTGACCATGCCTGGCGTAGCGGGGCACGCCTGATGAGCGGAACGCTTCTGGCCTTCGATTTTGGTACCAAAAGCATCGGCGTCGCCGTGGGGCAGCGCATCACCGGTACCGCGCGCCCGCTTACGGCCCTGAAAGCCAACGACGGTACGCCGGACTGGAACCTCATTGAGCGCCTGCTCAAGGAGTGGCAGCCGGATGACGTGATTGTCGGGCTGCCGCTGAACATGGACGGTACCGAACAGCCGCTGACCGCCCGGGCGCGTAAGTTTGCCAATAAAATCCATGGCCGCTTTGGCGTCTCCGTGAAGCTGCACGACGAGCGTCTGAGCACCGTCGAAGCGCGCGCGGGTCTGTTTGAGCACGGCGGCTTCCGGGCGCTGAACAAAGGCAGCGTGGACTCCGCTTCTGCCGTCATCATCCTCGAAAGCTATTTCGAGCAGGGCTTTTAAGCACAGGGGCCTACAGCCGCCCCTGCGCCCGTCTCTCCGCCAGACTCTGGTCAAAGTTCTGCATGCCTGCCTGCTGACCGGTTTGAATGATGCCGGGAAGTTGCCACGTTTTCCCTTCACGTATCAGATTCGCCGCCGCGGCGGTATTCACCAGCAGTTCATACAGCGCGACGCGCCCGCCCTGAAGATCGGGAAGCAGTTTCTGCGCCAGCACCGCCCGCAGGCTGCCGGCCAGCTGGTTACGCACCGGATCTTTCTCCTGCGCCGGGAACGTATCGACCAGCCGCTCGATCGCCTGCGATGCCCCGCGCGTATGCAGGGTCGCCAGCACCAGATGCCCGGTCTCTGCTGCCGTCAGCGCCAGGCGGATCGTTTCGCTGTCGCGCAGCTCCCCGAGCAGAATCACGTCAGGATCCTGGCGTAAGGCGCTGCGCAGCGCGTCGGCAAATGACGGGCTGTGCTGACCAATCTCCCGCTGCTTGATCAGGCAACGCTCGCTCTGGTAGATAAATTCCACCGGATCTTCGAGCGTGAGGATATGGCCGTCAGTATGGTGGTTGAGAAAATCGACCATCGCCGCCAGCGTCGTGGATTTACCGCTGCCGGTCGCCCCCGTCACCAGAATCAACCCGGACTCATTGGCTAACAGTTCCGGGATGACCCTCGGCGCTCCCAGTGAAGCGAGCTGCGGACAGATACGCGGCAACAGCCGTAGCGTTACAGAGACACCGCGCATCTGCTTAAAGGCACTGCCGCGCAGGCGCTGGCCTCCCGCCACCGTCGCGGCAAAATCCACCTGCCCGCTGGCCCACCATATCCCCTGCTGCTCATCGTTGAGCCACGCTTTTAACAACGCCCCGACATCGGGAGGAGGAAACGGTGCCGGTTCAAGGCGGCCTGTTCTGCGCCAGCGGGGTGGCGAATCACTGCACAGGTGTAGATCGGAGACGTTATGCTTTACACTAAGGGCCACAATTTCTTCCACATCCATAGACTACTCCTCGGAAAATGAACGACATTGCGCATAACCTGGCACAGGTCCGGGACAAAATCTCAGCCGCCGCAGCGCGTTGCGGCCGGGCTTCAGAAGAAATTACGCTGCTTGCAGTCAGTAAAACCAAGCCTGCGAGCGCCATCGCAGAAGCCATTGACGCAGGCCAACGGGCGTTTGGTGAAAACTACGTGCAGGAAGGCGTGGATAAAATTCGCTACTTCCAGGAACAGGGGAAGACGGATCTGCAGTGGCACTTTATTGGCCCACTGCAGTCGAACAAAAGCCGTCTGGTGGCAGAGCACTTCGACTGGTGTCACACCATTGATCGCCTGCGTATTGCGACGCGTCTGAACGACCAGCGTCCGGCAGAGATGCCAGCGCTTAACGTGCTGATTCAGGTCAACATCAGTGACGAAAACAGCAAGTCCGGCATTGCGCTGAGCGAGCTGGATGCGCTGGCAGCCGAAGTGGCCGAACTGCCGCGCTTAACTCTGCGTGGTTTGATGGCAATCCCGGCGCCTGAGTCAAGTTATGAAAGGCAGTTTGCCGTGGCACAGCAAATGGCTGTAGCATTTGAGGCGCTTAAAGCGCGCTATCACACGGTAGACACGCTTTCTCTGGGCATGTCGGATGATATGGAAGCCGCCATTGCGGCAGGCAGCACGATGGTGCGCATCGGCACGGCAATTTTCGGTGCGCGCGACTACTCAAAATAATAAGGAAACCTGAGGAACGCCATGAAGACGTTGACTTTCCTGCTCTCAACGGTCATTGAGCTGTACACGATGGCGCTTTTGCTGCGCGTCTGGATGCAGTGGGCCCGCTGTGATTTTTACAATCCGTTCTCGCAGTTTGTCGTGAAAATCACGCAACCTGTTGTCGGACCGCTGCGCCGTATTATCCCGGCCATGGGTCCCATCGACAGCTCGTCTCTGCTGGTGGCGTTTATTCTGAGCGTTATCAAAGCGATCGTGCTGTTTATGGTCATCACCTTCCAGCCGATTATCTGGATTGCCGCCGTTCTGATTCTGATCAAAACCATCGGCCTGCTGATTTTCTGGGTGCTGCTGGTTATGGCGATCATGAGCTGGGTGAGCCAGGGCCGTAGCCCGGTAGAATATGCCTTGATTCAGCTGGCCGAGCCGCTGCTGCGTCCAATCCGTAACCTGCTTCCGTCTATGGGCGGCATCGATTTTTCGCCGATGATCCTGGTTCTGCTGCTCTATGTGATCAACATGGGGATCGCTGAACTGCTGCAGTCCACGGGCGATATGCTGCTGCCGGGGCTGTGGATGGCGCTATGAGTGCAGTAAGCACCTGCGCTGACGGGCTGGTTTTACGGCTGTATATTCAGCCGAAAGCCAGCCGTGACAATATTGTTGGGCTGCATGGCGACGAGTTAAAAGTTGCCATCACTGCCCCGCCGGTTGACGGCCAGGCGAACGCGCATCTGACCAAATATCTGGCAAAACAGTTTCGCGTCGCCAAAAGCCAGGTCATCATTGAAAAAGGCGAACTGGGGCGACATAAACAGGTAAAAATCCTTAATCCGCAATCTATCCCGACGGAAGTCGCGGCTCTGACAGAACAGGACTAAACCATGCAGAAAGTTGTTCTCGCGACCGGCAACGCCGGTAAAGTGCGCGAGCTGGCCTCGCTATTAAATGATTTTGGTCTGGACGTGGTCGCCCAGACCGATCTTGACGTGGATTCCGCCGAAGAGACGGGGCTGACGTTTATCGAAAACGCGATCCTCAAAGCACGCCATGCCGCGCAGATTACGGGGCTGCCCGCGATTGCCGACGACTCCGGCCTGGCCGTAGACGCCCTTGGCGGCGCGCCGGGGATCTACTCCGCGCGCTATTCCGGCGTTGACGCTACCGACCAGCAGAATCTGGAAAAGCTGCTTGTCGCCCTGAAAGACGTCCCGGACGAGCAGCGCACCGCGCAGTTCCACTGCGTGCTGGTCTATCTGCGTCACGCGGAGGACCCGACGCCGATCGTCTGCCACGGCAGCTGGCCGGGCGTGATTACCTGTGAAGCGGCTGGCAACGGCGGCTTTGGTTATGACCCGATTTTCTTTGTCCCTTCCGAGGGCAAAACCGCTGCGGAACTGACCCGCGAAGAGAAAAGCGCGATATCCCACCGTGGACGCGCGCTGAAACTGTTACTGGAAGCACTGCGTAATGGCTAATTTGCCACCTCTGAGTCTTTATATTCACATCCCGTGGTGCGTGCAGAAATGCCCGTACTGCGATTTCAACTCGCACGCGCTGAAGGGCGAAGTGCCGCACGATGACTACGTTGCGCATCTGCTGGCCGACCTGGACGCCGATGTACCTTACGCACAGGGACGTGAAGTTAAGACCATTTTCATTGGTGGCGGTACGCCGAGCCTGCTGTCAGGCCCGGCGATGCAAACGCTGCTGGACGGCGTGCGTGCGCGCCTGAACCTGGCAGCGGATGCTGAAATTACGATGGAAGCCAACCCCGGCACCGTTGAGGCCGACCGTTTTGTCGACTATCAGCGCGCGGGCGTTAACCGCATCTCCATCGGCGTGCAGAGCTTTAGCGAGCCGAAACTGAAGCGCCTGGGGCGTATTCACGGCCCGGAAGAGGCGAAGCGTGCGGCAAACCTGGCGACCGGGCTTAATCTTCGCAGCTTTAACCTCGATTTGATGCACGGCCTGCCGGATCAGTCGCTGGAAGAGGCGCTGGACGATTTGCGCCAGGCCATTGCGCTGAATCCCCCGCACCTTTCGTGGTACCAGCTCACCATCGAGCCCAACACCCTGTTTGGCTCGCGCCCGCCGGTGCTGCCGGATGACGACGCGCTGTGGGATATCTTCGAGCAGGGTCACAGGCTTTTAACCGCTGCGGGCTATCAGCAGTACGAAACGTCGGCGTATGCGAAGCCGGGCTACCAGTGTCAGCACAACCTGAACTACTGGCGCTTTGGCGACTATCTCGGGATTGGCTGCGGCGCGCACGGTAAGGTGACTTTCCCGGATGGGCGCATTCTGCGCACCGCCAAAACCCGTCACCCGCGCGGGTATATGGAAGGCCGCTACCTGGAGCGTCAGCACGACGTCGAGGCGGCGGATAAACCGTTTGAATTCTTTATGAACCGCTTCCGCCTGCTGGAAGCCGCGCCGCGCGCGGAGTTTGCGCTGTACACCGGGCTGCCGGAATCGGTGATTCGCCCGCAGATCGACGAGGCGCTGGCCCAGGGATATCTTAAGGAATGTGATGATTACTGGCAGATCACCGAGCACGGCAAACTGTTCCTGAACTCCCTTCTTGAGCTGTTCCTCGCCGAAGATTCCTGAAGGCTGATTCAGGATTTTGCATCCCGCTCTGCCGGCTGAGGGAAAGGCTGGCAGAGTGTGGGGATGGAAAAATCAAAACAACTCCGCAAACAAATGACGCCCGAAGAATTGCACCTCTGGTATTTGCTCAGAGGTCGTCGTTTCTTTGGGTATAAGTTTCGCCGTCAGATGCCGATTGGGCCGTATATCGTCGATTTTGCCTGCTTTAAGGCGAAGCTGATTATCGAGCTGGACGGTGGTCAGCATCAGAACAAAGATAAGTATGACTCACGTCGAACCGAGTTTATGAATGCGAACGGATGGGAAGTCGTACGGTTCTGGAATAATGAATTCAGAGCTAATGAGGAGGTGGTGTTGATGGCTATTCTGCAACGACTGCAATGCCTGATGCCCTCACCCTAACCCTCTCCCACAGGGAGAGGGAACGATTACACCCTCTCCCATGGGGAGAGGGCCGGGGTGAGGGGCCCAGTGCGCAGAGACCTTATTTCAGCGTCCCCACCAGCGCCTTCCGGCTGTCTTCCAGCGACACCACGCGTTTACACACGTCTTTGCCGAACTGCTGGAAATCATCTTCCTGGTTTTTCCACTCGTTCTGAATGGAGGTTTGCAGGCCGCCCAGACTGCCCAGCACGCCCTGCAGCGGGTTACCGCCGCCTTTCAGCACCGCTTTGGCACCCATCTCGTTGATGCTGTCCTGCAGGATGCCGCCCATCGCCTGGTTCACCAGCTGCTGCCCGTCGGCACGGACCTGATCAATCGCCTTGTAGTGGAACGTCAGGCCGTCGGAGCGCGTCTCGATAATCCGGTTCATCTGTTCTTTAAGCTGCTTGTCCAGCTTCGTCAGGCGGGTGCGCATGTTGCTGCTCTCCCCCACCTCTTTAGTGATGATCTTATCTAGCGCCACGCGGCTCTTTTCGACGCGCGTCAGGGCACCTTCATTAATCCACGGCAGCGCGGTACGCAATTCGGACTGGTAGTCTTTCGCCTGCTCGCGCTGTGCGGCAGTCAGGTTGTACTGCTTGCCGTTATAGGTGACGTTCCCTTCTGGCGTAATCACCAGATTACCGTTCTCGCCTTTGACCTGCACGGTTTGCGGGCTTAACACCACGTCATCACGCGGGGTGACGCTACATTGATAATCCGCATGGGCGGTGAATCCGGTTGCCATTAAAGCAACTGCCAGCAACGTTTTGCGCATCTTAAACACTCCCTCAGACAAAACGGGCCAGCTAATGCTGGCCCCTTACTGCTTAATTAGTCCCACCAAACGTCGAAAAGTTCGCTGACGCGGACATCTTCGAGCTTGTGGTCTTCAAGCCATTTACGGACCAGAGCCTGATGTTCTTCGGTGCATTTACCCACTTCCTGGGTGCAGATCAGACCTTCCCAGGCCAGATAGCCGCTACCGTCGAAGGCCAGTTTGTTTGGCTCGATCACCTCGTTGATGAACGCATCCACGTCCTGATCGATCTGCTCAACGCTGGTGCCTTCCGGGAAACGCCACGCAACGGAGAAGCCCACTTCCTGGAATTCTTCGATGTGCATCTTTTTACGCAGACGACGGCTACGATTCTTTGCCATTATTTCACCCTCTCGAACATTAAGTCCCATACACCGTGACCAAGACGATGGCCACGCTGTTCAAATTTCGTTACCGGACGCGATTCCGGACGCGGTACATAGTCGTTGCTCGCAGACTGGTTTTTGTAACCGTCCAGCGACGACATCACTTCCAGCATATGTTCCGCATACGGTTCCCAGTCGGTCGCCATATGGAAGACACCGCCCAGCTTCAGCTTGCTTTTAACCAGCTCGGCAAACGGCGCCTGAACGATACGGCGTTTATTATGACGCGCTTTGTGCCACGGGTCAGGGAAAAAGAGCTGAACCATGGTTAAAGAATTGTCAGGAATCATTTTGTGCAGCACTTCCACCGCGTCGTGACACATCACGCGCAGGTTCTCAACGCCCTCTTCATGGGCCGTTGCCAGACACGCACCAACGCCCGGGGAGTGGACTTCGATACCGAGGAAGTTCTGCTCCGGGCGCGCTTTCGCCATGGTCACCAGCGAGGCGCCCATACCGAAGCCAATTTCCAGCGTGATCGGTGCGTCGCGGCCAAACAGCTCGGCAAAATCCAGAGGCTGCTCGCTGAACTCAACGCCCATCACCGGCCAGTAGTTGTCCAGCGCGTGTTGCTGACCTTTTGTCAGGCGGCCCTGACGACGGACAAAGCTGCGAATACGGCGCAGCGGGCGACCGTTTTCATCAAATTCCGGTGAAATGACGTCGTTTTTCATAAAAGAGTTGTCTGCTTGTGAGAATGTTCGGGAAACGGGCATTATCCAAAGTTAAGGCTTCTATGCAAGCATGGGAAAGATCCGGTTTACAGCAGATTGACGCTGTGCTGCAATCTGCGTCCCTGATTATGCGAATCGATGACCATGCAAGCCTCTCAATTTTCAGCCCAGGTGCTGGACTGGTACGACAAATACGGGCGCAAAACCCTGCCCTGGCAAATTGAAAAAACGCCTTACAAAGTATGGCTCTCCGAGGTGATGTTGCAACAAACGCAGGTCGCCACGGTAATCCCTTACTTCGAGCGTTTTATGGCGCGCTTCCCGACAGTGACCGACCTGGCCAACGCCCCGCTGGACGAGGTGCTGCACCTGTGGACCGGTCTTGGCTATTACGCCCGCGCGCGTAATCTTCACAAAGCCGCTCAGCAGGTTGCGACGCGCCACAACGGGAAATTCCCGGAAACCTTCGACGAGGTGGCCGATCTCCCCGGCGTCGGACGCTCAACCGCAGGCGCTATTCTCTCTCTGTCTTTAGGCAAGCATTTCCCGATCCTCGACGGCAACGTAAAGCGCGTGCTGGCACGCTGCTATGCCGTTGACGGCTGGCCGGGGAAGAAGGACGTTGAAAAACGCCTGTGGGAAATCAGTGAAGCGGTCACTCCGGCGAAAGGGGTGGAGCGTTTTAACCAGGCGATGATGGATCTTGGCGCGATGGTCTGCACGCGCTCAAAACCCAAATGCGAGCTCTGCCCGGTGAATAATCTCTGCGTGGCGTATGCCAACCATTCCTGGGCGCAGTATCCAGGCAAGAAACCCAAACAGACGCTGCCGGAGCGCACCGGCTATATGCTGCTGATGCAGCACGGTGACGAGGTCTTCCTGGCCCAGCGTCCGCCGAGCGGTCTGTGGGGTGGTCTATACTGCTTCCCACAGTTTGAAGATGAAGACTTGCTGCGTGAATGGCTTAAACAGCGTGGGATTGCTGCCGATAACCTGACGCAGCTGACCGCGTTTCGCCACACCTTCAGCCATTTCCATCTGGATATTGTGCCGATGTGGCTTCCCGTGTCCTCCTTCGCCTCGTGCATGGATGAAGGCACCGCTCTCTGGTATAACTTAGCGCAACCGCCATCAGTCGGGCTGGCGGCTCCCGTGGAGCGCCTGTTACAGCAATTACGTGCCGGTGCAATGGTTTAGCATCGGTCAAAAAAGAGGAATGAGTATGGCCAGAACGATTTTTTGTACTTTCCTGCAGCGTGACGCTGAAGGCCAGGATTTCCAGCTTTATCCGGGCGAGCTGGGTAAACGCATCTACAATGAAATCTCCAAAGAAGCCTGGGGACAGTGGCAGAAAAAGCAGACCATGCTGATCAACGAGAAGAAACTCAGCATGATGAACCCGGAACACCGCAAGCTGCTGGAGCAGGAGATGGTGAGCTTCCTGTTCGAAGGTAAAGACGTGCACATCGAAGGCTATACGCCACCGGAAAAATAATATCGAGCGGCTGTTGCCGGGTGGCGCTACGCTTACCCGGCCTACAAAACCGTAGGCCCGTGCAAGCATAGCGCCGCCGGGCAACAGCAACGACCAGGCAAACACAACACGCACTCCCGGAATGATGAAAAAACTTTTAGCGCTAGCCCTTGTTGCGCCGTTGCTGGTCTCGTGTTCGTCAAAAAAAGGCGATGATTACAACGAGGCCTGGATCAAGGACACCAACGGTTTTGACATTTTGATGGGGCAGTTTGCCCATAACATCGAGAATATATGGGGATTTAACGAAGTTCTTATTGCCGGACCTAAGGACTACGTTAAGTACACCGACGCCTATCTGACCCGTAGCCACATCAACTTTGATGAGGGGACGATCAAGATTGAGACCATTGCAGGCACGGACCCTGCGGCTCGACTCCGTCAGGCGATTATTAAAACCCTGCTGATGGGTGACGATCCGGGCTCTATCGATCTTTACTCCGATGCCGACGATATCACCATCTCGAAAGAGCCGTTCCTGTACGGTCAGGTTGTCGATCAGACCGGTCAGCCGATCCGTTGGGAAGGTCGCGCCACGAAATTTGCCGACTACCTGCTGCAGACGCGCCTGAAGAGCCGCTCTAACGGTCTGAAGATTATCTACAGCGTCACCATCAACCTCGTCCCGAACCACCTCGACAAGCGTGCGCATAAGTATCTGGGCATGGTGCGTCAGGCCTCGCGTAAGTACGGCGTGGATGAGTCGCTGATCCTGGCGATTATGCAGACCGAATCCTCGTTTAACCCGTATGCGGTAAGCCGTTCCGACGCCCTGGGGCTGATGCAGGTGGTGCAGCACAGCGCCGGTAAAGACGTCTTCCGCGCGCAGGGGAAATCCGGCACGCCGAGCCGCAGCTATCTGTTCGACCCGCAGAGCAACATTGATACCGGCACCGCCTATCTGGCGATGCTGAATAATGTGTATCTCGGCGGTATCGATAACCCAACGTCGCGTCGCTATGCGGTGATCACCGCCTATAACGGCGGCGCGGGCAGCGTGCTGCGCGTCTTCTCGAATGACAAAGTGCAGGCCGCGAACATCATCAACAGCATGGCGCCGGGGGATGTTTACTCCACCCTCACCACCCGCCACCCGTCTGCGGAATCCCGCCGGTACCTGTATAAGGTGAATACGGCGCAGAAAAACTATCGTCGTCGCTAATCAACACACCTTCTCCTGCAAGGAGAAGGTGTTCTGCTTCCCCCCACCCATACGAAAATGTTATTTGCATCACAATCCAAACTGCAAATTAATGTGGATTGCATTTTTTTGCGGGAGGTAACAAAACATATCGTTGCCAACTGATAGAATTGCATCAAATAACAACCCTGAATGTTCCTATAACAACATATCTCCCGCTCACTTGTGAGGAAAGTAACATGAACCTTAAGCTGCAGCTTAAAATATTGTCGTTTCTGCAGTTCTGCCTGTGGGGTAGCTGGCTGACTACACTCGGCTCCTATATGTTTGTGACGCTCAAGTTCGATGGTGCGTCAATCGGTGCCGTATACAGCTCGCTCGGTATTGCGGCGGTCTTCATGCCGACGCTGCTGGGGATCGTGGCGGATAAATGGCTAAGCGCCAAATGGCTGTACATGCTTTGCCATCTGGTGGGCGCGGGGACGCTGTTTATGGCAGCCCAGGTGACCACGCCGGGGGCGATGTTCATGGTGATTCTGCTCAACTCGCTGGCCTATATGCCAACGCTTGGGCTGATCAACACCATCTCCTACTACCGCCTGAAGTCCGCGGATATGGATATCGTGACCGATTTCCCGCCAATCCGTATCTGGGGCACCATAGGCTTTATCATGGCGATGTGGGGCGTGAGCTTCGCGGGCTTCGAACTGAGCCATATGCAGCTCTATATCGGTGCGGCGCTCTCCGTGCTGCTGGCGATCTTCACCCTGACGCTGCCAACCATTCCGGTGTCTAACCAGCAGAAAAACCAGAGCTGGAGCACCATGCTCGGCCTGGATGCCTTCGCGCTGTTCAAAAACAAACGCATGGCGATCTTCTTTATCTTCTCCATGCTGCTGGGCGCGGAGCTGCAGATCACCAACATGTTCGGCAACACCTTCCTGCACAGCTTTGATAACAATCCGCTGTTCTCCGGCAGCTTTATCGTTGAACATGCGTCGGTGATGATGTCCATCTCTCAGATCTCTGAGACGCTGTTCATCCTGACCATCCCGTTCTTCCTGAGCCGCTACGGCATCAAGAACGTCATGCTGATCAGTATCGCGGCGTGGATGTTGCGCTTCGGTCTGTTCGCCTACGGCGACCCAAGCCCGTTCGGTACCGTGCTGCTGGTGCTGTCGATGATTGTTTACGGCTGCGCCTTCGACTTCTTCAACATCTCCGGTTCGGTGTTTGTGGAAAAAGAAGTGAAGCCTGAAATCCGCGCCAGCGCGCAGGGTATGTTCCTGATGATGACCAACGGCTTCGGCTGTATTCTGGGCGGCGTGGTGAGCGGTAAAGTGGTTGAGATGTACACCACCAACGGCATCACCAACTGGCAGCCGGTGTGGCTGATCTTCGCGGCGTACTCGCTGGTGCTGTTCTTCGCGTTCATCGCGCTGTTCAAGTACAAGCACGTGCGTGAACCGCACGGTGCGCAGCCGATCGCGCATTGATTGTTGTGCCCGGTGGCGCTAACGCTTACCGGGCCTACAAAACCAGACCGTAGGCCGGGTAAGGCGAAGCCGCCACCCGGCTATTTTATTGCAGACAGCACCCACCCCACCGACAGTAAATCCGCGCTGCCGCCCGGGCTCAGGTTCCGTTCAATCAGTGCGTTATCCATTCTGATCAACACCTCGCGATCCCAGCCGTTAGCCAGCAGTTCCCGCGCGTAGCTCTGAACATAGCGCAACCCTTCCATGCCGCCGCGAGATACCAGATTGCTGTCCTGATTGACGGCCATCAGGCGTAACAGCAGGCCGTGAAGTGAATGTCCATTCCACTGCGCCAGCGCCTTACGCACCGTCGCAAAGCCGCTCTCCGCCTCACCGCGCGCGCCGGTTAAGCCGTACTGCTGGAACTGTCGCTCGCCCGCCGTCGCCTGTCCGCTGCGTGCGGCCAGCTCCCGCGACACCAGCCCGCGGCAGATGTTACTCACCTCACAGCAGAGGCTCTCTGCGGAGATATTTTTCACACGCCCGGCGGCGAAGCACAGTAAACCCAGGGCAAAAATCCCGCCTTTGTTGGTGTTCACCCCGTTCGTCGCGGCATACATGGCCTGCTCGCAGGCCAGCCCCATAGGGCGGAGAAGCCGTAGCTGTTCGCCAGCGGGTTTATCCGCATGCGCGCAGCCCAGCTCGGCAAAGCGCGAAAACCACGGTGTAATCGCCGCGATGCTGCGGACAAACAGCGCGTGGTCCATATCGCGATGGGAACCGTTGTTGAGCCTGTCCACCAGCCCCGGCTTGGGCGTCAGCTCCAGCTCCTGCCACAGCGCCGCTTCGGCAAGCGCGGGCACGTCAACCGGGCGCGGTTTAGTCGCGAGCAAACCAGTCATCGATCGTCTTCTCCACGCGGGAAACCACCTGCTCAACGGGGTGGTTGCGCGAACGGGAACAGGCGTGGGCGGGCGCGTCGCAGATCAGGCAGCGCCTGAGATTCGCCCCCAGCGACTGACGCCCGACGTGGCCGTGTTGAGGGCAAATCACGTCCAGATCCCACAGCCTGCCGAGCGGGTGCGTCTGCTCCAGATCCGCACAGTGCGCTTTGATTTCCACCGCCGGATGGGCCACGCACCAGAGGGCTTCAGGTCCGGTCGGGAGCCACAGCACCTGACGGTCCAGCACCTGCCAGCGGTTTTCCCACAGCAGCTGGTCGCACATCTGCAGCGCCACGCCCATGGTATTGCGGTAGCGCAGGCTGTCCTTGATTTCACCTGGCGTGACCAGCGTGAGGGAAATCACCGGTTGTTGATAGTGCTCAAGCATGTCAGCCTGGCGCTTTGCGCGGCGCTCTTTCGCCGCCAGCAGTTCGTCAAGGCTGACACCCGCCCGCACGGGTGTCGCTAAAGTCATACTTCCTCCTTCACCTGTCGCACGGTGTCGATCACGCTGCCGTCGCGGTAACGGATCACCCCGACGATTTTGTCGGTAAACTCAATCGGTTTCGGGACGCCGGTCAGGGAGATCGCTCGCTCGTACAGCGCGTTGATATCTACAACCTTCAGCCCGGCTTCCAGCAGCCGCTCGCGGATTTCCGGGCGCGCCGGGTGGACCGCGATGCCGTGATCGGTAACCAGCACGTCGATGCTTTCGCCCGGCGTGAGGCGCGTGGTAACCCGCTTCACGACAGTCGGAATGCGGCTGCGCAGCAGAGGGGCAACGACGATGGTCAGGTTCGCCGCGGCGGCCACGTCGCAGTGCCCGCCGGACGCGCCGCGCATCACGCCGTCGGATCCGGTGATGACGTTGACGTTGAACTCGACGTCGATTTCCAGCGCGCTGAGGATCACCACGTCGAGCTGATCGCAGCTTGCCGCCTTGCTGCCGGGGTTGGCGTAAACGTTGGTGGAAATCTCCACGTGATTCGGGTTGCGCGCCAGCGAGGCCGCCGCCTGACCGTCAAAGCACTGGGTATCGAGCAGCTTTTCGATGAGCCCCTTCTCGTGCAGATCCACCAGGCTGCCGGTGATGCCGCCGAGCGCAAAGCGCGCCTTCACGCCGCTGCGCTCCATCTTCTCTTCCATAAAGCGGGTGCAGGCCGTAGCCGCCGCGCCGGAGCCGGTCTGCATTGAGAAGCCCGGCTTGAAGTAGCCGGAATGCTCGATCACGTCCGCCGCATAGCGGGCGATCATCAGCTCGCGCGGGTTGCTGGTGACGCGCGCCGCGCCGACGCTGATTTTCGCCGGGTCGCCCACGCTCTCGACCTGAACGATGTAGTCCACCTGGTCCTGCACCAGGCTGGCGGGCATATTAGGAAATGGCACCAGTTCTTCAGTCAGCAGCACCACCTTGTGGGCAAAGTGCGCGTCCACCATGGCGTAGCCCAGGGAGCCGCAGCACGATTTGCCGTGCGTGCCGTTGGCGTTGCCAAACTCATCGCTGCACGGCACGCCGAGAAATGCCACGTCGATATTCAGCTCGCCGTCCTGGAGCAGCTTCACGCGCCCGCCATGGGAGTGAATTTGCACCGGCTCGTCCATCAGCCCGTGGGAGATGGCGTCCGCCAGCCTGCCGCGCATGCCGGAGGTGTAAATCCGGGTGATGACGCCGCTTTCGATATGCTCAATCAGCGCGTCGTTGCAGGTCATCAGCGAGCTGGAGGCCAGCGTCAGGTTTTTGAAGCCCATTCGCGCCAGCAGCGCCACGACGGTGTTGATCACCCGGTCGCCTTCGCGAAACGCATGGTGGAAGGAGATGGTCATCCCGTCCCGCAGGCCGCAGCGCTTAACCGCCTCTTCAACAGAGGCGCAGAGCTTGCGGCTGTGCTTCGCATCGCTGTCCGCCAGCCACGGCGTGGTGCTGTGGGCGGTATCAAAGGGTTTTAAGTCCCGCAGATGGGGAAAATTCACATGAAGAAGTTCAGTCTGATTCATTGTCTTATCCTTACCGACGCACGCCGGAAGCCGCCGCGCGCTCCAGCACCACCTGCGCGTGGTTAATAATCGGTGCATCCACCATTTTGCCGTTAAGCGACACCACGCCCAGGCCGTTACGCTCGCCCTCTTCTGCCGCCTCAATCACCCTTCTGGCGTGATCCACCTCTTCCTGCGTCGGGGCGTAGGCGTTGTGCAGCAGGTCAATCTGGCGCGGGTTAATCAGCGATTTGCCGTTGAAGCCCATCTTGCGGATCAAATCGACCTCGCGCAGGAACCCGGCCTCGTCGTTAACGTCTGACCACACCACGTCGAAGGCGTCGATACCCGCCGCGCGGGCGGCGTGCAGCACGGCGCAGCGGGCGTAGAACAGCTCGGTGCCGTCGCCGCGCTCGGTCTGCATGTCCATCACGTAGTCAAAGGCGGCCAGCGCAATGCCGATGAGGCGCGGAGAGCTGCGGGCAATCGCCACGGCGTTGATGACGCCAATGGCCGACTCAATCGCCGCCATCACGCGGGTGGAACCGATCTCGCGGCCGCACGCCTGCTCGATGCGCTCGAGGTGACCCTCCAGCTCATAGATGTCGTCCGGGGTATCGGTTTTCGGCAGACGAATCACATCCACGCCTGCCCGCACGGCGGCTTCCAGATCAAGCAGGCCAAACGGCGTGCTCAGCGGGTTAATGCGCACCACGGTTTCGATATCCTGATACATCGGATGCTGCAGCGCGTGGAACACTAGCATGCGCGCGGTATCCTTCTCGCGCAGGGCAACGGCATCCTCCAGGTCAAACATGATGGAGTCGGGACGGTAGATAAAGGCGGTGGAGAGCATGGCGGCGTTGGCGCCCGGCAGGAACAGCATGCTGCGGCGGAGTTTGCTCATTTCAGCGCCCCCCAGTTGATGGTCTGTTCATCGGCGGCACGCATCAGCGCGCTTTGCAGACGGGCGCGAATCACACAGTCCAGCGCCCCTTTGTCTTCAATAATGATTAATCCCTGGTGCACGTTCATGGCGCGCAATGTGTCGTTGACCACCTGGCGAATCTGCTCGCCAAACTGCTTAATCACTTCGCTGTGGATGACGATCTCCAGCTCGCCGTGAGCGGGCGCGATTTTCACCATCAGGTCGCTGGACTCCTGCGTTCCGGCCAGCGCCTCCCTTACAATTTTCATGATAAATTCCTGGTAGTTAAGCGACTTCCGCACTCGCACGGTAATGCGTTTCGAGATGCGCGAAGGTGGAGTCCGGGACAATCTCCCGGATCCGGGAAAACTGCTGTGTCTTCAGTAATCGGCGCACTTCGGACGCCGATATGGCGTTGCCGGTGGCCTTGATGCGCGGCATTTCCACCACCTCGATATGCGAGGCCAGCAGGTCGTGCAGCGTCTGGTTGTACTGGCGGGTGATATCGCAGAACGGCTCCGAACCGATGAAGCGGTGCGTAATGCCGAGCGCCGGGGCGATAAAGTCCCGGAAGATCAGCACGTCAATCTCGCTCCACGCCTGCTGCACTTTGCCGGTCTCCTTCAGGAAGTAGGCCGGAAACGTGGCGCGAGAGATGATGTACTGCGAGCCTTCATGCACCACCACGTTCGGCAGATGCGCCACGCCCGCGCGCACCATCTCGAGCCGCGCGCTGAACGGGAAGAACGAGGCGTCTTCACGCACCACGAACAGGTGCAGGGCGTCGCACTGCGCCGCCGCCTGCTCCACCAGATGGCGGTGGCCGAGGGTGAACGGATTGGCGTTCATCACGATGGCGCCAATCTTCTCCCCGCACTTGCGGTTCGCGCGCAGAGAACGGCAGTAGCGCGCGATCCCCTGCGGGGTGTTCTCCATCAGCACGGCGTTGTTCCCGCTCTGGGCAATCGGCCAGAAGCCGCTGCGGGCAAAACGCTCCCGGTTGCACGGACGGGTGCAGAGGAAGAGGTGAAAATGGCCGCGCTCCAGCGCCGCATGTTCCACCTCTGCCAGCAGCCGCGCGCTGAGGTTCTCGCCGCGAAGCTGCTCGTTAACCGCCACGCACTTGATGACGTTGGCGGCAAGCCCTGCGCAACCCACCAGCTGCGAGCCGGACCAGGCTTCGACGAACAGCGTGATGTCGTTGTCCAGGCCAAGGCCGCTGTCTGCCAGCAGATAACGGATCTGACTTAAGCGTTCCGGGTGTTTCGCCACCAGCGTGTGGCAAAAATCGATGGGTTGCGAGTGCATGCTGCCGCCTTACTTAATGTGCTGCCGCAAGCCCGACGGCTGGCGCTTCCACAATCACGTTGCTCAGATGACCGATATGCTCGATCTCCACCTCAATGCGATCGCCCTCTTTCATAAACAGCGGCGGGTTACGCTTTTTACCCACCCCGCCAGGGGATCCGGTGATGATCACATCGCCAGGACTTAAGCGGGTGAAGGTGCTGATGTACTCGATCAGCTCCGCAACCTTGTGGATCATGCTGCTGGTGTTGTCTTCCTGCACCATGCGGCCGTTCAGCCAGGTGCGAATCGCCAGTTGGTGCGGATCGGGGATCTCATCCGCCGTCGCCATCCACGGACCAAACGCGCCGGTCTGACGCCAGTTTTTACCAGCGGTGAACCAGGTGTGCTGCCAGTCGCGGGCGGAGCCGTCCATGTAGCAGCTGTAGCCCGCCACGTGGCGCAGGGCGTCGTCGCGGCTGATGTTCTCCCCGCCTTTACCGATGATCACCGCCAGTTCGCCTTCGTAGTCGAATTCGCTGGAGTGGCGCGGCTTCAGCACCGGCTCGTTGTGGCCGGTCTGTGAATCCGGGAAGCGGACAAACAGCGTCGGGGCCGGGTTGTGCTGGTCAAACTCCTTGCGCTTGTCGGCGTAGTTCATGCCCACACAGAGGATTTTTTCCGGCTGCTCAATCACCGGTAAGAAGGTGATGGCGCTCATCGGCACGTCCACGGCATCGTTCAGGTAGCGGGTGGCCTGCGCCAGCCCGTTGCCCTGCAGCAACGCCTTGAGGTCGCTGTAGCGGTCGCCCAGACGGCGGCCTAAATCAATCACGCCGTCGGCCTGCACGATGCCGTAGCTGCGTTTTCCCTGGTATAAAAAGCTTGCGAGTTTCATTGTTCTTTCCTGAAAACTTAAACGAGGAAGTTGCCCAGAATCAGCAGAGAGATGGAGACGTTAATCGCCCCGCCGATACGGGTAGCAATCTGGGCGAACGGCATCAGGCTCATGCGGTTGCCTGCGGTCAGGATCGCCACGTCGCCGGTACCGCCCTGGCCGCTCTGGCAGCAGGAGACGATGGCGACATCAATCGGGTGCATGCCAATCTTTTTGCCGACGAAGAACCCGGTCGCCACCAGCGCGGAGACGGTGCTGATAATCACCAGCAGGTTGGTCAGCGTGAAGGCGGCCACCAGTTCATGCCATGGGGTGATGGCTACGCCAACGGCAAAGAGAATCGGGTAGGTCACAGAGGTCTGGAAGAATTTGTACACCACCTGAGAGCCTTCCAGCAGGCGCGGAGAGGCGCCGTTGCAGAGCTTCACCAGCACCGCCATAAACAGCATGCCGACCGGCGCAGGCAGGCCAATCAGCTTGTGGCCGAGCATGCCCAGCATGTAGAGCAGCACCGCCAGCAGCGCGCCGGAGGCGATCGTGGTCACGTCCGCTTTGCCGGAGAATGCAGGCTGAGAGACGGTGGCATCGGCATTGGCGCGGTTAGGCATCAGCTGGCCTTCACCGGTCAGATGCGGGTAGCGTTTACCAAGCTGGTTCAGGCAGCCGGAGATGATGATCGCCGTCAGACCGCCGAGCATGACCATCGGCAGCACGCGACCGAGCGCCACGCCCTGGTCCATATGCAGCAGGGTGGCATAGCCGATGGAAAGCGGGATCGCCCCTTCCCCAACGCCGCCCGCCATGATTGGCAGGATGATAAAGAAGAAGATCTGGAATGGCTCAAGACCCAGCGCCAGGCCGACGCCCATCCCCACCAGCATGCCGACGATTTCGCCGCACAGCATCGGGAAGAAGATGCGCAGGAAGCCCTGAATCAGCACCGTGCGGTTCATGCTCATGATGCTGCCGACAATAATGCAGCAGATATAGAGGTAGAGGATGTTGGTGGATTTGTAGAACTTGGTGGTGGACTCGACCACCACGTCCGGCAGCAGGCCATAATAGACCAGCGCGGAAGGGATAAAGGTGGCGCAAATCGCCGCCGCGCCGAGCTTGCCGACAATCGGCAGGCGTTTACCAAACTCACCGCAGGCAAAGCCGAAGAAGGCCAGCGTCGCCACCATCACCACGATATCGCTCGGCAGTTTTCCGCCCAGGCAATCAATGGCGATCAGCGCGCCCGCCAGAACGAACAGCGGCAGAGGAATAATCCCGATTTTCCAGGTATCCATAATATGCCACCAGCGCTCTTTAAGCGAAGGCCGCTGAATTTCAATCGGGTCGTGGGTAACAGAGAAAGAATCGTCAGTTGTGCTCATAATAAGCCCCTTGGTTATTTTGTGCGTTCAGCTTAGAGTCACAAAGGCTTACTTTATGTGAGGAATGACATATTAAAAGCGAAGTTTTAATGGCAGCTATGGTTTTAATGGTTTCTTTTATTTAATGTGATTTATGCCTTATTTATTGTCGTGGTTTTTATGGTTTCTTTTCTGAATTGAACAAACAAATAACATTTATTCGTGCAGCCAGAGGCCACCCGTCTTTGGGATGATGCTTTTACAACGCCCGCTGTGCAAGGGATCACAAGTTTTCGGCAAAGCGGGCGCCCGCGTGAAAAAAGATGATATATTGGCGATCTTTGTCGCTACCTTGCGTGATAGTTATGAAAGTCTCTTTCCAGATCAAGCTGTTTATTTCGCTGGTTGCCTTTTTCTCAGTGCTTTTTGCGTTACTGGGCGGATATTATTATGCCGATGTCGGGAAACAGCTTTATCAGGAAATGAGCACGCGCGCCAAAATACAGGCTGAAGAGATTGCGCTTATTCCAACATTGCGACATGAAGTTGAACAGAAGAATATCATCGCCATCCATGATTTTATGCAGAAGATTTCTGCGCACAGTGACGCCAGCTTTATTGTGATTGGCGATAATAAGGGCCAGCATCTTTTTCACTCCGTCTTCGCCGACAGAGTGGGCACCACGCTGGTAGGCGGCGACAACGACGCCGTATTGCAGGGTAAAAGCACCACCACCATCCGCAAAGGCGGGTTGGGCATTTCGCTGCGCAGTAAGGCCCCCATTTTCAACGCTGCCGGACAGGTGGTCGGCATTGTTTCGGTCGGCTATCTCACCAGCTACCTGGACACCATTACCGTCAGTAAAGTGGTCAATATCCTGATTGCCGCCGTGCTGCTGCTGATTGCTCTCTTTATCTTCTCCTGGTTCTTTACCCGCAGTATTAAGAAGCAGATCTTCTCCCTTGAGCCGCGCGAGATCGGCCTGCTGGTGCGCCAGCAGAAGGCGCTGATGGAGTCTATTTATGAAGGGGTGATTGCCATTGACGATCAAAGGCGGATTGAGGTGATCAACCAGGCGGCCCGCAAGCTGCTGGGGCTGAGCCAGCCGGCCCGTGAGCTGCGCGGGCAGCTGATAAGCCAGGTGATCGATCCGGTCCCGTTCTTCGACACGCAGACGATGCTGGCGAAAGATACCCATGATGAGATTTGCCGTTTTAACGATCTGACGGTGATTGCCAGCCGGGTCCACATCATGCTTGAGGGATCGCTACAGGGCTGGGTGATCACCTTCCGCGATCGCAACGAGATCGACTCGCTGAGCGCCCAGCTCAGCCAGGTCAAACGCTATGTCGATAACCTCCGCATCATGCGTCATGAGCAGCTAAACCGGATGACCACCCTCTCCGGCCTGCTGCACATGGGCCGCTATGAGGAGGCGATTGGCTACATTCAGGCGCAGTCTGAACACGCCCAGGAGCTGCTGGACTTTATCTCTTCGCGCTTTAGCTCCCCGACCCTGTGCGGCCTGCTGCTGGGCAAGGCCGCCCGCGCGCGGGAGAAAGGCGTCGAACTGAGTTTCGACCCGGCTTGTCGTCTGGACAGACCGTTCCTGCCGCTGGGGGAGCAAGAGCTGATTTCGATTATTGGCAACCTGCTGGATAACGCCATCGAAGCGACACAGCGGTCGCCGCTTCCCCACGCGCCGGTGGAGGTGCTGATAAAGCTCAGCGAACAGGAGCTGATCATTGAAGTGGCCGACCAGGGCGTGGGCATCAAGCCGGAGATCCGTGACCGGATCTTTGAACGCGGCATCACCACCAAAACACGCGGCGATCATGGGATTGGTCTGTATCTGATCGAAAGCTATGTCACACAGGCTGGCGGCGCGATAGAAGTTGCCGATAATACGCCGCGCGGCGCCATTTTCTCCCTGTTTATCCCGGCCACGGGAACCGCCCGGCAACTGGAAGACACCGACTATGCAACATGAACTTATCGACGTACTGATTGTTGAAGACGAGAACGAACTGGCGCAACTGCACGCGGAGCTGATAGGCAAACATCCGCGTCTGAGGCTGGTGGGCATTGCCTCGTCGCTGGCTGCGGCCCAGGCAGAGCTTGCAAACAAACAGCCGCAGCTGGTGCTGCTGGATAACTATCTGCCGGACGGCAAAGGGATCTCGCTGATCAATAACCCCATGCTGGCCCGCGCCAACTGCTCGGTGATTTTTATCACTGCCGCCAGCGATATGGACACCTGCAGCCAGGCGATCCGCAACGGCGCGTTCGACTACATCCTCAAGCCCGTCTCCTGGAAGCGGCTTAGCCAGTCGCTGGAGCGCTTCGTGCAGTTTGCCGAACAGCAGAGGGTCTGGAAGATTGTCGACCAGCAGAACGTGGATTCGCTGTATCAGCTTCAGGCGAAAAACTACCGCCAGGACAACGGCAGCAAGGGCATTGAGGAAAACACGCTGGCGCGGGTGCAGTCGCTGTTCAACGACAAAGCCACGCACTGCTTTACTGTGGATGAGGTGGTAAGCGAGACGGGATTAAGTAAAACCACTACCCGTCGCTATCTGGAACACTGCGTGGAGACGGGCTTTCTCAGCGTGGAGATGCTGTACGGCAAGATTGGGCATCCGAGGAGGATGTACCGCCGCGCAGAAGCCTGAAGCTGTATTGTAGGCCCGGTAAGCTTGCGCCACCGGGCAAGTCGCCGGGTGGCGCTGACGCTTACCCGGCCTACGTTCGGGCAAGAGTCTACTTCAACACATACCCATACAGCCGCTTAATCCCGTCGGCATCTTTCTCGCTGTAAACGCCCTGCAGTTCCGGCGAGAAGCCCGGCAGCAGGTTGATGCCCTCCTCCAGCGCCAGGAAGTAACGCTGTACCGCCCCGCCCCAGACTTCACCCGGGACCACGCACAGTACGCCCGGCGGATAGGGCAGCGCCCCTTCGGCCGCAATTCGCCCTTCGGCATCCCGTATGCGAACCAGCTCCACGTCTCCGCGAATATACGCCTGATTGGCATCCTGCGGGTTCATCACCACCTCAGGCAGGCTCTCCTTGCGGAACATCGCCTTCTGCAAATCCTTCACGTCAAAGCTGACGTAGAGATCGTGCATCTCCTGGCACAGCTGGCGGAGGGTATAATCCCGGTAACGCACCGGGTATTTCTGGAAGATCGTCGGCAGCACGTCCGCCAGCGGCGTATCGTCTTCAATATGCTGTTCAAACTGCCCCAGCATCGCCACCAGCTGCGCCAGCTTCTCGCTGCTTTCGGCAGGCGTCAGCAGGAACAGAATCGAGTTAAGGTCGCATTTCTCCGGCACGATGCCGTTTTCACGCAGGTAGTGCGCCAGAATCGTCGCCGGGATCCCGAAATCGGTGTACTCCCCGGTTTCGGCATCGATGCCCGGCGTGGTCAGCAACAGCTTGCACGGGTCGACAAAGTACTGCTCGCTTGCATAGCCCTCAAACCCGTGCCATTTGGCCCCCGGCTCGAAGCTGAAGAAGCGCAGCTCGCTGGCAATGGCGTGCGTCGGATGATCCTGCCACGGCCGCCCCGCCACCACCGGCGGGATAAACGGTTTAATCATATGGCAGTTGGCAATGATCGCCTTGCGCGCCTCAATGCCCAGCTCGACGCACTCCGCCCACAGCCTGCGTCCGCTCTCCCCTTCATGTATTTTCGCGTTGACATCCAGTGCCGCAAATAGCGGGTAAAACGGGCTGGTGGAGGCATGCAGCATAAAGGCGTTGTTCAGCCGCTTGTGCGGGCAGAAACGCGCCTGACCACGAATGTGGTTATCCTTTTTATGGATCTGCGAGGTTTGCGAGAATCCGGCCTGTTGTTTGTGCACCGACTGGGTCACGAAAATCCCCGGATCGTTCTCGTTCAGCTCCAGCAACAGCGGGGATGTTTCCGCCATCATCGGAATAAACTGCTCGTAGCCCACCCAGGCGGAGTCAAAGAGGATGTAGTCGCACAGATGGCCGATCTTGTCGATCACCTGACGGGCGTTGTAGATCGTCCCGTCGTAGGTGCCTAGCTGAATGATCGCCAGACGGAACGGACGCGGCTCGTCGGCCTTCTCCGGCGCCGTCTCGCGGATCAGATCCCGCAGATACGCGTCGTCAAAGCAGTGGTCGTCAATCCCGCCAATAAAGCCAAACGGGTTACGTGCGGCCTCCAGATAAACCGGCGTGGCACCCGCCTGGATCAGCGCCCCGTGGTGGTTAGATTTATGGTTGTTGCGGTCGAACAGC
Source organism: Enterobacter sp. HK-058-C-ECC (assembly GCF_047531125.1). Classification (NCBI taxonomy): domain Bacteria; kingdom Pseudomonadati; phylum Pseudomonadota; class Gammaproteobacteria; order Enterobacterales; family Enterobacteriaceae; genus Enterobacter; species Enterobacter sp. HK-058-C-ECC. Next base: position 292,642 of record NZ_JBLKCH010000003.1, read on the forward strand.
ACCAGATCGCCGCGGGTGAGCAGCGCATTGGTCACCACCTTGTTGGCCGCCGACGTCCCGTTCAGCACGAAGTACGTTTTATCTGCGTTGAACACTTTCGCCGCGAATTTTTGCGCATGCTTGGCGGACCCTTCGTGGATCAGCAGATCGCCCAACTTCACGTCGGCATTGCACATGTCGGCGCGAAACACGTTCTCACCGAAGAAATCATAGAACTGTCGCCCTGCCGGGTGTTTTTTGAAAAAGGCGCCGTGCTGGTGTCCTGGACAGGCGAAAGTGCTGTTGCCCATCTCCACATACTGACTCAGGGTGTCGAAAAAGGGCGGCAGCAGGTTCTCTTCGTAACGGCTGGCAGCAGTTTCCAGCTCCAGAAACTCCTGAGCTTTACCCGTGATGACCGCGGTGGCGCCGTCAGGCACCTCCGTTGGCTCCTGAGAGAAAATAAACACCGGTAGCTGAAAGCCCGTGCGTTTCAGCAATGCAAGGATGCCGCTGCGACTCTCTGTCGTCGTCATGACGACGGCTGCCACATCGGTGAAATCCGTGCTGTCCAGCGTCACCTTTTCGCGGTGCGTAGACACAGTTGAGAGCAGCTCGCGGCTGACGGCGATTTTCATGGTTTTCATAAGCGCAATTACCCTCACCGAACGGTGAGACAGGGAGGAGAAAATTCGCGCAATAATGTCACCTTTTATTTTGAGGTGCAAGAAGGAATCAGTATGCACGAAACCACCCAAAGCTAAGGCCCGCGCAGTGCTGACGTGCCATAATAATGCAATATCAATGATTAAATAACAGGAGTTAATTTTGGTTATCGGGCCATTTATCAACGCAGGAGCCGTATTGCTGGGCGGCGTACTCGGCGCAGTGCTAAGCCAGCGGCTGCCGGAGCGTATTCGCACCTCCATGCCCTCAATATTCGGCCTTGCATCGTTAGGGATCGGTATTCTGTTGGTGGTCAAATGCGCCAACCTGCCGGTGATGGTGTTGGCCACCCTGCTCGGCGCGCTGATTGGCGAATTTTGCTATCTGGAAAAAGGCATTAACAGCGCGGTGAGCAAAGCCAAAAACCTGATAGCCCGACCGGGCAAGGCGAAACACGGCACGCACGAGACGTTTATTCAGAACTATGTCGCCATCATTATTCTGTTTTGCGCCAGCGGCACCGGGATTTTCGGTTCGATGCAGGAAGGGATGACGGGCGACCCGAGCATTTTGATTGCAAAAGCGTTTCTTGATTTCTTCACCGCCACCATTTTTGCCACCACGCTCGGCATTGCCGTGGCGGCGATTTGCGTCCCGATGCTGCTTATCCAGCTGGCACTGGCTACCTGCGCCACGTTAATTCTCCCGCTCACTACGCCGGCGATGATGGCAGACTTTACCGCCGTCGGCGGCCTGCTGCTGCTGGCTACCGGGCTGCGCATCTGTGGGATCAAGATGTTTGCCGTGGTGAACATGCTGCCCGCACTGCTGCTCGCCATGCCGCTCTCCGCGCTCTGGACGCACTTTTTCGCTTAAGGATGCGGCGAAATGGTGAGAGATTGCGCAGTCCGTAACGAAAACAACATTTTTCGTTGACGCCACCGGGCAGATCGGGTTTAATGCGCCCCGTTGCCCGGATAGCTCAGTCGGTAGAGCAGGGGATTGAAAATCCCCGTGTCCTTGGTTCGATTCCGAGTCCGGGCACCACTATTTAGAAAACCCAGCCTATGGCTGGGTTTTTGCTATATGGCTACGGCCGATTTCTGGGCGCTGATAAGCGTGGCTTTCATGCAGGCACGCTTACGCTAATAGCCCGGTAAGTTAATACAGGTGGTGGTTCTTTTTTATCACTTAATTTTGCCGGATAAATTGCTGACCTGATTTGAAAGGTTGTCGTTGCTCCGCTTCATGTCATCAAGGCTTCTTTGCAATCGCTCGATCTTACTCTCCTGCTCAGAATTCTTTCTCTCAAGCTGTGAAACCTTCTGAGTTAGCTCATCGACTTTGCGGTTGTTGGACTTCATCTTCCTCAGGCTATCCTGCATCTCCTGTAGATCCGACTCCCTGAAATCAGAAGGCTCGATTTCATCTGCATCAGAAATTACCGGGATATATCCTAGATTACCGCTGCTGGGTTTGATACTAACCTGAACTTTATTTAGACCCGCAGAGTGCGCGTAACCTATTGAAGAAAAATAAAAAAAAGAAACAACACACAGACCAGACAGATATTTATTCATTTCTAACGTCCTTTTAAATTTTTCAATCACTTCCAGGAGTCTCCTTCTGGTATCACCCGCTCAGGATAAAACACTTGGCTTAGCCTCAGGCAGTTCATAAACGGGGTTAAAGAGCAGAAGATACTATTCGTTTTTCATTATAATACGCGTTTCCTCTCCCCCAAAATCCAACCGCCACCCGCTCATTTTTTGCCACCTTACATCCGCCGGTATCGAGATAAGCGCGTTAACACGCACCTTATTAACGAACCCGCCCTCGTGGCGGTTTTTTGCTTTTGAATTCCTGACAACTTTAGGGATCGTTCCCACCTGTGCCCAGCAGTTTGTTTTTGAAGATAAACAAACACGCCTCGTTGAAATTCTCCGCCCCCAGCCGTTCTGAGAGCGCCGTCCGTTTGCGATAGAGACTTTTCACCGACGTATTCAGCTCGCCTGCAATCTCCTCCATTGACATCCCTGCCCTCAGCAACCGCAACATGATCGTTTCATGCGTGCTCAGCCGTAAATTCAGCAGCCACTTCGTGGTCAGGCGACGGCCCTTCATATTGAGCACCAGGTTAAACAGCGAGGCCATATCCGGCGCCGTCAGCGACGTATTCATAAACAGCTTCATACTGAGCAGATTCTCCTCGCGGTGTCGCATATCAAGCATAACGCAGCAGATCGTTTTTCTCGTTCTGGCCGGATGGCGTATCAGGTAATCATATAAACGGAGCGGACAACGACTATCAATCAATACAGAATATTCATCTGCACCGTTATCAAATATGTTTCTGTCAATCGAATCGAGCAGGATAATATCCGGAAAAAATATCCGCATGCCCCTGACAAGGTAGCGATCCTGAGTCACTAACACTATTGAAGTTGCCACTAACCATCCCTTTTAGATTAAAGCAAGAACGATCCTGCGAAAAGAATACCGCCTTCGTTTTATAGCGCTGTTATATTAACGATAAATGTATTCTGGCTTTGGACATCCCTCAATACACACATTGATGAGTAAGACTTCCTGTAGACTATCATTCAATGGCTGCCATTAATTATAAATAAAAAACAATCGCAGAAAAGTCACTTCTCTAAACATTAAGAATTTTTGTCATGAAACTTCCCAAACATGCACCAGAAAGTACTTTAATTGAGGCAGATAAGCGTCATTAAAAATATATACAAAACTGTCACAATAAAAATAAAACCATTATATTTCAATGCATTACAATTAATAATTCAATTCAAAATAAACACAAAAAGCTGCTCATTACAGAATTATCTCAAAACTACGCAGCCGCTTTTCAGCATATTTATCCGGCAACATATCAGGTGTACATTACCTCCCATCCAGTCTACTGAGATGAGGTTCCATAATTACCTTTAAGTAAGTACCCAGTAACATCACTGCATTCAGATTTAATGTTCTCATTTATGGCCTTTTACGCTGAGCTTAAAGGCGGCCGTGTTATGCAATGGATTCATGAAAAACAAATGGCAAATAGATATGGAAAGATCACTTAGCTTCAGTACATTATTCTTTTATCGCACCCCAACATTATTGTTTCTGTTATTACTCTTTCCTGTTCTGGTTCAGGCTACGGAATCCGTTTATGAGCAACAGATTCAACAGGCGCGTAACGGTAATTACACGTCGTTTCTCGATTATCTTCAGCGTTATCAGCAGCAGCATGCCCTGACGCCTGAACACGTTGCGGACTGGTTACAGGTGGCGGCCTGGGCAGGCCATGATGACGAGGTTATTCAGGTCTGGCAGCGCTACAGCATTTATATGCCGCTGCCCGCCCGCGGCGTTGCGGCTGTCGCACAGGCCAGGCGAAATCAAAAAGCGTGGCAGCCCGCTCTGGCGCTCTGGAAAGAAGCGCGCAGCCTTGCGCCGGATAACGACGATTATCGTATCGGCTATATCAAAACCCTGGCCGATGCCCGTAAAGATACGGTTGCCCTGCAGGAAGCCCGACAGCTGGTGGCGGAGGATCCCTCGCAGGCGCATCTCCAGACACTGGCGTACGTCTGGCAACGCCAGGGAAAAAGCTGGGATCGGATTTTAGCCGACACGCGCGCGCTGGATATCGCGCCAGAAAATCACGCGCTTCTTCGCGAGCTGATCGACGCGCTAACGGATAACCGGGTCAATACCCCCGCGCTCCTGCTTTCACAAAAGGTGGCGCTGTCCCCCGCGGAACGTCGTCGTCTTGAGCTGAATGCCGCAGCCGAAAGCGTTCGCCTTGCAGATGTGCCAGGCAGATCAGAAAAGGAGCGCCTGCAACTTGCGCAATCTGCGCTGAATCGTTACGACGCGCTGCTGTCTCGCTGGCAAGGCGATCCACAGGCGGCGGAAGACATCGTCCTTGCGCGTATCGACCGGCTCGGCGCGCTGTACGCTCATGCCGATTACCCGCGGGTCATCAGCGAATATCAGGATCTGACGGCAGCCCGGCATCCGGTGCCGGGCTGGGCAATCGGCTGGGTGATCTCCGCATATCTGCAGGAGAAAAACGCTGCCGCCGCCTTCGCGCTTCTGCAACGCTATCCGCAATACGCATCTGACCCGCAGGACGAAGAGCACGCGCTTTTCTACGCCTGGCTGGATACGGGAGAGTATCCGTCCGCCCGCCGGTATGCAGAGCGCCAGTCCCGCAACGTTCCCAGGACCCGTTACGATTTCGGTTCCCCTACCCCTCAGCCGAACGATCGATGGCTTGCCGGTCAGTCGCTCCGTTTTAACTATTTGCTGGCGACGAATGCCCTGCCGGAAGCCGAAAAGCTGGCGCGACGTCTGGCGACAACCGCGCCGGGCAATCAGGGATTGCAGATTGACTACGCCACGCTGCTTCAGGCGCGGGGTCTGCCGCGCGCGGCGGAGCAAACGCTGAAAATGGCGGAGGCGCTGGAGCCCTCGAATCTGGAGCTTGAGCAGCAGCAGGCTTACGTCGCTATGGATCTGCAGGAGTGGCGGCAGATGGATTTACTGGCCGACGACGTCATCACCCGCGCGCCGCGCGATCGCAGCGCCAGGCGTCTGGACAGGCTCCGCACCGTCCACCATATGTCCGAGTTGCGCCTCAACGCGAGCAAGGGTTTGCACTCCGATAACCCCGTCAGCGGGACGCACGACCTCAACTGGGACGCCACGCTCTATGGCCCGCCCGTAGCGGATAACTGGCGGCTGTTTGCCGGCACCCGCTATGCAGAGGGTAATTTCGATGAAGGCAAAGGCACCAGCCGCCATCTGTTGGGCGGTATCGAATGGCGGCCACGCGATCTCCAACTCGAAGCCGAGCTCTCCAGCAACCGCTATCACGGGGCGAACAAGCCGGGCGCTCGCCTCTCAACAACGTACTTTGTCACCGATAACTGGCAGGTCAGCGGCAGCCTTGAGCGCCTGTCGCGCACCACGCCCCTGCGGGCGTTACGCAACGGGATCAGCGCCAACCGGGGGGAAGGCGGGGTGCGCTGGTATCAAAACGAGCGTCGTGAATATCAGTTCAACGCCGCCCTCAGCCGCTTCTCGGACCATAACCGCCGACAGGAATACACCCTCACGGGTAAGGAGCGTCTCTGGCAGACACCGTCCCTGACGCTGGATCTCGAACCGGGGATCGCTGCCAGCAAAAACAGCCTGCGGGACACCCTCTATTACAACCCGGCACGGGATCTTTCCGTGACGGCCGCCCTGGCCGTTGACCATGAGATGCTCCGCCATTACGACACCCTCTGGAGCCAGCAGTTCGTGGCGGGAGGCGGCCGCTACTGGCAGAAAAATCAGTCCGCTGGCGCCATCGCTCTGCTGGGTTACGGACAACGCGTTCAGTGGAACAACGTCATGGATACCGGCGTGATGCTGAACTGGGACAAGCGCCCTTACGACGGCAAACGCGAGAGCAACCTCTCCGTCACGTTTGATGCGACTTTACGCTTTTAAGGATGATGATGATGAACACACGTTTTTCCGCGAGCCTGATACTCCTCGGCTGGCTCTGCCTCAGCGCGAGCGTCTGCGCGCAGGCATTTTCGTTTATTGCGCCCAAAGATCGGCCGCAGCTGGAGGCGAGCAAACCCTGGCCGCAGAACCAGTTTCTGGTACTGGCCTACCACGACGTCGAAGACGATGCCGCCGATCAGCGCTACCTCTCCGTGCGAACCAGCGCGCTAAACGAGCAGATAAGCTGGCTGCTGCACAACGGTTATCACGTCATCAGCGTGCAGGACATTCTCGATGCCCATGACGGAAAAAAAACGCTGCCGCCCAAAGCCGTTCTGCTCAGCTTTGACGATGGCTACAGCAGCTTTTACACCCGCGTCTGGCCACTGCTTCAGGCGTGGAACGTTCCTGCGCTGTGGGCGCCGGTGGGCAGCTGGGTGGATACGCCGGAAAATCAAAAAGTTAACTTCGGCGGCCTGATGACGCCCCGCGATCGCTTCGCGACGTGGGACATGGTGCGCGAGCTCAGCCGGTCTCCGCTGATTGAGATCGGATCGCACACCTGGGCCTCGCATTACGGCATCCCGGCTAACCCGCAGGGCAGCCGCGAACCGGCCATCGCCAACCGCTTTTATGATAAAGCGACGGGCCGCTATGAAACCGATCGGCAGTTCAACCAGCGGATCGGCGATGACGTTCGCAAAGTGACTGACAAAATCACGCAGGTAACGGGCAAGGCGCCGCGCGCCTGGGTCTGGCCCTATGGTGCGGCCAACGGCACGTCGCTTGCCATCGCCAGACAGCAGGGTTATCAGCTGGCCTTTACCCTTGAAGACGGGCTGGGGAACGTGCAGGAGCTGGGGAACATCCCTCGTCTGCTGATCGCCGGTAATCCCTCCCTCAAGGCATTTGCCAGTACGGTCAGCCAGGTTCAGGAGCGCGAACCCGTGCGCGTCATGCACGTCGATCTCGACTACGTTTACGATCCCGATCCGGCCCAGCAGACCCAAAATATCAACAGGCTGATCCAGCGGGTCTACGACATGAAAATCAGCCATGTTTTCCTGCAGGCGTTTGCCGACCCGCAGGGCGACGGCAGGATCAAGGCGCTCTATTTTCCCAACCGCCAGCTGCCGGTCCGGGCCGATCTGTTTAATTTTGTCTCCTGGCAACTGCAAACCCGCGCGGGCGTGAAAGTCTTTGCGTGGATGCCGGTTCTCTCGTTCGATCTCAATCCTGCCCTGCCGCGCCTGCAGTGTCGGGACCGCTCGTCAGGCCAGCTGCGCGAAGCCACCGATCCCTATATCCGGCTCTCCCCGTGGGACCCGCAGGTGCGCCAGCAGGTGACGGACATCTATGAAGATCTGGCCCGCTATGCCAGCTTCAACGGGATCTTGTTCCATGACGATGCGGTGCTGACCGACGTGGACGATGGCCCTCAGACCACAACACGTCAGAAAAGCCAGCTGCTGATTGGGTTTACCCATGCCCTGAGCCTGGCGGTGAAGCACATTCGCGGCCCGCAGATAAAAACCGCCCGCAATATGTTCGCCTTACCCATTCTGCAGCCCGAAAGCGAAGCGTGGTTCGCGCAGAATCTTGACGATTTTCTGGCGGAGTATGACTGGACGGTGCCGATGGCCATGCCGCTGATGGAGTCCGTCCCGGCAGACGAAAGTGATGCATGGCTGGCGCGTCTGGTGAAAGCGGTCGCCACGCGTCCCGGCGCGCTCGATAAAACCATTTTTGAACTGCAGGCCAGGGACTGGGATCGGAAACCGCAGCGCGCCGTTTCCGACAGCCAGCTGGCACAGTGGATGCGCGTGCTCCAGCTGAACGGCGTCAAAAATTACGGCTACTACCCCGATGATTTCATCAACAACCAACCTGATATCTCACGCATCAGGCCTGTATTTTCTTCGTACTGGTACCCTGACAATGACTGATCGCATTATCGCCTTTTCCATTTTATGTCTGGTATTCGGGTTGCCGTTAGGCGTGGCCGCCCTCTTTACCGGCGAGCTGATTCTGGATTTTGTGTTCTTCTGGCCGCTGTTCATGTCCGTGCTCTGGATAACCGGCGGGCTCTATTTCTGGTTTCAGCTTGAACGCCACTGGTCGTGGGATAAAGAGACGCCCGCCCCGACGCTCGCCGGTGAGCCGCTCATCTCCATTCTGATCCCTTGCTTCAACGAGGAACGAAATGCCCGGGAGACGATTAGCGCCGCGCTGGATCAGCGGTATGAAAATATCGAGGTTATCGCCATCAACGACGGCTCGTCTGACAACACCGCGCAGGTGCTGCAGGCGCTGGCGCAGGAGCAGCCACGCCTGCGGGTGATTAATCTCGCGGAAAACCAGGGGAAAGCGCTGGCGCTCAAAGCCGGGGCAGCGGCGGCCCGGGGCGATCTGCTGGTCTGCATTGACGGTGATGCCCTTCTCGATCGCGATACGGCAGCGTATCTGGTGGCGCCGCTGATTCAGTATCCCCACGTTGGGGCGGTCACCGGGAATCCGCGTATTCGCACGCGCTCCACGTTGATCGGCCGCATCCAGGTGGGCGAGTTCTCATCGATTATCGGGCTCATCAAACGGACGCAGCGGATCTATGGCCGGGTCTTTACCGTCTCGGGCGTCATCGCCGCCTTTCGCCGACAGGCACTGGCGGACGTCGGGTACTGGAGCCCGGACATGATCACCGAAGACATCGACATCAGCTGGAAGCTGCAGCTGCGCCACTGGGATATTTTTTTCGAGCCGCGGGCGCTGTGCTGGATCCTGATGCCGGAGACGCTCAAGGGCCTGTGGAAACAGCGTCTGCGCTGGGCCCAGGGCGGCGCGGAGGTGTTTCTGGTCAACCTTCGCAGGATTGTGCGCTGGGAGCATCACCGCATGTGGCCCCTGTTTCTCGAGTATGCCCTGTCAACGCTGTGGGCCTTCGCCTATGCGATGACGGTGCTGTTATTTATTCTCAGCCATATCGCTCCTGTTCCTGCCAGGCTGACCGTGGAGAGCCTTTTTCCACCGGAGTTTACCGGGCTACTGCTGGGCGTGATGTGCCTGCTGCAGTTCCTCGTCAGTTTGTACATCGAACGGCGCTATGAACGGAAGGTGGCCAGCTCGCTTTTCTGGGTGATCTGGTTCCCGATGGTGTACTGGATGATCGGCCTGTTCACCACCCTTGTCGCATTTCCAAAAGTCATGCTTAAACGCCAGCGTGCCCGCGCGCGCTGGATCAGTCCGGACCGGGGAAAAGGACGCATTTAATGAACGAAAATACCTTAATTCTGACCGAACATCGGCTGTTGCCACGTCTTTTCGATGCCGCGTTAACGCTGGTGGCGTGGGGAGGCTTTCTGTTTTTCCTGTATGCCCGGCTCTGGATGCAGCTCACCGAGGAGAGCGACTACCGCTGGGGCGTCATTATTGCGTCTTTTAATACGGTGTTGCTCTACCTGCTGTTTGCCGCGCTCAACGGCTGGCTGCTGATTTTGTGGTATCAGTACAATCGCCGTCGGGCCCACGTGAGGCGGCGTCAGCCGGGCTATTTTCACCAGGAGGAGCTGGCCCGCAGCTTTAATGTTTCACCGCAGATCATCTCCGAGATGAGCCAGTACAACCTGCTGACGGTCTATCATGACCAGATTGGCCGCATCATCGATCTGAAGATCAACGGGCAGGAAGAGGAAGAACAGTAACGAAAAGCCCCCGCAGGATGCCCTGCGGGGGCTTTTTTGTTGCGGGTAAGAGCTACTTATCTTTAACCACGATCAGCGGCTCAATATCGCTCTCTTTCTTCACCACCAGCGAGTCATCGCCGCGCAGGCAGGTCCCACCGTAGTTCCCGCCCACGGTAAAGGTACAGACCTGAATGTACTTGCCGTCGACGTTTGGCAGGCACCACAGCTGCTGGTAGATGTTTTTACGGTCGACAAACTTGCCGCTGGATTTATCCAGCAGTTCGTCCTGGGCGCTAATCAGGTCGATATTGCTGCCGCAGCGCCCGGCAATCGGCTTGACGGCGTATCCGGTCTGCTTCAGCAGATCGTTGACCTCAAAATCGGTGTCGAGCAGGTAACGGTGATTCGGGAACAGTTGCCACAGCACCGGAAGAATCGCCTTGTTGCCGGGAATGACGGTCCACAGCGGTTCAAAGACCAGCACCTCCGGGCGCAGCAGGACGTCAATCAGGCGCACTTCGCCTTCAGGATGCCCGGTCCGGATCGGCACGGCGGCGTATTCGGTTTCGCTGACCTCGCGGATCTGCTCTATCGCCGTCTCCCACGCCCAGGTTTTCCACACGCAGTTGACGTGGCGACTTTCGTCGTCAATCAGCTGTCCGGCGGCATCCCAGCTGAGCGCCCCCAGCCCGTGGAGGATTTTGGTCTCGAACCCGGCCTGCATCAGCGAACGCTGAAGAAAGAGCGCGTGATAGTCCTCTTCGACATCATTGTCCTGCATGATGTGGACAAACGGCCGCGCGTGGCTGTGCTTCCAGGCGCCGGTCAGCTCTTCCAGCAGCCCTTCTGCCGGGTTATGCCCGTTGCCGCGATAGCCATTTTTCACCCACTCCTCAAGGATAAGCCCGCCCTCGGTATGGCAGGAGGCGGAGTCGGCGTTGTACTCGTAGACCTTGATGCCGCGCTCATCCATGCAGAAATCCATACGACCGGTGATCATATGGTGACGACGCCACTGCCAGGAGAGGCGCAGGCGCGGCCAGAGGATTTTCGGGATGTCGAAAAGCGCCAGCAGGCTGTCGTCTCTCAGCACCTTGTCCGTGGCGTGCAGATACATCAGGTGCAGCTCGTTGGTGGCTTTGATCAGCTCCTGTTCGGCGCTTTCGGTAATGGTGAAGTACTGGCAGGGATCTTTATTGATCACGTGCCCGTTGGCGCGAATATACGCCTGCTGCAGCGCGTCATTTTCGTTGAGCCACTTGCCGTCGAACTGACGTTTGTTTTTCAGCCGCGCGCCGCTGATTTTCAGCAGTTCGCCGTCGATTTCCGGCTGGGGAATGCTGTATTCCGTATCGTCGGTCTGGATCATCCAGCCGAGAATTTCCGTGTCGTTGAAGGTGTCATGGAGGGTATAACGCCCGTTCTCCACGCTCAGGCGCAGTTCGCGCGTCCACTGCTGCCCGAGCGGCAGCGCAGAGTGGATGACGTTCTGCTCGGCGATACGCACCTTATCGTCCAGAAGCTGGGTGATCACCGCCACGTGGCCGGTCTCATGAAACTCGCCGCCCTTTTGCCAGATCAGCAGCGCCCCGGCGCGCGGCGCGCGTTTTGAGCCGTTGGCAAAAGCCTGAAGGGGCAGAATGTTATCGTTCACCACCTGACGCAAAAAGCGCAGGGAGAAGATCTCCCACGCCATGCCGACGTCGGTAAACACGAAGCCATAGTTGAGAAACAGGAAACGGCGGGCAAACTCAACGCACTGCCACTTGTGGCCCATGTATTCGTTGCCGATGTAGCTGCGAAAATCCGCGTCTTCCGGATAGTTTCGCGGGTCCAGACTGCCGTAATTTGAAGAGTAAATCGCCACGCCACCGGGCGCATAGCCTAACAATGTCCCGAAGGGCGCATCACTGCTTAACGTTCCTTTACGCATGTATCCAACCTAAAACAGGCAGGCGGCAATTTTTATAGGTTGTCGTCGTCTGCACGTTGTAATTAACCTGACAGAGGAGCGTTTATCATACACCTGCGTGGTAAATAATTCGCCTTACCCGGCCGACAAAACACAAAACCCTGTAGGTCGGGTAAGCGAAGCGCCACCCGACACGTTTAAGGCTCACATCTTAAACAACCAGCACGCCGCAAAATGTCCTGGCGCGATCTCCTGCATCGCTGGCTCCTGTGTCTGGCAAACCGGCATGCTATGCGGGCAGCGGCTGCAGAACTTACAGCCCGGCAGCGCGGACGTAGGGCCGGGCATTTCGCCGCGCAGGGTTGCGTCTTCGAGGTTGCGAATGCGCGGGTCGGGCTGGGGAACCGCCGCCAGCAGCGCGCGGGTATAAGGGTGCGCCGGACGCTGATACAGCTCATTCGCCGGGGCCACCTCCACCAGCTTACCGAGGTACATCACCCCAATGCGGGTGGAGATATGACGCACCATCGAGAGATCGTGGGCGATGAACAGATAGGTCAGCCCCAGCTCCTGCTGCAGATCCTGCAGAATATTCACCACCTGCGCCTGCACCGAGACGTCCAGTGCCGAGAGCGGCTCATCGCACAGCACAAATTCAGGGCGTACGGACAACGCGCGGGCAATACTGATGCGCTGGCGCTGCCCGCCGCTGAACTCATGCGGGAACCGCTCAAGGTGCTCCTGCTTCAGCCCGACTTTGTAGAGCAGCGTTTCCGTCCGTTCGCGCTGTTCTTCACGGCTGTAGCCGTGGATCTGCAACGGCTCGGCCACCAGCTGTCGTACCGTCATGCCGGGGTTAAGCGAGGAGTAAGGGTCCTGAAAAATTGCCTGCATACGTTTACGCAGCGGCTTGAGCTCTTTTTCGCGGGCGTGGGCAATCGCCTGTCCGGCAAAGTGGATTTCTCCCGCAGTGATATCGAAGAGGCGCAGGATGGCGCGCCCGAGGGTAGATTTCCCGCAGCCGGATTCGCCCACCAGGCCAAACGTCTCGCCGGGCTGGATATCAAAGCTCACGCCATCAACCGCCTTCACGGCCGCGCCTTTACGCAGCAAACCGCCGTTAAGCGGATAGTGTTTGCGCAGATCGCGCACGCTCACTAATGGCACCTGTTGTTCACTCATGCCTGAATCTCCTTATCGGCCCATAGCCAGCAGGCGGCGCGATGGCCCTCTCCCATGGCGTAAAAAGCGGGCTGCCGTTCACACTGGGGCATGCGTTTCGGGCAGCGTTCGGCGAAGGGACAGCCCGGCGGCGGGTTAAGCAGGCCAGGCGGTGCGCCTTCAATGGGCGATAAACGTTGATTAACCTCATCCGGACGCGGCAGCGAGGCCAGCAGCCCCTGGGTGTAAGGATGCGCAGGGCGATAAAAAATGTCTTCCACGCTCCCCTCTTCCATTACCAGCCCGCCGTACATCACCACCACGCGGCTGCAGACCTGCGCCACCACGCCGAGATCGTGGGTGATCAGCAGAATCGCGGTTTGGGTCTGCTGTTGCAGGCTTTTCAGCAGACGCAGGATCTGCGCCTGAATGGTGACGTCCAGCGCGGTGGTCGGCTCATCGGCAATAAGCAGCTTCGGGTTGCAGGAGAGCGCAATGGCGATCATCACCCGCTGGCGCATCCCGCCGCTAAACTCGTGGGGATACTGGTCGTATCGGCGTTCCGCCTCGGCAATCCCCACCTGTTCCAGCATGGCGATCGCCGCCGCTTTGGCCGCTTTTTTGGTCAGTCCTTTATTGCGCATCAGGATCTCGGCCATCTGTTTGCCGATGGTCAGCACCGGGTTCAGGGCGGTCATCGGATCCTGGAAAATCATCGCGATCTCGTTGCCGCGAATAGCGCGCATCTGCGCAGGGGTTTTCTGCGCCAGATCGTCATTCTGGAAGCGAATGCTGCCGCCGGTTATCCGTCCATTGTTCCCCAGAAGCTGAATGATCGACTTACAGGTGACGCTTTTCCCGCAGCCCGACTCGCCGACGATGCCGACAAGTTCTCCCGGCTGCACCTGAAAGCTCACGCCGCGCACCGCGTGAACCTCGCCCTCGCGGGTGCGGAAGGTGGTTTGCAGGTTCTCAAGCGCTAACAGGTTACTCATCGCGATTCGCTCCTGGCTCAAAGGCGGTGCGGAACACATCGCCCAGCACGTTAAAGCTGAACACCGTCAGCAGGATCAGAATGCCGGGGAACATCGCCAGCCACGACGCTTCGCCAATATACGACTGAGCGTTGTTGAGCATGCTTCCCCACGACGCCGCCGGTGCCTGCACGCCGAGCCCAAGGAAGCTGAGCGTCGACTCCATCAGAATGGCCGAGGCGATATTGAGCGTGGCCGCCACGATAATGGTCGGCAGCACGCCGGGAATAATGTGGCGCACGATAATGCGCAGCGGGTTTTCCCCCGACGCGCGGGCATAAAGCACATACTCGCGCTCTTTCACCGATAAGGTTTCTGCGCGCACCAGCCGCGACATGTTCATCCATGTCAGCAGGCTGATGATCAGAATGATGTTATCCACGCCCGGCTTGAGGTACGCATTCACCACCAGCAGCAGGAAGAAGGCCGGAATTGCCATCAGGATATCCACGGCGCGCATCATCAGGTTATCCAGCCAGCCGCCAAAATAGCCGCTTACCGTTCCCACCACCGTACCGATAAGCGTGGAAAAGAGCATGGCGAGAAAACCGACCATCAGGGAGATCTGGCCGCCATACAGCGCGCGGGTAAAGTAGTCGCGTCCATACTCGTCGGTGCCGAACCAGTGTGCGGCATCCGGCGGTAGCGTGCGTGCGCCGAGCGCCATCCGATCCGGATCGTACGGACTTAACCCCGCACAGAGCGCGGCGACAACGAAAATAAAAAGCACAAACAGGGAGAACTGCGCCGGACGATTGCGGCGCAGCTGGTGACGAACCTGCTGCCAGCGTCTGCTCATCCGGGTTACCTCAGCGTACGAATGCGGGGATCGGCGAAGCGATAAAGCAGATCGGCGATCAGGTTACCGACGATCAGCATCATCGATGAGAGCATGATGATCGCCATGATCAGCGGGTAGTCCAGCGAGGCGATCGACTGGATCCCAAGCAGCCCCATCCCCGGCCACGAGAAGACGCTTTCCGTCACATAGGCCCCCACAATCAGCTCACCAAACGACAGGCCGAACAGGGTGATCACCGGCAGCAGCACGTTTTTCAGCACGTGGCGGAACAGAATGCTGGAACGCGTGGCGCCGTAAGCCAGCTGGGTCTGCACGTAGTCGGCCGAGAGCTGCGAGATGGTGTTGGAGCGGATGTAGCGCACGTAGCTGGAAAGGTTATAAAACGTGAGGGCAATACACGGCAGCACGCCGTGACGCAACACGTCCAGCGCATTATCTTCCATACCGATGGTGCGCATCCCCATGCTGGGGAACCAGTTAAGCTGCACGGCAAAGACCGTAATGAGCAAGATGCCGAACCAGAAAATCGGCACCGAGATGCCGATATAGGCGAACAGGTTCAGGAGATGATCCAGCCAGCGGTGCTTAAATGCCCCCGCCAGCAGGCCGAGCGGGATGGCCAGCACGATCGCCAGCAGCAGCGACGCGCCCATCAGCCCCAGCGTGGCCGGAATGCGTTCGCCGATCATCTCCAGCACCGGACGGTGGTAGATCAGCGAATAGCCGAGATCGCCCTGCAGGACGTTTTTCAGCCACAGGACGTACTGCGTGACCAGGGGCTTATCCAGCCCCAGGCTCTGGCGGATACGTTCGATATCTTCCGGAGCCATACGCGGCGTAATGTACGCCGCCACCGGATCGCCGGGCGCGAGTTTGACCAGCAAAAACGCCACCAGTGAAATAAAGAACAGCATCGGCAGCAGCTGCAGCAGCCGACGCGTGAGAAGTGTGTTCACGACATGCCCTTACCAAGGCCCCGACCCGACGGTCGGGGCAATCGCTTATTTCTGATAGATTTTTGACAGATCCTGGAACAGATAGACCGGTTTCGGCTCCGCTTCCTCGGTACCGCCAAAACGCTTGTCCACCGCGACGGTCGCATTGGTATAGGTGATCGGGTAGTACGTCATGTCGTTTGCCACCGTTTGCTGAATTTGCTTGTAGATCTCAGCCCGTTTCGCGGCGTCAGTTTCCACGGCGCCTTTATCCCACAGGGCATCAAACTGCGGATTTTTGTAGTGCGCGTAGTTATACGCTTCATTGCTCATGAACAGCGATTTGTAGCCGTCCGGCTCGGAGCCCATGATGTAGCCGCCCAGGTTCAGCTCCCACGCGGTGTTGTTCATATCGAGGCTGCGCTGAGACATGGCGTTGGAGTCCAGCGGCATCAACTCCACGTTCACCCCAATACCCTTCAGCGCCTGCTGAATATAGAGCGCCATGCTCTCCTGGGTTTTGTTGGTGTTCACATACGCCAGGCGCAGCTTGAGGTTGTCCGGCGCACCGGACGCTTTAAGCCGCTCTTTGGCCTTTTGCAGATCGAATGTGTACTGTTCAACGTCATCCGTTTTGTAAAGCGTATCGGGCGTCAGGAACGAGGTCGCTGGTTTGGCGTAGTCCAGCGAGGTAAAAGCGGTCTGGGTCAGCTCGTCTTTGTTGATGGCGTAAGCAATGGCCTGACGCAGCTCTTTGCTCTTCATCACCGGCACGTTCTGGTTGAACGTCATATAGGCCAGGCGGCCTTCCGGATAGACCACGAAGTCAAACTTACCGGTATTTTTCAGACGGTTCACATCCTGCGGATCAACCATCTTGAGGTTGATTTCACCGTTTTGCAGCGCAAGGTTGGCGGCGTTACTGTCTTTGGCGAAACGGTAGGTGACCGAATCGAGCTTCGCTTTGCCGTTCCAGTAATCGTCAAAAAGGGTCAGGGCGTAGTACTGCCCGGCGCGGTACTCTTTAAATTTGAACGGCCCGGAGCCGACCGGTGCATCGTTTTTGCTGCTCTTTTCCAGGTCGCCTTCGCTGGCGAACACGTGCTGCGGGATCGGGTAGATCTGTACCAGCGTGCCGGTAAAGGCCGCGCTGACCTGCGGTAAGGTGAACTTAACGGTGCGGTCGTCAACCTTGCTTACCTGTACCGGCTTATCGCCGTAGGTGAACATGCTGCGGAAGAAGCTGTGCTGTTTGGCATCCAGCAGCTTATTGAACGTAAAGACCACGTCGTCCGCCGTCAGCGGCTGTCCGTCCTGCCATTTCAGGTTGGGTTTTAACGTCAGGGTGTAGCTCAGGTTATCGGCGGAGGGCGTCAGGCTTTCCGCCAGGCCCCACTCGATCTTACCGTTGTTGAAGCTATAGAGCGGGGCATAGAGCGCCTGCATGATGGTTAACGTGGTACGGTCGCTGGCATAGAGCGGATTCACGGCTAACGGATCGCCGGAGGTAATCCCGATAATCAGCGAACCGCCCGCTTTTGGCGCGTCGCTTTTTGCCGCAGGGGGCGTATTGGTCTCTTTATTTTTCGCATCATCACAGCCCGCCAGGCCTAACGCGATCGAAACGACCACTGCCGATAACAGAAGCTTGCGCATCTCACTAACTCCTTGCCTTATAAAGTGTTTATGACTGCATCTTTTATTTATGTTGAAGCATCATATGCAGCTTTATCCATTAACGCATTAGTTATGAAAATGCGATTTTCGATTAAGCTTATGCCAGATTTGATATATATAAGCAGCAGAAGGAATAGCGGTTAATTGCTTGCGCTCACAACGTTAAACGGTTCACAAATCTCCTGCTACACTGCCTCAACACATCACAAAAAAGGCAGGCCAACATGTCAGACAACACCTATCAGCCACCCAAAGTGTGGGAATGGAAAAAGAACAACGGCGGCGCGTTCGCCAACATCAACCGCCCCATTTCCGGCGCAACGCATGAGAAAGATCTTCCTGTCGGTTCGCACCCGCTGCAGCTCTACTCGCTGGGAACACCGAACGGCCAGAAAGTGACGATCATGCTTGAAGAGCTGCTGGCGCTGGGCGTGACGGGCGCAGAGTACGACGCGTGGTTGATCCGCATCGGCGAGGGCGATCAG
The DNA here is from genome assembly GCF_047531125.1 of Enterobacter sp. HK-058-C-ECC. NCBI lineage: Bacteria > Pseudomonadati > Pseudomonadota > Gammaproteobacteria > Enterobacterales > Enterobacteriaceae > Enterobacter > Enterobacter sp. HK-058-C-ECC. The sequence continues at coordinate 310,484 of NZ_JBLKCH010000003.1, forward strand.
TTCTCCAGCGGCTTCGTTGAGGTGAACCCGAACTCGAAAATCCCGGCACTGCGTGACCACTCCACGAACCCGCCAACGCGCGTCTTTGAATCCGGCAATATCCTGCTCTATCTGGCAGAGAAATTCGGCCACTTCCTGCCGAAAGATCCCGCGGGACGCACCGAGACGCTGAACTGGCTGTTCTGGCTGCAGGGCGCGGCGCCGTTCCTCGGCGGCGGTTTTGGCCACTTCTACAACTATGCCCCGGTGAAAATCGAGTACGCGATTGACCGCTTCACCATGGAAGCTAAACGCCTGTTCGACGTGCTGGATAAACAGCTGGCGCGCGGTCGCTACGTGGCGGGTGAGGAATACACCATCGCGGATATCGCCATCTGGCCATGGTTCGGCTGCGTGGCGCTGGGCAGCGTGTACAACGCCGCCGAGTTCCTGGATGCAGAGAAGTACACCAACGTGCAGCGCTGGGCGAAAGACGTGGCGAATCGCCATGCCGTTAAGCGCGGACGCATCGTTAACCGCACCAGCGGCGAGCTGAACGAGCAGCTCCACGAACGCCACGCGGCGAGCGACTTCGAGACCAATACGGAAGATAAGCGTCAGGCGTAATGTTCTGCCGGCGGATCGCCGCCCGGCAACAGAGATCCTTGCTCAGGGCATGATTGGCCTAAAGGTTGAGCCGGTATTGCTGGCACTATCTGTGCGTTTTTCTCATCTCAGAGTGAGAAGTGACGTATCAACCGACAGCAGTCACAAAGGATCTGTTATGAAACTGATTAAAACAACGCTGGTTATCAGCGCCCTCATTTTTTCCACCTCGGGAATGGCCATCGATAAAACCGCCGCTGGCGCGGTAGCAGGCGCTGCCATTGGCGCGGCCACGGGCAAAGATCTGAAATCGACCGTTGGCGGTGCCGTTGTTGGCGCAGGCACGGGGGCTATGTTCAAAAACGGCGACAAAGGTAAAGCCGCGCGTAAAGGCGGCGCCGTAGGGGCTGCCGTGGGCGCAGGTGCCGCGGCGGTTACCGGCAAGAGCGTGCTGAAAGGTGCAGCCGTTGGCGCGGGCACGGGCGCGCTGATTGGTGAAGCGACGCACTGATAAACTTCGCCGGGCGTCGCAGCGCGTGCCCGGCCTCATGGCTGTTCAGTAATAACTCCCTGCACCCAATCACGACTTTTTGCCCTCAACTTAAGGCCAGAAATGTCACCCGGAATACATCAATGGTGATCGTCATACTGATGCTCAATCACCATCCCTTCCGCCACGCTCGCCACATGGCGTGCACGCGGATGATAGACCGGTGCAGGAGCGGCATACGTTGTTTGTGCCGGTGCAGGCGCAACGCTTACCGCCTCAGGAACCGTGGCTGACTGCGGAACAATCACGACCTTATACCCGGCAGGGACATCGACCGTGACGCTCTGGGCCATCGCAGTATTGACCACGGCAAAACCTGCCAGAGCAGCAAATAAAATAATACGGTTTTTCATAAATTGAATTATTTCCGGTATCAAGAAGATAATTCATTATGTCGACTGAATCTTAAGACAATATTAATTTTCATGTTCTGGAATGTGCAGAAAATGCCAAATACATTGTTACAAGCAAATAATTTAATATTTAAAAAATATTGACTTACCTTTTTAAAAAGGCGGCAAGAAATACGCTTGCATGCCGCCTCACCTGTTATGTTAATACTTAATATCCCGCGCTTTTTGCCGTCCGGCCTGTTTCATCTGACGCTTGTCCTGGCGGCAGTCGTGATTACTCTGGTTATTGTTCGCCACGCAGGTCTGCTTCACCTGCCGTGACGCGTCGCGGGTTTCCTGTCTGACATCACGCGCTACGCGCCGTTCCTGCGCCTGCTGGGTCGCACTGGCGGAAACCGAGAAAAGCGTCAGAAAAATGAGAGAAAGGACAGGGATAAAAGATAACGATCTGTTCATAGCAACACCTCGTAGAAGAGAGCCCAGAACGTCAGGGGTTAGCAAAAGAATAGCAGTTTCAGCGCCGCTGAATGAGGAAGGCGTTAATAATATAAGGCCGCACAAGGCGGCCTTATCACGTTGCGTTATGCCGTCAGGCGGAACTTCTGCACCGAGCGCTGAAGATCTTCGGTCTGACGCTCAAGCGCCGCCGCCGCCGCGGAAACCTCCTCCACCAGCGAGGCGTTTTGCTGCGTAACGCCGTCCATCTGGGTAATGGCAATTCCGACCTGTGAAATGCCCTTACTCTGCTCCTCTGAGGCCGAGGCTATTTGCTTCATAATGGTCGTCACTTCCGTCACGTCCCGCAAAATCGCATCCATGGTGGTGCCGGTATCGCCCACCAGCTTCGCCCCCTGCTCGACGCGGGACACGGAGTCAGTAATCAGCCCTTCAATCTCTTTTGCCGCGTTGGCGCTGCGGCTTGCCAGGTTGCGAACTTCGCCTGCGACAACGGCAAAGCCTCGGCCCTGTTCGCCCGCGCGCGCCGCTTCAACCGCCGCGTTGAGTGCCAGAATATTGGTCTGGAAGGCAATGCTGTTAATGACGTTGGTGATTTCAGCAATTTTCTTCGAGCTTTCCGAAATACCGCTCATGGTGGTCACCACCTCTTCCACCAGAGAGCCGCCGCGGCTGGCGGTGGTTGAGGCCACATCGGCCAGCTGGCTTGCCTGGCGCGCACTCTCGGCGTTCAGTTTCACCGTGGCGGTCAGCTGTTCCATGCTGGCAGCAGTCTCTTCCAGCGCCGCCGCCTGCTCTTCGGTACGGGAAGAGAGATCGTTGTTACCGCTGGAAATCTCCGTCGCGCCGCGCCAGATATTCTCACTGCCGGAGCGGATCGTGCTGACCGCTTCGCGCAGGCTGTCCTGCATGGCGCTCAGCAGCGGCACCAGCTGGCCCACGCAGTTGCGGCCGAACGGCTCGATGGGCTGGCTGAGATCGCCCTGGGCAATCTGGCGGAACTGCTGGCGAATGCGATCCAGCGGTTTAACCAGCATCGCCACCAGGTAACGGTCGGTGAAGAGCAGGATCAGCAGGCCGACGATCGTGGCGATGATAATCACCGTGCGGGTCATGCTGGTCAGGCCGTCCACCACCACGCGGGTACTGTCGAGCGACTTCGCGGCAGCATTGTTGAACTCTTCGGCCGCCGCACCGAACGCGCGGCTCAGCGGTGGGGTGACGTTGTTGGCCTGCTGACGATAGCCGTCCAGCGCGCCCAGTTTCGCCTGCTGCATTTGCGGCGTCACGCCCTGTTCGAGCAGTGCCTGCCAGGCACCGATCGCCCGTGAAGAGACCTGCTCATCCATTGGGCCTGGAGAAATGGCTTTCATCTCAGCCAGCTTCTTGCCCATGTTATCCAGCGCCTGCTGGGCAGAGGCCAGATCCGGCGTGCCGCCTGCGGCTTTGACTTCCATTGCGCGGCTCAGACGGGTCACAAAGCGGAAATACTGATCGTTGCCCTGACTGAGCACCGTCATCTGCTTGACCAGCTGGCGGTCCACCTCGTTGCCATCTGAAACGCGAGACAGGGACCAGGTGCTGTAAAGCCCCACACCCGCCCACATTAAACAAAAGATCCCGAGAATCGCCAGCATGACGAAACGGATCGTGAAATTACGGAGCATATTCATAAGTCTTCCTTGCCGTGAGGGTGAATTCGCCCAGAGGCGAGTACTTCTCTCGTTATCGGCAGGAAAGAGGGAAATTATAACGTTTTGTGATCATTTTTAATTAGCGTGGCTTCACTGGTCGCACAGCCGCCGTTAACCATTATCTTCGCGCTTTGTGGTGTGATAAGTTCAGAATGAAAACGACGTTTCAAAAAATTATCGATAAGAAAAGGAGACATCATGTCCTGGTATCCTGCCCCTGACCGCTACGAGAACATGCAGTACCGCCACTGTGGCAAGAGCGGCCTGCGCCTGCCCGCGCTGTCGCTGGGACTGTGGCACAGCTTCGGTCACGTCCAGCCTCTTGAAGCCCAGCGGGCGCTGCTGCGCAAAGCCTTCGACCTCGGCATCACCCATTTCGATCTGGCCAATAACTACGGACCTCCGGCGGGTAGCGCGGAAGAGAATTTCGGCCGCCTGCTGCGGGAGGACTTTGCCGCGTACCGCGACGAGCTGGTTATCTCCACCAAGGCCGGTTACGACATGTGGCCGGGGCCATATGGTTCGGGCGGGTCACGCAAATATCTGCTCGCCAGCCTCGATCAAAGCCTGAAGCGCCTGGGCGTCGAATACTTGGATATTTTCTATTCCCACCGCGTGGATGAAAACACGCCGATGGAAGAGACAGCCTCTGCGCTGGCACAGGCTGTGCAGAGTGGGAAAGCGCTGTATGTGGGCATTTCCTCCTACTCAACCGGGCGCACGCAAAAAATGGCCGAGCTGCTGCGCGAGTGGAAGATCCCCCTGCTGATCCACCAGCCGTCCTATAACCTGCTCAACCGCTGGGTCGATAAGACCGGTTTGCTGGATGCGCTGGCAGCAAACGGGACCGGGTGTATCGCCTTTACCCCGCTGGCGCAGGGGCTGCTGACCGGAAAATACCTGAACGGTATTCCTGAAGATTCTCGCATGCAGCGTGAAGGCAAGAAAGTCCGCGGTCTGAACGAAAAAATGCTGACCGAAGCCAACCTGAACAGTCTGCGTTTGCTGAGTGAGATGGCGCAGGCGCGGGGTCAGACCATGGCGCAGATGGCGTTGAGCTGGTTGCTGAAAGACGCGCGCGTGACGTCAGTGCTGATTGGCGCAAGCCGCCCGGAACAGATTGAGGAGAACGCCCGGGCGCTGGATAACCTGCACTTTACTGAGGATGAACTCAAGCGGATTGACCAGCATGTCGCGGATGGAGAGTTGAATCTGTGGCAGGCGTCGTCGGATAAATAGTGCGGTCTGATGCCCTCACCCTGGCCCTCTCCCACAGGGAGAGGGAGCTTAAGTGAGGGGAATTACTTCTTACTGATCTTATCCAGATACCCCATCACAAACGCAGACAGCACAAACGTCAGATGGATAATGACATACCACATCAGTTTGTTATCCGGCACGTTCTTCGCGTCCATAAACACGCGTAACAGGTGGATAGAAGAGATCGCCACAATCGACGCGGCCACTTTATTCTTCAGCGACGAGGCATCCATTTTGCCCAACCAGCTGAGCTTCTCTTTACGCTCGTCGATATCCAGCTGGGAGACAAAATTCTCGTAGCCGGAAAACATCACCATCACCAGCAGTCCGCCCACCAGGGTCATATCCACCAGCGACAGCAGAACCAGAATCAAATCCGCCTCGGCAATAGAAAAAATGTTCGGCAGAACGTGCAGAATTTCCTGAAAGAACTTAATCGTCAGCGCGATAAGCGCCAGAGAAAGGCCAAAATAGACGGGGGCCAGTATCCAGCGAGAGGCGTACATGGCGTTTTCAAAAAAGCGTTCCATAAAGTCCTGTTTGCAAAAGAAACCAGCGCCCAGTATATCCCAATGGCGCTGACTGTTTGCAATAACTCACCAGTCTGGTGACTCAGACGTTGTCGGGGTTAACTTCCGGACGGGCGTACTCCGGCCAGACCAGCACCACCAGCTCCGGGTAGGCTTCCAGGCTGAACTCACGAAAACACTGACGCAAATTTAATACGTCCAGATCGGAATAAGAGACCTTCTCGCCGTTAAGGCAGCGTTTTTTGATATTGTCATAATATTTATACACGGCTGAATTCAGGTCGCTACAGCGACGCTGTGCCTCAAACAGTCCTGGCGTGTCATTAATTTCCGACATTTTCATACGTTTAATTGTCGCGTGTAAAAAGTCGATATATTCATGGTTCACCCGCCAGTACCAGACAGGCGTAACGGAGTTCATCAAAACAGAGAAATGGTCTTCTCCTTCCTCTTTTGTCATGAGTTCCGGTTGCGGCGGTTCACTGGCGTCTTTCGACACTTTCGTTTTATTGAACTCCTGCATCAATAAAAGCACACCAGCGGTCAGTAATAGTAATGTGATGACCGTAAAAAAGATGCTGTTCATGGGTAGGCTCCATTTTTTTTGATTTTAAATTTGCCTCATGATATTGTCAACGAATCTCACGCCTTTACCAACCCCACCCTGTTGAAATTAAAGGAAATTAAAAATGCTGCCCGACTATCTCGTCCCGGCTAAGTACCACATTACGCCTGTGGAACAGCAACCGATGGAAGCAGAAAAAGAGGTCAGTTTCACTCAGGGGAAAAGAAAGCTCTCTGATTTCGAGCCTGATATATTAATTGGTGTTTCCCGCACCGGCAAATCCCGTAATATGTTGCTGGAAGAGCACGATCGCCATATTAAAGACCGCTTATTTCGCGCCATAAAAATTGAAGCCTTCGTCCACCTGCTGAACGATCTGCAGGCCGAAGGAGAAATAGATGCCCAGAAACTAAGTCAAATATTGGCCGAAAAAACCAAAGAAATTAACGAAGCGGGCAATGAAATTTGGCTTAACTTAATTACGCGTGAAAAAAACAACCCAATTTTTTATAGCCTGGGGGAGGATTAACGTGAAGGAAGTTAAAAACAACGACGTTTATTTGACTTTAGATGATAAGAAAAGTGATGAATTTATCTTAAAGCAAAATCTCGATGCGCTGCGAAACACAAAAAATGACGAGATGACGCGTATTACCCAGGACCTGGTATCGATCCCGGCAACGCTGGTGCGGCTGAAATGGCAGAATCGCCGTGAAATTTATCCGCTACAGGTCAAAGAAGAAATTTACGGTGCCGTGATGAACGCCATCATGGAACAGCGGCCAGAGCTGAAAGAGAAGCTTCTGGGTCGCCTCGAGGCCAATTACCAGTATCTGCTTGCCAGAGAAATCGCCACTCTGCGCCTGACGCGCAAACTGTCAGACGGTGAGTACCGCACCTCAAACGTCACCTGCGTTGCGCTTGATGAGGACGCGCTGGCGTCTGGCGCCAGCGCCCCTTCCGAACCGCAACGCTAATTAAATCTGAATACGGCAATCGCCTCTTTTAACTGCCCCGTCTGCTGCCGCTGCGCTTCAGCCACCTGCAGCGTTTGCGCTACGTGACGCACGTTCTCCTGCACGCTGGCATCGATGCTGGCAATACTGTCGTTCATCTGCGCAATGCTCGCCCGCTGCTGCTCGCTCATCTGCGACAACTCCTCCAGGAGAGAGCGGAGCCCTTCAATGCTCTCAATAATCGACTTCATTGTCATACCGGCCTGCTCTACCTGCTCGACGCCCTGCAGCGTGGTTGCCTGCGATGCGGTCAGCAGCTGGCGAATGTCTTTTGCAGCCCCCTCGCTGCGCTGGGCCAACACGCGCACTTCCGAGGCAACTACCGCGAAGCCTTTGCCATGTTCCCCCGCTCTGGCAGCCTCGACCGAGGCGTTAAGCGACAGGATATTGGTCTGGAACGCAATCCCGTCGATCAGCTCCAGAATGGCGTAAATGCGCTGCGACTCCTCGCGAATGTGCTCCATCGCCGCAATCGCCTGCCTTACGTTATGGCCTCCCTGCTCCGCCACGTTACTGGTACTGAATGCCACCTCCCGAACCTGGCGGGCTTTTTCACTGGTCAGGGTGGCGACAGCCCTCAGTTGTTCCATCGCACTGGCCGCCGTCGCCAGCGAACTTGCCTGGTGATCGGTACGTTCCGACAGCGCTCTGTTGCGTTGTCCTAACGCGCGGGATGCCTCCAGCAGTTGCCCAATATTGGCGCTGACCTGCTCAAGCGTGGCGCGCATGGTGCCCAGCGTCAGGCTGAACGTGCGGGCAAAGGGAGACTCTGCGGGTGCCGCATCGACGGCCAGCGTGAGGTACCCCGGTTCGCGGTTGATCACCCCCGCCAGCCTTGCCACTTCGCTCGCCGAGCGGGCGTCCTGCTCCATACGAATCGCCAACAGAACCAGGATCGCGGTCTGGACCACCACAAACAGCCCGTGGAAAACCACCATATGAAAGCCGGTGTGCATGAACACCACGACGCCGTACAGGTCGTTTTCCTGCAGATAGTTGAACACCAGGTGATGTAATGCGATGACCGCCGCCCCCATCACCAGCGGGCGCCAGTCTCGCCAGGCAAGGAGCGCGGAAAGCAGGACGAAAACCGAGAAATGGTATTCGGTTTCACCTTCGCCCAGATGAATCAGCAGCGCGGAAAATGCCATTAGCACAAACGCAGAGCTCAGGCGGAGTAACAGCGCGCCGGGGAACACCAGCGTCAGCAGCGTCGATAAACAGGCCAGTGAAGTGCCGACAATCACCCCCTGCATGATGTTTTCGTTGATATAGCCCACGCCCAGCGAGATGGCCCACAGCGACCAGATGAGCACCAGTATTAGCCTGTCGGCGCGTCGTCGAATGGCAGAAAGCGAAAACAGATCGTTTTGAGGCGCGTGCGGATACAGCCATGTCATCGTAGCCATAGGGAGTCTCTTGCTGTGCAGGTGAAAAGATCCTTCGAAGAAGGACTGTTTTTATTATCTTTTTTTAAGCGTAGTGGGGATATTCCACTACGCCATTTCAGCAAAAGATATATTTTAATGGCGCAACCGAATACTGATATTTACTTAACTATCAATACATTATTAACGTTGGCTTTATTGATAAAGAAATATGAAGAATGGGGATATACAGCAGAAAATAATAACGATGTTGCGTGGCAGAAAACAAAAAAGCTGGCTTTCGCCAGCTTTCGTTCTATTTTTTGGCCGCTTTCTCTTCACCGACCAGCCCAATCTTCAGGTAACCCGCCTGATGCAGCGTGTCCATTACCTTCATCATGGTTTCATAATCCACGGTTTTATCCGCACGGAAGAAGACCGTAGTGTCTTTCTTACCGCCGGTAAGCTGATCCAGCGCCGGGATGACAGAGTCGGCCGTTACCGGGTCGTTGCCAAGGAACATGGATTTATCGGCCTTCACGGACAGATAGACAGGCTTTTCCGGACGCGGCTGCGGCTGGCTGGACGAGGCCGGCAGATTCACCTTCACGTCGACCGTGGCCAGCGGCGCGGCCACCATGAAGATAATCAGCAGAACCAGCATGACGTCGATAAACGGCGTCACGTTGATCTCATGCATTTCGCCGTTATCGTCCAGATTTTCGTTTAGACGCATCGCCATAATATCAACCCACGCGCAGTTTGGACGCCGAGTGCACCGGCTTAACGGCGCTGGCATTCAGGTCGAGATCGCGACTCTGCAGCAACAGTACCTGCGCGGCAACGTCACCGAGCGTCGCTTTGTAGCTGCCAATCATGCGCGCGAAGATGTTGTAGATAACCACCGCCGGAATCGCCGCGACCAGACCAATCGCCGTCGCCAGCAGCGCTTCTGCGATACCCGGTGCCACAACCGCCAGGTTGGTGGTTTGAGTCTGCGCGATACCGATAAAGCTGTTCATGATGCCCCAGACCGTACCGAACAGACCGATAAACGGTGAGATCGCGCCGATGGTCGCCAGATAACCATTACCGCGCCCCATGTGTCGGCCAACGGCCGCCACGCGACGCTCCAGACGGAAACCGGTACGTTCTTTGATGCCTTCGTTATCTTCACTGCCCGCGGAGAGTTCCAGCTCGTTCTGTGCTTCATTCACCAGCAGGGTAGTCAGGCTTTTCGCGTGGAAGGATGAGGTCATATCTGAAGCCTGATCCAGAGAGCGGGCTTCTGCCAGCTGTTGCTGTTCCCGCTTGAGGCGACGCTTCTGCGAAAGCAGCTCGGCGCTCTTGCTGAAGAAGATAGCCCAGGTGACAACGGACGCCAGAATCAGGCCGATCATCACAATCTTAACCACGATGTCAGCATGCTGATACATGCCCCAAACGGAGAGATCCGCCTGCATCAAATTATTACCCACTCTGTATCTCCAGGACGCAAATCACAAAATCTGAACGTAATAATATCAAAACGTCGTCGAATTGATAGTAGTTCTCATTAGTATTTGCATAGTGCCGCAATTTTCGTTCACTTTCCTTGCGCTTACGCAGTAAAAATTTCTTATGCGGTTTTTTGCTAATATTTTCTGCTTATTCGATAAGCCTGCGGGTGCAGTTTTTTCCAATCGTGGTAGTCTGGACGTCCAGACGTATAAAAACAGGGTTAGCGAACATGACAACGAAGCATCTTGATACCACGCTGGTACAGGCAGGACGCAGCAAAAAATATACCCAGGGATCGGTTAACAGCGTGATTCAACGCGCCTCCTCGCTGGTGTTTGACACCGTTGAGGAGAAAAAAATCGCCACGCGCAACCGCGCAAAAGGCGGGCTGTTTTATGGCCGTCGCGGCACGCTAACCCATTTTTCTCTGCAGGAAGCGATGTGCGAGCTGGAAGGCGGCGCAGGCTGCGCGCTGTTCCCGTGCGGGGCGGCGGCGGTCGCCAATACCATTCTGGCGTTTGTGGAACAGGGCGATCACATCCTGATGACCAACACCGCCTACGAGCCCAGCCAGGACTTCTGTACCAAAATCCTCAGCAAGCTCGGCGTGACGACCGGCTGGTTCGACCCGCTGATTGGTGAAGGTATTGCCGAACTTATTCAGCCAAACACGCGCATTGTGTTCCTGGAATCACCGGGGTCGCTCACCATGGAGGTCCACGACGTGCCGGCTATCGTGAAGGCCGTGCGCAGTAAAGCGCCAGAGGCGATCGTTATGATCGACAACACCTGGGCGGCAGGCGTGCTGTTCAAAGCGCTGGACTTCGACATTGATATTTCGATTCAGGCGGCGACGAAGTACCTGATTGGCCACTCTGACGGGATGATTGGCACGGCGGTCTCCAACGCGCGCTGCTGGGATCAGCTGCGTGAAAATGCCTACCTGATGGGCCAGATGGTGGATGCCGACACGGCCTACATGACCAGCCGCGGGCTTCGCACGCTGGGCGTTCGCCTGCGTCAGCACCATGAAAGCAGCCTGACGGTGGCCGAATGGCTGGCGCAGCATCCGCAGGTTGAGCGCGTGAATCACCCCGCGCTACCCGGCAGTAAAGGCCATGAGTTCTGGCAGCGTGACTTTACAGGCAGCAGCGGGTTGTTCTCGTTCGTGCTGAAAAAACGGCTGAATAATGACGAGCTGGCCAGCTATCTGGATAATTTTACCCTCTTCAGCATGGCCTACTCGTGGGGCGGTTTTGAATCCCTGATCCTGGCTAACCAGCCGGAACAGATTGCGGCCCTGCGCCCCGGTGGCGACGTGGACTTCAGCGGTACCCTGATTCGACTGCATATTGGTTTAGAAAATGTTGACGATCTGATTGCGGATTTAGCAGCAGGGTTCGAGCGTATCGTGTAGAGTGCTGGCTGAAAATGTACTCCCTGGACGCTTTTGTGGACACCGCAAGCGGAAAAGTCTGCATGAGTTGCGCCCGGGATCAAACCCGACGGGCAAATAAGGGAGTACAATAGCGCTATATCTGCTGTTCCACAGGAAAGTCCATGGCTGTTATTCAAGATATTATCGCGGCGCTCTGGCACCACGATTTTGCCGCGCTGGCGGATCCTCACGTCGTCGGTATCGTCTATTTCGTGATGTTCGCAACTCTGTTTCTGGAAAATGGATTACTGCCAGCCTCGTTTTTACCCGGTGACAGCCTGCTTTTACTTGCCGGGGCGTTAATCGGTAAAGGCGTCATGGACTTCACACCAACGATGGTTATCCTGACCTCCGCTGCCAGCCTGGGCTGCTGGCTGAGCTATCTGCAGGGCCGCTGGCTGGGGAACACGCGCGTCGTCAAAAGCTGGCTGGCGCAGCTGCCGCATAAATATCATCAGCGCGCGACCTGTATGTTTGACCGGCACGGCCTGCTGGCGCTGCTGGCCGGACGTTTCCTCGCGTTCGTTCGCACCCTTCTGCCGACGATGGCGGGCATTTCCGGTCTGTCGAACCGCCGCTTCCAGTTCTTCAACTGGCTGAGCGCCCTGCTGTGGGTTGGCGTGGTCACAACGCTCGGCTACGCGCTGAATATGATCCCCTTCGTGAAACACCACGAAGATCAGGTGATGACCTTCCTGATGGTGCTGCCGATGTTCCTGCTGGTGGCGGGTCTGGTGGGAACCATCGCGGTAGTGATTAAGAAGAAGTACTGCAGCGCATAATTCAACAAAGCCGGGTGGCGCTATCGCTTACCCGGCCTACGTTTTTCGTCAGACTCCCTGCATCGTTCTAATACGTGACGCATCCTCTCCCGGCGTGACGCCGAAATAGCGCTTAAACTCCCGACTGAACTGCGAGGCACTTTCATAGCCCACCCGCATCGCCGCCGCGCTGGCCTTCATGCCGTCGTGGATCATCAGCATCCGCGCCTTATGCAGCCGGTAGGTTTTGAGGTACTGCAGCGGCGAGGTGCTGGTTACCGATTTAAAGTTATGGTGAAACGCCGAGACGCTCATGTTCGCTTCCGCCGCCAGCTGGTCGACGCTGAGGTTCTCCGTGTATTGGCTTTCGATACGCTTGAGCACGCGGCTTATCAGGCTGAAGTGGGTCTGTCGGCTCACCAGAGCGAGTAACGCGCCGCCGCCCGGGCCCAGCAGCACGTGGTAGAGGATCTCGCGGACGATCTGCTTGCCCAGAATGCGCGCGTCCAGCGGCCTCTCCATCACATCCAGCAGACGCTCAATGGCGCAGAGGATCTCTTCCGACAGCGTCGCCGAGTTAATCCCGCTTGAGGCCATCGAAGGCTGGAAGAGTTCATCTTCGCCAATCTCCATCAGCAGCTCCTGCAGCTGAAGGATGTCGACATTGACGCGAATACCCGCCAGCGGAACCGCCTCTGTCGCGAAGGTTTCACATTCAAAGGGTAAAGGTACTGTCAGAAGCAGATATTCATTGGTGTCGTAGCGGAACACGCGCTCGTTGATATAGCCAATTTTATGGCCTGAGAAGAGAAAAACGATGCCCGGCTGGTACATGACCGGCGTGCGCGTCCCCGGCTGCGTGCCATAGAGCAGGCGAATATCCGGCAGCAACTCGCTGGCACGATTTTCATTATCTATCAATCTCTTAATCTGCACAGTGAGCTGCTGGCAGATAGCCTCACGGTTCATCTTGCGTTACTCCGGGTACGGTTTTCGACGTTGACAGTGTGCGTTGTTTTCCGCGCTTTCTCCAGCGCTCTGTAGAAATGGGCAAGACATCGGCAGGAATGTGCATTGAGGGCGTAGCCCCGGATAGCCACAATGAGCAGCATCAGGTCGCCCTCTGCGCACCACGGTTTTTCACCCACTAAAGGGAACGAGCAATGAACAACTTTAATCTCCACACCCCAACCCGCATTCTGTTTGGTAAAGACGCTATCGCTGACCTGCGCGCACAGATCCCTGCTGACGCCCGCGTGCTGATCACCTACGGTGGCGGCAGCGTGAAAAAAACCGGCGTGCTGGATCAAGTTTACAGCGCGCTGGACGGTCTGGACGTGCGTGAGTTCGGCGGCATTGAGCCAAACCCGTCCTACGAAACGCTGATGAATGCGGTAAAAATCGCCCGCGAAGAAAACATCACCTTCCTGCTGGCGGTCGGCGGCGGCTCCGTGCTGGACGGTACTAAATTCATCGCCGCTGCGGCGCACTACGCTGACGGCATCGATCCGTGGCACATCCTGGAAACCCGCGGCAGCGACATCAAAAGCGCCATCCCGATGGGATCCGTGCTGACCCTGCCAGCGACGGGTTCTGAATCCAATAAGGGCGCGGTGATCTCCCGTAAAACCACCGGTGACAAGCAGGCCTTCATGAACGAACACGTTCAGCCAGTGTTCGCCATTCTGGATCCGGTTTACACCTATACCCTGCCAGCGCGTCAGGTGGCGAACGGCGTGGTCGATGCCTTTGTACATACCGTTGAGCAGTACGTCACGTATCCGGTGAATGCCAAAATTCAGGATCGCTTCGCGGAAGGCATTCTGCTGACGCTCGTCGAAGAGGGTCCGAAAGCGCTGAAAGAGCCGGAAAACTACGACGTTCGCGCCAACGTGATGTGGGCGGCTACACAGGCGCTGAATGGCCTGATCGGCGCTGGTGTGCCGCAGGACTGGGCGACCCACATGCTGGGCCACGAGCTGACGGCGATGCACGGTCTGGATCATGCGCAAACGCTGGCCGTTGTGCTGCCTGCACTGTGGAACGAAAAACGCGACACCAAACGCGCCAAGCTGCTGCAGTACGCCGAGCGCGTGTGGAACATTACCGAGGGTTCTGACGACGCGCGCATTGATGCTGCCATCGAAGCAACCCGCAGCTTCTTTGAAGGTCTGGGCGTGCCAACGCGTCTGTCTGGCTACGGCCTGGACGGCAGCTCCATCCCTGCCCTGCTGGCGAAACTTGAAGAGCACGGCATGACCCATCTGGGCGAGCACGGCGACATCACGCTGGACGTCAGCCGTCGTATTTACGAGGCGGCACGCTAAGCGTTTTTGTCCCCCCGACTTTCGTTTTTTGACATTTCGTCCAGACTTAATGCACACCCCATCGCCGGAGTCTCCCTCCGGCGATGCGCACCTGAAGGAGGAAAAATGGCAAACCAAACCGTAATCAAGCTGCAGGACGGCAACGTGATGCCCCAGTTGGGGCTAGGTGTATGGAAAGCCGGTAACGACGAGGTCGTCTCCGCCATTCATAAAGCCCTGGAAGTCGGCTACCGGTCGATTGACACCGCCGCCGCGTACAAAAACGAGGACGGCGTAGGTACCGCACTGGCCAGCGCTGGTGTCCCTCGCGATGAGTTGTTCATCACCACGAAACTGTGGAATGACGATCAAAAACGTCCCCGCGAAGCCCTGCAGGAGAGCCTGGAGAAACTCCAGCTCGATTTCGTCGACCTGTATCTGATGCACTGGCCGGTTCCGGCCATCGACCATTACGTTGATGCCTGGAAAGGGATGATTGAACTGCAGAAAGAGGGGCTGGTGAAAAGTATCGGCGTCTGTAACTTCCAGGTTCATCACCTGCAGCGGCTGATTGACGAGACGGGCGTCGCGCCCGTCATTAACCAGATCGAGCTGCATCCGCTGCTGCAGCAGCGGCAGCTTCATGCCTGGAACGCCACGCATAAAATCCAGACCGAGTCCTGGAGTCCGCTGGCGCAGGGTGGCCAGGGCGTGTTCGATCAAAAAATTATCCGCGAACTGGCGGATAAATACGGCAAAAGCCCGGCGCAAATCGTCATTCGCTGGCATCTGGACAACGGCCTGGTGGTGATCCCGAAATCGGTCACGCCATCGCGCATCGCCGAGAACTTCGACGTCTGGGATTTCCGGCTGGACAAAGATGAGCTGGGCGAGATTGCGAAGCTGGATAAGGGCATGCGGCTTGGGCCAGACCCGGATCAGTTTGGCGGATAATACTTAAAACGAGCCCGGTCTTCCGCCGGGCTCGTTTTAATTTATAAACCGGACTGACATCTCGCTTCTCCGGGAAGATCAGGTAATGTGCAAATAACGTTGTACGCTTTCCCTTCCAGTTTATGTGGCCCACCGAGACCGCCGCCTACTTCTGCACCATATTCCTTTCCGTTGACGCTTATCTGGAGCGGGGTGTGATAAATCCAGTCCATCGGACCTATTGGCAGAAAAAAGATCCACTCATGCTGGCTCTGAAAAGCAAAACGACCGTTGTCGTCAGAAAGCGTTTGCTCCCTCTCTAATGTTATTTTAGCGCCCGGGACTGGCTTACCTGCGCTGTCGATTAGACGTCCTTCCACTTCTGGCTGTGTCTGGCGGTGCATTACACAACCGCATAACGTAAGGCCAATCAGCATCGCTCCTGTTAACTTCCTAATTTTCATTTTGGGCCTCCTACCCTTATGCAGAAAAAAGCCGGGTGGCGGCTGCGCCTTACCCGGCCTACGCGCTGACCTGTAGGCCCGGTAAGCGCTAGCGCCACCGGGCTTTGTTACAGGTTTAACCGATCTTACGTTTTACGTTCTTCTTCATTCCCGCTCCACCGTTCGAACGCTGATGCATAATCGGCGTGTGCTTGGTCAGCGCCGGGCGCGTATTGCGGTTCTGGCGACGCGCTTCGCGCATCTCCTCCAGCGTCGGGGCCGGTACCAGACAGTCGCGGCGCGAGCCGATCAGATGTTTTTTACCCATCTCTTCCAGCGCCTGGCGGATCAGCGGCCAGTTTTTCGGATCGTGGTAACGCAGCAGCGCTTTGTGCAGACGACGCTGTTTGTCCCCTTTCGGCACCACCACCTCTTCACTCTTGTAGCCAATCTTACTCAGCGGGTTCTTGCCGGTGTAATACATGGTCGTCGAGTTAGCGAGCGGTGACGGATAGAAGTTCTGCACCTGATCCAGGCGGAAGCGGCGCTGCTTCAGCCACAGCGCCAGGTTGACCATGTCCTCATCACGCGTGCCCGGGTGCGCGGAGATGAAGTACGGGATCAGATACTGCTCTTTGCCCGCCTGCTTCGAGTAGGTGTCGAACAGCTCTTTAAAGCGGTCATAGCTGCCCATGCCCGGCTTCATCATCTTCGACAGCGGGCCTTCTTCGGTATGCTCCGGCGCAATCTTCAGATAGCCGCCGACGTGGTGCGTCGCCAGCTCTTTGATGTAGCGCGGATCTTCCACGGCAATGTCATAACGTACCCCGGACGCGATGAGGATCTTCTTGATGCCCTTCAGATCGCGCGCGCGTCGGTAGAGGTTAATCGTTGGCTCGTGGTTGGTATCCATGTGCTCGCAAATGCTCGGATAGACGCAGGAGAGACGGCGGCAGGTTTGCTCCGCACGCGGCGACTTGCAGCGCAGCATATACATGTTCGCGGTTGGACCGCCAAGATCGGAAATCACACCGGTAAAGCCCGGCACCGTGTCGCGAATGGCTTCGATCTCGTTGATGATCGACTCTTCCGAACGGCTCTGAATGATGCGCCCCTCGTGCTCGGTAATGGAGCAGAAGGAGCACCCGCCGAAGCAGCCGCGCATGATGTTGATCGAGAAGCGGATCATCTCATACGCCGGGATACGGGCGTTGCCATACGCCGGGTGCGGCACGCGCTTGTACGGCAGCGCAAAGACGCTGTCCATCTCTTCGGTGGAGAGCGGGATGGCCGGCGGGTTGATCCAGATAAAGCGCTCGCCGTGCTTCTGCATCAGCGCGCGGGCGCAACCCGGGTTGGTTTCATGGTGCAGAATACGGGACGCATGGGCGTAGAGCACCTTGTCGGCTTTCACCTTCTCATAGGACGGCAGCAGCACGTAGGTCTTTTCCCATGGCTTCGGGCGCGGCGGCTGCACGACGATAGCCTTCGCTTCCGCTTTCTTTGGCTCTACCGGTTTGTTATCCGCACACGGCAGATCGTCGCCATACGGGTGTGGGATCGGGTCGATTTTGCCCGGCATATCGATGATGCGGGAATCCACGCCGCGCCAGCCCGGCAGCGCCTCTTTTACCATGAGCGCGGTATTGCGCACGTCGCGGATGCTGCTCACCGGCTCGCCCTGCGACAGACGGTGCGCCACTTCCACCAGCGGACGCTCGCCGTTTCCGTAAATCAGCATGTCGGCTTTGGAATCCACCAGCACCGAGCGGCGCACAGTATCAGACCAGTAATCGTAGTGCGCGGTACGGCGCAGGCTCGCCTCAATGCCGCCCAGGATCACCGGGACGTCTTTCCAGGCTTCTTTGCAGCGCTGGGTATAGACGAGGGTCGCGCGGTCCGGACGTTTGCCCGCCACGTTATCCGGCGTGTAGGCGTCGTCATGACGCAGCTTACGGTCGGCAGTATAGCGGTTGATCATCGAGTCCATGTTGCCTGCGGTCACGCCGAAGAACAGGTTGGGTTTACCCAGACGCATAAAGTCGTCTTTGCTGTTCCAGTCAGGCTGGGAGATGATCCCCACGCGGAAGCCCTGCGCTTCAAGCATACGGCCACAGATGGCCATGCCAAAGCTCGGGTGGTCAACGTAGGCATCGCCCGTGACCAGAATGATGTCGCAGCTGTCCCAGCCCAGTTGGTCCATCTCTTCCCGGGACATCGGCAGGAACGGCGCCGGTCCAAAGCAGGCCGCCCAGTACTGGGGCCAGGAGAAGAGGTCACGATCCGGCTGGATCAGGGAAATTGCGCTCATAATGCTTCCGAAGAAAAAATAGACAAAAGGGCGGGGATTATACGCTGGATCATTGTGGGAAATGAAGGGGTATTATGCGGGCTGTTGCCCTCACCCCACCCCTCTCCCACAGGGAGAGGGAGAAAAGCAATTTACGGTGCCGGGTTGACCAGCATTTGACCCACCGACCCCCTGTCCATCATCTCCAGCGTCTGGCTGTGGAACAGGAACGGGAAGTGCGGCCACGAAGGCTGGCCGTAGTAGACGAGCAGCTCAACCTGACCGTCCACCCAGACGGTATCTTTCCAGCCGCGATCCTCCGGGAACGGCATCGCGCCGTTGACGTTGCGGATCAGGAACGACACCCCTTCAATATGGAACGACTGCGGCATATCTGAACGCACCGTCCAGCGCTCCCAGGTGCCCTGCTGCGCGGTGATGTCAATGCGGTTGACGTCCCATAGCGCGCCGTTGATGCCCGGGTCGTCGCCCAGACTGATATCACGGCTGCGCACCGGCGAGCCGCTCATGATCTCCTGCGGCAGCAGACGCATGGGCAGGCTGTCGGTCACCAGCGGCAGCAGACCGGTTGGACGCAGGGTCAGCACCAGGGTGGAGACAAGTATGCTCGACGGTTCAAAGAACCCGCGAATGCGGTCGACAATGCTGGCCGCTTCACCGCAGGTGACAGAGACTTCATCCCCGTTGGTCATATCAATGAGAATTTCGCGACGCTCACCCGGCGCGAGCGCCAGCTGTTTGACGGACACCGGCGCCGGTAAAAAGCCCTGATCGCCGGATATGACGTGCAGCGGACGGCCATCGCTCATCTGCAGCTGATAGCGGCGCGAGTTAGACGCGTTGAGCAGGCGCAGGCGCACCCAGCCACGGGACACTTCGACATACGGGCTCTGCGCGCCGTTAACCAGCAGCGTATCGCCGACGAAGCCACCGCTGCCCGGCTCGCTGTATTCCGGCGTGCCGAAATTATCCAGACGTTTGTCCTGGATGATAATCGGGAAGTCATCCACGCCGTAGTGGTTCGGGATCGGCAGGGATTTGCTGACTTCATCTTCCACCAGCCACATGCCGGCCAGGCCGTTATAGACCTGCTGCGCCGTGCGGTTAGGCGTGTTGGCGTGATACCACAGGGTTGCCGCACTCTGGCGAATCGGCAGAACGGGCGCCCAGTCGGCACTGGGTGACATCATGCGCGCCGCGCCGCCAATCAGCGGGCCAGGCACCTGCAGGCCGCTGATGGTCATGGCGACATTTTCAGGGGTACGGTTACTGTAGATGAGCTTAACGTCATCGCCATTCCACACGCGTATGGTCGGCCCAAGGTAACGTCCGTTAATGCCCCAGACCGGCGCACGCGTCCCCTGGGTAAAGGACCAGTGGCTGCGCTGCAGCGTCAGGAAAAGCGGCTGACCGCGACGGGATTCAATGAGTGGCGGAATAGGCAGCGGCTGTTGCTGCCCGGCGGCGCTGGCTGTCAGCGGCATCGCACCCGCACAAAGGGCGATCCCCGAAGCCTGAATAAACTGACGCCGACTGAGTGACATATAAGCTCCATCTGAAACGACTAACAACGCGGGAATTCGTTTTCCCTTCAACGCCGGATTAAATCTTACCGGCGGCTTCTCTCTCTGCGACTTCTTTGTCGAGCAGCGCAATATGCTCAGCCATCAGATCACGGCAGTGCGCAGCCAGCTCGCGCACCTGATCTTTACCGTATTTGCTGGTATCGACGGGTGGCAGCATTTCGACAATCACCAGCCCGTTATTCAGGCGGTTAAGATTAATCTTATTCGAAGTATTGGAAACGCACACAGGAATAATTGGAACACCTGCCGCAATTGCGGCATGAAACGCACCGGTTTTAAACGGCAGCAGGCCGCGGCCGCGGCTACGCGTCCCTTCCGGGAACATCCAGATTGAGATCCGACGCTTTTTAAAATGATTCACCACTTCTGCAATGGTGCTGTGCGCTTTTGCACGGTTATTACGGTCAATCAGCAGGTTACCAGTAAGCCAGTACAGCTGACCAAAAAACGGGATCCACAGCAGGCTTTTTTTGCCCACCGTCACGGTCGGTGGAAGCACGATATTAGAGGCCGTCACCATATCGTAGTTGTTCTGATGGTTGGCGATATAGATGGCGTTACCGAAATTCTCCGCCCCTTCCGGCAGACGTTTTTCAACTTTCAGACCAAACAGCGGCGCAAGGCGCCCGAACATATGGCCAAAGGTGGCGACATGCTTCGGATTACGCGGGCTGAGCAGGCAATAAATAGAGCCGAAAATACAGACCAGAATGCAGTAGATAACGGTAAGAATAAGACGAACAATATATAGCATAGCGACCTCTGAAGCCCTAACAGCTGACAATTATACTTCACCTGTGGCCAGGTAAGGACTTTATTACGAGCGCGTATTGTTAATCGCAACGCACGAATTAACAACGATTTTACGGGAAATTTTATTGAAATTCCCCCTCCGAACAGAGGGGGATATCACGACATTACTCTTCGCTGTCACCCGCAGCGCTGCGTGCAGGAGAGTCTATCTCCACGCGATCGATACGCTGCAGACCGCGCATCAGCGAACCGCGGCGACCGCGCTCACCCACCACCTTCTGCAGCTCTTCCGGACGAAGCTTGATTTTGCGCTTGCCGACGTGAATGGTCAGCGTGCTCTGCGGCGGCAGCAGGAAGAGGTGCGCCAGGCCATCTTCGCCTTTCGCGGCCTCCGCCGACGGGATGTTGATGATCTTGTTGCCCTTGCCTTTTGACAGCTCAGGCAGATCGCTGACCGGGAACATCAGCATACGTCCGGCGGTGGTGATCGCCAGCAGCATGTCGCTTTCGTTCTCGATCACCAGCGGTGCCATCACGTGAGCGTTGTCCGGCAGGCTAATCAGCGCCTTACCGGCACGGTTGCGGGAAACCAGATCGTTGAAGGTACAGATAAAGCCGTAGCCCGCATCAGACGCCAGCAGCAACTTCTGGTCATCGGCTTCCATCAGCATATGGTCAACCGTCGCGCCCGGCGGCAGCGTCAGCTTGCCGGTGAGCGGCTCGCCCTGCCCACGCGCGGAAGGCAGCGTGATCGGGTCAATGGCGTAGCTGCGCCCGGTGGAGTCGATAAACGCTACCGGCTGGTTGCTCTTGCCTTTCACCGC
Organism: Enterobacter sp. HK-058-C-ECC; assembly: GCF_047531125.1. Lineage (NCBI taxonomy): Bacteria > Pseudomonadati > Pseudomonadota > Gammaproteobacteria > Enterobacterales > Enterobacteriaceae > Enterobacter > Enterobacter sp. HK-058-C-ECC. Next base: position 331,715 of record NZ_JBLKCH010000003.1, read on the forward strand.
CGCTTTGAAGCTGTCGCCCGCTTTGTAGCTGAGCCCCGGCGCGTCGATATCGTGGCCTTTGGCGCTGCGCACCCAGCCGCTCTGCGACAGGACAATGGTCACCGGCTCGGACGGCTGCATGTCGTGCTCGTTCATCGCCTTCGCTTCTTCGCGCTCGTGCAGCGGAGAACGACGGTCGTCGCCAAACGCGTCGGCATCGGCCTGCAGCTCTTTCTTCAGCAGGGTGTTCATCTTGCGTTCGGACGCGAGGATCGCCTGCAGCTGATCGCGCTCTTTTTCCAGCTCGTTCTGCTCGCCGCGGATCTTCATCTCTTCCAGTTTGGCGAGATGGCGCAGCTTCAGCTCGAGGATCGCTTCGGCCTGGGTTTCGCTGATGCCAAAGCGCGACATCAGGGCGGGCTTCGGCTCGTCCTCGGTACGGATGATCTCAATCACCTCGTCGATATTGAGGAACGCCACCAGCAAACCTTCAAGGATATGCAGACGCTTAAGCACTTTCTCGAGACGATGGTTCAGACGACGGCGTACCGTATCGCGGCGGAACGTCAGCCATTCGGTGAGGATCTCCAGAAGGTTTTTCACCGCCGGGCGTCCGTCGAGACCGATCATGTTCAGGTTGATGCGATAGCTTTTTTCCAGATCGGTGGTGGCAAACAGGTGGTTCATCACCTGCTCCATGTCCACGCGGTTGGAGCGCGGCACGATCACCAGACGGGTCGGGTTCTCGTGGTCCGATTCGTCGCGCAGGTCGTCGACCATCGGCAGCTTTTTATTGCGCATCTGGGAGGCGATCTGCTCCAGCACTTTGGCACCGGAAACCTGATGCGGCAGCGCGGTGATGACCACGGCGCCGTCTTCTTTATTCCACACCGCACGCATGCGTACGGAGCCGCGACCGTTCTGGTAGATTTTGCGGATTTCCGCGCGCGAGGTGATGATTTCGGCTTCGGTCGGGAAATCCGGACCCTGCACGATATCCAGCAGATCGTCGAGCGAGGCTTTCGGCTGCTCAATCAGGGTGATGGCGGCTTTCGCCACTTCACGCAGGTTGTGCGGCGGAATGTCCGTCGCCATACCGACCGCAATCCCGGTGGTGCCGTTCAGCAGGATGTTCGGCAGACGCGCAGGCAGCATCTTCGGCTCCTGCAGCGTACCGTCGAAGTTCGGTACCCAGTCAACGGTCCCCTGCCCCAGCTCGCCCAGCAGCACTTCGGCATATTTAGAGAGGCGGGATTCGGTATAACGCATCGCCGCGAAGGATTTCGGATCGTCCGGCGCACCCCAGTTCCCCTGACCATCCACCAGCGGGTAGCGGTAAGAGAACGGCTGGGCCATCAGCACCATCGCTTCATAACAGGCGCTGTCGCCGTGCGGATGGTATTTACCCAGCACGTCACCGACGGTACGGGCGGATTTCTTGAACTTGGCGGTGGCGTTCAGCCCCAGTTCGGACATCGCATACACGATGCGGCGCTGAACGGGCTTCAGGCCATCCCCGATAAACGGCAACGCCCTGTCCATGATGACGTACATGGAGTAGTTCAGGTAGGCGTTTTCCGTGAATTCATGTAGCGCGAGGCGCTCTGCCATATCGCTCATTACGTGTGATTCCTCAACTCAGAAACCGAAGGGTTTCAGGCAATATTGCCGCAGATACTACCCTATCTGACGAGTTGAGTCACAAAGAAAAAGGGCCGCTTATGCGGCCCTTTCCGGGTTATTTGTTCAGCTTAATGACCTGCTTCACGTCGATTTCAAAATCGTTCCACTCTTTATCGACCTTGCCCTGGATTTCCACTTTATCCTGAGGGCTGACGGTCACGCCGTTCCAGCGCTTGTGGTCAATTTCCACGTTCACCGTGCCGGTCTCATCGCGGAAGGTGTAGCGGTCATCGGACAGGCGCTGGGTGATGTTCCCGCGCAGCTTCACCCAGCTGTCGTCCTTCATCTCTTTTACCTTCACCGCGGTGGTGAGGTTGGCGTCATTATCGACAAAACCGCCTGCCTGCGTTTGGGTCTGGGTCTGTGCGGCAGACGGGCCGTTAAATCCGCTCTGCGCGGCAAAAACGGGGGCAGTGGTCATCATCATGATGGCGGCAATAGCAGCGAATTTTTTCATATTAACTCTCCCTTTAATCTGGTTTCGCAGTCCATTAAACAGGGTAATCCTTAACAACTTCTTAAGGGAAAAATTTATTTATTATTGCTGTACAGCAGGCGCTTACAGAGGGTTTACTGACGACATCAAGGAGGGAATATGCGCATTTTACTGGTAGAAGACGACACGTTAATCGGCGACGGTATCAGGGCGGGTTTAAGCAAAATGGGCTTTAGCGTGGACTGGTTTACCGACGGCAAAACCGGTCAGGCCGCGCTCGCGTCTGCGCCCTATGATGCCGTGGTGCTGGATCTGACGCTGCCGGAAATCGACGGTCTGGACATCCTGCGCGCGTGGCGCGAAAGCGGGCGCAGCGAGCCGGTATTGATCCTGACCGCGCGGGATGCGCTTAACCAGCGCGTGGAGGGGCTGCGTCTTGGCGCGGATGATTATCTCTGCAAGCCGTTCGCGCTGATTGAAGTGGGCGCCCGCCTTGAGGCGCTGGTCCGCCGCAGCCACGGCCAGACGCATAGCGAACTACGCCACGGCAAGGTTACGCTCGATCCGACCCGACTCGTCGCCGCGCTGGACGGTGAGCCGCTGACGCTGAAGCCGAAAGAGTTCGCGCTGCTGGAACTGCTGATGCGCAATGCAGGCCGCGTGCTCCCTCGCAAGACGATTGAGGAAAAACTGTATACCTGGGATGACGACGTCTCCAGCAACGCGGTAGAAGTCCACGTTCATCACCTGCGCCGCAAGCTTGGCAGCGAATTTATCCGCACCGTGCACGGCATCGGCTATACCTTGGGTGACGCATGAAGCTGACGCAACGCCTGAGCCTGAAGCTGCGCTTAACGCTTCTCTTTTTAGCGCTCTCCCTGACAGCATGGTTTGCCGCCAGCCTGGTGGCCTGGCAGCAGACCACCCACAAGCTGGATAAGCTCTTCGACACGCAGCAGATGCTGTTTGCCAAACGGCTGCTGACGATGGATCTTGACGAGATCCGCGCCCCCGAACGGATGCGCGAGATCCCGAAAAAAGTAAAGCATGGCCGTCTCGATGACGACGCGCTGGCTTTTGCCATTTACGCCGTCGACGGCAAAATGCTGCTGAACGACGGCGAGAACGGGCGCGATATTCCGTATCACTATCGCCGCGACGGGTTTGCTAACGGGCAGCTCCAGGACGACAACGACGAATGGCGTTTCCTGTGGCTGACCTCACCCGACGGGAAGTACCGCGTGGTGGTCGGTCAGGAGTGGGAGTACCGCCAGGATATGGCGCTGGACGTGGTCAGCTCGCAGCTCACGCCCTGGCTGGTGGCGCTGCCCGTGATGCTGCTCTTGCTAATTCTCCTCCTGAGCCGGGAGCTGAGGCCGCTGAAAAAGCTGGCGCAGACCCTGCGCTCTCGCTCGCCGGATGCGACCGAGGCGCTTGTGCTTCATGGCGTCCCCACGGAAGTGCGCCCCCTGCTCGACTCGCTGAATCACCTCTTCGCGCGTACCCAGGAGATGATGACGCGCGAGCGCCGATTTACGTCCGACGCGGCCCATGAGCTGCGCAGCCCGCTGGCGGCCCTGAAGGTGCAAACTGACGTGGCGCAGCTCTCGCAGGACGATCCGCAGGCGCGGGAAAGAGCGCTGGCGCAGCTGCATGCGGGCATCGACCGCGCTTCCCGGCTGGTGGACCAACTCCTCACGCTGTCGCGTCTGGACTCGCTGGACAACCTGGACGATGTCGAACCGATAACGCTTGCCGATTTACTGCAGTCGGCGGTGCTGGATATCTGGCATCCGGCGCAGCAGGCAGGGATTGATATTCGCCTCAACAACCATGCCCCGCAGGTCAAGCGTCAGGGACAGCCCCTGCTACTCAGCCTGCTGGTGCGCAACCTGCTGGACAATGCCATCCGCTACAGTCCGCGCGGCAGCGTGGTGGACGTTACGCTGGACGCGCGTAGCTTTAGCGTGCGCGACAACGGTCCCGGCGTTGACCCCGAGGTGCTGACGCGCATCGGCGAGCGTTTTTATCGTCCACCGGGCCAGAACGCCACGGGCAGCGGGCTGGGACTCTCTATCGTCAGGCGCATTGCCGCGCTCCATGGGATGCGCGTCTCGCTGAGCAATGCGGCGGAAGGCGGCTTTGAGGTGAAGGTTAGCTGGTAGCGGATTATTGCATCTCCAGCAAAAGACTTTGCACATTTTGCTCATTTTTCCGCTCCGTCCTCGCGCGTAGAATACCCGGCATACTCTCATCACCGAGGACAAAAAATGAGCAACATTCTGATTATTAACGGTGCAAAAGAATTTGCGCACTCTAAAGGCCAGTTGAATGACACCCTGACCGAGGTCGCGGATGGTTTCCTGCGCGACGCCGGGCATGATGTTAAGGTCGTGCGTGCAGACAGTAACTACGACGTGAAGGCCGAAGTGCAGAACTTCCTGTGGGCTGACGTGGTGATCTGGCAGATGCCAGGCTGGTGGATGGGCGCGCCGTGGACCGTGAAAAAATACATGGACGACGTGTTCACCGAAGGTCATGGCTCTCTGTATGCCAGCGATGGCCGCACCCGCTCTGACGCGTCCAAAAAATACGGTTCAGGCGGCCTGATTCAGGGCAAAAAATATATGCTGTCACTGACCTGGAACGCCCCGCTGGAAGCCTTCACCGAGAAAGATCAGTTCTTCGAAGGCGTGGGCGTGGACGGCGCGTACCTGCCGTTCCACAAGGCGAATCAGTTCCTGGGCATGGATCCGCTGCCGACCTTTATCGTCAACGACGTGATTAAAATGCCTGATGTCCCGAGCTATATCGCAGAATATCGCAAGCATCTCGCGAAAATTTTTGCTTAACTGGTAGCCTGGAATTAAAGGAGTAGTAAACATGCTTACCGTTATCGCAGAAATCCGTACTCGTCCAGGTCAACATCACCGCCAGGCGGTGCTGGATCAGTTCGCGAAAATTATCCCGACCGTACTGAAAGAAGAAGGCTGCCACGGCTACGCGCCGATGGTGGATGCCGCCACTGACGCCAGCTTCCAGGCAACCGCGCCAGACTCGATCATCATGGTTGAGCAGTGGGAAACCGTCGCGCATCTTGAAGCGCATCTGCAGACCGCGCACATGAAAGCGTGGAGCGACGCGGTGAAGGGTGACGTGCTGGAAACCCACATCCGCATCCTGGAGCAAGGGGTTTAAGTTCGTGGAATTTGCCGGGTGGCACTGCGTTTACCCGGCCAACAAAACCTGAACCGTAGGCCCGGTAAGCGCTAGCGCCACCGGGCTTTGTTGTTTTTAGCTGCTTTTCTTCCCCGGCTTTAACCCGCGATGGAGCTCGTTGATGCGCTTCATGGACTTGATGGTGCGCTGCGGCTCGGTAGAAGCGACGGACAAAATGATCATCTCCAGACAGAGCAGCACCGTGCCGTGGAGCGGGATTTTGCCCTTTTCACCGCCGCGCGGAACGTGGATCACCACGCTGGCCTCCTTACTGAAACGCGAATCAAGGGCGTTAGTCAGCAGGATGGTGGGAATGCCCAGACGTTTTGCTTCACGCAGGGTGGTTTGCCCCTCCCGGTGCGCGGATTTCTGCGCCATCATCACCAGCACGTCGCCGCGCTGAAGCGCAATCAACTGCTCGGCAAGCCCTATCCCGGTACGGTTGAGCGGCGTGGCGGGTAACCCCATACGGCTGAACAGCCTGGCGGTGTACTCGGCCAGAATGCCCGAGGCGCCAATGCCAAATATGGCGACCTGCCTTGCCTGTGCCAGCAGTGAGACCGCCTGCGCCATCGCGTAGCGGTTGTGGGGCTCAGATAACACCTCGCAGGTGTGCTGATGTCCCTCCAGCACGAAATCAATGCTCGCGTTGACGTCGCTGGCGAGCGTGTTCACCGTGGTGGACATCTTTTCGCTGGAGGTGACCACCGGGCCAAACCACTGCTCCAGCGTCTGCTTAAGATCGCGCAGCCCGGCGAAACCGAGCGCCTGTATGGCGCGGACCACCGTGGCATCCGAGGTTTTCAATACGGCAGCAATCTCCATGGCGGTCTGCTCCATCACCGCCTCGCGGTTGTCATGGATATAGCGTGCGACCTGCAGCAGACGCGGCGTTAGCTGATGCGCCCGCGCGCGAAAGCGGTCGCCATAGACATCCACGCGCCCTTTCTCTTTGCGGATCACCGTGACGCCTCCGGCAGCGGACGCCCGGCAATCTGCGACTGCACCTGCGCGGCCATCAGCCCTAATGACGCGAACGAATTCGAGATCGCCTCTTCACGCGAGATCAGCACGTAGTGCCCGGTTCGGCAGGCAGTCAGGAACTGACACCAGCCCGGCATGACCGCCTCCATTGCCGCCAGCTCGTCCTGCGGTTTACCGCCCGTATCCCCGCGCCAGGTAGCGAAGACGAAATCGGCATCCAGCTCCGGCAGGCGCTCGGCGCTGACGTCGATGCGCCCTCCGTCCGGGATGGACTCAATCAGTGGCGGGAATTTGAATCCGGCGTCGCGCAGCACGCGGCCCAGCGAGTGGTAGCTGTGCATGGCGTTGAATTTCCCCTGATTGGCCTGAATCACCGACACGGTGATTTTGCGCGTGTCGATGGTCGCCTTCAGCGCCTTGATTTGTTCCTGATAGCGGCGTTCCAGAATGTTTAGCCTTGCCTGCGTGCCCGTGAGCTGCGCCAGCTTGCGGTAGATTTCCGGCGCGCCGCCGTCGAGATGATCGATGCTCACCGTCGGGGCAATTTTCGCCAGCTGTTCCACCGGGGTGTTGCGGGTCGGCTCGGTAACGATCAGGTCAGGTTTTGCGGCGGCGATGGCTTCGATGTCGATATCCGCCGTGCCGATAAATTTGATATCGGAATTATCGAAGTCGACGCCGGTCAACATGCCGCTGGAGCGCAGAAAATGGCTGCCGTCCGGCCGCGTGCGGCCATGGCTCGCCACCGGCGGCACGCCAAGCTCAATCAGCGGAATGGTGATATCCAGATCGTGTAATGAAACAATCCGCTTCGGATGAACCGGCACAACCACCTTGCGTCCCAAATCGTCGGTAAATACCTGCGTCGGCTCCGCCGCGCTCACTGCGAACCCCACCAGCAACAGCATCGAAAACAGTACGCGCATCATAGTCCCCTAAAATCTGTCCCGACGCTGCCAGAGCAGCAGCAGGAAAAACGGTCCGCCAATCAATGAAATCACAATTCCCGCCGGCAGCTGCAGCGGGAGGAATGCCAGACGTCCGACGTTATCCGCCAGCAGCACCAGCAGCGCCCCCAGCACGGCGCTTCCCGTCAGGAGCGCGGTTTGCCCGCCGCGCAGCAGCAGGCGCGCCATGTGCGGGGCAATCAGCCCCACGAAGCCAATGCTGCCCACGCAGGAGACGCAGGCCGCCGTTAGCACCACCGGAGCGAGAACCCGCAGCAGCGCCAGCCGGGTTGTGCGCACGCCAAGGCCCGTAGCGGCCTGATTGCCGAGCAACGCCACGTCCGCGGCCCGGGCGGTAAACAGCAGCAGCGCAAACGCGGGGGCGGCCCAGAGTGCGGCCAGGCCTACCAGCGTCCAGTTTGCCGCATGCAGGCTTCCCGCCAGCCACAGCATCGCCGTCTGCACGTCACGCACGTCGGCGGTGGTCATAAAGACGCCCATCGCCGCGGCAAACGCCCACGACACGCCGATGCCGATCAGGATGAACCGCGGGCGCGAGATATCGCGCGCCAGGACGATCACCAGCAGCGCGGTGAGCAGCCCACCGGCCATGCCGACCAGCGGACGCCAGGCCAGGCTGAGTGCCGGGAACTGAAAAATCAGCAGCAGTACCGCCGCGCTACAGCCCTCCTTCACGCCGATAAGCCCCGGGTCAGCCAGACCGTTGCGGGTGATGGACTGCATCGCCGCCCCCGCCATGCCGAGCATCGCGCCGCACAGCACCGCCATCAGCAGGCGCGGCAGACGGATATCCATCACGACGTAGCGCGTCTCCGCCGTCAGACTTTCAGGCGAAAACAGCGCACGCCCGATGACGGAGGTTGGAATGGGCAGAGAACCGTGCGTCAGGCCAAAGCCCAGCAGGCTTAGCGCCGCCAGCGCGAAAAGCGACAGGTACGCCAGCGCTTTCGGGCGAATCAGCGCCGACAGGTGGCCAACGCGGATCGCGCGGAGTCCGGCCCGGTTCATTTGAACATCCTCGACGCCATAAAGATGAACACGGGCGCGCCGACCAGGGCCGTCATGATGCCGGTTGCCAGCTCCCAGGGGGTAAACAGCGTGCGGGCAGCGATATCCGCCAGCAGCAACACCAGCGCGCCGCACAGGGCCGACAGCGGCACCATCACGCGCAAATCGACCGACACCAGACGGCGGATGAGCTGCGGCACCACAAGGCCGATAAAGCCAATCGGTCCGGCGAGGGAGACGGCCGCGCCGCAGAGCAGCGCGATGGCCAGCAGGGCAAGAAGGCGGGTTTTCAGCAGCGACACGCCAAGCCCCTGCGCCATTCTGTCGCCCAGCGCCAGCATGTTGAGCGAGGGCGACAGCCCGATAGCAAGAATAAAACCGGCTGCTGCAGCCCACAGGGCACTCTGGAGCATCTGCGCGTTGACTCCGGCGATATCACCTGCCAGCCAGGTGCGCAGAGAGAGCAGCGTCTGTTCATCCAGGATTAACACCGCGGCGGTAATCGACGAGGCAAACGCCGACATCGCCACGCCGCACAGGGTGACCTTCATCGGCGTGAGCCCGATGCGACCGGACGAGGAGAACATCAGCACCAGCAGAAACAGCGCGGCGGCACCGACGGCGGCAATCAGCGGGCGACCAAACGGCAGCGAAAGCCCAAGCGCGCCGGGGATCACCCCCCCCAGCGCAGCCCCGGCGTTGAGCCCCAGAATATGCGGCTCGCCGAGCGGGTTGCGGATCACGGACTGCAGCAGCACGCCCGCCACGCCGAGCGCGGCGCCTGTCACCATTGCGGCGCAGAGGCGCAGCAGCCGTAGTCTGATGATGATGTTATGGTCGAAATTGCGCGGATCGAAGTGGAAGAACGCCTCCACTACCGTTCGGGGAGGGATAAACCGCGCCCCGATGCCAAGATGCACAATCGCGCCCAGCACCAGCAGCAATGTAAAAATCAGGAAGGCGAGAGAAGCGCGCATCATGGGTGTTCAAGGCTCTGGCGAAACGGCATAAAGAACGGTTTGCCGGTCAGGGGATTGATGGACATATGCACGTCCACATCAAACACCGCTTTGATCAGCGCCGGCGTGCAGGCGTCGCCTTCATGTAACACCCCCTCGACTTTTCCCTGGCGTAAAAAGACCAGTGAATCACCGTAGTTCACGGCAAAGTTGAGATCGTGCAGCACCACCACCACGGTGCGCCCGTGCTGACGGGTCAGGGCGTGCAGCAGTTCCAGGATCTCCACCTGATAGCGGAGATCGAGATACGTCGTCGGCTCGTCAAGCAGGATATACGGCGTTTGCTGCGCCAGCGCCATGGCGATCCAGCAGCGCTGACGCTGGCCGCCGGATAAGCTTTCCACCGGCATATGGGCAAACTCTGCCGTGCCGGTCAGTCGAAGGGCCTCTTCCACCGCCCGCTCGTCCTCGTCGCTCCACTGACGCATAACGTTTTGCCAGGGAAAGCGCCCGCGCGAGACCAGCTCAAAAACGGTTAACCCTTCCGGCAGCAGCGGCGACTGCGGGAGAATGCCAAGCTGACGGGCGACCGCTTTGGTGGGCTGCTCATGAATGGCTTTACCGTCCAGCAGCGCGGTTCCCCCAAGCGGCTGCAGCAGCCGCGCGATAGTGCTCAACAGCGTGGATTTTCCACAGCCGTTCGCCCCGACCAGCACCGTCATTTTCTGCTGAGGGATCGCAAGGGAGATATCATCAACGATGATTTTTTTCTGATAGCCCGCAGAGAGGTTCTCCAGAACCAGACCCGGTTTGTGTGTGTTGTGAGCCACGTGAACGCCAACGTAATGAAAAACCAACAAATAAAAATAAAACTCATTCTCTTTTGAGAGTTTGACGCCGCGCAATGTAGTAGTCAAGCGAAGAAACACCCTGAAAAAACCAGGGGTAAACCAGAGAACAAATGAGCCCATCAAGGCTTTTAAAAACATTTATTTCAATGAGTTAAATATCAACCCGCTGCGCTTACGTACGCGGTTAACTGCTGTAGTCGATTTTTTCTTTTTTCCATTTACTACTACATTCCCTCATGATTGAATGATTCTCAATTACATGTCCGATGCCACTTCCGGCTAACGGACAGACCGTAAAGGGCAATGACTCACACAGTTTGCCGCGAACGCATTCGCGGGATATTTCGGGATAACAGATGTAATGACTACATTCACACCTTCACTCTCAGGGATAAAAGGGCGCGCGCTCTTTTCACTACTGTTTATGGCGCCGCTGGCGCAGGCAGCAGACACCACCGCGGCTAAAGACGGCGAAACGCTTACCGTCACTGCCGATCCAAATACTCCGGCGGAAGCCACCAACGGCTACCAGCCGCTGAACACCTCTACCGCAACGCTGACCAACATGCCGATGCTGGATATCCCGCAGGTGGTCAATACCGTCAGCGATAACGTGCTGGAGGATCAGCACGCCACCACGCTGGATGAAGCGCTCTATAACGTCAGCAACGTGGTGCAGACGAATACCCTCGGCGGTACGCAGGATGCCTTTGTGCGCCGCGGGTTTGGCGCGAACCGCGACGGGTCAATCATGACCAACGGCCTGCGCACCGTCCTGCCGCGCAGCTTTAACGCCGCCACCGAGCGCGTGGAGGTGCTGAAAGGTCCGGCCTCCACGCTGTACGGCATTCTCGATCCGGGCGGCCTGATTAACATCGTCACCAAACGCCCGGAGAAGACCTTCGGCGGTTCCCTTTCCGCCACCTCTTCCAGCTTTGGCGGCGGCACCGGACAGGTCGATGTGACCGGCCCGATCGACGGCACGCGCCTGGCGTATCGCCTCACGGGGGAGTATCAGGACGAAGATTACTGGCGTAATTTTGGCAACGAACGCAGCACCTTTATCGCCCCGTCGCTCACCTGGTTCGGCGATGATGCCACCGTGACCGTGCTCTATTCACATCGCGATTATAAGACGCCGTTCGATCGCGGTACGATCTTCGATCTCAACACCAAAAAGGCCGTTGATGTCGATCGCAAAACCCGCTTTGACGAACCGTTTAACATCACCGACGGGCAGTCCGACCTCGCTCAGCTCAACGCGGAATACCGTCTTAATAGCCAGTGGACCGCGAAGTTCGACTACAGCTACAGCCAGGACAAATACAGCGATAACCAGGCCCGCGTCATGGCCTACGATGCAAAAACCGGCAACCTGACCCGCCGTGTGGATGCGACCCAGGGCTCGACCCAACGCATGCACAGCACCCGCGCGGATCTGCAGGGCAATGTGGATATTGCGGGCTTTTACAATGAGATCCTGACCGGCGTGTCGTATGAGAATTACGATTTGCTGCGTACGGACATGATGCGCTGTAAAAACGTCAAGGATTTCAATATCTATCACCCGACGTATGGCCATCTCGGCAAATGCACCACCGTGTCGGCGTCCGACAGCGACCAGACGCTCAAGCAGGAAAGCTACTCTGCGTACGCGCAGGATGCCCTGTACCTGACCGATAAGTGGATCGCCGTCGCCGGGATGCGCTATCAGTATTACACCCAGTACGCGGGCAAAGGCCGTCCGTTCAACGTCAATACCGACAGCCGCGACGAACAGTGGACGCCGAAGCTGGGGCTGGTCTATAAGCTCACGCCAGCGGTCTCGCTGTTTGCCAACTACTCGCAGACGTTTATGCCGCAGTCGTCCATTGCGAGCTACATCGGCGACCTGCCGCCGGAAACGTCAAATGCTTACGAAGTGGGCGCAAAGTTCGACCTGTTCGACGGGGTTACCGCCAATATCGCGCTGTTTGATATTCACAAACGCAACGTGCTGTACAACGAAAGCGTGGGAGGTGAAACCATCGCCAAAACCGCGGGCCGCGTGCGCTCCCAGGGCGTGGAGGTGGATCTTGCCGGATCGCTGACCGAGAACACCAATATCATCGCCAGCTACGGATATACCGACGCGAAGGTGCTGGAAGACCCGGACTACGCGGGCAAACCGCTGCCGAACGTGCCGCGCCATACCGGCTCCCTGTTCCTGACCTACGACATTCATAATGCGTTTGCCGGGAATACCCTGACGCTGGGCGGCGGCGGGCACGGCGTGAGCCGTCGTTCAGCAACCAACGGCGCGGATTACTATCTGCCGGGCTATTTCGTGGCGGATGCGTTTGCGGCGTATAAGATGAAGCTGCAGTATCCGGTGACGCTGCAGGTGAACGTGAAGAACCTGTTTGATAAGACCTACTACACGTCGTCCATTGCGACCAACAACCTGGGCAACCAGATTGGCGACCCGCGCGAAGTGCAGTTTACGGTGAAGATGGAGTTTTGATGTCAGTGCGGGGTGTTCCCCTCACCCTAACCCTCTCCCCAAAGGGGCGAGGGGATCGATCGTAGGCCCGGTAAGCGCAGCGCCACCGGGCAAAAAAAAGCCCTGCATCGCAGGGCTTTTTCAGCATCAGGCCTCAATATCCGCCATATCGCCTTTCTCCTGCAGCCAGTTACGACGGTCTTCCGAACGTTTCTTGGCAAGGAGCATATCCATCATAGCGTTGGTCTGCTGTTCGTCTTCGTCGCTGATCGTCAGCTGCACCAGACGGCGCGTGTTCGGATCCAGCGTCGTTTCGCGCAGCTGCATCGGGTTCATCTCGCCCAGCCCTTTAAAGCGCTGCACGTTAGGCTTGCCCTTCTTACGCTTCAGCTGCTCCAGCACGCCCGCTTTCTCTTCTTCCGTCAGCGCGTAGTAAACCTCTTTGCCGAGGTCGATACGGTACAGCGGCGGCAGCGCCACGTAGACGTGACCGTTTTTCACCAGCGTGCGGAAGTGCTTCACAAACAGCGCGCACAGCAGCGTGGCGATGTGCAGACCATCGGAGTCCGCATCCGCGAGGATACAGATCTTGCCGTAGCGCAGCTGGCTCAGATCGTCGCTGTCCGGATCGATGCCGATCGCGACCGAGATATCGTGGACTTCCTGCGAGGCCAGCACTTCATCAGACGAGACCTCCCAGGTGTTCAGGATCTTACCCTTGAGCGGCATGATGGCCTGATATTCACGATCGCGCGCCTGCTTGGCCGACCCGCCCGCCGAGTCCCCTTCCACGAGGAACAGTTCGGTACGGTTGAGATCCTGCGCGGTACAGTCTGCCAGCTTGCCCGGCAGCGCAGGGCCGCTGGTCAGCTTTTTACGCACCACTTTCTTCGCGGCGCGCAGACGACGCTGGGCGCTGGAAATCGCCATTTCAGCCAGCATTTCTGCCGCCTGAACGTTCTGGTTCAGCCACAGGGTAAACGCATCTTTCACCACGCCGGAAACGAACGCCGCGCACTGGCGTGACGACAGGCGCTCTTTGGTCTGACCGGCAAACTGCGGATCCTGCATCTTCACGGAGAGCACATAAGCGCAGCGGTCCCAGATATCTTCCGCCGACAGCTTCACGCCGCGCGGCAGGATATTGCGGTATTCGCAGAATTCGCGCATCGCATCCAGCAGCCCCTGACGCAGGCCGTTGACGTGGGTACCGCCGAGCATGGTGGGGATCAGGTTAACGTAGCTTTCGGTCAGCAGCTCGCCGCCTTCCGGCAGCCACAGCAGCGCCCAGTCCACCGCTTCGGTGTCGCCGGTGAAATTGCCGACGAACGGTTTTTCCGGCAGCGTCGGCAGGCCGTTTACCGCTTCGCACAGATAGTCATTAAGGCCATCTTCGTAGCGCCAGGTCTGCTCGGTGTTGTTGACGTTATCCTTAAAGGTAATTTCCACGCCCGGGCACAGCACCGCTTTGGCTTTCAGCAGGTGCGTCAGGCGGGAAACGGAAAAGCGCGGGCTGTCGAAGAAACTCTCGTCAGGCCAGAAGTGAACGCTGGTGCCGGTGTTGCGTTTGCCGCACGTCCCGACAACCTGCAGATCCTGCACCTTCTCGCCGTTTTCAAACGCGATGTTGTACACCTGACCATCGCGACGGACGTTCACTTCCACGCGTTTGGACAAGGCGTTGACGACGGAAATCCCCACGCCGTGCAGGCCGCCGGAGAACTGGTAGTTTTTGTTGGAGAACTTACCGCCCGCATGCAGACGACAGAGGATCAGCTCAACGGCCGGGACGCCCTCTTCCGGGTGGATATCCACCGGCATGCCGCGCCCGTCGTCAATGACTTCCAGCGACTGATCGGCGTGCAGGATGACGTCAACGCGTTTGGCATGGCCCGCCAGCGCTTCGTCCACACTGTTATCAATAACTTCCTGGCCCAGATGGTTTGGGCGCGTCGTATCGGTGTACATCCCCGGGCGGCGGCGAACCGGCTCAAGCCCGGTGAGGACCTCAATGGCATCAGCGTTATAGGTTTGCGTCATGATTTAAACTAGCAATTCGCATTGATTGTCAGTGGCTGTGCAGTCCAAGAAAATCGACAATCTGGGTGAAATGATTCTCAAAGCCCGTGAAAGCATGGTTTCCGCCCTCTTCTATAGTCTGGCGGCAGGAGGCGTAATACGCCACTGCCTGGCGGTAATCCAGCACTTCATCTCCCGTCTGCTGCAGCAGCCAGATGAGATCCGGCGCCTCGAGCGGGTCGACCTGCATAACTTTGAGATCGTAAATATGGCGTGACTCTAGCACATATTGCTGGCCGGTGTAGGGGTTCTCGTTTTCGCCAAGAAAGTCCCGCAGCAGCTCAAATGGCCGTACCGCCGGATTAACCACCACGGCGGGCAGCATAAAGCATTGCGAGAGCCAGGTGGCGTAATACCCGCCCAGCGATGAACCGACCACACCGAAGGTTTCGCCGCCGTGCGCAAGCACAATGGATTCCAGCATCTCCGCGGCTTCTGCCGGGTAAGGCGGCAGCTGAGGGATAATCATCTCAACGTCGGGGTGATGCTCGCTCAGCCACTGGCGAAACTGTGTCGCTTTTGCGGAGCGCGGCGAGCTGTTGAATCCGTGCAGATAAAGGAGCGTAGACATCAATAGCCTTCTGAAGCGGTGTCCGGGCGGAATTGTGCACCGGTCAAACGGCAGACTTCCGTGGTCAGCGTGCCGTCGGCATGCAGTTCCAGCCAGCGCCAGCCTGGCGCGATGGTATCCAGCGTAAAGTTGGCGCAGTGCGGCTTAAACTGAACGCAGGTCGACGGTGTCGCCAGCATGCGGCGCCCGTTCCAGTCGAGATCCTGCTCCTGGTGAATATGCCCGCACAGCAGATTTTTCACCCGCGGGAACTTCGCCAGCACGCGATCCAGCGCCGCGGAGTTGCGCAGACTGTGCTGATCGAGCCAGCTGCAGCCCGCCGGCAGAGGATGATGATGAAGCAACAGCAGCGTGTGACGTTCAGGTTCAGCAGCCAGTTTGGTCTCCAGCCAGTCGAGCTGAAACTCGCTTAACTCACCGTGCGGGACGCCAAACACCTGGCTATCCAGCAGCAGGATCTGCCACTGGTCACCCGCAAAAACACTTTTCGCCGGAGAAATCCCCGCATCCTGGAGAGAACTGTACATGGCGGGCTGGAAATCGTGGTTGCCTGGCAGCCAGACGCAGGGCACGCTAAAGCTCGCGATGCCTTCAGCAAAATGCTGGTAGGCCGCGGAAGATTGGTCCTGCGCCAGATCGCCCGTTGCGACAATCAGATCGCATGCACGGTTTTCAGCGTGAATGGCGCTCAGTACCGCCTGATAACTCTCCCAGGTGTTCACCCCCAGCAGCGTTTCATGCTTTTCGGCAAAAAGGTGGGTATCGGTGATTTGTAATATCCTGACTGGCGCCCCACCAGCAACAGTCAGGTTCAACAGGCTTTCCAAATGGTGTCCTTAGGTAGGTTTATGACGCTAACAAACCGGAATCGCCATTGCTCCATGTGCTAAACAATATCTTAGCCAGTCGGCTAAAAACTGGTTAATTTGATGCTTTTCGTCGCGTTGATGCAACTTTTTATTCGGGTAATCATACCGCGCCTTGAAGCGAAAGATCTGCTGGCTTGAACACACTTCAGCGACCATCGCGTCGTGATAGAGGCGTACCGTCATCGACGGCAGGCTCCAGTAGCTAATGCTGGGAGCCGTTTGCTCAATTTCCACCAGCGTAGTGTAGCGCGTTGATTCTGTTATCGTTAATCGATACTGCGCGTTGCTCACCTGATAGCTTACCGTTTCGCCGGGTGCGTCGTTTCTCGGCAGCAGGCGGCGCAATTGTGCGAAATTGGTTTCGCACAGGCGCATCATTTCTGGGAAGTCAGGCGTATAGCGCTTCATTTTTTCCACTCGTTTCGTAATGTCTGATAATGCAGCTGCAGCCATTGCAGGGCGATGACAGACGCTGCGTTGTCGATTTTCCCCTCTTCTACCCACTGGTAAGCCTGTTCCCGGCTTACCACATGAACCCGAATATCTTCGTTTTCATCAGCCAGACCGTGAATGCCTTCTGCGGTCGTGGCGTCCACTTCGCCCACCATTATGGATAAGCGTTCGCTGGTGCCTCCCGGGCTTGCCAGATAGCTCAGCACCGGTTTTGTGCGGCCGACCACCAGCCCCGCCTCTTCCAGCGCCTCGCGCCGGGCGACGTCCTCAACCGACTCGCCTTCTTCGATCATCCCGGCCACCATCTCCAGCAGCCACGGGCTCTCACTGACGTCATAAGCGGCGATGCGGATCTGCTCCACCAGCACAACTTCGTCACGCACTGGGTCAAAGGGTAGCAAGACTGCCGCATGCCCGCGCTCAAAAATTTCGCGTCTGATTTCGCCGCTCATTTCCCCGTTAAACAGGCGATGCCTGAAACGGTAAAGATCCATTGAAAAAAAACCGCTATAAAGCGTTTCTCGTGCAATAATTTCTACATCGTTTTTGGCGAAAGTCACGGGCAACTTATCTGGTTTTTGCATGAGTCGAGTCCTGGTAGCAATGGTGATGAAATTGTGAATTTCAAGGCTGTTTGGCTGCCGTTTGTAAGGCTATATGGTAGATTGGTGCAAATTACCGCCAGATGGCACGTAACGCCAACCTTTTGGTGTGGATGATTCTGTTAGAATCGGCAATTATTTTTTAATTAGATCAGCGCTAATACTGCTTCACAACAAGGAATGCAAATGAAGAAATTGCTCCCCATCCTTATCGGCCTGAGCCTGACGGGCTTCAGTGCAATGAGCCAGGCGGAAAACCTGTTACAGGTCTACCAGCAGGCACGTCTGGGCAACCCTGATTTACGTAAATCAGCGGCCGATCGTGATGCTGCGTTTGAAAAGATTAACGAAGCGCGTAGCCCCTTGCTGCCACAGTTAGGGTTAGGTGCAGATTATACCTACAGCAACGGTTTCCGCGACGCTAACGGCGTAAACTCCAATGCTACCAGCGCCTCACTGCAATTAACACAGACGCTGTTTGATATGTCCAAATGGCGTGCCCTGACCCTGCAGGAAAAAAGCGCAGGCATCCAGGATGTGACCTATCAGACCGACCAGCAGACGCTGATCCTGAACACGGCCACGGCGTACTTCAACGTGCTGAGCGCCATTGACGCGCTCTCCTACACCGAAGCGCAGAAACAGGCCATTTACCGTCAGTTAGATCAGACCACCCAGCGCTTCAACGTGGGTCTGGTGGCGATCACCGACGTGCAGAACGCCCGTTCACAGTACGATACCGTGCTGGCCAACGAAGTGACCGCGCGTAACAACCTCGACAACGCGCTGGAATCCCTGCGTCAGGTTACCGGGAATTACTATCCTGAGCTGGCCTCCCTGAACGTCGACAGCTTCAAAACGGATAAGCCGCAGGCCGTTAACGCCCTGCTGAAAGAGGCGGAAAACCGCAACCTGACGTTGCTGCAGGCGCGTCTGAGCCAGGACCTGGCCCGCGAGCAAATTCGTCAGGCGCAGGATGGCCATCTGCCAACCCTGAGCCTGAGCGCCTCTACCGGCATCTCTGACACCACTTACAGCGGCTCTAAGACCAACTCTGCCCAGTATGACGACAGCAATATGGGCCAGAACAAGGTGGGTCTGAGCTTCTCCCTGCCGCTGTATCAGGGCGGTCAGGTCAACTCCCAGGTGAAACAGGCGCAGTACAACTTTGTTGGCGCGAGCGAGCAGCTGGAAAGCGCCCACCGCAACGTGGTGCAGACCGTACGTTCATCCTTCAACAACGTGAACGCCTCAATCAGCAGCATCAACGCCTACAAACAGGCCGTTGTGTCGGCACAGAGCTCCCTGGACGCGATGGAAGCCGGCTACTCCGTCGGTACCCGTACTATCGTTGACGTGCTCGACGCGACCACCACGCTGTACAACGCGAAACAGCAACTCTCCAGCGCGCGTTATCAGTACCTGATTAACCAGCTGAATATTAAGCAGGCTCTGGGTACGCTGAACGAGCAAGACCTGCAGATGCTGAACAGCGCACTGGGCAAACCAGTCTCTACCTCTCCTGACAGCGTTGCGCCGGAGAACCCGGAGCAGGTTGCCGCGGTTGATAACTTCAACGCTAACGGCACGACCCCTGCTGCACAGCCTGCTGCCGCGCGCACTACCGCGCCTGCCAGCAAGAGCAATAATCCGTTCCGTAACTAAGCATTGCCCGATGGCGCTTCGCTTATCGGGCCTACTGAATCGTAGGCCGGGTAAGCGCAGCGCCACCCGGCGCAAAATCACATCCGAACGTAAGCCAACGTAAAGATCCCCCTGATTCCGCCCCTCTTCGCTTCATTTTCAACCACTCATCCTCTATCCTGAGCGTTATTACCACTGGGTCCTGGAAGACAAATATGAAACGGACAAAAACGATCAATCACGCGTCGTTCCGCAAGAGCTGGAACGCACGTCACCTCACTCCTGTTGCGCTGGCGGTTACCGCTGTCTTTATGCTGGCAGGCTGTGAAAAAAACGATGAAACGGTTTCGCTGTATCAAAACGCGGACGACTGCTCTGCCGCCACCGGTAAAGCGGCCGAATGTAAAACGGCCTACACCAGCGCGCTGAAAGAAGCGGAACGCACCGCGCCGAAATATGCCTCACGCGAAGACTGCGTAGCGGAGTTTGGCGAAGGTCAATGCCAGCAGGCACCGGCTCAGGCCGGCACTGCGCCAGAAAATCAGGCGCAGGCGCAGTCCAGCGGCAGCTTCTGGATGCCGCTGATGGCCGGTTACATGATGGGTCGTCTGATGGGCGGCGGTGCAGGCTACCAGCAGCAGCCGCTGTTTAGCTCGAAAAACCCGGCCAGCCCGGCTTACGGTCAATATACCGATGCCAGCGGCAAAGGCTACGGCGCAGCCACCCCTGGCCGCACCGTGACGGTACCGAAAACGGCGATGGCGCCGAAGCCTGCGACCACCAGCACCATCACCCGCGGCGGGTTCGGTGAGTCTGTGGCGAAACAGACCAGCATGCAGCGCAGCGCGACAGGCATCTCTTCTACTCGCTCAATGGGCGGCTGATCATGGAACGAGTCAGTATTACCGAGCGTCCGGACTGGCGTGAAAAAGCCACCGAGTACGGCTTTAACTTCCACACCATGTACGGCGAGCCGTACTGGTGTGAAGACGCTTACTACAAGCTCACGCTGGCCCAGGTTGAGAAGCTGGAAGAGGTAACGGCCGAGCTGCACCAGATGTGCCTCAAGGTGGTGGAAAAAGTCATCGACAGCGACGAGCTGATGGCCAAGTTCCGCATTCCAAAGCACACCTGGAGCTTTGTCCGCCAGTCGTGGAAAACGAATCAACCTTCGCTTTACTCTCGCCTGGATCTGGCGTGGGACGGCAAAGGCGAGCCTAAGCTGCTGGAAAACAACGCCGATACCCCAACGTCCCTGTACGAGGCGGCGTTCTTCCAGTGGATCTGGCTGGAAGACCAGGCCAATGCTGGCAACCTGCCGGAAGGCAGCGACCAGTTCAACAGCCTGCAGGAGAAGCTGATCGAGCGCTTCGCCGAGCTACGCGAGCAGTTTGGCTTTAACCTGCTGCATCTCGCCTGCTGCCGCGACACGGAAGAAGACCGTGGCACGGTTCAGTATCTGCAGGATTGCGCCGCCGAGGCGGAGGTGGCGACCGAGTTCCTCTATATCGAGGATATCGGCCTGGGTGAAAAAGGTCAGTTCACGGACATGCAGGATCAGGTGATCAGCAACCTGTTCAAGCTCTACCCGTGGGAATACATGCTGCGCGAGATGTTCTCCACCAAGCTGGAAGACGCGGGCGTGCGCTGGCTGGAACCGGCCTGGAAGAGCATTATCTCCAACAAGGCCCTGCTGCCGATGCTGTGGGAGATGTTCCCGAATCACCCGAACCTGCTGCCTGCGTACTTTGCGGAAGATAATTACCCGCAGATGGAGAAATACGTCGTTAAGCCGATCTTCTCCCGCGAAGGCGCGAACGTGTCGATTATCGAAAACGGTAAAACGCTGGAAGCGGTTGAAGGGCCGTACGGCGAAGAAGGGATGATCGTCCAGGAGTTCTATCCACTGCCGAAGTTTGGCGACAGCTATACGCTGATTGGCAGCTGGCTGATCAACGATCTGCCTGCCGGAATTGGCATTCGCGAAGATCGCGCGCTGATCACGCAGGATCTGTCACGGTTCTATCCGCATATTTTTGTGGAGTAAGACTTGCCCGGTGGCGCTGCGCTTACCGGGCCTACGCTCGACCTGTAGGCCGGGTAAGGCGAAGCCGCCACCCGGCATATTTTCACCCCACCTGCACCGACAGCATACTCAGGCTTCCCATCTCAATCCCGTCGACCGGGATCGTAACCGGCTCCTGACCGTCCCACGCGCCAAGCACGTACAGCAGCGGCAGGAAATGCTCCGGCGTCGGGTTAGAGAGCGAACCGCCCTCATGATCCAGATAGTTAACCAGCGGATGTGCCTCAGCCGGACCCTGCCAGGTCAGGTTCGCTTTAACGTAGTCGTTAAAAGCGGTCGCCCACGGGTAAGGCGTATTCTCACCGTGCCAGCGCGCCGTACGCAGGTTGTGCACCACGTTGCCGCTTGCCACCAGCATGATGCCTTCATCACGAAGCGTTGCCAGCTTACGGCCCATCTCCAGATGCCAGGCGGCCGGTTTGGTGCTGTCGATGCTCAGCTGCACCATCGGGATATCCGCATCAGGATACATTTTAATCAACACGCCCCACGAGCCGTGGTCAAAACCCCAGGCTTCTTTATCCAGCGCAACCGGAACAGGCGCCAGCAGTTCCACCAGTCTTTGTGCCAGCTCAGGCGAGCCGGGGGCCGGATAGTGCGTGTCATACAGCGCCTGCGGGAAGCCGCCAAAGTCATGAATGGTCTTCGGCGCTTCCATGGCGGTCACGCCCGTGCCGCGGGTGAACCAATGCGCGGATACCACCACAATCGCTTTTGGACGCGGCAGCGTCTCGCCCAGGCTACGCCATGCGCGGGTATAGACGTTGTCTTCCAGAACGTTCATTGGGCTGCCGTGGCCTAAAAACAGGGCTGGCATACGGGAAGAAGTCATGATGATATCCTTACAGAAGGTGTCAATTTAATGGTGCTACATTACGCGCAATCCGGCAAAGATGAACGCAGATAAGCGTGAAGATCATCATCAGGAAATTTGAATGTAAGGAATGTGTAAAGCCGGGGCTGACCCCTCGCTTTGCCAGAAATGAATCATTTATATTAATGAGAATCATTATCATAAGGAGCAATGCATGTCAGTCCCTCTGATCCTGACCATACTGGCGGGCGCCGCGACGTTCATCGGCGCGATCCTCGGCGTGCTTGGTCAAAAGCCATCAAACCGCGTGCTGGCCTTCTCGCTGGGCTTTGCTGCCGGGATCATGCTGCTCATCTCCCTGATGGAGATGCTCCCTGCGGCGCTGGGCACGGAAGGCATGTCTCCGCTGCTGGGCTACGGCATGTTTGTCGTTGGCCTGCTGGGATACTTCGCGCTCGACCGCATGTTGCCCCACGCGCACCCTCAGGACTTAATGCAAAAAAACGTAGCGCCCGCGCCGCGCAACATTAAGCGCACCGCCATTTTGCTGACGCTCGGCATAAGCCTGCACAACTTCCCGGAAGGCGTGGCGACGTATGTCACCGCCAGCAGCAACCTGGAAATGGGCCTCGGCATCGCCCTGGCGGTGGCGTTGCACAATATTCCTGAAGGACTCGCGGTGGCCGGTCCGGTCTATGCCGCTACGGGCTCAAAGCGCACGGCAATCTTCTGGGCCGGGATCTCCGGCATGGCGGAAATTCTTGGCGGCGTGCTGGCCTGGCTCATCCTCGGTAGCCTGGTTTCGCCGGTCGTCATGGCTGCCATTATGGCCGCGGTTGCGGGGATTATGGTTGCGCTGTCGGTAGACGAGCTGATGCCGCTGGCGAAAGAGATCGATCCAAACAACAACCCAAGCTATGGCGTCCTGTGCGGGATGTCGGTGATGGGGCTAAGTCTGGTCTTACTTCAGGCCGCAGGCATTGGCTGACGTGACGGGCGCCTCCTGAAATGGAGGCGCCTATTATTTGTTAAAGGAATAACTTTTTACGGTATATACGCCCCGCCTCCTTCATTATAAAAAACTCAAGTTTTTTATTGAACATTATTGTGCGTAATAACACTAAACAATGCATCCAGCATTATAATTTACACTTCTTGAAATTCATCCACTTACAATAACCCGTATTTATATTTTAATTATATCTACAATGATTTTTAAGCGTGATTAATCGCATTACCCCGCCGGAGGTCGATATACTTTCCTGGCAATATTCTGATTAATATTCAGGATATGAATTCAACTGAAAAAGGATATTTTCATGTTTACAGGAAAAAAAGCGCTTTTAGCCGTGGCAATGGCCACGCTTATTTCTGGCTCGGCATTGGCTGCAGAACAAGGCTCAGGCAAGATCAAATTCAAAGGGGTGGTGATTGATGCGCCGTGCAGCATTGCTCCTGATAGCGTTGATAAAGAAGTCGATCTGGGTGAAATTACGACTGCCGTTATTAATGCCAATAAAAAATCGTCTCCCGTTGCGGTAGATATCAACCTGGAAAACTGCCAGCTGGACGATCCAGGCGATGAAACCGATACCCCAATCACCAAAGTTGACGTCACGTTCACCAGCTCCGCTACGGATACAACGGATACCAGCCTGATGACCAACACGTATGCCAGCGGCGCGCAGAACGTGGGCGTCCGCCTGCTGGATAATGCGGAAGCGAATATCACCCTGGGTAGCGCCAGTGAAGTTACCCTGCTGGCAGGCTCCGCCACCCAGACGCTGCACTTTAAGGCGCAGATGGAAGTACTGAGCGGCAAAACGGCAACGCCGGGTCAGGTTGAAGCCACCGCAAACTATGTGCTGGCGTATAAATAATTCGAATTTACCTCGTTATCTACCGACTGGCTCGTTATGCCAGTCGGCATTTTATATTTACCTTGAGCAACAGGATGATGAAACATAAATCAACATGCATAATCATCATTACCGCCCTGTTAATGACGAAAGTCGCCTCTGGTACCGAATTTAATATTAATGCCATCGATAAAGATCAGCGCAACAGCGTCGATTTAACACAGTTTAAAGATCGCGCCTCCGTCGTCCCCGGTCGTTATTTTGTTACGGTTTCAATTAATGACACCCCCTTAACAAACGGCTGGCAGTTAACGTGGAAAAAAGTGAATGATGCAGTTCAGGTCTGTATTCCCGCCGAACTGGCCGACACGTTCGGCCTGCAGGATAAAATACGGGAATCGCTCACTGAAAAAGAGGGCTGTATAGACTTCGCCCCGCTGCCGGACATTCATTTTACCTTTGAACAAGCAAGCCAGACGCTAAACGTGTCCATTCCCCAGGCGTGGCTGCAGTACCGTTCTGCCGACTGGATGCCCCCGTCAACCTGGGATAACGGCGTGGCGGGCGTCCTGCTGGACTACAATCTTTTTGCCAGCCACTACCAGCCCAACAGCGGCAGCAGTTCAGATAATGCCAACACTTACGGCACGGCGGGCGCGAACGTCGGCGCCTGGCGGCTGCGCAGCGATTATCAATACAACCAGACGCACGCGGACGGCGGTTCAGAGCATAACGGGCGCTTCTCGCGCGTTTATATGTTCCGCCCCCTCCCCACCATGGGCGCAAAGCTGACGCTCGGGGAGACGGATTTCCAGTCGTCGATTTTCGACGCCTTCACCTACACCGGCGCGTCGCTTATCAGCGATGAACGCATGCTGCCGTGGTCACTGCGCGGCTATGCGCCACAAATCTCCGGCATTGCCCAAACCAACGCGACGGTCACCGTAAGCCTCGCCGACAGGGTCATCTATCAAACAAAAGTCCCGCCGGGCCCGTTCATCATTCAGGATCTCAACCAGTCGGTGCAGGGCACGCTCGACGTAAAGGTGACGGAAGAAGATGGCCGGGTGAGTACGTTCCAGGTCTCCGCCGAATCCGTCCCCTTCCTGACGCGTCAGGGCCAGGTTCGCTACAAGCTGGCGGCAGGCAAGCCGCGAAAGGACGCATCGCATGACGTTGAGGACAGTACCTTCATGAGCGGCGAGTTTTCCTGGGGGATGCTGTCGCAAACCTCACTCTATGGCGGAACGCTGGCCGATGGTGACCACTACCGCGCCCTGGCCGCCGGGCTGGGACAAAACATGGCGTATCTGGGCGCGCTCTCGTTTGATATCACCCGGGCCACCAGCCAGCTGCCGGGCGCGGATCCGCAAACGGGCTACAGCTACCGTTTTAACTACAGTAAACGATTCGACACTACCGGTAGCCAGCTTACGCTGGCGAGCTACCGCTACTCGGACCGTCAGTTCCTGAGCTATGCGCGCTATCTGGATAACGACAACAGCGACAGCCAGACGGAAAAACAGACCCTCAGCGTCACCGCCAGTCAGTACATATCGGCCCTCTCGCTAAACCTTTATCTGAGCATGCTGCGCCAAACCTGGTGGGACGACTCGCCTTCCACGACCGGCAGCGTCACCGCTGGCTATAACTTCGACCTTGGCCGCTGGAAAAACCTTGGCCTGACCCTGTCGCTGAGCAGAACCCATTACGAAGATGATGAAGAGGACGATAACCAGTTTTATCTCTCGCTGAGCGTGCCGCTCGATCCTGACCATCGCCTAAACTACGACCTGCGCAACGGCGACAGCCTGAGCCAGAGCGTCTCCTGGTACGATACCTCTGACCGGAACAATACCTGGGGCGTCTCTGCTGGCACCGAGAGCGAAAAAGCCGATGCGGGCGCACAGTTCAGCGGAAACTATCAGCACTACTCTTCGCTGGGGGATCTCAACGTCTCGGGCAGCTATAAGGCGAATGAGTACAACTCAATGAGCGCCAGCTGGAACGGATCGTTTACCGGGACGGCGAAAGGGTTTGCCCTGCACCGTCGCAGCTACGGCAATGAGCCACGCGTCATGGTCAGCACTGACGGCGTGGGCCATATCCCGCTGAACGTATCGCATGACGAAACCAACGCGTCGGGTATCGGCGTTCTGCCGTCGTTTTCCAGCTATACCCCGGCCAGCGTGCGGGTCAACATGAACAATTTGCCTGACGGCGTTGACGTCGATACGCGGGTGGTCACTTCCACCTGGACAGAAGGTGCCATCGGCTATCGTCAAATCGCGACCCGAGCCGGTAACGATATTGCCGGCATTTTGCGAACGCCTTCCGGGACACCGCCGCTCGGCGCCCTGGTCCGCCTGCAGGATAACGGCCTGCAGGTCGGCATGGTCGCCGAGGAGGGCCGCGTCTGGCTGGGCGCCGTCCAGCCTGAGCAACAGTTCCTGGTCACGTGGGGAGACAACCATCAGTGTCGCTTCTCGTTACCTTCTCACCTTGAAAACAGTATGCAGCTCATGCTGCCTTGCCAGTAAGAAACCATGATGAAACTCACCCCACTCAAGGCCCTGAGCCTGATGTTGCTCGGCACCGCATTGAACGCGCATGCCGCCATTAACCTGGACCGCACGCGGATCGTTTTTCCCGAAGGGGACAAGGCAAGCAGCCTGAAAGTCGATAACCAGAGCAAAACCTTACCCTACCTGGCGCTTTCCTGGATTGAAGACGAAAACGGGCGCAAAGAGGACAGCCACTTCATGGCGCTGCCGCCCATTCAGCGTATTGAAGCGGGCGCGTCATCGCAGGTCAGGATTGTGAAGCAGGCGGCGGCTGGGCAGTTGCCGAAGGACAGAGAGTCGCTGTTTTACTTCAACCTGCGCGAAGTTCCGCCCAAAAGCGGCGCCAGCGAGGCGCGCAGCGTTATGCAGGTGGCGATGCAGAGCCGCATTAAGCTGTTCTGGCGGCCAAAAGCCATCACCAAAAAGCCGGGTGATCAAAGCGAAATGCGCATGGAAATTACCGCCACCGCAACGGGGCTCAGCGTGCATAACCCCACGCCCTATTACATCACCCTCGCGTGGCTGAGTAAAAATGCGAAAACCCAGCTTCCGGGCTTCGACAGCCTGATGATTGCTCCGTTTGCCACGGCGTCCACCTCTACCGGCGACTACCACGGGAGCTACTACAGCGTGGGTTACATTGATGATTACGGCGCGCTGAAAAAAGTGGACGTTACCTGTGCAGGTAAGGCGCCATGCCAGCTCAGCGAGCGGAAGGGTCAAAACAATGCGCAAGCTCGCTAATTGCCTGTTTTTGCTGCTGTTCGCCCTTCTTCCCGTCAGAGAGGCGCTGGCGCTTGACTGCTATCTCGGCGTTTCCGGCGGGCCCGTCGAGGAGACAAAAACGATCTCCCCTTTTGCCATTCCCAGCAACGCGCAGGTGGGGGAAAAGATATGGGAATCTGACGATATCAAAGTCCCTGTGACCTGCGACCACAACACCACCAGTAATTTTGAAAAAGAGGACATCTACGCCTGGGTTAACCCCTACCCGTCGGCGTCCGATCCCTACTACGAACTCGGCGTAACCTATGAAGGGATTGACTACGATGCGACGGGGCAACCCAACGGGGTTGATACCTCCCAGTGCCTTGATAACAAACAGATCACTATCTATACCCCCGCCCAAATCCAGCAAATGGGCTGGGAGAACCGCATCTGTTCCGGCAATGCGAACGACATTCACACCTCACGCACGTTCATCGTGCGCTTTCGTCTGTACGTCAGAATCAAGGTCATGCCGCCGCACGGCTACGTCAGCACGCTCGGGGATTATATCGTGGTGCAGTTCGACGGCAAGGGCGGCGTCAACCAGATGTCCGACGCGAAAAACCTGAAGTATCATATTAATGGCCTGAACAATATCACCGTACTCGACTGCGGGGCGACCTTCAGCATCTATCCGGAAAATCAGGAGATTGATTTTGGTACGTTCAGCGCTCGCGACATAATGAATCAGGGAAAGCGAACGCGCACGTTCTCGGTCAGAACGACCAAGATACAGGACGCCGAGTGTTCCGATGGGTTTAAAATGGATTCGTCGTTCTATACGAACGAGACGCTGAGCGAAGAAGATACCGCCCTGCTCATCGGTAACGGCCTGAAATTACGCATCCTTAACGGAACGCAGCCCTACACCTTTAACCGATACGAAGAGTATGCCGATTTTACCGGCAGTACGTTGCAGTACGAACAGACCTATACCGCTGAGCTGACGCCGGTGCCGGGAAAGGCGATCCAGTCCGGACCATTTGAAACCGTGGTGCTGTTCAAAATTAACTACCACTAAACGTAAAAAAGCCGGGTTTCCCCGGCTTTTTCACATCAGCAGTTTCAGCTGGCTTTGCGCTCGTGCGCCTGGCGGTACTCGACCAGATCTTCAATCGTGACCACCGGCATGTTGTGCAGACGCGCAAAGGTGATGCACTCCGGCGCGCGCGCCATGGTGCCGTCATCGTTGGTCAGTTCACACAGTACGCCCGCAGGTTTGAAGCCCGCCAGCGTCACCAGATCGATGGTCGCTTCGGTGTGGCCGCCGCGGGTCAGGACGCCGCCAGCCTGCGCGCGCAGTGGGAAGACGTGGCCTGGACGATGCAGATCGGAGGGCTTCGCATCATCAGCAATGGCGGCACGTACGGTGGTCAGACGGTCAGCCGCAGACACACCAGTGGTCACGCCATGCGCCGCTTCAATGGTCACGGTAAATCCGGTACCAAAGGCGCTGGTGTTGTTTTCGACCATCATCGGCAGCTCGAGCTGCTTACGACGATCTTCGGTAATACACAGGCATACGATGCCGCTGCCGTGACGGATGGTCAGCGCCATCTGTTCAACGGTCATGTTTTCGGCGGCGAAAATCATGTCGCCTTCGTTTTCACGGTTTTCATCGTCAAGCACCATCACACCGCGGCCTTCGCGCAGTGCATCCAGTGCATGTTCAACACGTTGAGTTGAAGTGCCAAAAGAGGAAAGTAGCGTCTGATTCATGGTAAAAAAACCTCATTAACATTATGGTTACCAGAATCAGGGCAGTCTTAGGAGCGCCGTATAAGCGGCAAAAAGATAACGTGAGCGGGCCCATGCCCGACTGGATCGTTACTCTCTCCCATCCGGACTCTAACCGTCGGCCCCGGAATTACACCGGATCTGCTGACCTTTGAGAATTCACCCAAAGCGCTCGCGGGCTTTCAGCGTTAAGCTGATTTACCGCCGGTGGGGAATTTCGCCCCGCCCTGAGAATAAGCGAGATAACTATAACGCTATTGATTATCCTGGGCAATGCATAAGCATCAAACAATTTTGTTTACCCCGGGCATGACGCGCTACAATGGACACTGACACCTTTCCATCAAGGGAAACGACAATGATTGACCCGAAGAAAATTGAGCAAATTGCGCGTCAGGTTCATGAATCCATGCCGAAAGGCATTCGTGAATTTGGTGATGATGTTGAGAAGAAAATCCGCCAGACGCTGCAGGCGCAGTTGGTTCGCCTTGATCTAGTCAGCCGCGAAGAGTTTGACGTGCAGACCCAGGTTCTGCTGCGCACCCGCGAGAAGCTGGCACTGCTGGAACAGCGTCTGACCGAGCTGGAAAACCGCAATGCGCCGGAAGAAGTGAAGCCAGCACCGGCTATTCCACCGGTGGACGACCAGGAGTAAGTGCGGCCTGTTGTGCCCGGTGGCGGCTACGCCTTACCGGGCCTACATGAACGCGTAGGTCGGGTAAGGCGCAGCCGCCACCCGACATAAAAAAACGGGCCAACAGGCCCGTTTTTTACTGACTGTCTTTCTGGATCTTCTTGATGATGTTGGTGGTGGAACACCCGTCCTCAAAGTTGAGCACCATCACCTCGCCGCCGTTGGCCCAGACCTCTTCGCTGCCCGCGATTTGCTCCGGCTTGTAATCTCCGCCTTTCACCAGCAGGTCCGGCAGAATACCTGCAATCAGGCGCTGCGGCGTGTCTTCTTCAAACGACACCACCCAGTCCACGGCTTCCAGCGCGCCGAGCACGATCATACGCTGCTCCAGCGGGTTCACCGGACGCGTTTCACCCTTCAGACGTTTGGTCGACGCATCGCTGTTCACTGCCACAATCAGACGATCGCCCAGCTTGCGCGCATTCGCCAGATAGGAGACATGGCCCGCGTGCAGAATGTCGAACACACCGTTGGTCATTACCACTTTCTCACCGCGCTTGCGCGCGGCGGCGACGGCCACTTTAAGCTCGTCTTCGGTCATCACACCAAAACCGGTGTCAGCACGGCCGCGCACCGCGTTTTCCAGCTCGATTGGGGACACGGTTGAGGTACCGAGTTTACCGACGACCACACCCGCCGCGGCGTTAGCGAAGTAGCACGCCTCTTCCAGGGAGTTACCCGCGGCCAGCGTCGCCGCCAGCACGCCGATCACCGTATCACCAGCACCGGTCACGTCATACACTTCCTGCGCCTGGGTTGGCATATGCAGCGGCGCCTTGCCCGGCTGCAGCAGCGTCATCCCCTGCTCGGAGCGGGTCACCAGCAGCGCAGAGAGCTCGAAGTCAGCAATGATCTTCATGCCGCGCTCAACCAGCTCTTCCTCGGTTTTGCATTTGCCCGCCACCGCTTCAAACTCGGAGAGGTTTGGCGTCAGCAGGGTTGCGCCGCGATAGCGCTCAAAGTCGGTGCCTTTCGGGTCGATCAGCACCGGTACGCTGGCCTTACGCGCCAGCTGGATCATTGTCTGTACGCTGGCCAGCGCGCCTTTCGCGTAGTCGGACAGCACCAGCGCGCCGATATTGCCCAGCGCCTGGTTAATCCGCTCGTGCAGCGGCTCGGGATCAACGCCTTCGAACCCTTCTTCAAAGTCGAGGCGGATCAGCTGCTGGTTGCGTGACAGCACGCGCAGCTTGGTGATGGTTGGGTGGGTCGGAACAGAAACGAAGTCGCACTTCACGTTCACGTCCGCCAGCGACTTGCTCAGCGCGCGCGCCGCATCGTCGATACCGGTCAGGCCAACCAGACGCGAGTGCGCGCCCAGAGAGGCTATGTTCATCGCCACGTTTGCCGCGCCGCCTGGACGCTCTTCAATGGTGTCGACCTTAACCACCGGTACCGGTGCTTCCGGAGAGATGCGGCTGGTCGGTCCATACCAGTAGCGATCCAGCATCACATCCCCAACAACCATTACTCCAGCACGTTCAAACTCTGGCAGTGTTACTTTCATTCCTGACTCCAGAAAGATTCACAATTTGCGCGCGATAATATCACACTTGATTTGTTACGCACGGTTCCACCAGCCACTTCTGCCAGCTGGCCGTTACCTGAGCGCGTTCTGCGACAAAACAGTCCAGCGCCACGTGGCCCGGCTGCTCCTGCAGCGCCAGGTGGTGAAGCTCGTCGCGCAGCGTCGTGTAGGCGCGGGTTAAGGCCTGCGCCTCCTGCTCGTCCATGATGTCGTTTTGCGCCAGCAGTTCCAGAATGCGCACGTTATCGGACCAGCGGGTCAGCTTCGGCTTGTCGTGCGCGTGGAGCAGCACCAGATACTGGGTAATAAACTCAATATCGGTAATCCCGCCCTCGTCGGCTTTGATATCAAAGCGATCGCGGTGTTTATTACCCAGGTGCGCGCGCATTTTCTCGCGCATCTCGCGCACTTCGGTCTGCAGCGTACTGCCCTCGCGCGGGGTGGTCATGACGTCCTTACGAATGGCATCGAACTGCGTTTTGAGTTGCGGATCGCCATACACCACGCGGGCGCGCACCAGCGCCTGATGCTCCCATGTCCAGGCTTCATTCTTCTGGTAATCGGCGAAGGATTCCGTTGAGGTGACCAGCATGCCCGCCGCGCCGGACGGACGCAGGCGCGCATCGACTTCATACAAAATGCCCGACGAGGTGCGGGTGCTGAACAGGTGCATAATGCGCTGGGCCAGGCGCAGATAGAACTGACGCCCGTCAATCTCGCGCTCGCCGTCGGTCATCACGTCAACCGGGCAGTCGTGCAGGAAGATTAAATCCAGATCGGAGCTGTATCCCAGCTCCCAGCCGCCGAGCTTGCCGTAACCGACCACGGCAAAGCCTCGCCCCTCACGGTCAGCAAGGTGCTTTGGCTGGCCATAGCGGGCCACCATCTGCACCCACGCCTGCTGCACGACCGCGTCGATGATCGCCTCCGCGAGCCAGGTTAAGTGATCGCTCACTTTCATCACTGGCAGCGTTCCGGCGATGTCCGCCGCCGCCACGCGCAGCATCTGGGCCTGCTTAAACTGACGCAGCGCCTCCAGCTGCTGCTCTTCGTCCTCTTCCGGCACGCGCAGCAGATACTGACGCAGCTCGTCCCGGTAGGCATCCGTCGCCGTGGGTTGATACAGCGTATTCGGGTCGAGCAGTTCATCCAGCAGCAGCGGATAGCTCGCCAGCTTGTTGGCCACCATCGGGGAGGCGGCGCAGAGCGTAATCAGGTGCTTGAGTGCCCCCGGAAACTCGCTCAAAAGTTCAAGGTACGTGGTGCGCGTGATGATCCCGCTCAGCAGCGGCATCATGCGCGACAGCGGCACCGGCGCATCCGCCCGCGAGCAGACCTCGCTCAGCAGGTGCGGCATCAGGTGATCCAGCACCTGTCGACCGCGCGGGCCGATGGCGCGCTTGTTCAGCTCAAGACGGAAATCGGCAATCAGCGCCACCACGCGATGGCGCGCGTCGTCGGTTAAATGCGTCAGCACCGGCGTGGTGTCATCTTCCTGGAGCGCGTCCTGCCACAG
The DNA here is from genome assembly GCF_047531125.1 of Enterobacter sp. HK-058-C-ECC. Classification (NCBI taxonomy): domain Bacteria; kingdom Pseudomonadati; phylum Pseudomonadota; class Gammaproteobacteria; order Enterobacterales; family Enterobacteriaceae; genus Enterobacter; species Enterobacter sp. HK-058-C-ECC. Next base: position 364,068 of record NZ_JBLKCH010000003.1, read on the forward strand.
CTCGCGCCAGTGCTCGGAAAGCGCATCGTCCTGCGATTCACTTTCATCATCACCAATCAGTTCGTTAAAGATGCGGCGCACGCCTGCCATATGGGCATCGAGCCGTTCGGTCAGCGTTGACCAGTCATCCACGCGCATGCCCCAGGCCAGACGCGCCCGGTTAAGGTCATCCCCCGGCAGGGTCTGGGTCTGTTCGTCGTTGATGCTTTGCAGCAGGTTTTCCAGACGACGCAGGAACAGATAGGCCTCGCGCAGGGTTTGCGCGTCGCCGTCCGGCAGCAGGTGAAGCTGCTCGATGGCGCTCAGCGTCGGGAGCAGCGAGCGGGATTGTAGCGACGGCTCGCGCCCGCCGCGAATCAGCTGGAAGACCTGGACGATAAATTCGATTTCGCGAATACCACCCGCGCCAAGCTTGATGTTGTCCTTCAGCCCGCGACGGCGAACCTCACGGGCAATCATCCCTTTCATATTGCGCAGGGACTGGATGACGCTGAAGTCGATATAGCGACGGAACACGAACGGGCGCAGCATGGCACGCAGCTCGTTGGCGTAGGCGTCATCGCTGTCGCCCATGATCCGCGCTTTGACCATCGCATAACGCTCCCAGTCGCGCCCCTGCTCCTGGTAGTAGTCCTCCAGCGCGGCAAAGCTCAACACCAGCGGCCCGCTATCGCCGAACGGACGCAGGCGCATGTCCACGCGGTAGACAAAACCATCCTGCGTCGGCTGATCCAGCGCCTTAATCAGACGCTGACCGAGACGGGTAAAGAACTGGGCGTTGTCCAGCTCGCGACGGCCGCCGCGTGTGGAGCCGTTCTCAGGCCAGGCGAAAATCAGGTCGATATCGGAGGAAAAGTTCAGCTCGCAACCGCCCAGCTTGCCCATCCCCAGAATCAACAGCGGCTGAGGAACCCCTTCCTCGCTGCACGGCGTGCCCCATTCTTTACAGCAGGCGGCGTAGAGCCAGTCGCGCGCGGCGACAATCAACGTCTGCGCCAGCTCGCTTAACTGCTGCAGCGTACTCTCTTCACTCACCAGCTCCAGCGCCTGCGCCCAGGCAATGCGCACCATCACACGACGGCGGAACTGACGCAGGACGCGCATTAGCGTCGCCTCATCTGCGACGTCTTCAAGCGCGGCCTGCAGCCAGCCGGCATAGTGCCGCCACTCGTCCGCCTGCGGCGGTGCGTTCTCAAGCTCCGCCAGCCAGTCCGAGTAGACGGCGATGCTTTCCTGCACAAAATCACTGAAGACGAGCACGCTTTTCGCCTGCTCACTTAACGATGACGCCGGTAATGACTCAGGCAGACGTTCGCAAACGGTCTGCCACTGCTGCTGTAACGGTGAAGAAAGCGGCATTCTAGGGGTTCCTTGCCAGAGTTAACGTTTTCCGCTGTGCAGCCAGTACGGCTCCTGCGAAATGGCCTCATTACGGAAATGCTCAATTTCAATATGCTGACGGGTTTCGATGGCATGCTTCAGCCCCTGCCAGTTTTCCAGCCACGCCTGCGCCTGTGGCCCGTCGTAGGCACCGGAAAGGAGCAGCATGCTGTCGATGTTGCGCGAAAGACGGGGAAGCTGATCGCCATATTTATCGCCGAGCGGATACGCAAAGGTGCTCTTCAGTTCAGCGGCATGACGGGAAAGATGAATGTCCGCGAAACGCTTAAAGTTTTCCGCAATTTTGGCCTCGGCTTTCGCATCCAGGAACGCGCGCCAGCCGCGCGTGACCAGAAACTCGGTCAGCGCCAGTTTTGCCGAAGCGGCTTGCGGGCTGTAAATCGCCGTTTGCGCCGAGACGTCCGAGAGCATCAGCGTTTCGGTTTGCGCCAGCAGATCACGTAAGTGAGCGCTCGCTTTGCGAGGAACGATACCGCCGAACAGCGCCAGGGTATGGCGCACCAGGGCAATCGCCGCGAGCACGTGGGATTTGGCGTTTTTCACATTTCGCACCCACAACTCTTCGTGGTACTGCCACTGCGAAAGCGCCAGCTCCAGCGCGGCTTCCAGCCCCTGCTCAACGCTGGCTTTCGGCGCGACGCGCAAAATGGTCGTCTCTTTCAGGACGCGCGGCGCATTTCCGGCCGCCAGATGGTAACCCCGCGCGGCTTTACTCAGGCTTCCCTGACGCAGTCCGGACTGGCTCACCAGCCTGCGCGCCAGCTTCAGCACGTCATTCGCGTCCCCTTCCAGCAGTTCAAGCTCCAGTTCACAAATGGGTTCCTGGAACTCTCCCGCCTTCACCTCACCGAGATCGAGAGCGATTTCGATGCGGCTTTTACCTTCCGTCACCAGCCATTTCTCGCGCCAGAAATCGGTGCTGAACAGCGGCTGCACCTGTTCTGCCAGCGTGGCAGGCAGCTCGCCTTCCGGCCAGACGTCCGTCGGGAAGCGTTCGAGCTCAAGTTCTGGCTGACTGATGTCGATATTGTATTCCGGACGCTGATGTAACCCGCCGACCACGCGGCCGGCAATTTTCATCGTCATCTCGTAGCGCCCGCTCGCGCCACGGATGCGCAGCCCCATATCGTGGCGGCGCAGCCAGTTGTCCGGCGTTTCGTAATAGATATTAAGCAGTTGTACCGGTGCATGGTGTTCGCCGGAGAGCGTATGCAGATGCTGGCGGAGTGCGTCAACGCTGTCTTTTTCGACGATAAATTTTAATTCGATTTCCTGAGCCATAGCCTTGTACTTTTGCGGGCGTCACAGACGCGTCAATGAGGGCGAACTTCCTCGCCATTTGTTTGTCAGTACATAGTATTTTGCGCCAAATTGCCATGCAATGAGCAATTTGTCGGGCGTAAATGTCCAGAGTCGTGACACAGATGATTCTGATTGCTGACGAATGCTTTGCGTAGAGACACTGTTGCCACTACTATCGTTCCACTATTTATGAAAATAACGACTAATGATGCTTAAATTACGCCTGATTGGACTTACTTTACTCGCTTTTAGCGCCGCAACAGCCGTGCACGCTGAAGAGAAGCGTTACGTTTCTGACGAACTGAACACCTGGGTACGCAGTGGCCCCGGAGATAATTATCGCCTCGTGGGCACGGTCAATGCCGGCGAGGAAGTCACCCTGTTACAGACCAACGCGGACACCAACTACGGTCAGGTTCGCGACAGTTCTGGCCGTACGTCCTGGATCCCGCTGAAAGAGCTGAGCACCGTGCCAAGCCTGCGCACCCGCGTGCCGGATCTGGAAAATCAGGTGAAAACCCTGACCGACAAGCTGAACAACATCGACGGAACCTGGAACCAGCGTACCGCCGAAATGCAGCAGAAAGTGGCGCAGAGCGACGGTGTGATTAACGGGCTGAAAGAAGAGAACCAGAAGCTGAAAAACGAGCTGATTGTCGCGCAGAAGAAAGTGAATGCCGCCAACCTGCAGCTCGATGACAAACAGCGCACCATCATCATGCAGTGGTTTATGTATGGCGGCGGCGTGCTGGGCGTCGGTCTGGTGCTGGGTCTGGTTCTGCCGCACCTGATCCCAAGCCGTAAGCGTAAAGATCGCTGGATGAACTAATTCGTCTTCTCTGCCAGACTTACGTATCATTCTGGAAAAGAGAAAACGGGAGTGTCAGGCGTGAAGAGTTATCTGGTCGGTGGTGCGGTTCGTGATGCGTTGTTAGGTCTGCCGGTCAAAGATAAAGACTGGGTGGTGGTGGGCGCCACCCCGGAAGAGATGCTCGACGCGGGCTACCAGCAGGTAGGCCGCGATTTTCCCGTGTTCCTGCACCCGAAAAGCCGCGAAGAGTATGCCCTGGCGCGTACCGAGCGGAAATCAGGTTCGGGCTATACGGGCTTCACCTGCTATGCCGCGCCTGACGTCACGCTGGAGGAAGATCTCCTGCGTCGCGATCTGACCATTAACGCGCTGGCGCAGGACGAGCACGGCCAGATTGTTGACGCTTATGGCGGCCAGGACGATCTGCGCAACCGTCTTTTACGCCACGTCTCCCCGGCGTTTTCTGAAGATCCGCTCCGCGTGCTGCGCGTGGCGCGTTTTGCCGCGCGTTACGCCCATCTCAGCTTCCGTATTGCCGATGAGACAATGGCGCTGATGACCGCCATGACCGAGGCGGGCGAGCTTGAACACCTGACGCCAGAGCGCGTCTGGAAAGAGACGGAGAATGCCCTCACCACGCGTAACCCGCAGGTCTTTTTCCAGGTCCTGCGCGACTGTGGCGCGCTGAAGGTGCTGTTCCCGGAAATAGACGCGCTGTTTGGCGTCCCGGCTCCGGCGAAATGGCACCCGGAAATTGATACCGGCGTGCACACGCTGATGACCCTGAGCATGGCGGCCATGCTCAGCCCTGACGTGGACGTGCGTTTTTCCACCCTGTGCCACGATCTGGGCAAAGGCTTAACGCCAAAAGAGCTCTGGCCACGGCACCACGGTCACGGTCCGGCCGGGGTGAAGCTGGTCGAGGGGCTGTGCCAGCGTCTGCGCGTGCCGAACGAAATCCGCGATCTGGCGAAACTGGTGGCTGAATTCCACGATCTGATCCACACCTTCCCCATCCTGAAACCGGCCACCATCGTTAAGCTTTTCGATAACATCGACGCCTGGCGCAAACCCCAGCGCGTGGAGCAAATCGCGCTGACCAGCGAAGCTGACGTGCGCGGGCGTACCGGGTTTGAAGCGTGCGACTACCCGCAGGGACGTTTACTGCGTAAAGCCTGGGAGGTAGCGAAAGCGGTGCCGACGAAGGACGTCGTCGAGGCGGGATTCAAAGGACCGGAAATTCGCGAAGAACTCACGAAACGGCGAATTCAGGCGGTCTCTGACTGGAAGGAAAAGCATTGCCCTCAGCCGAAAGACTGAGGGCGGTTGGTCATCAGAAGAAGACCACGTACACGGCAGCCGCGACGATAAAGCGGTAGATCGCGAACGGAATGAACGAGATACGCTTAATCAGCTGCAGGAAAGTTTTGATGGCAATCAGCGCCACGATAAACGCGGTGATGAAGCCAACGGCGAACATGGGAATGTCGCCCGTGGTGAGGAAACCGATGCTTTTATAGAGGTCAAGCGCGGTGGCACCCATCATCATCGGCACCGCCAGCAGGAAAGAGAACTCTGACGCGGCGTAACGGCTTACGCCCATCAGCATCCCGCCGGAGATGGTTGCGCCTGAACGTGAGAAGCCCGGCCACAGCGCCAGACACTGGAAGCAGCCAATGATAAACGCCTGACGATACGTCATATCGTCCAGCCCTTCCGCGCGCGGCGTTTTTGGCTTCAGCACTTCCGCGGCGATCAGCAGGAAGCCGCCCACCACCAGCGCGTACATCACGTTAATCGGGTTAAACAGCGATTTGATGGCGTCGTGGAAAACCAGCCCCAGCACCACTGCCGGGACCATCCCGAGCAGAATATGGATCAGCGACAGGCGGCCTTTACTCATCCCTTCGTGCTGCGGCGGACGGCCAAAATGGATACCGATCAGGCCAAACAGACGGCGCCAGAACATCACCACCACCGCCAGAATCGAACCCAGCTGGATAACCACTTCGAACGTTTTGGCGGTATCGCCTTCAAAGCCCAGCAGATGGCCAACGATAATCATATGGCCGGTACTGGAAACCGGTAAAAACTCCGTCAATCCTTCGACCACACCCAGTATTGCCGCCACCAGCAGCGAGTGCATATCGCTCATCTATAAACCCCTAAAAAAATATAAAAAAACGGTCGCCCCAACGGCTACCGTGAAAGATACAGCTATAAGACAGATATAACCTAAAAGGGTTTAGCTATTATGACGTTAAATCTTGCCTTTCAGATTTGTGCCACGCTCGATGATGACGCCAACGTTGGCGGCGCGCGCCACCGCGCCCGGTTTGCTCAGCTTGATGCGCACCCACGGTGAGTTGAATTTTTTCAGCAGCAGTTCTGCGACTTCTTCCGCCACCCGTTCGACCAGCGCAAAACGTTGCCCTTCAACGTGGGCGATGACCGTTTCACTGATATCGGCGTAGCTCAGACAGTCATTCACGTCATCACTTTTTGCCGACTTGCGGTTATCCCAGCCCATTTCGATATCGAACACCAGCTTCTGCTCGATGGTCTGTTCCCAGTCGTAAACACCAATAGTGGTGATTACCGAAAGTTGCTCTATAAATACAATATCCATCACGACCTGCCTGCTTTTTGGCTAAACCGGATACCACTTCCGGCGAATTATGCGTATTATCCACAGATGCTGAGAATACAGATACATTTTCAAAACGGAACAGCGTTATGAGTGCAATCGCGCCTGGAATGATCCTCCTCGCCTATCTTTGCGGCTCAATCTCCAGCGCCATTCTGGTCTGCCGCATCGCCGGGTTACCTGACCCGCGTGAAAGTGGTTCCGGGAATCCGGGAGCGACCAACGTACTACGAATTGGCGGCAAGGGAGCAGCCGTAGCGGTTTTGATTTTTGATGTTCTGAAAGGGATGTTGCCCGTCTGGGGCGCGTATGCGCTGGGCGTCACGCCGTTCTGGCTGGGGCTTATTGCGATTGCTGCCTGTGTCGGCCACATCTGGCCCGTATTCTTCGGCTTTAAAGGCGGCAAAGGTGTGGCGACCGCCTTTGGTGCCATTGCGCCAATCGGCTGGGACCTGACCGGCGTGATGGCCGGGACCTGGCTACTGACCATTCTGCTGAGCGGCTATTCGTCGCTGGGCGCCATCGTCAGCGCGCTGATCGCGCCGTTCTACGTCTGGTGGTTTAAACCCCAGTTTACCTTCCCGGTGTCGATGCTCTCCTGCCTTATCCTGCTGCGTCATCACGATAATATTCAGCGCCTGTGGCGTCGTCAGGAGACAAAAATCTGGACGAAGCTCAAGAGGAAGAAAAAAGACGCCCCGTAAGGTTAGTTATGCCTTATAGCCAAATGTGATTTTGGTCACCTTCTGCCTGTGGTAACTGTTAATGACACAACACAACCACATCAGAAGAAAATGGCAGAAATCACAGAAACCACTCCCCTTTCAACGGCAGGAAAACACCCCGATGGCGACATCCAGTGGGTGCGCAGCGCCTCGGATGTCTCACGCCTCGTTAATGACGGTTCTCAGGGTCGGGCCAACGCCCGTATCGTGGTCGGTATCGCGCTGGGCGGGATTTTCCTCGATGCCTACGATCTGGGCGCGCTGGCCTTCGGTATTAAAGACATCACCCGCGAATTTAACCTGACGCCCGCCGGTACCGGCATGGTGGCCTCGGCCATTACCTTTGGCGCCATTGTCGGGGCGCTGCTCGGCGGTTATCTCACGGATAAAATCGGGCGCTATCGCGTCTTTATGGCTGATATGGTGTTCTTCGTCGTAGCGGCTATTGCCTGTGCGCTGGCTCCGAACGAATATGTGCTGGCGGGTGCCCGCTTTGTCATGGGGCTTGGCGTCGGGATCGACCTTCCCGTGGCGATGGCGTTTTTAAGCGAGTTCGCCAGGCTGAAAGGCCCCGGCAATAAGGCCTCCAGCGTCGCCATGTGGTGCCCCACCTGGTATGCCGCCATCAGTATCTCCTACCTGCTGGTGCTTTTCTTCTACGCCGTGCTGCCGGAAAGCCACAGCGACTGGCTGTGGCGTTTGATTCTCGGCTTTGGCGCCGTGCCGGCGCTGGTGATTATTGCCATCCGCAGCCGCTATATGAGCGAATCGCCGGTCTGGGCGGCAAATCAGGGCAACCTGAAGGAGGCAGCATCCATTTTACGCCACTCATACAACATCAATGCCCACGTGCCGCAGGATGCGCTGAGCCAGCCAGCCCCCGTCGTGAATAAAGCGAAATGGTCCAACTACCTGAACCTGTTCCGCGGCATCTACTTGCGGCGCACCACGCTCGCCACGCTGCTGTCCGTCGTCTCCTCGTTCGCCTATAACGCGGTGGCGTTTGGTCTGCCAGTGATCATCTCCAGCTTCTTTGTCCAGTCGATGCTGACCACCATCCTGATATCTCTGGCGCTTAACCTGCTGTTTGCCTTCGTTGGCGGACTGCTGGCGGTACGATACGTGCCACGCTTCGGCGCATGGCGAATGTCGCTGGCGGGTTACGCCTGCCAGCTGGTCGCGCTGCTGGGCCTGGGGCTGATTGGTCGTCCGGAAGGCGCCACCGAAGGCGTGCTTGCCGTGGCGATGCTGGCGCTCTTCCTGTTCGGCCAGGGCTTCGGACCGGGCGCACATACCATGACGTTTGCCTCGCTGAGCTACCCGACCTCGCTGCGCGGCGTTGGCGTGGGCCTTAACCAGACGCTGATGCGCAGCAGCTCGACGCTGTCGCTGTTCTTGTTCCCGCTACTGGTCGCCTCGCTGGATACCGCCGTGTTCTGGGTAATTGCGCTGGCGCCGTTTATCGGCCTGGCCTCGCTGCTGGCGATCCGCTGGGAGCCATCGGGGTATGATGTGGATGCGGAGGATTACCGCTAATGACCTCGCTTCGGTGGGTTAACCCCACCGAAGGATTCTTACAAATCATCCAGCAGCGTTCGGGAAAGTTTTTTCAGCATCTCAAGCTCTTCATCATTCATCCGCATGCTGCAGCGTATCTGGTCCGGCAGCGCCATCACCTGCTTTTTCAGTGCGTTAGCCTTCTCCGTCAGAACGACATTTTTCATTCTTTCGTCACCCACAACCGCGATACGGTTGAGAAACCCTTTGGCCTCAAGCTTTTGCACCAGCGGGGTCAATGTGCCCGAATCAAAAAACGTCTTATCGCTGAGATCGCGAAGTGGAATGTTGTCTTTCTCATAAAGCGCCATCAAAACAACAAATTGCGGATAGGTAAGATCCATTTCCTGCAATAAGGGACGATATTGCCGAACGAACGCGTTGGTGACTGAGTACAGTGAGAAGCAAAGTAAATCATCTAACGTCTTGTTTTCTTTCATTTCTCTTTCAACCCTTAGCCAGTTTTATAAAAAAATTATAAATAAAGTTTGACTAAAAGTATCTTGCGCGCAAGTATTATAACAACAACTTAATAGCGCACTACTTAATTAACATCACTGTCTAACACTCGCTTAAAGAGGTACTACCATGAAAACATTAGCCGCCATCCTGGTTTCTTCCGTATTCGCGTCTGCTGCAGCGTCCGCTCACACCACCAATACCCCTATTCCGACCGCAGGCGTACAGGCATTTCTTAATGTTCTGAATTCGGGCAAGGGTAAACCAATGGAACAGATGACCCCGCAGGAGGCCCGCCAGGTACTGATCGGCGCGCAGCAAGGCGCAAAACTGCCGCCCGCTCAGGTTTCAGAAAAAACGATCCAGGTAAATGGTCAGGCGATCAAACTGAAAATAGTGAAACCTGAAAACGCGACCGGCACGCTCCCGGCATTTATGTTCTTCCACGGCGGCGGCTGGGTGCTGGGTGATTTCCCAACTCACGAACGCTTAATCCGAGATCTGGTTCGCGCGTCAGGTGCCGCAGCGGTTTACGTTGATTACACGCCGTCACCTGAGGCCCATTTCCCGGTGGCCATTCATCAGGCCTTTGAAGCGACAAAATGGGTAGCCGAGCACGGTCAGGAAATTGGCGTGGACGGTAGCCGTCTGGGTCTGGTCGGTAACAGCGTGGGCGGCAATATGGTGGCTTCCGTGGCGCTACAGGCAAAACAATTTAATGGGCCAAAAATTCGCTACAACGTCATGCTCTGGCCTGTGACCGATGCGAATTTTGATACTGCCTCGTATAACCAGTTCGAGAACGGCTATTTCCTGTCGAAAAACATGATGAAATGGTTCTGGGATAACTACACCACCAACGCGGCCGATCGCAACAATATCCTTGCCTCTCCGCTTCGCGCCAGCGCCGCGCAGTTGAAAGGCTTCCCGGAGACGCTGATTCAGACAGCTGAGCTGGACGTTCTGCGGGATGAAGGTGAAGCATTCGGGCGTAAGCTGGATGCGGCTGGCGTCCCGGTGACCGTCACGCGCTATAACGGCATGATCCACGATTACGGCCTGCTCAATCCACTGAGCGAAGAGCCTACGGTCAAGGTTGCCCTGGAGCAGGCTGGCGCAGCGCTGCATGAGCACCTGAAATAACGGCATCGCGATGTTTGTCAGACAGCACGCCCTCCGGGCGTGCTTTTTTGTTTCGTCTTAACCGCTATCCATAAGCGACTCATATGACAGCCTTCATTTCTGCCAGGGCATACTGAAACGACCCGATGATGAGCAGATGGATGCAGCATGTTAGCAGCTCAGGTCACTGATAATTCGTACAAAGGCTGGCAGGCGTCGCTTGCCCTGCAGTTTTGTCACACCCCTGAGAAAACCCTCCTGCACTCCGCTCATCACGTCGGGCCGCTTACCGTTCAGCGTCCATTTTATCCCGAAGGCGAGACCTGCCACCTCTATCTTCTGCACCCGCCGGGCGGGGTTGTGGGCGGCGATACGCTGGATATCACCGTGCGTCTGGACGCCAAAAGCCATGCGCTTATCACCATGCCCGGCGCCAGCAAGTTCTATCGCAGCAGCGGCCCGCAGGCTCGCCTGCATCAGCACTTTTATCTCGATGAGGGATCCACGCTGGAGTGGCTGCCGCAGGACACCATTATCTTCCCCGGTGCGAATGCCGCGCTGCGCTCCGTCTTCCACCTGAAGGCCTCCAGCACGCTGCTGGCGTGGGAACTGTACTGCCTGGGACGACCGGTAATCAATGAGACCTTCAGCCACGGCACGCTGGAAAGCCGCCTTGAAGTCTGGGTTGAGGACGAGCCACGCCTGATTGAACGTCAGCACCTTGCCGACGGCGATCTCACGCCCGTCGCCGGGCATCCGTGGATTGGCACGCTGCTGTTCTACCCGGCCAGAGAAGAACATCTCGACGCGGCGCGTGCGCTGCTCGCCCCGCTGGATACGTATGCGGGCGCCACGCTCGCAGACGATCTCATGTCGGTGCGCTTTCTCTCCCACGATAACCTGATTTGTCAGCGGGTGATGCGCGACGTCTGGCAGTCGCTTCGCCCGCTTCTCACCACCAAAACCGCCTGTTCGCCGCGTATCTGGCAGACATAAGAGAAACGTTATGGAACTGACCCCCAGAGAAAAAGACAAGCTGTTGCTGTTCACCGCCGCGCTGGTTGCCGAACGCCGCCTTGCGCGCGGGGTAAAGCTCAATTACCCGGAATCGGTCGCGCTGATCAGCGCCTTCATCATGGAAGGCGCGCGCGATGGTGAAACCGTCGCCTCGCTGATGGAGGCAGGCCGCCACGTCCTGACCCGCGACCAGGTGATGGAGGGCGTACCGGAGATGATCCCGGACATTCAGGTGGAAGCCACCTTCCCGGACGGGTCCAAGCTCGTCACCGTCCACAACCCGATCGTCTAAGGAGCGCGTGATGATCCCAGGCGAATACCAGATCCAGCCCGGCGCGATTGCGATCAACGTCGGACGCGAAACCCAAACCGTGGTTGTCGAAAATCACGGCGACAGGCCGATCCAGGTCGGATCGCACTATCACTTTTACGAGGTCAACCCGGCGCTGAAGTTTGACCGTGAGGTCACCCGGGGCTACCGGCTGAACATCCCGGCAGGCACCGCCGTGCGCTTTGAGCCCGGCCAGAAGCGCGAAGTGACGCTGGTTCAGGTCACGGGTGCGCAGCGCATTGTCGGCTTTCGCGGCGAGGTAATGGGTGAGGTGAAACATGGCTGAGATTTCGCGCCAGGCCTATGCCGATATGTTCGGCCCTACTACCGGCGATAAAGTGCGGCTGGCCGACAGCGAGCTGTGGATTGAAGTGGAAGACGATCTCACGATCTACGGCGAAGAGGTCAAGTTCGGCGGCGGGAAGGTGATCCGCGACGGCATGGGTCAGGGGCAGATGACCGCAGACGACTGCGTGGATCTGGTGCTGACCAACGCGCTGATCGTCGATCACTGGGGGATCGTGAAAGCCGATATCGGCGTCAAGAACGGGCGGATCTTTGCCGTCGGCAAAGCCGGCAACCCGGACATTCAGCCCGGCGTGACGATCCCAATTGGTGCCGCAACCGAAGTCATCGCCGCCGAAGGGAAGATCGTCACCGCAGGTGGGATCGACACCCACATCCACTGGATCTGCCCGCAGCAGGCGGAGGAGGCGCTGGTCTCCGGCGTCACCACCATGATCGGCGGCGGCACTGGACCCGCGGCGGGCACCAACGCCACCACCTGCACGCCAGGGCCGTGGTATATCGCCCGCATGCTGCAGGCCGCCGATACGCTGCCGGTGAATATCGGCCTGCTCGGCAAAGGTAACGGATCCAATCCGGACGCCCTGCGCGAACAGATTGCCGCGGGTGCCATCGGGCTTAAAATCCACGAAGACTGGGGCGCCACGCCTGCGGCGATCAACTGCTCGCTGGAGGTGGCCGAAGAGATGGACATTCAGGTGGCGCTGCACAGCGACACGCTGAACGAGTCCGGGTTTGTCGAAGATACGCTGGCCGCCATTGGCGGGCGCACCATCCACACCTTCCACACCGAAGGGGCGGGCGGTGGCCACGCGCCGGATATCATCACCGCCTGCGCACACCCGAATATTCTGCCCTCCTCCACCAACCCGACGCTGCCCTACACGGTCAATACCATCGACGAGCATCTCGACATGCTGATGGTTTGTCATCACCTCGACCCGGATATCGCCGAGGACGTGGCGTTTGCCGAATCCCGCATTCGTCGGGAGACCATCGCCGCCGAAGACGTGCTGCACGACATCGGCGCGTTCTCGCTCACGTCGTCAGACTCGCAGGCTATGGGCCGCGTCGGGGAAGTGATTATCCGTACCTGGCAGGTGGCGCACCGCATGAAGGTCCAGCGCGGCGCGCTGCCGGAAGAGACCGGCGAGAACGACAATTTCCGCGTGAAGCGCTACGTCGCCAAATACACCATTAACCCGGCGCTGACCCACGGTATCGCCCATGAAGTGGGCTCGATTGAGGCGGGCAAGCTGGCAGATCTGGTGGTCTGGTCCCCGGCGTTCTTCGGCGTAAAACCCGCCACCATCGTCAAAGGCGGGATGATCGCCTGTGCGCCGATGGGTGACATCAACGCTTCAATCCCCACGCCGCAGCCGGTCCATTACCGCCCGATGTTTGGCGCGCTGGGTGCCGCGCGCCACGCCACGCGGCTGACGTTTGTCTCGCAGGCGGCTCACGCGAACGGTATCCCCCAGCAGCTCAACCTGCAGAGCGCCACGGCGGTGGTAAAAGGCTGCCGGACGGTGAAAAAGGCCGACATGATCCACAACGCTCTGCAGCCGAACATCACCGTCGATTCGCAAACCTACGAGGTGCGCGTCGACGGTGAACTGATTACCAGCGAACCGGCTGACGTTCTGCCGATGGCGCAACGCTATTTCCTGTTTTGAGGAGTGATGATGATTTATCTGACCCAACGCCTGGACCACGCGCACCCGACTACCGCCAGCGTCACGCTGCCGATTGACGTGCGGGTGAAAAGCCGCGCCCGCGTGGCGCTTAACGACGGCCGCGAAGCCGGGCTGATGCTGCCGCGCGGCCTGCTGCTGCGCGGGGGCGACCTGCTGACCACCGACGACGGCAGCGAAGTGATCGAAGTGATCGCCGCCCCGGAGTCGGTCTCCGTGGTGCGCTGCGCCGATCCGTTCCTGCTCGCCCGCGCCTGCTACCACCTGGGCAACCGCCACGTGCCGCTGCAGGTCATGCCCGGCGAGCTGCGCTATCACCACGATCACGTTCTCGACGACATGCTGCGCCAGTTTGGGCTGGAGGTAACCTACGCCAGCCTGCCGTTTGAACCGGAAGCGGGCGCGTACGCCAGCGATGCCCACAGCCATAGCCACGCTCATACCCATTCACATTAAGGATCCATCATGCGCAAGTTACTCCTCCTGTTACTGCTGGCCTTTTCCGTTCCCGCGCTCGCGCATCCCGGCCACGGCGCCGACAGCTTTCAGGCCGGTTTTTTCCATCCGCTGACCGGGCTCGATCATCTCCTGATGCTGACCGGTGCTGGCGTGCTTTCAGCGCTGAGCGGCCGCAGGCTCCTGCTGCCGTTTGCCACCCTCGGGATGATGCTTGTCGGCGCCGTTGCGGGCAGCCTGCTCGGCGGCTTTAGCGGCATGGAGATGCTGATTATCGCCTCGCTGGCGGTCAGCGGCGTGATGATGTTTAAAACCGAAAATCGCCTGCTGCTGGCGGTGCCTGCCCTGGCGATGTTCCACGGCTGGGCGCACGGCGTGGAGATGTCCGGCCATAACTTCTGGCTCTTCACCAGCGGGTTTATGTTCGCCAGCGCCACGGTGCTGTGCGCCAGTTTCGCCGCAGGAGTGCTGCTGCGCCGTCACGACGGGCTGCGTAAAACCTTTGGCGGCGGGCTGATTGTTTCCGCCCTGCTGGCGCTGATGAGCTGATGGAGCACGCCCGTCAGAGGCTGCGCCTGATGCAGCTCTCCAGCAGCAGCCTGCCGGTCGGGTCGTTTACCTGGTCGCAGGGGCTGGAGTGGGCCGTTGAGGCGGGCTGGGTCACGGACGCCGACGCCTTTAAACGCTGGCAGATCCAGCAGATGGAGCAGAGTTTTTTCTGCGTCGATCTGCCGCTGTTTCACCGTCTCTGTCAGGCCTGCGATCGGCACGATCTGGCAACGGCCAAACGCTGGACGGCATACCTGCTCGCCTGCCGGGAAACGCGAGAGCTGCGTGAAGAAGAACGCAACCGCGGGGCGGCCTTTACGCGCCTGATTAAAAGCTGGGAGCCGGACTGCCCGGCAGAATGGCTGGCGCTGTGCAGGCAAAGCCAGCTCTGCGGCATGGCGTGGCTCGGCGTGCGATGGGGCATTGACGTGCGCGAGCTGGCGCTGAGCCTGGGATACAGCTGGATTGAGAGCGCGGTCATGGCGGGCGTTAAGCTGGTGCCGTTTGGGCAGCAGGCCGCGCAGCAGCTGATTATCGAACTGAGCGACCATTTTGCCGCTGGGCTTGAACAGGCCTTTTTACGTCGCGACGACGCGCTGGGCGCAGCAACGCCGCTGTCCGCCATCGCTTCCGCGCGCCACGAAACCCAATATTCACGACTATTCCGTTCCTGAGGAGTCAACATGGCTGATTACAAACATCCCCTGCGCGTGGGCGTGGGTGGCCCGGTAGGGTCGGGTAAAACCGCGCTGCTGGAAGCGCTCTGCAAGGCGATGCGCGATACCTACCATCTTGCGGTGGTAACCAACGATATCTACACCAAAGAGGATCAGCGCATCCTGACCGAAGCGGGCGCGCTGGCGCCGGAGCGCATTGTGGGCGTGGAGACCGGCGGCTGCCCGCATACCGCCATCCGCGAAGATGCCTCAATGAACCTTGCGGCGGTGGAAGCGCTCAGCGAGAAATTCGGTAATCTGGATCTGATCTTCGTGGAAAGCGGCGGGGACAACCTGAGCGCGACGTTCAGCCCGGAGCTGGCGGATCTGACCATCTACGTGATCGACGTGGCCGAAGGGGAAAAAATTCCGCGCAAGGGCGGACCGGGGATCACCAAATCCGATTTTCTGGTGATCAACAAAACCGATCTCGCGCCGTACGTCGGCGCCTCGCTGGAGGTGATGGAACGCGATACCAACCGCATGCGCGGCGAGCGTCCATGGACGTTTACCAACCTGAAGGCGGGGGACGGCCTGGGGACGATTATTGCGTTTCTGGAAGAGAAAGGGATGCTGCGGGTGTAGTGCGGTTTGTTGCCGGGTGGCGGCTTCGCCTGACCCGGCCTACGGTTTTGTAGGCCCGGTAAGCGCAGCGCCACCGGGCAAAAAAACTCACGCCTCAGGCAGTTCCGCCAGCGGCCAGCGCGGACGCACGGACACGCTCAGGTCAGACGTTGCGCCAGCGTTCAGGCGCACCATCCCCGCGTAGGCGATCATCGCCCCGTTATCGGTGCAGAATTCCGGACGCGCGTAGAACACTTCTCCGCGACGCTTTTGCATCATCTCGGCGAGCTTCGCGCGCAGCGTGCGGTTGGCGCTGACGCCGCCCGCCATCACCAGACGCTTGAAGCCGGTCTGATCCAGCGCGCGCTTGCACTTGATCATCAGCGTATCCACCACTGCATCTTCAAACGCGCGGGCGATATCGGCGCGGGTCTGATCGCTGTCGTCGTTATTGCGGATCGTGTTGGCTGCGAAGGTTTTCAACCCGGAGAAGCTGAAGTCCAGCCCCGGACGGTCGGTCATCGGACGCGGGAAGACAAAGCGCCCTTCCGTTCCCTGCGACGCCATTTTGGACAGCATCGGGCCGCCTGGGTAATCGAGTCCCAGCAGCTTGGCGGTTTTGTCGAACGCTTCACCGGCGGCGTCGTCGATCGACTCGCCCAGCAGCTCGTACTTGCCAATGCCCGTGACGCTAATCAACTGCGTATGGCCGCCGGAGACCAGCAGCGCCACAAACGGGAATTCAGGCGGATTCTCTTCCAGCATCGGCGCCAGAAGGTGCCCTTCCATATGGTGAACCGGGATGGCCGGCACGTCCCACGCGAAGGCCAGCGAACGGCCAACCGTCGCGCCGACCAGCAGCGCGCCGACCAGGCCCGGGCCGGCGGTATAGGCTACGGCATCAATATCGGTTGAACTTAACCCGGCCTCTTTCAGCGCCGCCTGAATCAGGGGAACCGTTTTACGCACGTGGTCACGAGAGGCCAGTTCAGGCACGACGCCGCCGTAGTCAGCGTGCAATTTCACCTGACTATACAGTTGGTTGGCCAGAAGCCCTTGTTCGTCGTCGTAAATGGCGATGCCGGTTTCATCGCAGGATGTTTCAATACCCAGTACACGCATGACTTGTTTTACCTCGTTTCAATACCGCGCAGTGTAGAGCCTGGGCGGGTTGATGTAAAACTTTGTTCGCCCCAGGAAGAAGGCTCGTGTATACTCCTCACCCTTATTAAAGTCCCTTTCAAAATCGCATCGGTGCTTTACAAAGCAGCAGCATTTGCAGTAAAATTCCGCACCATTTTGAAATAAGCTGGCGTTGATGCCAGCGGCAAACCGAATTTATTAAAGGTGAGAGTTACATGCCGGTAATTAAAGTACGTGAAAACGAGCCGTTCGACGTAGCACTGCGTCGCTTCAAACGTTCATGCGAGAAAGCAGGTGTTCTGGCTGAAGTTCGTCGTCGTGAGTTTTATGAAAAACCAACGACCGAACGTAAGCGCGCTAAAGCTTCCGCTGTGAAACGTCACGCGAAGAAACTGGCTCGCGAAAACGCACGCCGTACTCGTCTGTACTAATTGGTTGAGGGCCTCAGCCCTCAATTGACAGACAGAGTAATAGTCGTAAGGCCGTGCTTCCGGAAGGAATGCGCGGCTTGTTTTCGTTTATAAGTCGCTTAAATTTTGGGGCATATGGCCGGAAGAATCCCACGCGTTTTCATCAATGACCTGCTCGCCAGAACCGACATCGTCGATCTCATCGACGCGCGGGTAAAGCTGAAAAAGCAGGGCAAGAATTACCATGCGTGCTGTCCGTTCCATAACGAAAAAACCCCCTCCTTCACCGTAAACGGTGAAAAGCAGTTTTACCATTGCTTCGGCTGTGGTGCTCACGGTAATGCCGTTGATTTTTTAATGAACTACGACAAGCTCGAGTTCGTTGAAACCGTCGAAGAGCTGGCGGCAATGCATAACCTTGAAGTGCCGTATGAAGCAGGCAGTGGGCCAAGTCAGATCGAGCGCCATCAACGGCAAACGCTGTATCAACTGATGGATGGCCTGAATTCGTTTTACCAACAGTCTCTTAAGCACTCTGCGGCTGAGCCTGCGCGTCAGTATCTGAACAAGCGCGGACTGAGCGACGATGTCATTGCGCGTTTCGCTATTGGCTACGCCCCGCCCGGCTGGGACAACGTGTTAAAGCGTTTTGGCGGCAATAGCGAAGATCGTAAATCTCTCATCGATGCAGGCATGCTGGTCACCAACGACCAGGGACGAAGCTACGACCGCTTCCGCGAACGGGTGATGTTCCCAATCCGCGACAAGCGAGGCCGGGTAATTGGTTTTGGTGGTCGCGTGCTGGGTGATGCCCTGCCGAAGTACCTCAACTCTCCGGAAACCGATATTTTCCATAAGGGCCGCCAGCTTTACGGTCTTTATGAGGCGCAGCAGGATAACGCGGAACCTCCGCGTCTTCTGGTCGTCGAAGGCTATATGGACGTCGTTGCGCTGGCGCAGTACGACATCAACTACGCGGTGGCGTCGTTAGGAACGTCCACGACAGCGGATCACATTCAGCTGCTGTTCCGCGTGACCAACAACGTGATTTGTTGTTACGACGGAGACCGCGCCGGACGCGACGCCGCCTGGCGCGCGCTGGAAACCGCGCTACCCTATATGACCGACGGGCGTCAGTTGCGCTTTATGTTCCTGCCCGACGGTGAAGACCCGGATACGCTGGTGCGTAAAGAGGGTAAAGCGGCGTTTGAAGCGCGGATGGAGCAGGCTCAGCCGCTCTCCACGTTTTTGTTTAACAGCCTGATGCCGCAGGTCGATTTGAGTACCCCTGACGGGCGCGCGCAGCTCAGCACGCTGGCGCTGCCGTTAATCAGTCAAGTGCCCGGCGAAACGCTGCGCATCTACCTGCGTCAGGAGCTAGGCAACAAGCTCGGCATTCTGGATGACAGCCAGCTTGAACGTTTAATGCCTAAACAGGCTGAAAACGGCACGGTTCGCCCCGCGCCTCAGCTAAAACGTACAACCATGCGTATACTGATAGGGTTACTGGTCCAAAACCCCGAGCTGGCGCCGCAGGTGCCGTCGCTGGCGGGTTTGGACCACGAAAAATTGCCCGGACTTGGCTTATTTTCAGAACTGGTCAACACGTGTTTGTCTCAGCCAGGTCTGACCACCGGACAACTTTTAGAGCATTATCGCGGCACAAAAGAGGCCGCTACCCTTGAAAAATTGTCGATGTGGGACGATATAGCAGATAAGGACATTGCAGAAAAAACGTTCACCGACTCACTCAACCATATGTTTGATTCGATGCTTGAGCTGCGCCAGGAAGAGTTGATAGCTCGCGAGCGCACACACGGTTTAAGCAGCGAAGAACGCCGGGAGCTCTGGATGATTAACCAGGAACTGGCAAGAAAATAAGTGAAAGACAAAATCATTCGCGTTGTATCAAGGCAGCAAGCGAACGAAGTCCTGGGAGTGTACATAAGTACATGACCAGGATGAGAGAACGCAGCTAACGCAGAGACAACGTGAAGGATGAAGTATTTAACGGCTTAAGTGCCGAATATCGATCGGGAAGCCCCCGGCAGCCGCACTGAGAGGCAGCGGCAAAAATATAAGTACGCCCTCGCTTTAAAGGTTGGCAGCCCCATCGCCGACACCAATCAAACGAATTAAGTGTGGATACCGTCTTATGGAGCAAAACCCGCAGTCACAGCTGAAACTTCTTGTCCAACGTGGTAAGGAGCAAGGCTATCTGACCTATGCCGAGGTCAATGACCATCTGCCGGAAGATATCGTCGATTCAGATCAAATCGAAGACATCATCCAAATGATCAATGACATGGGCATTCAGGTGATGGAAGAAGCACCGGATGCCGATGATCTGTTGCTGGCTGAAACCTCCAACAACACTGACGAAGATGCGGAAGAAGCTGCTGCACAGGTACTGTCCAGCGTGGAATCTGAAATCGGGCGTACCACTGACCCGGTCCGCATGTACATGCGCGAAATGGGTACCGTTGAACTGTTGACCCGCGAAGGCGAAATTGACATCGCAAAACGCATCGAAGACGGGATCAACCAGGTTCAGTGCTCTGTTGCCGAGTACCCGGAAGCGATCACCTATCTGCTGGAGCAGTACGATCGCGTTGAAGCGGAAGAAGCGCGCCTGTCTGACCTGATCACCGGTTTTGTCGACCCGAACGCTGAAGAAGATATGGCGCCTACCGCCACTCACGTCGGTTCTGAGCTGTCTCAGGAAGAGATGGATGACGACGAAGACGAAGATGAGGAAGAGAGCGACGACGACACCGCGGACGATGACAACAGCATCGACCCGGAACTGGCGCGTGAGAAGTTTGCCGAGCTGCGTACCCAGTACGAAGTGACGCGTGACACCATCAAAGCGAAAGGCCGCAGCCACGCTGCCGCTCAGGAAGAGATCCTGAAGCTGTCTGAAGTGTTCAAACAGTTCCGCCTGGTGCCAAAACAGTTCGACTACCTGGTGAACAGCATGCGCGTGATGATGGATCGCGTACGCACCCAGGAACGCATCATCATGAAGCTGTGCGTTGAGCAGTGCAAAATGCCGAAGAAGAACTTCATCACCCTCTTCACCGGCAACGAAACCAGCGAAACCTGGTTCAACGCGGCTATCGCGATGAACAAGCCATGGTCTGAAAAACTGCACGACGTGAAGGACGATGTCTATCGCGGTCTGCAGAAGCTGCAGCAGATTGAAGAAGAGACCGGCCTGACCATCGAGCAGGTCAAAGACATCAACCGTCGCATGTCCATCGGTGAAGCGAAAGCCCGCCGTGCGAAGAAAGAGATGGTTGAAGCGAACTTGCGTCTGGTTATCTCTATCGCCAAGAAATACACCAACCGTGGTCTGCAGTTCCTGGATCTGATTCAGGAAGGCAACATCGGTCTGATGAAAGCGGTAGATAAGTTTGAATACCGTCGTGGTTACAAGTTCTCCACCTACGCAACCTGGTGGATCCGTCAGGCTATCACCCGCTCTATCGCGGATCAGGCGCGCACCATCCGTATTCCGGTGCATATGATTGAGACCATCAACAAGCTCAACCGTATCTCCCGCCAGATGCTGCAGGAGATGGGCCGCGAGCCGACGCCAGAAGAGCTGGCCGAGCGCATGCTGATGCCGGAAGACAAGATCCGTAAAGTGCTGAAGATCGCCAAAGAGCCAATCTCCATGGAAACACCAATCGGTGATGATGAAGATTCGCATCTGGGTGATTTCATCGAGGATACCACCCTCGAGCTGCCGCTGGACTCTGCCACCACCGAGAGCCTGCGTGCCGCAACGCACGACGTCCTGGCTGGCCTGACCGCCCGTGAAGCGAAAGTCCTGCGTATGCGTTTCGGTATCGATATGAACACCGACCACACGCTGGAAGAAGTGGGTAAACAGTTCGACGTTACCCGCGAACGTATCCGTCAGATCGAAGCGAAGGCGCTGCGTAAGCTGCGTCATCCAAGCCGCTCTGAAGTGCTGCGTAGCTTCCTGGACGACTAACCTGTCCTGACCGTGAAAAAGCTCCCAATCGGGAGCTTTTTTTTGTTTATTCCCTCTCCCTTTGGACTGTGGGCTCCCCAGTAATTTATAAGCAGAAGCAATAACCTTGTTTCAGAACGAGTGAAGACTTTCAGCGATGCTCTGGTCCGGCTGTAAATCGCTGAGGCGTTTCCTGCAGGCCGGGGCGAGGCGCATGGATGCGCCGAGAGGGCGGGCTTTACAGGG